>JAFZRZ010000016.1 GCA_017619635.1 Lachnospiraceae bacterium | reverse complement strand
TTAGTTTGTTCCCCACATCCAGCTTCCTTCAGATTCCGCCTCACGACTGACACCCTTGCCTTCGGCTATATCCTTCCCACTACCGGGCGGATTCGGGACTTTAACCCGTTAGAAACGTGCGCCGCTAGGCGCACTTAAAAACAGAGAGGGGGTTTTACCTCTCTCTGCTTATTTTTCCGTTTTCCACACGATATACCATATCGCATTTTTCTATTGTCTGTAACCTGTGAGCGATTATTATAAGTGTCTTCCTTCCATGTAGACGATTTATAGAATCCATTATCGCAGCCTCTGTATCTCCGTCCAGAGCAGATGTTGCTTCATCTAATACCAGTACCTCGGGATCCTCAAATAACGCTCTAGCAATACCTATACGCTGACGCTGACCTCCTGAGATCCTTATTCCCCTCTCGCCTATGCTTGTATCAAGTCCATCCGGAAGACCTTTAACAAACTCATCCAGCTGGGCTTCTTTTAGAACCGCCCATACACGTTCTTCGTCTATCTCATCTTCCCTGTATCCAAATGCCACGTTTTTCCTTATCGTGTCATCTATCATAAAGATGGTCTGAGGTATATAGCCTATGTTCTTTAACCATCCGCTGTAGTTACTCATCACATCGACACCGTCGGCTGTGATAGTTCCCGTCTTAAGAGTGAGTAATCCAAGTAAAACATCCACCATGGTGGTCTTTCCGGATCCGGATGTGCCGACAATACCCACTGCAGATCCAACAGGTATCTTCATGTCCGCATGATCAAAAATCAGCTTATCTGTATTCGGATAAGCATAGCTTATATCATTTACCGCAATCTCCTTAAGTACAGGAAGCTTAGTTACCTCCTTCTTTACGCGGTAAGCAGCCTCATCATAAACTACATTCTTATCATTGATCTCTGTTTGGAGATGCTCTGAAACATTCCACAGGAAAGGTTCGAAATACGATAATGATGTCGTATAATTGTTTATCCTGTTGGCACTGGGAAGAAGCCTCATTGCCGCAAGAGCAAATACAGATAACTGAGGAAGAAGTTCATCCACTGTCGCTCCACCGACCATAACCACCGACATGTATCCAACAAGTCCACCTATACATATGGTCTCGATAAGAAGTCTGGGTGTGGAATTGTAGACATTATACTTCTGGACAGCACCTACATATCCTTCTCCGCAACGGGCATATTCATTTATAAAATAATGTTCCTTGCCTGCTACTTTGATCTCCTTTATACCCATAACAGCCTCTTCAATCCATTTGAAAAGAGCACTGTAATAATCCTGATTGTCCTGACCCGCTTTATACATGATAGGTTTTAAAACGACTTTTATTACTATCAGTACAGCTATCAAAAGTCCTGCTATGGTTATGACCATGGCTGCATCTACCGCCAAAAGAACAGCCACAAGACATGTAAATACAACTATCTCACTGGTAAGCTGCAAGATGGTGAGTATCAAAGCATACATGTTATTTACATCGGAGGTTATGTTTCTCTGGATGACTGCCGTCTCAGCTCCGAGATAATACTCATACGGACGCTTCATGAAATTTATCATCATTCGCCTTGATGTAGCAAACTGATTGGTATATACAAACCTTAACTGAACAACATTCTGAATAAACAAAAACAGATTCTTTAAGATAAATGCCAGCACAAGGGCGACCATCATCACAAGCGTGAACTGCATGGGTGAACTCATGTGAAGTCCTTTATAAACGGGTGCGAGATACTTGTTTGTCGTAACAGCATTCGGATCCAGCAAAACGCTCATCACAGGTATGATCGCTGAAATGCTCAATGATTCAAGTACACCGCCTATGAGCATAAGAAAAACGATCAGCACCATCTTATTCTTTTGTTTTTTATCAAGAAGTATGTTCAGACGTTTTAAAATTTTTATCATAACTTATATGAATATCCTCGTCAAAGATGCTCTATTTTTCATCGGATCACTAACAGCACAATTCCTGTGCTATACGTTTTGCGCCTCTGCCATCACATATACCTTCAAGGGATTTGCGCATAGCTGCAAGTCGTTTTCTGTCAGACACCAGTTCTATTAGCTCGCGTACAATACGCTTCACCACCACGCTTCTGTCACTTCGAAGATCACCGGCCCCTATCATGAGTCCCTGTTCCTTATAATATTCCAGGTTCATAAGCTGATTGTCAGCGATCGCATACTCTATTGTCGGAACCTTCATACAGCAAAGCTCTGTTAACATCGTTCCCGCAGCAGATATAGCCACATCGCACTGTGACATAAGCTTTGCCATATCGGTCACATTTCTGTGAAGAAAGATATTCTCACAACACCATGCCAGTCTCATAAGATCATCCTGACCATCCGTCATACTTCCCACAACGGCATGAAAATCCATGCGTGCAAGCTCCGGTTCTTTTTCAGCCTCTTCCAGTATATCAAGTAAAATACCGGTTACGTCTCCGCCGCCTGCTGCAACAAGAACATTCTGAGGCATATCATGTTCGCTTCGATAAACCTTTGCAAACTGTTCTCTTAGCGGAGCATAATTAAGTCCGAGCAAAAGTCTTGTTTCATCGTCATATATCTCTTCGTATCCAAGGGTGACCGCATATGCATTGTAATTGATAAATATATCAACAGGATACTTTTCCTTTGCGATATCATTCATACATGCCAGCGTTATACCATTACCGTCTTCTGAGATCGCTTCTTTCAGTTTTAAAAAATAATCGGCGTCAAAACTGTATGAATCAAACAGGATCGACCTTATACTTTTCTCTTTTATCAAAGATGCAAGCTTGTCTATTTCTTCTGTCGGAGAATCCCAAGGGCTGTTAAGGACAACGCACTCAAATCCCTGTAGTTTATCATCCTTCAGAATATCATTTACAAAAGATTCGGACTCTTCATCTGCCACAATAAAGACAACCTGTTCTCCGAGATCTATTATCTCTCGGGCTATGGTCAAACATCTCATGACATGACCTGTGGCTATGGTCTTGTTTGCATCAGCTCTTATCCCTATCACTTCATATATCCCTTCAGAACAAAATCATACCGCATAATAATCGGCTATCTTCTTAACAGCATCTATTACAGATACAACGTCCTCATCTGTCATACCATAGTACAGCGGTAATGATATGATCTCATCATAGAGTTTCTCAGCCTTCGGGCAGAGTCCCTTTTTATATCCGAGTTTCTGATAATACGGAAAATAATAAACCGGGATGTAATGGACATTGCACATCACATTTTCTGCAGCGAGAGCTTCAAAAAACTTCTTCCTGTCAATACTAAGCTTCTTTGTATTCAGTCTGAGTATATACAGATGCCTTGCCGTATCAGATTCCGGTATCTCTTTTTGTACTGTGAGCGTTTCCATATCCGCAAAGGCATTATTATACATTTCCACTATCTGTTTACGTCTCGACTTGAACATCTCAAGCTTGTCTAGCTGGCTTATCAAAAGACCTGCCTGTATATCAGTCAGTCTGTAATTATATCCAATATCTACCTGCTCATAATACCATGGACCATGAGATTCATATTCCAGTAAAGATGTGTCTCTGGTTATCCCATGTGCTCTTGCAAGAATAAGCTTCTTATAATACTCTTCGCTGTTTGTAAGTACAGCTCCGCCTTCACCTGAAGTTATGGTCTTAACAGGATGAAAACTGAATGTTGTCATATCAGCTATTGAACCGATATGCTTTCCGTTGTAAAGTGTACCAATCGAATGCGCACCATCTTCTATTAGTACAAGTCCATGTTTCTCACATATTTTTCTTAATCTGTCCAGTTCAACTGCCTGTCCCGTATAATCAACCGCAACAACTGCTTTTGTCTTTTCTGTGATATGAGCCTCAACGCTGTCCGGATCTATATTGTAAGTCTCATCATTAATGTCTGCGAACACCGGTCTGGCACCCACATAAAGTGCACAGTTTGCACTTGCGGCAAATGTTATCGGTGTGGTTATCAGTTCATCACCTTCGCCGAGTCCTGCTGCCATGGCCGCGATATGAAGAGCTGCTGTACCGTTACTGCATACCACGGCATATTTTGCTCCTGTGATCTTGCACAGTTTTTCTTCCAACTCAGGAATTTTGGGACCACAGGTAAGATAATCGCTTTTAAGGACATTCAAAACCGCATCATAATCAGCCTGATCAAGATACTGGTGTCCGTAATATATCTTTTTATCCCTTACAGGCGTTCCGCCTTCAATAGCAGGTATATTCATACTATGCCCTCTTTCTCTTGTTAAAAGGACATGCAGGCTTACTGCATGTCCCTGATCTGTTCATTACTTATTTCTCAAGATCTATGTCCTTTAACAGTTCTTTGATCTCATCAACCGTAAGCCATTCGGTATTGTTTCCCGAACTGTAAGAAAATCCGTCTGAAACTTTTTTTCCACCCGGTATCGGATTCATCTGTTTTTCGTTCCATACCATCTGTGGATATACGATAAAGTGCTTATCATATTCATATGTTGTCATGGAATCTTCAACAGTCACCATGATCTCATGAAGCTTCTCACCCTCTCTTATACCAACTTCCGGCATCTCACATCCGGGAAGCATGGCCTGTGCAAGATCAGTGATCTTAAAACTGGGTATCTTGCTTATGAATGTCTCTCCTCCTCTGGCCTCTGCCAAAGCTTTAATGACAAGTTCAACGCCCTGTGTAAGACTGATCCAGAATCTGGTCATTCGGTAATCTGTTATAGGGAGTTCTGTTCCGCCGTTCTTTATTATGTTATTGAAAAACGGTATAACACTTCCTCTTGAACCTGCAACGTTACCGTAACGGACTATCGAGAAATTAATATCCTTTAATCCCGCATAACTGTTTGCTGCTATAAAAAGCTTGTCGGATACGAGTTTTGTTCCACCGTAAAGATTTACAGGATTAACTGCTTTGTCTGTAGAGAGTGCCACAACCTTCTTTACATCTTTGTTAAGTGCAGCTTCTATGACATTCATCGCACCGTGTATATTTGTCTTTATGGCTTCATTGGGATTGTACTCACATGCAGGCACCTGCTTGAGTGCTGCCGCATGAATAACATAATCAACTCCCTCAAATGCTCTCTCAAGCCTCTGTTCATCTCTTACATCACCAATAAAGAAACGTAACTTGCTTGCATATTCCTTCATCTCGTTTGCCATAACGAACTGTTTATATTCATCCCTTGAGTAGATGATGATCTTTTTAGGATCATAGTATGTCAGGACATACTTTGTAAAACATTTTCCAAATGAACCTGTACCGCCTGTCACCAAAATTGTCTTGTTATTTAACATATATTCCTCTTTCTTGATCGCTTCTTTGACATAGATCAAAAGCATACCATGTTTGAAACTCGAACCATATAATTATAGCATAAGCCGTATGCAGTCTCAAGTTTGCGATATATCAGATACTGATCGTATTACAGGATCCTTCTTGTCTCATTGGGAGAGATCTCTTCTATGGCTCCGTCTTTTTCAATCCATACACTGATCGCAGACGGATTATGGACTATACTCTCATCAGCAGAATACTCTAATGATTTGACTGCTGTCAGATAATCGCAGATCTCCATATTGGTCGCATACCAGATATCTTCTTTACCACATACCAGTTCTGTGAACTCTTCTATTACTGTCCAGTCATTTGCTCTGCCAAACTCAAAACTGTGTCCCCATACATACATAAGAGGCAGTTCTATATAGTCCGGAACCTCAAGGAATCTCTTTCCCAGTTCGATCAGGTTATCATAGTGGTGACATGTCGGATGCCATTCATAAAAATCTCCCGGAGGAAAGAAACCTGCAGTTGCGTTAACGGTTCTGGAATACTTTATACCTACTGCTTTGAGTGCAGATATCAGTTCAGGTGTATAACTCCCAAAAGGATAGGAGAATCCCTGTATGATCTTTCCGGTGTACTTTTCCAGTGCTATCCTGTCTTCAAAAAGCTCTTTAGTCATTACCGAAAGCGGTATGCGTGGCATATTTTTATGATGTACACCATGACAAGCCACCTCATGACCTTTGTAAAGAGATACCAACTCTTCAGGATCAACATACGTGTTCCCCGGTCCGCTGTGTCCAAGATTACCGGAATTCAGATGAAAGGTTGCTTTTAGTCCATGATTATTAAATATATCAACCAGCTTTCTGTCAAAATGCTCTCCATCATCATAACTGAACGTTAATGCTTTTTTCTTACCCTGCGGATATAAATATTTCATATATTTCTCCTTTTACCCCTTTAGTTTATTATCTATGATCTTTTCATACTCTTTTGCATTTTCTTTGCATGGAGTTGCCTTACCTTCTTAGGTGCAGTCCCAAGCAGTAATATGTACAATTTGTTTTTATTCGTCAACAGATCATTTCCCATAGCCTTAAATCTGTTTTTGCGCATATATGATGCAACTGCCATGTAAAAACTGTTATCAGTATTCATCATGCTTATCGGGATATGCAGCATATAGTCAAGCCGCTGGATCATCCCAAATCTGAAAGCTTCATTCACAAGATCCGGATAACTCTGTTTAACAAGTTCACTGACATAATCGGCATTGACAACTATATCGGAAAAGACTCTGGAAAAATCCTCTTTATCACTTCTCCTGCTGTTACTGTTCATACGGTAATAAACATGATAACACTGTTTCGGAAGTATGATAAAACTCTCAACATCAGTCAGCATGTCAGTGAGAAGCTTAAAGTCCTCATTGAGTTCGCCCTCAGGAAAGCTCCTGTTCTCAAAAAGCTCTCTGGAACATATCCTTGTACAAAACGAGCAGTCTCCTCTGTGCAACAAAAGCTCTCTCATCATATCATGTCCGGTTATGACAGTCTCCGTTTCAGGCGGCACACACACATCGGGTCTTCTGCTACCGTTCTCATTTACTTCATCTCTGGAGATCTGGGCCATCTTAAATCCATAGTATTCAACTGCATTCGAAAGCAGTTCATACATATCAGGCTCTATATAATCATCGCTGTCAACAAATCCTATATAATCACCGGTCGCATATTTAAGCCCCATATTCCTGGCACTTGAAGAACCCCCGTTTTCCTTGTGAAGAACTTTGATACGGGAGTCTTTTTTTCCCAGTGAATCACACAGTGCAGCTGTTCCGTCAGTCGACCCGTCATCCACCAGTATGATCTCCAGATCTTTTAGTGTCTGGTTTATGATGCTCATTATGCATCTTTCGAGACAGTCTATTATATTGTAAGCAGGTACTATAACCGTTATCTTCATACAGGCTTTATATCCTCTGCCACAGACATCGGTCCTTCTTTTGGCGGATCGATCTTTTTATCAATATAGTTTTCGTAAAACCTTATAAGCTGCTTTGCCGCATTAGACGGGTTCCACAACGTGGCTATCGTCTCATATGCGTTCTTTCCAAGTTTCTCCATAAGAGAAATATCATCCATTAATGAGAATACTTTTCTGTTAAGATCCTCATAGCTTCCATCATAAAGAAGTCCGTTTTCTCCGTCTTTTATCAGATACGGAGCCGCTCCGACCTCACGACAGACAACTTCCGCAAGACCGCTGTTCATTCCCTCATTGACCACAGCTCCCCAGCCTTCCAGATAATTGCTGGTAAAAAGATGTATATGGCATTTATCCATCACATCTCTGACTTCTTCAGGCTTTATAAACCCGTAAAAGATGACATTGTCTTCCAGTTCTCCTTCTCTGACACTGTTTTTTAGTGCATCTTCCATCGGACCGCTGCCTATCATATGTATCCTGAAGTCATATCCGTTATCAATAAGATCAGCCGCCAGTCTTATAACATATTCGGGATGTTTAAGCTCTATGAATCTTCCTGCCCATATGATCTCTATGACATCCTTTGACGGTTTTTTTGTCAGATCACACTCTCTGAAAGCCGGAAAGTATCCAAACTTAAACTTTCTGTTTGGGTACGCTCCGATAAGGTTAAAATCTGATGCAACATACGCTCCGTTGCAAAGCAGGAAAACATTATCCTTATTTCTGAATCTGATATGTTCTTTGTATTTCCTGATCAAACCTCTTGGAGATATGGCTTTCCACTGCCCTTCCCTGTAAATCCTTTCGCTGATACGCAGGGTGAGTTTCCCTTTCTGTATCCTTGGAAGTATGATATCCTCTCTGTCCTGCCATCCGACAAGTAACATATCACATTCGTCTATAAGCCTTTTGCATTCCTCTTCATCTTTATATAAAAGCCTCAGATACGGAATGTTACTTTCATCGACAGCCCATCCCATGGCTTCACGTTCTTTTTCCATCGGCTCTGTCTGTATGAAATAAAAACCATCACCCAAAAGCTTTGCCATCTCTTCACAAAACGGTATCTGATGATGATTTATGAAATTGCTTATCATCACTACTCTAGGCATATCTCTTTATAGATCTCCATAAGTCTCTCAAAATTCTTGTTTGCATCATGATCAGCTTCTGCCCTTTTTTTAGCAGCTTCTGCCATTTTAACAGCCTTATCTTTGTCAGAAAAAAGTCCTATCACACACTCTGCAAGCTGTTTGGCATCACCTTTATCAAAAAAAGTGACCTCTTCTTTACTTGCAACAGACGGTATACCTCCAACTCTGGCTGCTATGGAAGGTGTTCCGACAAGCATGGCCTCGCCAAGTGAATTTGGTGAGTTCTCAACATAGGAGGTACATATATATACACTGCTGTTCTCATATCTTTCACGCATTTCGGATGCACTAAGCTTTCCCAAAACGGTTATTCTGTCTTCCAACCCGTTTTTTACAGCCAGTTTTCTCAGATATTTTCCGTAACCGCCTATCTTTATCTTTTCTTTCAGAGTTCTGTATCCGGTTATGCTGTTTCCCGCAACCCAAATCTTTGTTTTGGGGAAAGCCTTTAAAATATAAGGCATTGCTTCCATCAGCACATGAAATCCTTTAAGCGGATAATCAGCCTGCGATACAAATATAACGTTATCATTCAGTCTGTCAGGATCCCATTTACCTTCATAGAATTCTGCACGCATTGTCTCATTCATATGATGGTAGATAAGTTTGGGATTGATGTTTAGAACTTCTTTCCGGTCAAATTCTGTTCTCCCCGTTGCGTGACCGGCATTTTCAAGCGTTTGTTTCTCAAAGCCTGCTCGTAACTCAAACTTTGTCTGTTGATCTGCTATATTATCCTTTTTTAACCGGTCTCTGAATGTTGATGAGTTTACAATGTCTTTTGGTAATCCTCCGCAGTATTCTTCAGCACAGGCTCTCATTACTCCCTGAATACCAATAAGCAGTCTGTCAGGTCTTTTAAATGCTTTTGCACATGCTGTGGCATGCGGATATTCCGTACCAAAGATGTGGATCATATCCGGAGTAAAATCCGCGATCACATCAGCAAATACCACATCCAGAGTCTTATCATATACCCAAGGCGTCTGCGTCTGTTCAAGGAATCTGTATACTGTGATCTGTCTGTCTTCTATTGATAAAGCATCTTTCTTATATGGAGAATCCAGACTGTCTGTCGGAGCACATATCCCCAAAGTAATGTCCTTGTCTTTATCAGATAACATTCTTTTTAAAGCGGCATCTATCCATCCCTCTTTAACGGTAGTCTCTGTATTTAATTGTTTTGCTATCACCGGCGGGATAACATTACACAACCAAAGTATCTTCATCTCTTACCTGCAGTTCATATCCTGCATTTTAATCCTTCTTGGATCTTTTATATACAGCACTCTTGATCGAATTGTATGCACGTGACATCACCGGGCTTTCGGCCATCCTTGTTCTTAAAGGCGCCAATGTGAGCAACATTATAAGTCTGTATTTCAAAACTCTGTCACCCATATATCTTTCAGTGATCTCTCTGTGCTGTGCCGCCGATCTTTTTTTATTCTCGGCTGTCTCAGAATATCCTCCGCCCTCATAATCCGATATGATGACTTTAATATGTTCACAAACTGCTTTTCTCTCATACCAGCTGTAAAGAAAATGCTCATAATCTGCTCTTACAGTGTACTTAACATCATAGGCTCTGTCTGTGAACAATGACAGGCTATAAAAACAAACCTGGTGACAAGGCACATTTCTGAAAAGCGTGAACTCATTTATCTCAGGTGCAGAGGAAACAATACTTTTTTGGATCAGATTATACTGATCCCCATATATAATATGCGGTCTGTCATATACCTTTAGATATGGCGCCACTGTCTTTAAAACATTCTCATCATGAAAAGTATCTCCGCAGTTTAAAAACATACAGTATTTATCTGCATGATCCTGCTTTACATCTTCAATTACATAGTCAACAGCCTGATTCATCCCTTCGTAGATGCTCTTATCAGGTTTTCGAATGATCGCTACGTTATCATGCCCCTCAAAATACCCTTCACGCTCAAGTGTATCTAAAGCCTCATCAGAAGAACCACCGTCTTTAATGATCACCTTAAAGATATCAGCAGTCTGAGAAAAGACACTGTTTAGTGTTTCTTTTAGTCTTTCTCCGGGATTGAGACTAACGATTATTATATATAAGCATTTCTTCAATGTTGTTCCACTCCAATTCATTAAAAAGCCAGCTTCTGTACGGTAGGACTGCTATACCGGGTTTGGAAGCCGTAAACAGGAAATAAACAAAATATACTATCGAAAATGCCAGTATGGCATAAAACAGACACTTTTTCTTTTTACCATCCGAAACAGTCTTATATATACCTGGAATCAACAATATCTGAGGCGTGATCATATAATATCCGAAGCGTGATACCATAGGAAGGAATGATCCTCCTGTATATATTGCCACAGCCATTATCGTCATTTTAAAGTACAATGTGTTTTCTGAATTATCTTTTATGCTCTCCTTATAACATATCAGACATAACGCCAGAACAAATGCACATCTTAAAAGAGCAGGTATACTTTCCATGATACCTGTATCCTGCGTCAGATATATGGTATCACGATATGACGGATAGAGTCTCAAAGCTATCTCCATAACATAATCTTTTAAAACATATAAACCGACCGCAGCAGATGCAATAATGATATAAAACCACTTTTTCCATGGCAGACTGCATATGATATATAGCGGTATCACAACAAGTACAGACTTATGAAACAGCGCTGCAACCGCTATTATCAAGATAAAGGCAATATACTGTTTTTTCAATACATATCTGAGAGAATACAATGTGACGGCAAGTACAAGATAATATCTTACCGTAGTAAAAGACCTGAAATAGATACCCAATGCCATAAAGAGCATAAAACTCATGGCAAAGGATTCGCTTTGGTCATAGATCGCTTTTAGAAAAATAAATATCGTTACAAAACCGAAAAAAGCAAATACAAGCAGATAATTCTCATATCCCGAAAGGATAAAAAGAAGCTTCACTATAAGATTATAACCGGCTTCAGTAACAGTGATCCCTCCAACATATATCTCATGAGCATTCTGAACATAAGTGATATAATCATTTCCCACTTCTATCCTTAATGCACTCAATAAAAAGAGTATACAAAAAACAGCAGCAAGACTTATCCTGTTAAGCATATGCTGTCTTGTGTTCCCATATATGTATTCACGATTACGTACCAATAAAGCCGCGAATATTGTGATCAGCGCTATCGCTGTGTACAGCACCATCTCTTATCCTCATCAAAGCGTGTCAGATACTTCCTTCATGCCTTTTTTCATAAGTCTGTAAGCCTGTTTCCAGTCTTTTATCTCCTGCTTTTCATCTGCAAAGAAAATATCTTTGTGAGCCAGTAACCATCTGACAGACAAAGGTTTTGCCAGTATTCCGTATAACGGTCTGTAAAGTGCTCCCCTGTCAAAGAAAAATTTTTCGTTATATCCATTGAACCATGTTGACGGTCTTGGTTCTTCCATACCGATCGTAATGGGAAGGGCATAAATCTTTAAGCCGTTTTTCACACAATCCATTATGAATAGACTGTCTTCTCCGCAGCTGTATTTTGCTCCTCCACCGTAATTCAGATTAAACTTTATCCCGGCATTGTGGATTTTTGCTCTCCTTACGGCAAAACTGTAAGTCGGATATCTTCCACAGTTTTTCCAGGTAACCCTGTGTTCCTTATCAATGTGATATGTTCTTCTCTCCTCTGTAACATCTATATTGAAAAGAAGCATATCTGCACCCGGACGTTTCTCAAATTCCTTAAGTATCGTCTCTGCATATCCGGTCTCATAGCGTATATCCTCATCAGAAAACAAAATTATATCGGCAGTAGCACGTTCGAGTGCCTTGTTTCTGGATAAACCCACACCTCTTTCGGCATAACTGTAACACCTGATCCTGTATCCGTTATGATCATACTCACTGTAATCACTCTCATCACACTGATTAATGATTATAGCATCGGATTCAAGGTTCATGGTCTTAGCCATAAGATCAGTATTCTGTTGTACACAGGAAACTAAAGTCTGTAAATTCATAAACAGATTTTACTATAAATAGCGGTGTTTTGCAAAAAGAAGGAGACCGTTCAACCGAACAGTCTCCTTGAAATCAACTCTTTCTTTTTTGAAACTTATTACTCCATATCATCCCAGTTGCTCTTTATAGCGAAGAACAGGATAACAAGGCTGATTACAGCACTTGCGATACCCTTTACAAGCTGTCCGCTGATAGCATTAAGAATGATATTGAGAACTGCAGTTGCAGCTACGATATAGAAACCAACCTTCTTTTTCTTGAAAAGAAGAATTGAAAGACCTACTACCATAGCAATCTCAGCTATTGTGCAGAGAGCCATTATAGCCAAACCGGTTCCTGTAGCCAATGCTCCAACAAGTCCCAATGCACAAACGATGATCATAAGTGCATTAACAATAAGACAGAACCAAAGCCAAAACTTAGCAAACCCTTTCCACTCAAACATCACTTTCTCCTCCTATTACACTGATATTTTTACACAACACGCATATTGTAGCACAATAAAGCTATTACCACAAGATGTTGCTGTATTATCATAACTTATCTTTTCCGTAATACATATTTAAGAATCTTTCGTTACAATTATTCAGGACAACTCCATAGAGTTTTATATCCTGCTTTTTTAAAAGATCCACTTTATACTGTACTGCAGAAGCATGCTCTCCCCATGTAACATTAAGGATGACTCCGTCACTATCGGCTACCGTTTCATGTTCATTTGATACAGCTTTTATTTCTGCCACATTAGCCTCTCCGATAACTTTTTTCTTATTAGCTTCTGTATCATCTTTGAAGCGTTCTGTATCATAACCCAAAAATGTTACACCACCAAACCTCCTGTTAAAATCCGCTTCGGTATATATCCTGTCATTCATGCAATAATACACCGCCAATGCAAACAGACTTATAAAAAATCCGATGACACCTCCCAGCAAAGCTGCATTACATGCAAGTGTATGATCATTAACTTCTATCATGTCATCTTCCGACCATGGCTCAATCTTTGTGATCTCATCCACTTCTTCCGGAAACATTGGTATCGCAACTTTGTATGCCTCACTGATCGTTTCAACCTTTTTGTTGTTTTCTCCGGTAACAACCACTGTAAGAACACGATAATCACTCATCATACGAGCCGTCACATATTCTTTTATATCCTGTTTTGTAACACTCGAACCGGATACTGACAACGCCTTATTCACTATCCTGTCATCCGTGACAAACTGATTCCATGTATATGCATTGTAATAATCCATGCCGTTTGGATGGTCGGCTTCATTGAATGTGATATAGAAATCTGTGCATTTCTGGTATTTGGGCTCTCCGTCCGTTATCTCATAATAAAGATTATAAATGATCGCTCCCAAAGATGCACAAAGTGCTGTCACAACAACTATGATCCATGCTTTCTTTAATAAGCATAAAAAGAACCGTCTCATATCCATGGATTCATTCATGTAATTGTCATCTTTCTGATTTTTTATACTCATGACCTATCTATATCCAAACGTTTACTCACTCGATCTCTTCTTTGACAAAATAAAGCGGTCTCTTCTTGACCTCAAGGTATGTTTTTGAAAGATACTGCCCCATTATGCCAAGACACAAAAGTTGTACACCGCTGATAAGGCTGATTATGCATACCAGTGACGGCCATCCACTGGTAGGATCTCCAAATATGCATGTTCTCACAATGATGAATATTATGAGCACAAATGCAAAGAAACAGAACAAAACTCCCATTAACGAAGCCAACGATAGCGGAGCTGTGGTAAATGCAACTATACCTTCGAGTGAATACTTAAACAATCCCCAAAAACTCCATTTGGTCTCGCCTCTGGTCCGTTCGACATTTTCAAACTCAACCCATTTGGTCTCATATCCTACCCAGCCAAAAATACCTTTGCTGAAACGATTATATTCACTGAGTGCCAGGATCGCATCTGTAACCTGCCTGGTCATAAGACGGTAATCCCTTGCGCCGTCAACTATCTCTGTCTTGCTCATCTTATTTATGAGTTTGTAAAATCTTCTAGCAAAAAATGATCTGATAAGAGGCTCTCCCTTTCTTGTAACCCTTCTGGTCGCAACAGAATCATATCCCTCATCAATATATCCAAACATTTCAGGCAACAAAGACGGGGGATCCTGAAGATCAGCATCCATCATGACAACGTAATCTCCCTTTGCCCTCTTAAAGCCGGCATATATAGCCGATTCTTTTCCAAAATTTCTGGAAAAAGATATCAGCTTGACTCTGTCATCCTTTTCATGCAGCTCTTTTACTTTTGAAACAGTACCATCCTTTGAACCGTCACTAACATAAATGATCTCTATATTAAGATCACGCTTTTTAAAGAACTCATCATTCTTCATGAGCTCTTCATAAAACGGAAATATATTCTCTTCTTCGTTAAAGCATGGAACGATAACACTCAACAATTCCATTTTATACAGCCTCCGTTAACCCCTTATACCTATTTCATCTCATAAATAAGATAATTCGACGTATGAGCCGCCAGTTTATAATTCCCCAGTAAATGTGGATAATCCTCAAATGAATCCATGACTATTATATCACATCTGTATTCATATGCCGTCTCAGCTATGAAATCCGCGTTCTCCTCAGAGTTCTTCATTGCATCGAACAATGTATAGGCCTCTTCATTGTAACCGTCCATTATTCCTGTATCCATATCCGGAGTCCAAAGGTCTCTACCATAAAAAAGAGGGATCAACCTTCCTCTGGCTGATATCGTGGATATCAAAGACTCATCAGCAAGTACCATCTGTGGTGACACATCTTCCAGATAATCAACTATATCAAGCTCTTCTTTAGTTGTTATGTTATTTTCAGCCACAGAAAAATCTGTTACCATTCCGCACATATTTCCGCATATGAATATCAGGAATACCAGTATCGCAATTATAATGCGCCTTATCTTCATCTCTTTAAGACTGTCAGTAAGCTCAGCGGCTGCAAACGGTACATAAAACAGAACCGGTGTAAGCAGTGTTATCGGAGCATACGCAGCCAAAGACGGAAACACCTGCATCAGTATCCACAAAATAATCGGATTCATTATGACTACCGCAAGTATAAGGATCCCGTAAAGAACAAACCATCTGTTCTTTTCCCTGTTGATATAGTATAAAAGCACTATACTCACAAGGAATAATAAGAAGTAACTGCCTGCCAGCTTTGAATCAGAAAAGTAAGTCAGCATGATATCTATCGTTTCTCTCATACCTTTTCCTCCCTTACAAATCTGATCGTCGCACATGCGATCATCGTGACAAGGCAGAGCACTATCATAAGTATACCTGTAGGTATTGACGTGATAAATAGCGTACATGCAAAGCACAAAAGAATCCTAAACACTCTCAGGATCCTCATTGCCCATGTAGCCTTACCGTAATCTCCTCTCTCCAGCCTGTACATATCAAGTATCAGATAGATAATATACGATAGCACACCTGCGACAACGATCGTATCTCCGCTATAACCGTTCCATAATACCTTATATCCGACAGAACCTTTAAAATAGTCCCCCGATGCAAGCATAAACGCAACAAACATAGTATATGTGTAAAGCTTTTTATTTGATTTCAGTACTCGCTTCATGGCACAGCCACAGGCTCCTATTATCACAAACAGTGTCTGCAGCTCACATACAGCATAAAGAAGATCTCTGGCAGATATGTCATATGTCTTACACCAGTATGTGTAATAGAGCGGTAGCGTGATTAGCTTCTTTGAATTGATCATTCCCAATTCGTAAGGTCTGCCCGTTAACGGATTATAAGTGTTAACTGTTGACGTGAGCAGATTAACCCTGACTGTTTCAAGCATGATGTCATCACGCTCATACAGATAAAGAAATCCTATCCTTATGATAACTATCAAGATCGATGCGATCATCAATGCAAATACAAGCCTCTCGTCTTTTCGAAGCGTAAATCTCTTAGCACCGCATATGATGTACTTTTTAAATCCAAATACTGCGATCAGTATAAATAAAGCAACTGCCGCATATGTGCCCCAGGTGAATATCCTGCAACATACATCATATCCGATCCCCATAAAGTTATATAAAGAAAAGATCACACCCTGAATCAAAAAAACCGAAAAAAAACCAATCAAATATGTTTCAATCTGACTAGTTTTACTCTGTCTTGTTATGAAATTCAAAACTGTTCCAACCGCAAAGGGAAGGATAAGCAGCAAAAATATACCAAGTATGTTCATAAATCAGTTCTTGCCTCAAACACATTCATTCTAGCAAAATATGGTATCATTGGCAAATTAAGACATTATATGTCAGGTCAGGTCATCATTTTCCACATTTCTCATTGTGGAATGCTTATACTCAATACGCAGTTTAGAATAAACAAACTGTTGTCCCGGAAATACCGTAAAATAACCGCTGAACACAAAACTTATAGCACAGGCTATCGCAAACAGAACTATTCCTGCACCACCAAAAACTTCAACACTAAGGAAAATACTTGCTATGGGACAGTTAACGCTTCCGCAAAAAACCGCTACCATTCCGACTGCTGCCGCAAATTCCACAGGCAATCCCAGCCACCAGCCAAATGTACATCCAAAAGTAGCTCCTATGACAAGAGCAGGAAATACAGCGCCGCCCTTATACCCGGATTGAAGCGTTATCGCAGTGAATAATATCTTTAGTAAAAAATCATAAGGATGTGCCTGCCCATATATAATAGCGGCATTTAAAAGAGACTCACTTGATCCGTTATATACCTGGCTTCCCGTAACAAGTGTAAGGATTATTATGATACCTGAACCGATCAGTATACGGATGTACTGGTTCTCTATGTGTTTTTTGACTGTATCACCCCATAACTTCATTGCCGCACAGAACAGAATACTCACTATCGCGCATCCGACACCCAAAAACATCACCTTTGTAACTGATTCAACATTAAGCGAAGGTACCGATGCTATTGTATATCTCATGGGAGTTATATTCAGAGCCTCTGCCACAAAATATGACACGAGTGATGTAAGCAGACATGGCAGAAATGCAGCATAGTATATAACGCCTATGCTGATGACCTCCATACTTAGGAAAGCCGCCATTAACGGGGTTCCGAAAAGTGCAGATATGAGACCTGCCATACCGCACATGACAAACAGGCTTCTGTCTTTTGGGTTTAATTTAAATATCTTACTGAGATTGGACGATATACTTCCACCCATCTGGATGGCAACACCGACTCTTCCGGCAGATCCGCCGAAAAGGTGTGTAAAGATGGTAGAAAGAAAACTCACGACCGTGATCTTAAACGGTATCTCCTGAGCATTTCTAACAGAATCAAATATCAGATCGGTCCCCTTGTCTTCTTTGAGACCAAACATCTGATATATTTTCACTATAATAAGTCCGGCAACCGGTAAAAACAGCAAAAGCCAGTTATGCTCACCTCTTATTTCATTCGCCCACTGGACAAAGAAATATAGAGCGCTTCCCAATAGTCCGCATACCGTTCCGGTTAGGATCGAGAATAAGCACCATTTGACACTCAGCCTTATGTAATGAACCATGACTATCAACTTAGTTTTGATCATGCATGTTCTCCCGGTTTATTTGCCTTACAGATATGAATCTTTTCCTTCTTCTTTTAGCCTTTCCACAAAAAGCTTGATATCCTGTGCCTTGTCCTTGGCACATATAAGAGTAACATCTTTGGTGTGAGCGATAACCAGATCCTCTATTCCCAGCGTTGCAATAAGATGTCCCTCCTGGGTACTGTACAAAACGTTATCTTTGGAATTGATGATGCATGAATCAGCCATTACGACATTTCCGTTTGCATCCTGATCATGTATCTGGTCAAAGGCATCAAAACTTCCAACATCGTTCCATCCGAAATCTCCTTCGAGCATCATTACATTATCGGCTCTTTCCATTATGCCGTAATCAATTGATATCTTAGGGATATCAGGATAGACCTCTTCAAGGACTTCCTGTTCCCTTTCAGTCCCCATGGCATCACCTATCCTGACAAGACATCTGTATATATCAGGGAGTAGTCTCTCAAAATATTTCAGTATCGTTGAAGCTTTCCAGATGAACATTCCGCTGTTCCATGCATATTCTCCGCTGTCAACATATTCACTAGCAGTCTCAAGATCCGGTTTTTCTACGAATTCCTCAACATCCTTGGCTATACCATCAGTATCCGCATTGTACTTTATATAACCGTATCCGGTAGACGGAAACGTCGGTTTGATTCCTACAGTGACTAGTCTGTCAGTCTCTTCCGCGGTATAAATTGCCTTACTCAAAACAAGCGCAAACTGTTCCTCATTCTTTATGAAATGGTCAGACGGCACGATAACCATGACACCATCTTCGTATTTTTTTGTTATCTCCATGGCTGCATATCCTATACATGCAGCTGTATTTCTGGCAGCCGGTTCGCCTAGGATATGATCCGGTCTGAGTATCCCTTTGGTCTGTTCTATGGTCGCATCGACGGTCTTGGCATTAGTCACAACAAATATATCATCCTTGTCAGCCACCTTTGATAATCTGTTGGCAGTATCGACTACCATTGTATTTTTACCGGACAGATTCAAAAACTGTTTTGGCTTATCCGCTCTTGAAAGGGGCCAGAATCTGGTTCCGCCACCACCTGCCATTATGACACCGTATGCTTTCATGTCACATCCTCCTACATCCTAGCTGTATCCACATTTTCCTTAAACCATTCGTAAGCAAGTTTGACACCTTCTTCAAGTTCTACCTTATGTGTCCATCCAAGCGAATGCAACTTACTCACATCTGCAAGTTTTCTCGGTGTTCCGTCCGGCATATCGCTGTTCCAGACTATATCACCTGTAAATCCGACTGTATCCTTAACAAGCTCAGCCAGCTGTTTTATTGTAACTTCTTTTCCTGTTCCTATATTGACATGCTGCTCACCGCTGTAGTTTTCAAGCAGGTATACGCATGCATCTGCCATATCGTCTGAATACAAAAACTCTCTTAAAGGAGAGCCTGTACCCCAGAGTTCAACTGTAGGAGCATTGTTTACCTTTGCTTCATGGAACTTCCTTATCATGGCAGGAAGAACGTGTGAGTTGCTCAGATCATAATTATCATAGGGTCCGTAAAGATTTGTAGGCATACAGCTTATAAAATCATCGCCATACTGGATCTTAAAGAATCTGCACATTTCCATACCTGAGATCTTTGCGATCGCATATGCTTCGTTTGTAACTTCAAGCGGGCCTGTCAGTAATGCATCCTCAGGAATAGGCTGGGGTGCCATTTTAGGATATATGCAGGTGCTTCCCAGAAACAAAAGTTTCTTTACCTTGTAATCATGACAGCATTTGATCACATTGCACTGTATCTGCATGTTTTCATATGCAAATTCTGCAGGCATGGTCTGATTTGCATTTATTCCGCCAACTTTTGCTGCGGCAAGAACAACAACATCTGGTTTTTCAGCCTCAAAAAAAGCTCTTACAGCCTGCTGATCCGTAAGATCTAGCTCTGAATGTGTTCTGCCTATGATATTGGTATATCCGCCTCTTTTAAGTGATCTTACTATTGCAGAACCGACAAGTCCTCTGTGACCTGCCACATAAATCTTGTCCTCTTTTGAAAGATTAGCCATCTAAATATCTCCTTCTATTCATTAACGCCGCTTCTTTCAAGCCATGCGTCATAATCCTTGTATCTGAATCCGTCTTTCCAGTCGTCACCGCGCATCTGAATATCTATGAGCATAAGAGATGCCGGAAACTGACTGTAGCCTATAAGTGCATCCTCCTCAGGAACATATATGATATGACCGTCCAGATCATATTCTTTTGCCGGCCAGTTCTCATAATCCTCCTGAGCAATATAATACGGTTCACCCAACGTAGTAATTATATCATAACCCACTGTTTTTATGCGATATAAGCCTACCAAAACAAAAACTGTGACATAAGCGATATACAGTGCTTTTTTGTCATTTGTTTTTTTCACGAGTTCCATACAAAGCAACCCGTCCACAAACAAAGGAATACATGTAAGATATCCGTAACCATACCTTACCAGCGGAGCACTGAAAAACCAGAATAATCCTGATGCCACAATTACCGTGAAAATGAGAAGTTTATCATAATCAGCATTTTTCTTTGCCAGTTTGTATATGAAATAGATAAGTCCCGCCATAATGCAGACAAAAGTCAGGCTTACCCAGCCTTTCTCTACTATCGACATGCCTTTAAACCAGCCCGGGAGCCACTCATTTATAGGCATATCAAGTTTTGTCACATCATTTATTCCCTTTCCGTATACTCCTATCTCCATTGCATCGTACTGAGCCACGCCTTTGGGGATCTTCCAGTCCACATTAAAAAGATCGATGATTGTCGAAGGATATATAAGCCATCCGGATATCAAAACATTCCTTATAAAAAACGGTAAGAGAACACATATTCCTGAGCCCAGACAAACACCGATCTGTTTATACTTTTTATCCTTTATCAGCATAATCGCCGGTTTGATCACCAGAAGCACAAGCAATGCGATAGAAAACTTTACAGTAGCCGCATATACCAAAAGTATACTCAACATCGCAAAGGTATAAACCTTTACGTTTGGTTCGTCTTCTTTATCTTCAAGAGCATCCAACCACATTATTATTACAGTAAATATAAGTATCTGCGCATAGTAATCACTGGCAGGAGATACCATTTCCTTAAATATGAGACCAAGATAAAACAACAAACCTATCCTGATAAAGTCACTATGTCTTACATGCTTTTTTAAAAATACCTTGTAAACGTCTACAACCTGAACTGCACCAAGAAGAGCAAAGAAACCGGCAGTTGTGTGAAGAGACTGCCCGAGTATATCAATAAAACTGTACAGAGCAGTAAGAGCAAATGCACTTGAATTATAGCCAAACCTTAACTGGAGACATGCCAGTCCTTTTACCACTCCATATTCTTCTATCCATCTTATGCTCTGCGCATGGTAAAGGCTTGTATCGTAATGTATATATCCCCTTGATGTTCCATATGCGAACAAAATAATAACTGCCACATATATATAAGGCAAAACTTTAACGGAAAACAACTTTTCCTTAAGTGATATCAGTGTATATGATACGCATGACCTGTTTATGAGAATTCCTGCCCCAGCAAGTAGAACAAGAATAACATTTGCCGTAACACCCACACCGCCAAACAAGCTGAATGCCTCGGCATACACAGTATTGAAAACCAGTCCTGCAAATATAACAGACAGAGTATTATGTGTTTTCTTTATTCCAAAAACAAAACTAAAAAAGCTCAATACAGCAATACCCGTTCCAAACGAAGTAATTGCAATATAGAGCCAATTCAGTAAAACCGTTATCATAGTTTATTTATTTCCCGTTCTTATATTCCTCACAGCTTTTATTGCAGATAGCCTTCATATCGGCATCCATCATCATAGCTACGAGTCCTTTGAAGTCGACGTCTCTCTTCCATCCTAACTCATTTTCGGCTTTAGTACAATCTCCCCACAAGAACTCAACCTCTGCAGGACGGTAGAACTGCGGATTAACATCAACAAGAACTTTTCCTGTTGCTTCATCTATACCCTTTTCATCAACACCGGTTCCTTCGAATCTTATCTTTATACCAAGCTCTTCAAAAGCCGCAATAACAAATTCTCTTACAGTATGGGTTTCATTGGTCGCAAGGACGTAATCACCAGGCTTATCCTGCTGAAGCATAAGCCACATTCCCTTGATATAATCACCGGCAAATCCCCAGTCTCTCTTTGCATTCATGTTTCCAAGAGAGAGCTTTTCCTGTTTTCCTGCCATTATATTGGCAATTGCAAGCGTGATCTTTCTCGTTACAAAGTTCTCGCCTCTTCTGGGTGATTCATGATTGAACAATATTCCGTTGCAGGCAAACATATTGTATGATTCCCTGTAATTCACCGTGATCCAGTATGAGTACAGTTTAGCGGCACCATAGGGACTCTTGGGATAAAATGGTGTTTTCTCCGATTGGGGAGCGGTTTCAGGAAGACCTCCGAACAGTTCTGAAGTCGATGCCTGATAAAAACGACAATTACCTCCATAAAGTCTGATCGCCTCAAGAAGCTTTATGGTGCTTACTCCTGTTGCTTCCGCAGTGTATTCGGGAACCTCAAAGGATACCCCTACATGTGACTGTGCGGCAAGATTATATACCTCTGTGGGTTTGATCTCTGATATTATCCTTCCAAGACAGCTTGAATCCGTCGTATCTGAATAATGCAAAAAAAGCTTAATTCCGTTGTATGACGATCTTAAAAGATGATCTATCCTCTCCGTACCCGATATACTGTGACGACGCATAAGTCCATGTACTTCATATCCCTTCTCGAGAAGAAATTCTGCAAGATATGAACCATCCTGTCCCGTTATACCTGTAATAAGAGCAACATTTCTCAT
The DNA here is from genome assembly GCA_017619635.1 of Lachnospiraceae bacterium. GTDB lineage: Bacteria > Bacillota > Clostridia > Lachnospirales > Lachnospiraceae > Colinaster. The sequence goes on along the minus strand of JAFZRZ010000016.1, from coordinate 56,976 downwards.
AAATACTATCTCCTGTATATATAAACTGTATCAAGTATATACTATTTTTATGCGAATTTCTACAGATTATTTATAAACCACCGCTACAGACTTCTCCAAGGATCACTCACTGACTGTAAGCCACATACAATCATAAAAAGCTATAGATTTTTACTCATTCATCATTCTTTTTTGTTCAAGCTGTTGTTTTTTGTTCATATTAAGTGATTTTGGATTTACACAGCCCAAATAAAAACATATAATTTATATGCTGACATGAAATAATAGGATAACTGTGCGATAATGACATTTTCGGATATTAACTTTTTACTTATCTTCATATTGATATATGTTCCGATATATATGCTGTTACCCTCAAAAGCAAAACCCTGGCTTTTATTGCTCGGAAGCATGGGTTTCTATGCTCTTAACGACATATGGGTAATGCCTGTTCTCTTGGTAAACATTGTGATCGTTTTTATCTCGGGGATTCTGGAGGATCACTTCTTTGACCGTATCGAACTCAGAAAATTCATAACCAAGTTCGGTATAGGGCTTCAGATATGCCTGATGGTGATTTCGATACTCTTTTTTAAAAACCACACTTTTATAGGTATCGGATTCTTCACTATACAGTTTATCGGATACTATCTGGATGTTTACAGAAACACGATAGTTCCATGCAGAAATCCTCTCACCTTTGCCAATTATATATTCTTCTTTCCCAAGGTCTTACAGGGTCCCATAGTATCATTCAAAGATCTAGAAAAAGATCTGACCTGTCCCGAAAGGGTATCTCTGGCCAAGCTGGAAAAAGGAATAAGAACCTTTATCCTCGGGATGTCCTTTAAAGTGATCCTGGCCGACAGATTATACTACCTCTGGAATGGAGTTCAGACAGTTGGTTTTCAGAGTATATCAACACCTCTTGCATGGTTGTCCATGTACTCATACAGCATGCAGTTATATTTTGACTTCCAGGGATACTCACTTATGGCCATCGGAGTGGCGCAGATGCTTGGCTTCTCACTACCGACAAACTTTAAATCACCTTATCTTTCACAGAGTGTATCTGAATTCTACCGCAGATGGCATATGACACTGGGTGAATGGTTTAAAAACCATGTATATATACCACTTGGCGGAAGCCGCAACGGAACAAAGAAAACCATTCTCAACCTTGCAGCGGTATGGGTGCTGACAGGATTGTGGCACGGCCTTACCATGAATTTCATGTTCTGGGCTCTGACACTGTTATTTTTCATAGTATTGGAAAAAACTCTTCTTAAGAAGTTTTTTGAATCAAAACACATCGGTGCAAAGATAGCAAGACACCTTTACGTACTTATCGTGATACCCATGACATGGATGATGTTTGCCATCGGTAATCTTGAACAGATGGGAATATTCTTTACAAGACTATTTAATCTTACAAGCATATGTGAGCCACTGAATGTGAACAGCAATGACATATTCAATTATTTTAAAGATTACTGGATGTTCATTATAGGCGGTATAATCTGCTGTTTCCCTCTTATGGAAGAGGTTTTGATAAAGACAAGGATATATATGACCAGATTTATATCATTTGCTCTTTTCTGGTTGTGTGTTTACATGATAATGAAGAACGGTAACAATCCGTTCATGTATATAAATTTCTAAGGAGTTAATGTGAAAAAGATACTTCAAAGAGCTCCGCTTTTCGCAGTTATATATGGTACCCTGCTTATAATGTTTTTCATTACGCAGTTCTCTGAAACCCTGCAGATATACTTTCCGTATTTTGCTGTTCAGGGAGATACCATTCTGGCCGAAACAGAGCTTTTCGCTGATACAATTCAACAGGCTTTTGTAAATCCCAGAAAAGAAGCCAATACCGTGGTCATGGGAGAAGACAGTCAGAACATAGCCCTGCCAGATACCACAGCTTCAGGTGCTTCGGAAGTTTTATCTGTTATGGACGAACCAACCCCCACTCCTGTATACGGCGAACCCTTGGAAGATATAATAGCTGCAAGTCAGCCCGCCTCCACCTACGTAGAACAGCCTGTAGACCAGTCATACTTCAATGATGCTGTCTTTTTGGGTGATTCCCGTACTGTCGGCCTTCAGCTTTATTCTGGATGGGATAATTGTGATTACCTGGCAGATGTGGGAATGACAATATATGACTGTTTGGACAGAGATATATCATTCGGCGATATACAGCATACCACCGCACGTGAAGTCCTATCGACCTCCAGATACGGTAAAGTTTATATTATGCTGGGAATAAATGAGTGCGGTTCCAATATCAATACTTATTTTGATAAATATACCGAAGTGGTTGATCAGATACACCGCTGGCAGCCTGATGCCATTATCGTTGTTCAGGGTATCATGAAAGTCGGCGCACAAAAATCAGCCACACATCCTTCCATAAACAATGCAAATATCACTGCCCGTAACGAAAAACTGGCGACACTTGCCAATGACTGGTATATATATTATCTGGATATAAATGAAGCGGTATGTGACGAGAATGGTAACCTGACCGACGGTTATTCCTTCGATCAGGTCCATCTGTATGCGAAATATTACTCTCTGTGGTGTGATTACCTTCTTGAGCACGGATTCGTATTCAACGGAGTAAGAAGATAAAGATCAGTCTTTGTTTTTTCCGGTTCTCAAATTATCGATGAATAGTTCTTTAAGAACTTTCGGACTAAAGAGGATGAGCATTGGGAACAGTTCAAGTCTTCCTGCAAGCATATCCATCATGAGAATAATCTTTGACAAAGGACTCCAGAATGAGAAATTCCCGGTGGGACCTACCAGTTCCAAACCCGGTCCTATATTGTTGATAGTGGCAGCTACTGCCGTAAAACTGGTTGTAAAATCGTGATCTTCCAATGCAACAACTATAAAAGATGTTGTGAATATTATAATAAATGTGATCAGATACACATTGATGGCCCGTAGAACCTCATGTTCTACGGCTTTTTTTTCAAACATGATCTTCTTTATGCTCTTCGGATGACTGTAATTGTTAAGTTCTTTCTTTACAGTCTTAAGCATTATGACCACTCTTGAAACCTTTATTCCGCCTCCGGTACTTCCAGCACATGCTCCTATGAACATCAGAAGGACCAATAATACTTTACTGAACATCGGCCATGTATTAAAATCTGCAGTCGAATACCCTGTAGTCGTTATGATGGATGCAACCTGGAATGATGCATTTCTTAAAGTTTCCGGAATACTTCCGTATATACCATGAAGATTTATGGTTATCATGGCTATTGCCGAAAGGATGATACCGAGATACCATCTTACTTCTTCCACCTCAAAGAACTTTCCCACCTTGCCTATCATAACAAAATAATAAGCATTGAAATTAACGCCAAACATGATCATAAAGATCGTTATGATCCATTGACAATATGCTGAATATGATGCGATCGAACTGTTAAGTACACCAAATCCTCCCGTTCCTGCTGTACCCATGCTGAGTGTGATCGCATGAAAAGGATTCATGCCACCAATCATGAGCAGTATCATCTCAGCTACAGTCATTATGAAATAGATGATATAAAGTATCCTTGCTGACGATTTTATCTTGGGAACGAGTTTTCCTACAGATGGACCCGGGCTCTCTGCTCTCATGAGATTGATATTCGAACCACCACTTAACGGGATAACAGCCAATAAAAAAACCAGAACGCCCATACCGCCTATCCAATGAGTAAAGCTCCTCCAAAAAAGAGAGGTATATGAAAGTGCTTCAACATCGTTCAGTATGGATGCACCGGTAGTGGTAAATCCTGATATTGTCTCAAACAGTGAATCTATATATGACGGTATCTCACCTGTAACCCAAAACGGCAATGCGCCGAAAAGGCTGAGCATTATCCAGCTTAATGCAGTCGCTACACAACCTTCCTTGAGATAAAGAGCTGTATCTTTAGGTTTTCTGATAAGAGACATCAATACACCGACAAGTGCGCAAAAACCTGCCACTATCAGATAAGTATACCCCTGTCTCTCACCATATATGAGAGCGACAATGCATGGCAACAACATAAATAACGCTTCTATCTTAAGTACATGTCCAAGAATGACACGTATCATGGAACTGTTCATGATTACTTCCTTTTGTATCCTTTACGCCAGTATATCCTGAATATCTCTGAATCCCTTGTGTATAGTTACGATCATTACCGTATCTCCGACCTTTATCTCATCCTGACCTTTAGGGATTATGATCTTACCGTTTCGATTTATAAATGCGATCAGAAGATCCTTCTTAAGAGACAGTTTTGATAGCGGAACATCCACAACCTCGCTGGCTTTCTCCACCTTGAATTCTATGGCTTCTGCTCTAGAATCAAACATGTGATACAGAGTCTCTATATTACATCCTTTGGAATTGTTTTTAGCACGTACATATGCGATGATAGCTTCCGAAGTGATATATTTAGGATACAGTACACTGCCAAGATCAAGACCGCTGACTACTTCCATGAAGTTGTTTCTTGTCAGTCTTGTGATCACCTTTGCATGGCTGACTTTTTTTGCATGTAATGACAGGAGTATATTCTCCTCATCTATACCTGTAAGCGGAATAAATGCATCTACATCATCTATTCCCTCTTCCTTCAAGAGTTCCTCACTCGTTCCATCGCCATGGATCACAGTAGCATCCGGCAATAATTCTGAGAGTTTCTCGCATCTGCCCTGATTTATCTCTATTATTCTTACATCTATGCCTGCTCTTATCAGGAGTTCTGCTGCATAATATCCGGCTCTTCCTCCCCCCACTATCATACAGGTTTTAACCTGACCGGTCTTGAATCCCGCTTTCTTCAGGAAGATCCTGGATTCTCTCTGCGATGCGGCAAATGAGATTATGTCCTTGGGTCTTATGATAAATGCACCGGAAGGAATAAATATCTTTCCCTCACGCTCTATGGCACAGATAACGGTCTGCTGCAAAAGACCTTCCCTTCCAAGTTCAGCTATGGTCTTGTTACAAAGAGGATTCTCCTCCGGAATCTCGATTCTGACAAGATTTACCCTTCCATGTGAAAATGAAGTAACATCCAAAGCTGTCGGTAATGTCAGGATCTTTGCTATGACTCTGGAAGAAACAAAATCCGGATTAATGATCATGGCAAGGCCAAGTTTTTCTATGAAATAGTCAACTTCCTTACTGTAATCAGGTGTCCTGACTCTTGCGATCGCCGCAAGATTACCTGCTCTTTTTGCCACAGTACAGCAAAGCAGATTCAGTTCATCAGAATTTGTCACTGCAATAAAGAGGTCTGCTTTCTCTATTCCGGCCTCAACCTGGGTCGAATAACTTGCTCCGTTACCTATAACTCCCATCGCATCATAGGTGTTCGTTATCGCTTCAACAACCTTTGAATTCTGGTCAATGATAGTGATATCATGCCCTTCCTGAGCCAGCTGCTCAACAAGGGTTGTTCCGACCTTTCCGCCACCTACTATTATAATGTTCAAACCCTCATGGGTACCTTTCTTTCCAAACATTTTTCATGCTCCATCCAAAATATTATTATAACATACCCATATATCATTTGCCATATGATGCAACTCCGTCTCGTGCCAATAATCTACAGGTGTTTTCGTAATCCCTTAGGGTAATGATTCTTCATAATTCCACCCGCAAGTTTACCCCATCCCATGCTGAATCCATCCACGCATATAAGATACCATCCCTTTTCTCCCTGCGCACTAAACGTCTCTCCTGCCAGATATGCCGAAGAGAGCCTGTCATCACAGGAAAGAGAATGTGAACGCATCACCTCTTCGCATGATAGCGCAAGTGCAAGAGCATGAGCGGGTTCAAATCTGTCTTTTTTTATACTCCCAAGCTGTAATCCCGGTCGTACCACTTTTACTCCCTTTAACTGAGGAAGATCTGACATGACAAGATACAGGTTATCTCCAAACGCAATGTATCTCTTTCCTTCAGTTAATCGATCTATCGCATTTTCCGTAAGTGTCTCTTTTGCAAATGATCTCCATAATGAAATCATGTTATTAAGATTCTTATTTTCTTTCGATGAAGTATCATTCGATACTCCTCTTCTTATTTGAATATTCTCCCCATCCTTAATAAGAACAGCAACAAAATGGCCCTCACCCTTAATTCTGTGGGGCATCAGCTTTTCTTGTTTTTCCAGTTTGAATTCTTTGTGTCTTTCTAAAAAGGCCTCAATCTGATCCTCATCTTCCTCTTTGGAAAATGTGCAGGTTGAATAAACCATCCGTCCGCCGGGGAGGAGCATAGTTGCAGCACAATCAAGGATCCAAGATTGCCTTTCTGCACACATTCTGACATTTTCCTCACTCCATTCGTCGCATGCCAAAGGATTCTTTCTAAACATCCCCTCTCCGGAACATGGAGCATCCACTAGTATCTTATCAAAAAAAGCCGGAAAGAACTGTTCAAGCCTGTCCGGAGATTCATTTGTGACACATGCATTCCTGATCCCCATTCGTTCAATATTCTCAGACAGTATCTGGGCTCTGGATGATATATATTCATTACATAGAAGCAAACCTTCCCCCTTAAGAAATCCTGCAATCTGCGAACTTTTTCCTCCCGGCGCTGCACACAGATCCAAAACCACATCTCCGGGTTTAACATCAAGCTGCATTACAGGAGCCATCGCACTGGGTTCCTGAATATAATACATTCCCGCCTCATGGTATGGATGCTTTCCCGGTTGATCATCATCATCATAATAATACCCGTTTAAAGCCCACTCCACGCTGTTTAGATGAAATGCCTTATCACATACTTTGAAAACATCACCGTTTTTTAATGTATTCAAACGTAATGCCTGTTTTGGTTTTTCCTCATATGAATTTATAAATGCGTCAAACTCATCATTAAGCTGGGTTCGCATTCTGTTTATATACGCTTCAGGAAGCATTTGATCACCTCAAAAAGATCATATGATTTATCTGTGAATGATTATAACACCAAAAATGGACAGAAAAAAAGACAGCGGGTAAAGCTGTCTTTTCAGAGAAGGTATTTCTCTTATGGGGTATAGCAAAAAACTACAAAATGTATTGGGGGTTACAAGTAGTATAATATCAGAGGTCCCACTTGTGAACAATACAAAGGATTAACAAAAATCACAAAGTGTATATGGCTTTTTTGTGCAACTTATACAAAGAAGGCTTCGAACTCTTCTCTTGTGATCTTTTCTTTTTCCATAAGAAGCTGTGCACTCTTTTCAAGCACATCCTTATGTTCAAGGATGATCTCCTTAGCCTTTGCGTAACACTCATCTATTATCTTCTTAACTTCTTTATCTATCTCGCCAGTTATGTATTCGCTATAACTCTTCGTATGCGCAAGGTCACGTCCTATGAATACCTCATCATCCTCATGTTCGTAACATATAACACCGATATTGTCACTCATTCCGTACTTTGTGACCATCTTACGTGCTTCTTTTGTCGCAGTCTGAATATCACTGGATGCACCTGTTGTTATATCGTCAAATATGATCTCTTCCGCAATTCTGCCACCCAGTGAGACCATTATCTCCTGAAGCATCTGTCCCTTGGTATGGAACATCTCATCCTTCTCAGGAAGCGGCATGGTATATCCGGCCGCACCCTGACCGGTAGGTATGATCGATACGGTATATACAGGACCTACATCGGGAAGAACGTGGAATAATATCGCATGACCGGCTTCATGATAAGCCGTTATCTTCTTGTCTCTTTCAGTAACAAGTCTGCTTCTCTTTTCTGTACCTATACCAACTTTTATAAATGCACTCTGAACATCTTTCTGTTCAATGTATGCTTTATTACCCTTTGCAGCCTTTATAGCCGCCTCATTCAATAGATTCTCAAGATCGGCTCCGGTAAATCCGGCTGAAGTCTGGGCTATCTGCTTAAGATCAACATCACTTCCAACCGGCTTGTCTTTTGCATGGATCTTTAAGATATCCTCCCTGCCTTTTACATCTGGTCTGCTCACAGATATCTTTCTGTCAAATCTTCCGGGACGGAGAATCGCAGGATCAAGTATATCTACTCTGTTTGTAGCTGCAACAACAATGATGCCCGAATTATCCTCAAATCCGTCCATTTCAACAAGCAACTGGTTGAGCGTCTGCTCACGTTCATCGTGGCCACCACCCATACCGGTTCCTCTTCGTCTTGCAACAGCGTCTATCTCATCTATAAAAACTATACACGGTGCATTTTTCTTTGCATCCGCAAAAAGGTCTCTTACTCTGGAAGCACCGACACCTACAAACATCTCCACAAAATCAGATCCCGATATACTGAAAAACGGCACATTGGCCTCTCCTGCCATAGCCTTGGCAAGTAAAGTCTTACCTGTTCCGGGAGGTCCCTCAAGAAGGACACCTTTTGGAATACGCGCCCCCATCTTAACATACTTTTCGGGTGCTTTCAGGAAATCTATTATCTCTTCGAGGTCTTCTTTTTCTTCCTGAAGACCTGCAACATCAGCAAGTTTCTTTTTGGTGTCATTACTCATCTTGGCACGGCTCTTGCCAAAGTTCATCATCTTTGAGCCGGCTCCGCCACCGCTTTGGGCACCCATTATCATTATGAGCATGACAAGAACTGCCACTATGGTGACTATCGGCACAACATAGTTCATGAGGACATTGCCTTCTTCAACCTCATTTACGGTATAGAATATGCCTTTCTCATCGAACATACTTACAACTTCATTGATATCCGTAACCACAACGGTATCACGACTTGCATCGCTTCTTACTATGGAAATCTTACCATTCGGCACTGCTGATGAAGGTTTTATCAGTGCCCCAACAATCCTTCCGTTATTTATGTCATCATACAACTCGGTTTTTGTATATCCCGTATTGCTGTCTTTTGTATAAGAATATATCGCCACAAACAACATTATGAGGATAAATACTATGGCGTACATATTTATCCCGTTTTTCTTTTTGTTCAAATCTCTTTCCTGCCTTATTCTGATAATTACTCTCTTAATTAAATCTGACTATACCGATATAAGGAAGATTCCTGTATTTCTGGTCGTAATCAAGTCCGTATCCAACTACAAATTCATCCGGGATAGAAAAGCAAGTGTAATCAACTTTCACATCAACAACTCGTCTGTCAGGCTTGTCCAAAAGCGTACACAGTTTTAAACTGTTGGGCTTTCTGCTTTCAAGCAGCTTCATAAGATGACTGAGAGTCCTTCCCGAATCTATGATATCTTCAACTATAAGCACATCTTTTCCTTCAAGAGGTTCATCCAGATCCTTTACTATCTTTATCACTCCGCTTGATTCTGTCCCTGCGCCATAACTGCTTACCGACATAAAATCAATTGAAACCGGTACCGTGATCCTCTTTGCAAGTTCGCACATAAAGAAGCTGCCACCTTTGAGAACACAAATAAGATGTATGCTTTTTCCAGCATAATCCCTGCTTATCTTCTCACCTATCTCCTGGATCTTTTTATCTACCTCTTCTTCTGATAAAAACTCTTCAACATAATGATCTGCCATAAAACACTCCTTCTGTTATCACCGTTCTTTAACACTTATCTCAATGATCTTTTTTGTTGTGTCAGTAACTTTATAATACTCACTGATTCTTAAACCTATCACCCACATGATATGAGAACCATCGGCAACGACAAAAATGTTGTCCCTATCTTCTCTGGGGATCTTACTATCAATAAGATAGTCCTTCAAAGACTTTCTGCCCATATCACTGTTGACCGTAAGATAATCGCCTTGCAACCTGGTCCTTATCTTTACGCAATTAATAATTTTATCATAATCAAACCATTTAGTATATGTTTTTTGCTCAATACTGATATCATCCGGTCTTTCAAATATCTTTATTTCCACTACCTTGTTGTCAGGAAGTTCTATACTACAGTCACCGGTTATTTCAAATTGTTCATGTACAGCATTTTCTGTTTTTCTCTTCCTTATGAGTATTCGATCATACTGTTTTACTGCTTCAAGTTCGTAAGGAAGGCTTATTCTCTTCTCTCCACTTTTTTCTGCGATCCCAAGTATCGATTCAACATGACTGGCTGTTATATCCTTACGATGAGGCGTGAGGTTTTCCAGAGCTAAAAGTATAACTTCATGTTTAAGCATCTCATCAAGTAAGTTAAATGATACAGCATCGATCATCACCCCATCATTTATGGCACAGGCCACCTCAGAATATGCTTTATCCGTCTCTTTTCTTATATATTCTCTGACTCGAATCATTCTGTCAGACATTCCCGCAATATGTTCGATCGTTTTCGGTGATATATTCTCGATCGCATACGGCAGGATGACATTTCTTATCTTATTACGTGAATAATCGGTAGTACTGTTTGTGGAATCGGTTTTGTACTCCTGATCTTTTTCCAAAAGATATGTTTCTATCTCGTCACGCGATACACCTAAAAGCGGACGAATGATATCACCGTTAACAGGCAACACACTGGCAAGTCCTTCCAGTCCGGTACCTCTGAAAATGTTGAACAAAACAGTTTCCGCGACATCATTTTGATTGTGCGCCACAGCAATTTTGGCATTTGGATTCTCCTTCACCTGTCTGAATCGTTCGTATCTTATCTTCCTGCCTGCTTCCTCCGTAGAGATTCCCTCTTTTTTTGACAACTCTTCTACATCTTCTTCAAAAAGATAATAATCTAAAGCATATCTGTCACAGAGATCTTTCACAAAAAGAGCATCCTCTTTGGCATCCTCCCTTATCTTATGATTAATGTGCACAACTTTGAGCGTAAAGTCATACTCATTCTTTAGTTCCAAAAGATTTAAGAGCATACATACACTGTCGGCACCACCTGATATCCCTGCCACAATCTCATCACCGGGTTCTATCATATTGTAAGTACGGATATAATCTCTGACACTTTTTAACATACATTCTCACCATAAGAAAAACCTTTGATATCCTACTATCAAAGGTTTTAATTCTCTGTCTTAAATATTATCTCATTTTCATTGACAAGTCCAAGTTTTTCTTTAGCCACTTCCTCGGCATATTTCTTGGTCTTGGTATATTTAGCATATTCTGCTATTTCCTCACTTCTTGCTTCTTCTTTTGCGATCTGTTCAAGAAGTATCTCTTCTTGTTTTAAATATGATTCCTGTCTGTTCCTCAGATTATGCTTATTATATGAAACAACTGCCATCATCATGATAAGAACTATGATAACAAGCATCACACTGAATCTATTCTGTTTTTTTCTTACCCTCAGATACCTGTTACTCATGCCCCGAATGATAACCCTTCAACCTTCTTTAATGGGGATAATATCCCCTTGTGTAAACAGAGTGTTTACATAAATCATTATAGGGCTTGATAAATATTATGTCAATCGATTTTTGATAAAAGCTTTATTTTTCAACGTTTTTTCAACGGCAGTACAACATATTCCAAAAATATGTTAACCCATTTACTACATATTGTGGTTGACATAATTACACATATTTATATAATTCAGCTGCAGCTTCTTTTTTAACTGTCTCCTCCACAGCGAGCACTTCAACATTGGTCTCTTTATTACCAAACTGAATGGTGATCCTGTCACCAACCTTTACATTGGTGCCGGCCTTTGCCACATTTCCGTTTATAAGTACCCTGCCAGCATCACATGCTTCGTTTGCCACAGTACGTCGCTTGATCAAGCGCGATACTTTCAGATATTTATCCAGTCTCATATATATTATCTCCTAAATTTTCAAATTAAAAGGAGGTAAGTAACCAGGTACTTACCTCCAAAATCTCATAGGTTATTATGCGTTAACCAAATCCTTTAAAGCCTTACCAGCTTTGAACTTAGGAGCCTTAGAAGCCTTAATCTTCATTGTCTTACCTGTCTGAGGATTTCTTCCTTCTCTTGCTGCTCTCTTAGCTGTCTCGAAGGTACCAAATCCAACTAACTGAACCTTTCCGCCCTTCTTCAACTCAGCAGAAACAGTATCTGTAAATGCCTTCAATGCTGCTTCAGCATCCTTCTTAGAAATTCCAGCCTTCTCAGCCATAGCTGCAACTAATTCTGTCTTGTTCATTCTTAACTCTCCTCCATTTTGAATATGAGATTGTTTTAACGCCTTAAACGTCTATAAAGAGAATAGCTTTTTTTGGACATTTTGTCAATGAATTTAACGCATTTTCAATGGATTTTAGGGCATTTTTATTCATTTTCCTCAAGAGATGCAAACGAAAACGTTTCATTTCTCAATACACCATCCAATGATATGGTATAACTGCGTGTCACACACCCTTCTTTTCTCAGTGTGACCACATGTGATCCCTCTCGTTTTGCAAAATCCGCAGGCACTATCCCGACATAACTTCCATCCACATAAACCTCCGCACCCTCAGGAGCTTCGATCATAACCCTGTAGTCAGATGTCTCAAGAGGATTCACCGCTTCTGTCACATAAGTTGTGACCTGCGGAGATGGTGAAGGCAGAGGATTAACTGACGAATCCGTAGATGAACCATAGTCTTTTTTCTTATCCAGAGTTATCTCCAGTGTTGCATTCTCCTGGCCTACTTTTATATACTGAGTCATTGATTCATAGCCTTCAGCTCTCACTATAAGCTGATGTATTCCATATTCAAGACTGAGAGCTTTTGAAACATCCGCTTCTTTTCCGTCAATATATACCTGTGCATCAGACGGATCTGTCACAAGTATTACATTTCCGTACATGGTATTGGATTCATCAAGAACCACCATATCACTCACATCCAGCTCTGTTTCGCAATTACTCTCTATGACAACTTCTCTCGAGCCTTCATACTCTCCGTTCGACAGTTTTACGCGGTATCTGCCAACCGGAACGGCAAGAAGCATATCTCTTGTAACATTCTTTATTATCTTATTGCCAACCTCTATCCATCCACCCTCAAAATACTGTTGGCCTTTTATCCTGAGATAACCATGACCTTTGGTGATCACTATACTGTAGATATCATGATCTGTACCACATATTTTTAGAACATCGCAAGAATTGATGTCCATAAGCTGTGCCTTTTTGTCTCCGAGAAAAACAAAAAGATCGTCAGAAAACCTGTAATCCCCACCGTTTATCTTCATATGCTTCGTTTTGGGATCAATCTCAAAATCGGTAACATCATCATATATCCATACATCCTCAGATCCCGTCATACTGTTTAGCAGTTTCTTACTCTTTAAAAAAGTAACATCAACAAGATCTCCGGGATTTATCTGATCTATCACCGTTGCGGTTTTATATTTATCGTATATCTTGGATGTGCCGTCATAGTTCAGTGTATAGTTCCTGCCAACGATCCTGTTATACAAAGTACATGTCTGAGCCTCTTTATCGATTGAGACCACAACAGCATCATTGTCGGCACTGTCATATGTTCCTGCTTTGGGCATAACAAATCCTGTATCCACAGTATTATCTGCTTGTACAGTTTCATTAGACTGATCTGCGGTTTGAGAACATCCGCATACCAAAACAGCACAGACCAATAATACCGGCATAAATCTTTTCATCCATCCTGCTGAAGCAAAACGCCTCCTGTAATCAGGCTCCGATGCTTCTCTATGCAATTGTATTATTCTGCATATAATGTTCATCAATCAGCTCCAGTAGCTTTTCCCTTGTATTAAGTCCCGGTTCATCCATAACCATTTCAAGCAGGCCGGCAAGCGTTTTTCCGATCATAGGACCCTCTGTGATACCTTTTTCCATAAGATCCTTTCCGTTTACAGCAAGGTCCGATATTTTGACACAATCATTGTCCTTAATTATTTCAAGGTATAATTCCCTGAGTTTATCCAGTTCTGCCTGTTTTTCTTCTCTTTTATACAGACTCTGAGCCAAAAGATCGGCCTGTTTTACCTTTAAAAGGTCTCCAAATCCCTCACTGCCAAGTTTATTCATCATACGTCTGACACTTTTGTGCTTTAATTCCATTTTAACATCATGATAAGCTATAAGCTGTTTGACTGCAGCCAGTGTCTTATTGTCAAACTTAAGTCTGTGGCAGATATCTGACGCCATCTGTGCAGACAGTTGCACATGTCCGTGAAAATGATCTATTCCTTCTTCATCTGTCGTCTTGGTTTCTGCTTTACCGATATCATGAAACAGCATGCAATAACGAAGCGTCTTATCAGGCTCTATTGCCTCAACAGAACGCATGATGTGTTCTCCCACGGTATAACAGTGATGCGGATTATTCTGTGTGATCTCCATATTCTTTGACAGTTCAGGCAATATGATATCAAGTATTCCGTATTCATAAGCCAGTCTGAGTTTTCCGGGGTTATCAGAGATTATAAGCTTTGACAGCTCAGTATTTATCCTTTCAGCACTTACAGATTTTAGATTTCCCGCCAGTTTTCTCATCGCATTGAGAGTTTCATTATCTATCTCATATCCCAACTGCGCACTGAATCTTATGGCACGCATAATTCTCAATGCATCCTCGCTGAAACGCTCGATCGGATCACCGACACATCTTATTATACAGTCTCTGATATCCTCAATACCGCTGAATTCATCTATCAGGCCGGTCCTGTCATTATATGCCATCGCATTTATAGTGAAATCTCTTCTCTTAAGATCCTCTGTAAGACTGGTCGTGAATTCTACCTGTTTTGGATGTCTGTTATCTTCATATTCACCATCTATACGGTAGGTTGTAACCTCATAGGTGTCCTTATCCACCAAAACAGTTACTGTACCATGCTGAATACCGGTATCTATTGTTCTGCGGAATAGCTCTTTAATCTGAAGAGGTTTTGCATTGGTCGTGATATCCCAGTCATCCGGTTCTCTGCCAAGCAGACTGTCCCTTACACATCCTCCTACAGCATATCCCTCAAATCCCGCTTTTTCCAAAGTCTCTATTATATATTTTACATTTTCTGGTAATACTATTTTATTCATACTTTCGAAAAGAGAGTTCCCGGAAGGAACTCTCTTAAAATCTCTATGCTCTCATTCTTATCCGTCTGATATTATTTTACTAGACGAACCGTTTCTCTTGCAATAGCAAGCTCTTCATTGGTTGGAACAACCATTATAGCTACCTTATCATCAGGCTTTGAAAGAATAACTTCTTCGCCACGAATTGCATTCTTTTCAGGATCAACACTTGTACCCAGCCATGTTACATATTCGCATATTGCTGCTCTCATCTGGCAGTTGTTCTCACCTATACCTGCTGTGAATGCTATAACATCCACACCCTTCATAGCCATGGCATAACTTCCGATATACTTTGCCACTCTGTATGCATAAGTGTCAAGTGCATCTATTGCCTTCTGATCATTACTCTCGGCTGCAGATGCAAGATCTCTGAAATCACTTGATATACCGCCCGAAAGGCCAAGAACTCCGGATTTTTTGTTGCAGACATTTATCATATCGTCAGCTGATATGTTTTCTTTATCAGCGATAAAGCTTATGATGGCCGGATCGATATCTCCCGATCTTGTACCCATTATAAGTCCTTCAAGCGGAGTGAGCCCCATAGATGTATCTATAGATTTTCCGTGGTCAACAGCAGTAACCGATGCACCGTTTCCGAGATGACATACGATAATCTTTAGATCCTCTCTCTTCTTTCCAAGCATTTCGGCTGCTCTTGCAGATACAAAATCATGACTGGTTCCATGGAAACCATATCTTCTTACCTTGTAATTCTCATAGTATTCATAAGGAAGTCCATACAGAAATGCCTTCTTGGGCATGGTCTGATGGAATGCCGTATCAAAAACGGCTACCATCGGAACATTAGGCATAAGACTCTTGCATGCATTTATTCCGATCAGGTTGGCAGGATTATGAAGCGGTGCAAGATCGTTACATTCTTCAATGGCTTTGACAACATCATCATTTATAACTACCGATGTATTGAACTTCTCACCACCATGAACTATACGATGTCCTACAGCATCGATCTCATCAAGAGATTTAACGACACCTACAACAGGATCTGTAAGCTTTTCAATAACATACTTTACAGCTGCTGTATGATCAGGCATTGGAACCTGTGTTGTTACCTTATCTCCTCCTGCAGGCTGATGTGTTATCGCACTTCCGTCTATACCGATCCTCTCGCAGAGACCCTTTGCAAGAACTCTCTCTGTGTCAGATGATATAAGCTGATATTTGAGTGATGAACTGCCACAATTGATTACCAATACATTCATGTTATCTTCCTTCTTTCATATCATGAGTCAAACAGGCTTATCGATTATTTATTAATATGCTCTGCCCCAGTAAACCATCTTCTTTGCAGGTTTTCCGCAATATACACAGGTGTCAGAAAGACATTCCTGCTCGAAAGGCATACAACGGCTGGTTACCGCCATATCTTCCTTTATCTTTTCCTCACACTCTGTTTCACCGCACCACATTGCCTTTACAAAGCCTGATTTCTCAGCAAATACTTTTTCAAATTCCTCTTTTGTGGTCGCTTCATATGTATGCTCTTCAAGATGTTTCTTGGCTTTGTCATACATATCCTGCTGGATCTGAGGAAGAAGCTCTGCTATCTTGGCTGAAAGATTGTCAATATTTACCTCGATCTTTTCTCTGGTGTCTCTTCTGCAGATCAGGCACTTACCGTTTTCTATATCTCTGGGACCTATCTCAACTCTTACAGGGATTCCTCTCATCTCCTGTTCACTGAACTTAAATCCCGGCGATTTATCACTGTCGTCAACCTTTACTCTGAATCCTGCATCTATAAGTGTGGACTTTAACTCAGCTGCCTTTTCAAGGACACCTTCCTTCTTCTGCTGTATAGGTATTATCATAACCTGAGTAGGCGCAATAGCAGGAGGAAGAACAAGTCCCGAATCATCACCGTGTACCATGATTATGGCACCTATTATACGTGTGGAAACGCCCCATGATGTCTGATGAACATACTGAAGCTTGTTTTCCTTATCTGTATACTGTATACCAAAAGCCTCAGCAAATCCTGTACCGAAGTTATGGCTCGTTCCCGACTGAAGAGCCTTTCCGTCATGCATGAGCGCTTCTATTGTATATGTAGCCACAGCACCCGCAAATTTCTCCTTATCTGTCTTACGTCCCTTAACTACAGGGATAGCCAGTACCTCTTTGCAAAAATCTGCATATACATTCAACATCTGCTCGGTACGTGCCACAGATTCTTCCTCTGTTGCATGCGCTGTATGACCTTCCTGCCACAAAAACTCTCTTGAACGAAGGAAAGGTCTTGTCTCCTTCTCCCAACGAACAACAGAACACCACTGGTTATATACCTTTGGAAGATCTCTGTATGACTGGATATCACCTTTATAAAAATCGCAGAATAATGTCTCTGATGTAGGTCTTACACACATTCTCTCCTGAAGAGGATTAAGTCCGCCATGTGTAACCCATGCAACCTCGGGTGCAAAACCTTCTACGTGATCCTTTTCTTTCTGTAAAAGACTCTCGGGTATGAACATTGGCATATAAACATTCTCTACACCTGTTTCTTTGAATCTTCTGTCAAGTTCACGCTGAATATTCTCCCAAAGAGCATATCCTGCCGGTTTGATGACCATGCAACCCTTAACATTCGAATAATCTATGAGTTCGGCCTTGATCACAACGTCTGTATACCATTGTGCAAAGTCTTCATTCATGGAAGTTATCGCTTCTACTAATTTTTTATCTGCCATGTCGGCCTCCTTATATCTATGAAATAAGCGTTTTTATTATATCAACTGTTTATTCAGCCTGCAAGATAACAACGCATTATCTATGCGCTGAAATCATAAAAAAGAAAAACTGAGATCAACGACCTAAGAAGAAAGTTATTGATTTCCGTCAGGATTCCTTCCTACATATATTCCTGTGGAATATAATATCCAAGTCCATATAGAGTTTTTGCATACTCTCTGTCTTTCAGCCTTTCTTTGGATTCCTCGGTAAGCCTGTCATACTTCTTTTTCTTAATTCCTGTAAGTATGGATATTACCTCAACCATACCTCCAACCAGCAAAATAACACCTATAAGAACAATTACTCCGGGCATTAACCATTGAATACCGCTGAGTTCACTTTTTCCGATCAATGTTGCTTCCCAGTATAGAACAATCGCCCCAAGTACTATAAGAAAAATATGTGCTTTTACACTAAAGATATCTTTAGGCAGTCCTTCCAGTGCTATCTCATGGCATCTGGGATCCGCATATTTCCTGCCACATTTCGGACATTCTTTAACAGGGCTCTTATATCTTCTGAAATGAGTCACAGGATCATAATCAAAGAGTTTTTTTCCACATCCTGAACAATTAAACTCAACAGCCGACATAGATTCTCCTCCCAAATCTCCTTATATAAAACCACGTGGATGATTTTATCAGATTATGCCAATATTGTCGATACAGACGAAAAAGAGGATTGATGAAAAACATCAATCCTCATGCCCTAAATAACTCAATTCTTTATCTGTTATCTTAGTTAAGTTCGCTGATCTTCTCAAGCACTGAATCCTTATTTGCAGGGAAGAGTGCTGCAGTGTCAGTCATACCATTGAATGATATCGTATATGCTTCTTCACCCATCTCCTCTGTAACATCTACCGTATATGTAAGCGCTGCCCATGAAGAAACATCAAGAAGTGTGTATGTACCGTCTCCATTATCTGTGATATCACCGATCATCATGATCGCATGAGGATCTGTATCAGCATTATTTTCTCTCATGACAAGAATTCCTCTTGTTGCTTCCTCATTTATTACATAATAAACAAGCTTGTCTGTATCGGTTGTGCCGGCATAAGCAACGCTTAAAGTGTTCTTTATCTCATTGTACTTTTCGTTTCCTGCAAAAACAGCAGAGTCTGCATACTTTTCTTCCGATACTGCTGCAGTTTCAGTAGCACTGTTTCCACATCCTCCAAGTACTGTCATTGCAACTGCACCTGTAGCCATCAACATAACAACCTTCATAACAATCTTCATCATCTTTTTTCTCCTTCTCTTTCTTTATATCAAACTATTTTTACCTGTTTTATTTAGACAGTGCATTTCGTTCTCGTGCACATCGTCTGTATGATGTATTATGAGGCATCTTTTAATGCATATCAAGGTGTTTATCTTACAAATATAACAATTCCTGTTCTTTGATTTTGTATATATTGCACAATTTTAGGGGTGTTTTTCCAGGTAAATCGTTTTACCGTAAAGATATGACTGCAGATATCGATGATGCGATTATGTCTTTTTTTGTTAAAATTATGTGGTGTTCACGTGCACGTGTGTGCAAAATAGAATTATGGATTGATCTGGATTACCTCATTTTCCAGTATGAGTTTGTATGCTTTTAAAGAGATGTTTCTTATACATTCTGTACTGTTATACTTAGCCGAATCATGACTTGCGTACTTCATATCTCCGAGTATTGGACAGCCTGCGTGTGAAAGCTGAACCCTGATCTGATGATGTCTTCCAGTGATCAGTCTTATATCCAAAGTATCACCTATATTGTTCCTTTCGACCACTTTATATTCCAGCACAGCCCGTTTTGCCTGTTTATTGTTTCTGTCAGTCACCTTACTCAGGTTGCTTTTGGCATCCTTTATAAGAAAATCCTCGAGTCTGCCCTCGTTTGATGACATATGCCCGTATACTGAAGCCCGATAATATTTCTGAATCTTACCGTTATTGAGAAGACCGCTCAGATAGGCAGCACTCTTTTCATTTTTAGCCAAAAGAACAAGGCCTTCGACGGGCTGGTCCAAACGATTTATGACCGCCAGATAAGGATTCTTTATACCTTCGGAATCAGCTAAATAGTTTTTGATCTCACTTATAAGATCTTTTTGCCCCAATTTAGCAGTCTGAGTTGCTATCCCTGCAGGCTTATGCACCACTATGTAATTATCAGTCTCTCTAACGATATTTGATCTCATCATTGTATTTACTTAATTTTATCATTTCACAGTTTCGGCTCATTACCATGTCAATAAAATCATCTATCCCGGTAAGTCGTCTGTTAAAAGAGGTACCGCTCATAAGTGGAACATTACAATGTATATCAGAACCGCATGTAGTAGGGAAATCATGCTCCAATGCATACTTTGCAGCCTTTTCATTATACAGGTCCCTTCCATCAGTAAGCTTATTACAGGCATTGAAAACCTCAACCCCATCAACATCATCAGGAAACAGCCTGACTTCAGGTATATAAAACTCTTCTCTGTATGGATGAGCCTGAAATACTATTCCACCGTCTTTATGTACAAGTTCATACTGTTCTTTGACGGTCGCATCCTTAATCTCAGGATGATTCATCAGCCATTCCTCATCCAGTCCATACACCAAAAACTCCGTGCCGTTATATCCGGATTCCCATCCAAAGAAGACATCAAGATCCAACTCTTTACTGACTGACAAAGCGTCTCTGTAACCTGCACAGTACTGATGCACCCAGTCCTGCCATGGCAGTTCCCTGTCAACTGCTGTGTTTCCGTAAAAGAAATGATCCGTGACTATGATACCTGTGTAACCTGCCTCCTTATGTGCTATTGCCATCTCACGGCCGGTGTTGTTACCACAGGCACTTCCCTGGCTTGTATGAAGATGAGTCTCATACACAAATTGATCTGCTCTGAAATTCATATAAAATACACTCCCGTTTATTTAATCCCCATGTTCACTCAAGCACTTTCACAGCATATGAACAAACAGGTATTACTTTCATCTTTCTGCGTTCCGCTTCTTCAACAAGTTTAAAAACAAGACGTTTGGCTATTCCCTTGTTCCCATAATCCGGATGCACTTCAGTATGATATATCGTCCATGCTCCATCTTTTTCTTCATAATCACACTCACCGATAATTCTATCTCCATCGTACGCCAGACTTCTTGCGTCTTTCTCATCATACACCACTCTGATGCCGTGATTAAATGCACAAGTCAAAGCTTTTGTCGGACATTTTTCTATCGTCTGCCATATATCGGCATTGGAGGCTCTGCTTATATCTATCCAGGGTTTTCTGTTGATATCAAACACCTGTGGACAGCCTGTCACGCATCTTTTAGCATGTCTGCATTTTTCAGAATCCCAGAAAACCGTTATATCTTCATTTTCATATGTACGATGCATATCATTACCTCCTTGCCGTTAAACTAAGCCCGTTCCTTTAAATGGGAACAGGCTTTTAACCAGTGATAGTGTATTATTATGGTTTCATATCCTTAAGTGCCTGCATCAGCTCTAGGTCTGACTGCAAAACTTTCATATTTGCCGTGATAGGATCCTCCCCGGGTCTTGTTACTGTGATCTCTATAACTGATCCCTCCGGTATTCCACCTTTTATCACAAGTTCAATAAAACTCGCAAACTTTGGGTGATTATTCTTAAAAGTATTTATGGCTGACACAAACTGCATCATTGCCTGTGGGTTCATCATGTCTTTCTTACTCCTCCTGTTACATATATGGTAATCTCTATTTTAGAAATCCTCTATGATCTTCCTTGTAAATGCATACACCCGCCTAACAGATTCTATATCCATCCGCTCACGATATGTATGTATCTCAAGAAGATTCGGTCCGTACGATACACAGTCAAGTCCCTGTATCTTTCCTGCAAACAGTCCGCATTCCACACCTGCGTGGACCGCTTCTATAACAGGTTCTTCTTTATACTGCTTCTTATATATTTCAACCATACGATCCCGCAATACAGAATCCTGCTTATACTGCCACCCGGGATAATCACCGGTTAATATAAGCTTTCCGCCTGTCTTATCGGCCTTTTTCTTCAATATATCTGTAAGCCCTTTTTTCTGACTGTCCACACTGCTCCTTACGCAGTATGACATTTCAACATGATCTTCTGTTGTATTCAAAATTCCCATATTGAGTGAGGTCTGCACCAGTCCCTCAATATCAGTGCTCATCTCCTGAACACCTTCAGGGAGCGAATACAAAGCTTCTATAACCTTTTTTGTATCATTTATTGTCATGGAAGTTTTCTTATTATCATGCACATGATTTACATTTATCTTCATCCCGGGATCGGTATCCTTATACCTCTCGGCTATCGGTTGTGCAATGCTTCTTACCGTGTTCGCAAGATCTTCCAGGTTTTCATCACTAGCTATAACAGCAACACAAGATACAGGGATCGCGTTATCCTTAAGCCCTCCGTCAACTGATATCAAACCAATTTCGAGCCTGTCGGAAACCTCTTTTAAGATATTCGCCATAACTTTATTTGCAGAAGCCCGTCCTTTGTGTATCTCAATTCCGGAATGACCTCCTGTCAGGCCGCTTATGTCTATACTGTAGGAATTTTTATATGTCTGCTCTCTTGATACAGGTATCCTTAATGTCGCTACCACACCTCCCGCGCAACTTACAGTAAATATTCCCTCTGCCTCGGAATCGATATTCAGCATGGTATGTCCTTTTAAAGGTGACACATCTATTGCAGCTGCTCCAAGCATACCTATCTCTTCATCAACAGTAAATACCGCCTCAAGACGTGGATGTGAGAGTTTTTCATCCTCAAAAATCGCAAGTATCATGGCGACAGCAATACCATCATCACCACCAAGCGTTGTCCCATCTGCTTTGAGATATTCACCATCTATACAAAGATCAAGTCCTTCGATAGACATATCCTTTGTAATACCTTCAGCTTTTTCACATACCATATCAAGATGTCCCTGAAGTATCAAAGGCTCGTCATCTTCTCGCCCTTCTGATGCCTCCTTAATCATGATGACATTATTTAGTTCATCCTGATGATATTCGAATCCTCTATCAATGGCAAATCTCACGCAATAGTCACTTATCTGTTTCGTATTACGTGATCCATGCGGGATCTTAGCCAGTTCACTGAAATAATAAAATACTCTTTCTTTTGTAAGCTCCTGTAATAACACCTATCTTCTCACTTCTAATCTTATCTTACGCAGTTTCTTCCATCTGATTTTGCCTGATAAAGAGCTTTATCCATATGATCAAACGCCTGATTGAAATTATCTTCTTTGCTGATTTGAGTCAAGCCTATACTGCAGGTAACATTTCCTGCAACCTTAAAGTCTTCCCCAGATACTTTATTTCTTATTTCCTCAGCATATTTGGCCGCCTTATTGATATCGGCATCATAACATACTGCCACAAATTCCTCACCGCCCCATCTGCCTATAACAGCATTTACGGATTTGAAATACTCCTTAAGCAGGTAAGCAAAGTGTTTCAGAGTCATATCACCCACGGCATGTCCGTACTTATCATTAACATTCTTGAAATAATCAATGTCAAACATCATCATTGATACGGCTCTGTCGGTACGTGTTACTATTTCTATGGCATTGTATATTTCAGTCTCTATTCTTCCATGGTTAAATACATCGGTCAGTGTATCCTTAGATGCAAGTTCCTCATATTTTTTCAGAGTAGACATCAACTGAACGGAATTCTCATGAATATCCTGGACCATGAAGACAAATCTGAAGTCTTCTTCGCTGTTACTGGTCTCGGCACGTGAGAATATCAGCTTGACCCATATATATTTGCCTTCAAGATTCTGCATCAGACAGTCAAAAGAAGCAGTTCTTCCGGGCATGATATTCTTTTTAAGATATTCAGGATCCGTTCTTTCCATAAACAGTTCCTGATCATCGGGCCAGATCATATTTACGATCATGTATCTCCATTCAGAATACTTAATGCTCGAATGCACTGTTTCATCTGAGATCTCCGTAATACTGATACTGCTCGTAGAATCCTTAAACAGATCGATATACATAGAGAAAAGATATGTATTCTGAATAGTATTTACCTTCTCACTTGTCATGAAATCCTTTATGTATTCACTGTTATCCATTTCATCCAAAAGAATAAGGTAATAATTCTCATCAAGAGGATATATAGTCATCTGTATGGCATGAGGAGTCTCATTTTCAATGATCTTTAATCTCCTGCTGTATTTGCCGCTGAACTCACCAAATGTCGGGATAAACACCTGGTAATCCTCAGTGATCTTATCCATGGTATCATTAAAGTGAAACCATAACTTTTCGATAAGTTCATGATAATTCCCATTTTCTTCAATAAAGTCTGTAAACATCCCCCTTCTTGCAAGAGCCTTAAACGTATCTGCCTTTGCATCAACAAACAGTAATGCATCAACATTACCGCTTATAAACTCTTTTGCATCTTCCAATGAAAATCTTTCGATATCATATCCCATAAGAATTCACCTCGTTATTAATCCAACCTAGCATTCCTTATAAAGTCTTAAGAGGCATGGCCGAAAGCCATGCCCCCAATAATCATTCTGCTGCTTTTTCGCCTGTTTCTTTCATGCTGTATTTTATGATATACATCACTCCGACCATGATAGCTACTCCTATCGGAAGAGCAATCCATGCATTCTGTGTAAAACCCGCAACAATATATGTCACAAAGGAAACCGCTGCACAAACGATCGCATAAGGCAACTGCGTGTTAACATGATTTATATGATCACTCTGAGCACCGGCACTGGCCATGATCGTTGTATCAGATATGGGTGAGCAGTGATCACCACAAACAGCTCCTGCCATACATGCAGAGATTGATATTATCATCAACTGCGGATTTGTTCCTGAGAATACTGCAACGACTATAGGTATCAGAATACCAAAGGTTCCCCAGCTTGTTCCTGTTGCGAAAGCAAGGAAACATCCTACCAAAAATACGATCGCAGGAAGGAAATTAAATAGACTCTCTGCTCCACCCGCAATGACACCTGCCACATATTCTTTTGCTCCGAGTGAATCGGTCATGGCCTTTAAGGTCCACGCAAAGGTCAGTATCAAAATAGCCGGAACCATCTGCTTAAAGCCTTCAGGAATGCAGTTCATACACTCTTTGAAATTCAGAACCTTTCTGTATAGGAAGAATAAAATGGTTATTATGAGTGCAGTAATACTACCCATTGCCAATCCGATGGATGCATCCGAATTAGAGAATGCTTCAATAAATCCGACACCGTCAGAACCAAAGAATCCACCGGAATATATCATACCGATAACACAGCATACTATAAGTATGAAAACAGGGAACACAAGGTCAATAACTTTACCTTTATCATTCGTAGGTATCTTTTCTTTTGTCTCAGCTGCCTTTCCCGATGTGAACAGATCACCGTTCATAGCATTGATCTCATGCTTTTTCATTGGACCAAAATCTATATTGAAAACTGCGATCAGTATCATCATCAGTATAGTCAGCAATGCGTAATAGTTATACGGTATCGCTTTTAAGAAAACTGTGAAGCCGTCTTCTCCTTCTACAAAACCAGCTACGGCTGCTGCCCAGCTTGAGATCGGTGCGATTATACAGATAGGAGCTGCTGTCGCATCAATAAGGTATGCAAGCTTAGCTCTCGATATCTTATGCTCATCCGTAACCGGACGCATAACACTTCCCACAGTAAGGCAGTTGAAATAGTCATCTATAAATATAAGAACTCCAAGTGCCACGGTAGCAAGTTGAGCTCCTACTCTTGTCTTTATCTTTTTCTTGGCAAACTCACCAAACGCGGCCGACCCACCCGCATAATTCATTAGCGCGACCATGGCTCCCAGAACAACCAAGAATATCAGTATTCCCACATTATAAGAGTCCGAAAGCACAGCTACAAATCCGTCATTGTAAAGATGGTCAAATGCAGCTACAACATTAAACTGAGCATACAACAGGCCTCCAACTACTATACCAACGAAAAGTGAACTGTACACCTCCTTGGTGATGAGTGCCAATGAAATAGCTACCAATGCCGGGACCAACGCCCAAAAAGTTTCGTTAAACATAACCCCTATACCTCTCTATTGTAAAAACAACAAAAAAAGTAACACCAAACAAGAAAATTTTAGCATATCGAGTGGTTATCTTCAATAGCAGACGGCACCATTCACGCATTGAATGATGCCGTCTAAAACATGCTATATTAAACTTTAAATCTATATCCCACGCCCCAGATCGTTTCGATATATTGGGGCTTTGCAGTATCTATCTCAATCTTCTCTCTTATCTTTTTGATATGCACAGTAACTGTTGCTATATCACCAAATGAATCCATATCCCATATCTCTCTGAATAGTTCTTCTTTAGTATATACATGGTTTGGATTCTCAGCCAAAAATGTGAGCAGATCAAACTCCTTGGTAGTAAATGCTTTTTCTTCACCATCTACATAAACCCTGCGGGCAGTCTTATCTATCTTAATCCCTCTTATCTCTATAACATCGTTGACTTTCTGATTTGAATTGATAAGTCTCTCATATCTGGACAGATGCGCCTTAACCCTTGCAACAAGTTCACTCGGACTGAAGGGTTTGGTTATATAATCATCCGCACCAAGTCCAAGTCCTCTTATCTTATCAATATCCTCTTTCTTTGCCGATACCATGATTATCGGAACATCTTTCTTCTCACGTATCTTCTTGCAGACTTCAAAGCCATCCACTCCCGGAAGCATAAGATCTAAAACTATTATATTGAAGTCCTCATCCAGAGCACGCTTAAGTCCGCTGTCACCTGCATTCTCTATAGCAACATCAAATCCGCTGAGTTCAAGATAGTCCTTTTCCAGATCAGCTATCGCAACTTCATCTTCAACTATCAATACTCTCTTGTTCATACATCCACCTCTTCCTGTTCAGGCTTTTGCTGTTCAATATACTTTCTCAACACGAAATGCATACATGTCCCTTCGCCCTCTTTACTGGTCGCCCAAATGTATCCTCCGTGATCTTCCACTATCTTCTTTACTATCGAAAGACCTATACCGCTTCCTCCCTTGGAAGAATTCCTGGAAGCATCGGTGCGATAGAATCTCTCAAATATGTTTCCTATATCCTTTGCTGCTATCCCCTTACCGTTATCTTCGATCTCAACTCTTATCGAGTCAACAGCATCAAGAAGTCGGATATCTATGATGCCATGCTCCTTGTCCATATATTTGACGGAGTTTCCGATAATGTTGTTAATAACCTTTTTAAACTGCTCGGGATCGGCAATAATGCGTGTACCCGGCTCAAGCAGGTTGGAATAATTAAGCTCAATATTCTTATTTTCGAGGTCCATGCCGACTTCTTCAACACAGTCGTTAAAGAAATCCGAAACATCTATCCGATGGAACGTGTAAGGTATACGGTTAGAATCTATTCCAGAATAATATGTAAGCTCATTGATAAGCCTGTCCATCTCTATTGCTTTATTATAGATGGTCTTTACGTACTTATCCTTCTTCTCATCTGTATCGGCAACACCGTCCATTATACCTTCGACATATCCTTTTATCGCCGTTATCGGTGTTTTGAGGTCATGAGTGATATTACTGATAAGCTCCCTGTTTTGCTGTTCATTATGGATGGTATCTTCCGAACTCTCTTTAAGCTTTAGTCTCATATCCTCATAACTCTTATAAAGCTGTGCGATCTCACCCGAACAATCCTCAACAGAAAGGACATAATCAAAATTGCCCTTTGCAATGCAGTCCATTGCCTCGTTTAACTTCCTTATATGCGAGAAGACACCTTTATTGGTCCATGTTGTCAATACAAGCGACATGATAAGAAGTGCCGCGATCAGAGCAATAAATACTTCCATAAAAAGCGGTCTTGGAACAAACTCACTACCAGAAACCAATACAACACAGAATCCGACCACTGCTATAAATATGGGAATAGACAGCAAGATCACATATGTAATTGTCAGTCTTTTCTTCAGATCCATGCTTTAAGTATATCACTTAATATGCACTATAAAAGAAAGTATTCGGGATAAAATTATTAAAAAAGTATAAAAAACAACACTGTTTAAGGACTTTGAATGAATCACTAAAACTCCACATCAAGTATATTTTATGCATATTGCATAATTTCAAGTCTATGAATTTGTGATTTTTGTTTAAGAGACTCCTTGTTAATCCAGAATCTTTGCACGATAATACAGGTGTAAAGAGAAAAGAGTAAATAACATGTGCGCCCGGGGAGGCTCACAAAGAGGAGGAAATTAATTATGAAAATCTATAACATCGAGAACACAAAAGAGTTTTTTGAAACCCTTTCAGAATGCGAAGGAAATGTTGAACTTGTTAACGATAACGGAGAACATATCACTCTCAGCAACAAAAACGGTGAAAATCTGAATCTTCTTTCAGAGACATATGTTGACGGAAGCATCAAGGAAATTGAGCTTTCATTCTCTGACAAGACTGATGCAGTAAGGATGTTCACATATCTTTCAGGTATGCACAACGTTGCATAACCCTATTACCACTAATAGTGATCATATATAAAAAGTAAAGGCAGGCGGATCCGCCTGCCTTTATGTTTAATACATAGCTGATATTTAACCAAAATATCTGTCTAAAAGTCCCTTTAAAGCCTTGCCGTGTCTTGCCTCATCTCTGGCCATCTCATGAACGGTATCATGAATAGCATCAAGATTGTTCATCTTTGCACATTTTGCAAGATCAAATTTACCTGCCGTAGCACCGAACTCACAATCAACTCTCCATTTGAGGTTTTCTTTTGTGGATGCCTTCATGTTAGGCTCAAGATCCTCTCCAAGAAGTTCCGCAAATTTTGCAGCATGCTCAGCTTCTTCAAAAGCAGCCTTCTCCCAGTAAAGTCCTATTTCAGGATATCCCTCACGATGAGCTATACGAGCCATGCAAAGGTACATACCTACCTCAGAGCACTCGCCCTGGAAATTAGCCTTTAACTGATCAAAAATGTACTTCTTGTCTTCTTCCTTGATATCAGGATTGTTCTTAACTGTCTTTGCGTATACCCCATACTCATGCTCAGCAGCAAGGGTAAGCTCTCCCTCAACTACCTTGAATTTATCGCTGGCAGCGTGACAAACAGGACATTCTGCAGGGGGATTGTCGCCCTCATAGATGTAACCGCATACTGTACATACAAACTTCATAAATAACCTCCTTTTCATTCAAGTCAAAAATAACATTAGTAGTTTTCCCATAAGGGATTATATCTAATATATAGGATTGTGTTTCAAATATCAATCAAAAGTGTAAAAAGAATTATAACTTTCCAACCAATATCTTAATCACAGGTATTTTTCCCAGGATCATCGCAGTGATCAGAGAAACCGTACTGATGATAACGACCTCTATTGGAATATGATACCATTTGATCCAGGTCAGATTATTGGTATAACTTGCCATAACGATCAGTATATAGTACCCCTGAAGGATATATATTCCAAGGCTGTTTCTTCCAAATGCTGTAAGCAGACGCCATTTGCAACCTTTAAAGTGCTCTATGATCCTGTCCCATAAGATCATGAAAAATGTACTGCCCGCAAATCCGATAACCATTCTGTATGTATCCAAAATAACCTTTTTAATAAAACCTGTTCTGCTGACACGATACCCCGATACATATATAAAAGTTTGTGAATTATAAAATATGAACAGTATACCAAATACGGCAGCCGAGATAACAAGATACATATTTGGCTTACTTTTATATGAAGCGATCAGTTTGTTGATATACGGATAAACCTTATTTCCAATCGATTCCTCTTCATCTTCGTTTTCTTGCTCTTCTCTGTTTGCGCATCTGTCCAGACACATATTCATATAGAATGCTGCAATATAATATGGTATCAGATACTTATATACTCCCAGGTTGGCAGCATCCGGAAGGATATAAAAACTGCAAAATGCCAAAACATACAAAGGTATATTATCTTCTAAATAAAGATGCATGACAAAAACTATGATAAGACATATGAAAATCGCCCACAAAAACCACAGATTGGTCAGAAAATATGTTACAAACCACGCAAACAGAGTACCAAACGCTGTAGGTGCCTCACCCTGAGAAACTCTCATTATCTCGCCTCTTGCAAATTCAAAAAGCGTCCACAAAAAGATGGGTGTTATATAAGTAAAAGCTCTTTTTCCCAAAAGTTTCCACTGGGCCTTTCTGTCACCTTCAACCTTCTTTATACTGTAATAGGCAAACCATCCCGCAAGCAGCATAAATAACGGCATATGGAAACTGTAAATAAACTGATAAACTTTATTTCCCCAATAAGCACCATCGATAAAATAGTACCAGCCATTACCGTTTTGTATACAATGCCCGATTATGACGGTTATTATGGCAAATCCTCTTATCACATCTGCTTTTATGTTTCTTTCTTTGTTTTGTGTATTGGTCTCTTTCATATTTTATTATCTTTACTATGTTTATTGATTTTTGCCGATTTTCATGGCATACTGTGTATTAGTCAGATCATATTTCCCGTAAGGGGTACTTTATAGTTAGAGGTAAATCATATGGCAGGTTCATTTTTGATATTGGGCGGTGGTCTTCTTATAATCATCATAGCTGTAGTTATCAGCGTAGTTTCCAGTGTTGTTTCTTCAGTTGCCAGTTTTATTGGTACAAGAGGCGACGACGAAGAATAGTTTAATGTATATTAGTAGTGCACTCCTATCGGGAGTGCACTTTTTTGTTTCAACTCTATAACCAAATACGTCTTCTGATCAGACTACTGATATTTTACAAGGAAGCATTCAGATAAGCAATCTGTTCTTCTGTCAGAGTGTCTATCTTCTTACCAAGGAATGCAAGCTTTCTCGATGCCACATCCATATCAACATCTTCAGGAACATCTATGAGCATGCTCTCCAGCTTGCCCTGATGCTCTACCAGATATTTGGCAGACAAAGCCTGAATAGCGAAACTCATATCCATAATTTCTGCCGGATGTCCATCACCTGCCGCAAGATTGACAAGTCTTCCTTCTGCTATAACACACAGCCACTGTCCTGTGGGAAGCTTATATCCCATTATGTTGTTTCTCATCTGCTTAGATTCAACCGCCATTTCGCGAAGACCGGCCATATCAACTTCACAGTCAAAATGACCTGCATTTGTAAGTATCGCACCATCCTTCATTACAGCAAAATCATCTTTATCTATTACCTTGTCACAGCCTGTTACAGTTACAAAGAAATCTCCTATCTTAGCAGCATCGTTCATAGGCATTACTTCAAAGCCATCCATAACTGCTTCTATTGCTCTTATAGGATTAACTTCCGTGACAATGACTTTTGCGCCGAGACCCTTTGCTCTCATCGCAACGCCCTTACCGCACCAGCCATAACCGGCAACAACAACATTTTTGCCTGCAACGATCAGGTTTGTAGTTCTGTTTATTCCATCCCAAACAGACTGTCCCGTTCCGTAGCGATTATCAAAAAGATGTTTACAATCGGCATTGTTAACCCTTACCATGGGGAATTTAAGCTCACCCTTTTTATTCATGGCTTCAAGTCTGATGATTCCTGTTGTTGTCTCTTCACATCCACCTATGACATTGGGTATAAGATCAACAAACTCTGTATGCATCATATGAACAAGATCGCCACCATCATCTATTATTATGTTAGGTCCGATCTCTAAAACTTTTCGAATGTGAGAATTATATTCATCTTCGGTTGCATTATACCATGCAAAAACATTAAGCCCTGCTTTTACAAGCGCTGCCGCAACATCATCCTGTGTCGAAAGCGGATTGGAACCGGTAACATACATTTCTGCTCCACCTGCAGCAAGCACCTTGCAAAGGTATGCTGTCTTTGCTTCCAGATGTACAGAAAGCGCTACCTTCTTTCCGGCAAAAGGCTTGGTCTCACTAAACTCCTTCTCCAGTGTCCTAAGCAGGTCACAGTTTCTTTTTACCCACTCTATCTTTCTTTCTCCTGATTCTGCGAGATTAATATCTCTGATGATACTCTCCATGATCGTCTCCCTTTCCTGTTAGTCTGTTTCATATCTTTGGGGTCAAATATCTACCCTGTTTCTTTCTTCTCCAGCCAAAAAACTTTCTATATTCTTATATATCTCCTGAACACATCTGCTTCTGGCTTCAATACTCGCCCAGGCCATATGAGGTGTTATAATGAGCTTTTTACTGTCTTTTATATTTATCAGCGGATTGTCAACGCTCATAGGTTCCTTACTAAGAACATCCAGACCGGCACCTGCTATCATATTTTGTGTTAAAGCAGTATAAAGTGCCTGTTCATCCACTACCGGTCCTCTAGCCACATTTACAAGTATAGCAGACTTTTTCATCTGCTTAAAGGCTTCAATATTCATAAGCCCTCTGGTCTTTTCATTCAACGGACAATGCAGGGACAGAATATCACTCTCATGCAACAGTGTATCAAAATCAACTCTTTCATATAGATCCGAGCAATTATTCCCGGAAGCGGAATAATATATCACCCGACACCCAAAAGCTGATGCAACTTTAGCCACACCCCTTCCGATATTGCCCATGCCGACAATACCCCAGGTTTTTCCTTCCAATTCAAAATATCTTTCATCAAAATTTGAAAAACCGCTAGCCTTACAGTATTCACCCGACTTAACGTAGTTATCGTAGTAGCTAATCTTTTCAAGCACATAAAGAGCCAACGCAAATGTATGCTGTACCACGGCGGGTGTTGAATAACCTCTTACGTTACATACAGCTATACCCCTGCTCCTACAATAATCCAGATCGACATTATCATAACCTGTGGCTGTAACGCACAACAGCTTTACATTTGAAGCATCTTTTAACATGTCCTCATTCATAACTGTTTTATTGAAGATAACAACATCAGCATCTTTTATATACTTTTTGCTGTCCGAAACACTGCAGGAATCATGTTCTTCCAACTCACCAAAATCCCTAAATCCTGCTGTTTCTATATCAAATCCTATCGTATTTCTGTCCAAAAAAACTATTTTCATAAAATAACCTTAATTTTACCTTAATTTTTTTTAAGATTTCTCTTGTAAAATTCTTTTACTTGTAGTATTATATACTCAGAGGAGGATTAGGAGTTATGAAAAGCACCTATAAAAACAGCGGTTTCTCGCTAGTTGAACTGATTGTTGTAATTGCTATAATGGCAGTTCTTGTTGGTGTACTTGCTCCACAGTTTATAAAACTGGTCGAAAAATCACGTATGGCAACCGATGTGCAAACTATCGAAGAACTCTGTCATGCAGCTGAGATTTTTGCCGCAGACGCTGACAGACATCATATTGATATCCCTCCGACTTGCAATTTGGTTTTTTCACCAGGCACAAAAACAACCGTTAACACTTCTATATCCGGTGACGATAAATATTGGCAGCTTGCCCTTGAAAATGTAGGGGTAACAGAATATGAATTGAGATCAAAAAGATGGTTTGATTCGTCTAATTCAATAACGATCACTGCTCATGAACTAAATGGTATGCCATATTTTACAGAAGCTGGAGTGGCTTCCGGTTTAAGTATAATAAATGGAGACACAGTTGTCGATAATTAATATAGAAGGATAAATTCATATGCCAGATAACTAGCTTCTGCCGAGCTAGATGTCTCTATACATTAAAACTTCAGCGCCCTGCAAAGGGCGCTGATTTCCTTTATACCGTTTATCACCAAATCGTAATTACAATCTCTTCAACAGTTCCTCACGCTGAGCTTCATATCCGGGTTTACCCAAAAGAGCAAACATGTTCTTCTTATAGCTTTCAACACCGGGCTGATTGAACGGATTTACACCAAGTATATATCCGCTTACGCCACAGGCAAACTCAAAGAAGTAGAACAACTGACCAAGATAATACTCATTCATCTCAGGTATATTGATCATGCAGTTGGGAACCTGTCCGTCTGTATGAGCAAGTATAGTACCGTTCATTGCAGATTTATTTACGAAGTCAACAGTCTTACCTGTCAGATAGTTAAGTCCGTCAAGATCTACAGGTTCCTCTTCAATTACAATCTCTTCTCTTGATTTCTCAACATTTATAACAGTCTCAAACATATTCCTTGCGCCGTCCTGAATGAACTGACCCATTGAATGAAGATCTGTTGTAAGGTCAACACTTGCCGGGAAGATACCTCTCTGATCTTTTCCTTCACTCTCTCCATAAAGCTGCTTCCACCATTCTGATACATAGTGTACTGCAGGCTCATAGTTACAAAGGATCTCTATTGATTTTCCTTTTCTGTAAAGGATGTTACGAAGAGCCGCATACTTAAGCGCATCATTTTCCTCAAATGCATTGTTAAGCGCCATCTCACGTCCGCTTGCAGCACCTTCCATAAGCTTATCTATATCTGCTCCGCTTACAGCTATAGGGAGAAGTCCTACTGCTGTGAGTACTGAGAATCTTCCGCCTATATCATCCGGAACCACAAATGTCTCATAACCTTCCTCTGTAGCAAGTCCCTTAAGAGAGCCTTTTGCCTTATCGGTTGTTGCATAGATCCTCTTTGCAGCTTCCTGTTTACCGTATTTCTTCTCCATCATTGCCTTAAGTACACGGAACGCAATGGCAGGTTCTGTTGTTGTTCCTGATTTTGAGATCATGTTGATAGAAAAATCTCTGTCCCCTATAACATCGATCAGATTCTTAAGGTAGGTTGAACTGATAGAATTGCCTACAAAATAAATCTCAGGAGTCTTTCTCTGTTCCTTGCTTATCATGTTGTAGAAGCCGTGTCTTAAAAACTCAATTGCAGCTCTTGCTCCAAGGTAGGATCCGCCTATACCTACAACCAAAAGCACATCGGAATCATTCTGAATCTTAGCTGCTGCTGCCTTGATGCGTGCAAACTCTTCCTTGTCATATGCTACGGGCTGATCGATCCATCCCAAGAAATCATTGCCCGGTCCCTTCTTGGATACCAAAAGTTCCTTTGCATCCAATACCAGTTTTTTCATGTTCTCTACTTCATGGTCAGCTACAAACACACCTGCCTTGGAGTAGTCAAAAGTTACTTTACTCATAATGTAAATCTCCTTCTTATATATTCGCTTAACCCCTGTCAGTCTCAATATCTGATCGTTTATCTTTTAAGGGGTTTGTTTCTATCAATCCCTGAGACTGTCAGCTATGCCCTTAAGCACATCTGCATCAGGCTCGGTGGGTTTCCACAAAATATGCTGTCCATCCCCTTCATATCTGGGTATCAGATGCATGTGAAAATGAAATACGGACTGTCCGGCTACCTCATTGTTGTTCTGGACGATATTGAAGCCATCCGCTCCAAGTTTGTCAGTCATCTTTATAGCAAGCTTCTTAGCAAGTTTAAAGGCATCTGCGGCAGTCTTATCAGGTAACTCATATATGTTCTTATAATGTTCCTTGGGGATAATGAGCGCATGTCCCTTTGTTGCAGGTCCGGCATCAAGTATAACATTGAAATCCTCATCTTCATAGATGGAATTGGTTGGAATGATACCATTTGCCAGTTTACAAAAAATACAATTGTCGTCTTTCATACTTTACCTCTTTTCATATATGCTATGACATGAAAACAAACAGCTCATCAAGGGTTCTTAAAATCTTGAAGTCACCCTTCATCTTCATATTTCCAGCCATAAATGCTCTCTGGAAGGTCATCCTTCCCGATACTATATCCTGCATGGTCTCATCGTTGATACTGATCTCAACGTCTGCTTTATCAATAGCTTCTAAAAGGTATTCCGCCTCTGCTCCGTCTACTTTGATGGAAAGAGGTTTCTTTCCTATCATTATCTTATATCCTGCCTTGAATCCGGCAACCGGATTAAAATGTTCTTTAAGCGCGCTTATATAGGATTCACCCTCTGTCGGTTCCTTACCCATCATACCTTTGAACATCCTGGCAAGGTCCTGTATATCCTCTTTCTGACGTTGAACATAACTGTCATCTGCGGCATATTGAGATAACTGTTCAGATTCCTGTGGTGTCAGATCGGTATTGGTCGATACGGATACCATCTGCTTTACAGCCTGATTGCTCGCAGGGAAGCTTATCA
This sequence comes from Lachnospiraceae bacterium, assembly GCA_017619635.1. Taxonomy (GTDB): domain Bacteria; phylum Bacillota; class Clostridia; order Lachnospirales; family Lachnospiraceae; genus Colinaster. The sequence continues at coordinate 21,109 of JAFZRZ010000016.1, read as the reverse complement.
TCTTCTGCTTTATTGTCCTGTAAACATTCTCAGCTTTTTTCTCAATGAGTGTGGTATATCTGTCATCCATCTCAAGCGAAGCTGCATTTGCTATATATCCGCAAATTCCTGAACATGGAAGTCCGCCAAGTATTTCCCAAGCCTGAGACAGATTCAGTTTTCCTTCTCTCTCCCCGTATGTGGTCGACATTACTATCGGGCACATGTATATACCGGATATCTTCTCTTTATCACCGTAAAGCCAGCATGCATCCAGAAACTGCTGCATATATCCGCCAATACCATACCACTCAACAGTGGTCGCAAGTATGATCCCGTCAACATCCTTAAGTGTCTGGGGAAGCGTTGTTATAGCAGCTCTCTGTTCACAGAGCATATATCTTTCAACTTTTACATTGAGTTCCTCGAGAACACTCTGCATCTTATCTATAACGAAGAGCGTCGGATCGTCCATCAGTCCTCTTCCACCGTAGTATATATTAACTTTCAATTTCCGATCCTCCTCCTCTTTTCTTTGTCAGTTCACAAATGACAGTTGTAAGTATGAAACCACCTATAAGACCGCCAATATGAGCGGCAAAATCCACATGCTCTGTCGCAAAACTGCTGTATATGCAATATGCCAGGACCAATATCATCCTTTTTACAGGTATGTTTAAGCCACTGGTCTTCTTTATGACCAGATACAGCAAAGCACCCATAATGCCATATATAGCCCCGGACGCTCCGACCGAAACATATCTTATACCGGAAAGCATCTCGTATGTATATGATACCACATTTCCCAGTATACCTGATAACAGATATACCGAAGCAAACCTGACAGATCCTATCTGATGTTCCACCATTTCACCCATGAAATACAAAAGGATCATATTTCCGATCAGATGCTGTATGCCACCATGAAGAAATGCTGCTGTGAGAAATCTGTAGTACTCTCCTGCTACTATTCTGTTGTAGTCCATCTGACCGGCATTCACGAAAGGATTGGTCCCGTTTGCTGCAACATTTCCTATTATCACAGATGTAAGAAACACGATCGAATTAACTATTACCAGTGTTACAGCTACAGGTGAAGGCTTCCTGCTGTTTTTCTCTTTAAGGCTTTCACGTTCCTCATTGTTTAATAGCCTATCGCTGATAGCATGCATATCACCGGAATCAAGCAAGGCTTTGGTATCTTTAAGCCAGCCTGTAAGAATGCCTCTAAGACCATAGAAATCCTCAGCTTCCTCACAGTCCCTGTCAATGAAAATGAGTTCTTTGCTGTCTATGATCCAGCACATATATTCATTTTCCACCATGTTGCATGCAAGAGCGCAATCCTCACAAAAGACAAGACTCATTACATGTATGTCTTTATTTTTTATCATGGAAGATACATCTTTTGTGAACTCTTTAAACCTGTCATGATCAAAAACGGGCTCATTTTTTAATTCGATCACCTGAATTATATTTGCGAAACCGTTTTCTTCTTTAAGATATTCTTTTATCTGCGGATATGATGTAGGTAAAATGTCATACCCCATATCCTGCATATATTTTTCAAATAATCTGACGACCATTGATGTCAGCATTCCTTATTCTTTTGATTGTTTTTCGGCACATTCCTCGATCAGACCCATTATGGTCTTTATTGAGTTTAACTGACCGCTGCTAACCATGTTTTCAATATATTGCTTTCTGTTAAGGAATACCTCATGAACCGTCTCAACAAGCGAGATAGGATCGAGTGCCTCCTCTCTGATAACCGCACTGAATCCCTGTCCCTCAAAAGAAGAGGCATTAAGGATCTGATCTCCTCTAGTACCAGCCGAAAGCGGTATAAGGATATTGGGTTTGTTAAGTGCGAGCAATTCACATATCGCATTGGCACCTGCTCTTGATATGACAACGTCTGACATGGCAAAAGCATCTTTAAGTTCAGCTTTAAGATACTCAAACTGTTTATAACCCGGAACAGAAAGTTTAAGATTATCCATCTTTTCCTTACCGCAGATATGTATTATCTGGAAATCTTTAAGAAGTGTATCCAGAGATTCTCTTACAACCTCATTGATACTCTGTGCTCCCTGGGATCCGCCGATAACCATGATAACCGGTTTTGAGGAATTAAATCCACAGAGTTTATAACCAGCTTCTATATTACCCTGCATAAGTTCTGCTCTGATCGGTGATCCTGTAAGTACAGCTTTTCCTGCCGGTACCTTTGAGATCGTCTCTGGGAAATTACAACAAACCTTATCGGCTACAGGAATACACAGTCTGTTGGCAAGACCTGGTGACATATCAGATTCATGTATGACACATGGGATCTTAAGATCTCCGGCAGCACGAACAACCGGTACTGAAACGAAACCACCCTTACTGAAAATGACATCCGGCTTAATCTCTTTAAGGATCTTTCTTGCCTCTCTGTATCCCTTTAGAACTCTGAAAGGATCGGAGAAATTTTTCAGATCAAAATATCTTCTGAACTTACCTGTGGCTATACCGTAATATTTTACATTATAATCAGCCATCAGTCTTTTCTCGATTCCGTCATATGAACCGATATAATATATCTCGTATCCTGCTTTCTCCAATGAAGGAAGCAACGCTATGTTAGGTGTGACATGTCCGGCAGTCCCGCCACCTGTCAATACTATCTTTTTCACTGTCAGTGCCTTCTTTCCACTTTATTCGCGGATAAAACAATCCAAATAGAATTATAACAGGTTTATAACGAAAAAAAAATCCTCATATATCGCTTATTGATATATGAGGATATCATTAATTCAGGCTGTGATCTGAGCCGTATAAAGTTTATAATATATCCCTTTCAGGGCTAGCAGTTCTTCATGCGTTCCTATCTCAGCTATCTTATGTCCGTCTATGACCATTAACCGGTCTGCTTTCTGAAGTGTCGAAAGTCTGTGAGCTATGGCAAATGTTGTCTTACCTTCAGTCAGTCTCTCGAGTGCCTTCTGTATCATGAATTCACTTTCCGTATCAAGACTGGATGTCGCTTCATCCAGTATAAGAAGTCTGGGATCAGTAAGTATCGCTCTTGCGATCGCTATCCTTTGACGCTCTCCTCCAGACAGAGAAGATCCCCTCTCTCCGACATATGTATTATAGCCGTCTTTAAGATTGCATATGAATTCATGCGCATTGGCCATCTTTGCTGCTCTTATTATCTCTTCATATGTCGCATCCGGTTTGGAGAATCTTATGTTATCGATAATCGTACCTGAGAATAAGAATGTCTCCTGCAAAACAACTCCAAGCTGTGATCGATACGATCTTAAACTTATCTCTTTTATATCTGTCCCGTCTATCAGTAACCTTCCGTCATCAACTTCATACAATCTCATAAGCAGATTTATAAGTGTCGATTTTCCTGTTCCCGAAGCCCCGACTATACCGATCATCTCACCGGGTTTTACAGTTACATTGATATCCTCCAAAACAGGCTGGTATGACTTATATCCGAAGGTGGCATGATCGAATGTGATCTCTCCCTTTATCTTTATATCATGAACAAGACCTTCATCCTCTTTATCAACCTTCTGCCTTAAGATATCATCTATTCTCTCGATGCTGCTTATAAGCTGGGTAAGCTCCCTGGGCATACGACTCATCCATTCTATATACTGAAACAGAAGAAGTGTATATGTTATGAACTGGTACAGTTCTCCGGGTGACATGCTACCATCAAACACATACAACCCACCAAAATACACTACAGTTACCACTCCCATTCCCATAAGGAAAGATATGATGGGTTGGAAAACTGCCCAGAATGTCTCATTTCTTCTCTGTGTTTCGGCAAATTCCCCCGACAGGACCTTAAACCTTTCCGATTCATCCTTTTCCTTGCCATAAGTCTTAACAACCCTCATCCCGGATATCACATCCTGGAGGCTGCTTGAAACCTCATCATTCTTTCTAAACTGCATATGAAAGATACGATATACAGTCTTTCTGAAACCGAGGATCATAAACACTACAAAAGGCACAGATACAAAAGTAAGCATGGCAAGCTTAAGATTGATCAGCATCATGAAAAGCACATCCCATATGAATATGAAAAGGACGGCAAACAGGTTACAGAACACATCCTCCATAAACTGTCTTATATACAAGGTATCCTGTGTTATCCTGTTTAATAATTCTCCGGGTCTTCTGTCATTAATAAAACTGATCGGGAGTTCCTGGTATTTCTTAAACAGCTCCAGCCTCAGATCAGCTGATATTTTCGCTCCCAGTCTTGTTGACGCATTACTCTTTAATATATTGACAACAACGATACCAACACTTAACGAGAACATGAACATAAGGAACACAAGGGCCTTTCTCATTCCCCCGCCACCTTTTAGAACATCATTTATCAGATGCTTTTGGATCTCAGGATTCAAAAGAGTTGTGACTGCTGCGAGTACCATCAGTACAAATATACCCATGAAATCTTTCTTATACGTCTTTAGGACTTTTGTCAGAAGCCTGTTTGAACCAGCATCTGGTGCATTCTCCTGTTCCTCCTATAGCACGGCCGCATACAGGACATATCTTTTCATATTCCCTGCTCTCAACTTCCTCAAATCTTCCCGAAATCAGGATGTTGATACCTCTTGCAATATATGCATATCTTACAAGATGCTTTGCCGAATAATGAGCCACGATCTTTTCAATACCATTATGACTAATAATAAGTATCCCTCCACCGACCTTTGCTTCGGCTTTGGCCATACCGCAGTCTTTGATCTCATAGATATTCTCAAATGCTTCTCCGTCATATACCAATATCCTGGTCGTGGTCACTATAAGATATGCTCCATTTGCCCTGTTTGCATATCTGTCAATATCTATTGGAACTGCATAGTATATACGTTCATCATCAGACATTTTGATATTCTCTGTTATTTTATTTGGAATCTCATATCTTAATATCATGTCAATCCCCCTGTATAAGCCAACTCACCCATACCTGTTATAAAAACAGATCCAGTTTCCTTAATTCCTTCTGACTGAGTTTTCTTATATCTCTTATCTCAAATCTGTTTTCTTCCAGATCGGTTATGATAAGTCTGGTATCTGTCAGTTTTGTGACCGGATTGGACGACATGTTTATAACAAATTCATGATCTCCTTTGTCCGTGGTCACATTAAAATACGCGTTACCCGATTCATCTTTTATACTGTTTATCTTCTCAATGACCGGAATGTAATAATTCAGTGCAAGCTGTTCATTTATCAGCTTTACCGTTTCATCAGAAAAAGATGTCAGATTTTCAATTATGCCGATCTCTTTTGCGCGTTCATCATTCTCTCTTATTGAGATATAACTGTCAGGATCCGTAAACGGAAACAGTCTTACTACCTTCACACGCTCATATAATTTACCGTTATAAGTAAGATTAAGAAAGCCTCCTTCGGTACGCTCAAATATATCATTTTCAGTTATGATATTCATGGCCGTCATCTCTTCGGCTTCTTTTTCAAAAAAATCTATTACCTTGCTGTCCATTTCATATCCTTTCCATCAAACCGCGCTCTCCCACAATCCGTGCGATGCCATTGATTTATTCTGCAACTCATATAACCTGCGGAAGATACCGTCTTCTATCTTAAGAAGCTCATCATGTGTTCCTTCTTCAACTATCTCTCCCTTCTCTATCACGATAAGCCTTTCGGCGTCACGTAGAGTAGAAAGTCTGTGCGCTATCGAAAGCACGGTCCTTCCCTTTACCAGATACTTAAGAGAATTCTGTATTGCTTTCTCAGTCTCAGTATCGACACTGGCAGTCGCCTCATCAAGTATCAGTATTTTGGGATCTGCGAGTATAGCCCTTGCTATCGATATACGCTGTTTCTCTCCACCGGACAAACCTTTTCCTGAGGCACCGATTATGGTATCGTATCCGTCCGGCAGTTTTGAGATAAACTCATGTGCACTTGCAAGTTTAGCAGCTCTTATGATATCAGCTCTTGTGGCATTTTCGTTTCCATAGGCGATGTTCATAGCAACTGAACCCATGAATATGTATGTATCCTGCGAGACCAGTGCCACATTTCTTCTAAGATCGGATAATGATAGCTCCTTAACATCAGTACCGTCAATCTTTATACTTCCGCTGTTAACGTCATAAAGTCTTGAGATCAGATTCACAAGCGTGGTTTTTCCCGCTCCTGAATGACCAACTATCCCCAGCATCTCTCCTTCTCTCACCTTCAGACTCACATTCTTAAGTACGGGAGTATCTGAAAGATACCCGAATGTAACATCATTAAGCTCTATCTCTCCTTTTGAATCTTTCATGCTCACAGGCTGGTCTATCTCTGTGATCTCAGGCACTGAATCTATGATCTGAAACAGTCTTTCCGCTGCACTTATGCTCTCAGCCCACGTCCTGAAAACATAAGAGAAGAAATTCATTGGACCGTTAAGCTGGGCAACATATCCTACAAACGTTATCAATACACCAAGTTCTATCTGCTCCGTCTTTAATACAAAGAACACACCAACGATCCATATCCAGATACTGGATATCTCCTGGACCATGTTATAGAGTATCGTAAATCTGTTTCTTAACCTTACAATATTGATCTCAACTTCCTTTAAATCATCGTTAGGTCCTAAAAATCTCTCGATTTCTTTTTCTTCCTGACCAAAAGCCTTGACCACTCTTGCACCCGTAAGATTATCGTTTGCTTTGCCAGAGACCGATCTTTCAGCACGGTGTCTCTTTCCTGAAAGAGACCACAGTCCCGGTCTTAACTTGACAGTCATATAAACCAAAAGTGGCAGCAGTATACATGCGATCAGCGCCATCTGCCAGTTAAGCCTGTACATGACCACAAATGTGACTATGATCGTGAGACCCTGAACAAAAACCGACGGCAGACCGTCTATAAAGAAATCGGCTACACGTGATGAATCAGTCATGACTCTTGTCATCAGCCCTCCGGTCTGTTTACTTGTGTAAAAGTTTAAAGAAAGCCTGCTCATGGCATTAAAGACATCTGATTTTATATCTCTCACAGTAGCAGTGGCCACCTTTGCCATCAGTGAACCCTGGATGCTCCTTGTAAGCTCTGAGATTAGTCTGCATCCGATCAAAACAATCGCAACAAATAAAAGTGCAAGAGCATACTCTCCCGATAATCCAAAGCGGGAAAGATAAACATCATCCTTTTCCAGCACATGATCAAAAAGTACCTTACCCATAATGTAAGGCCAAGCCACACTTATAGCTGCCAGCATAAAGTAAACTATAAACAGAACTGTAACAGCCAGCCTGTATCTGAGAAAATACTTAAGTGTTCTTGCAAATACAGTTCTCTTATTGCTATTAACTTTTCCCAAATCTTTATTTTCCATATCTTTTCCGTAATCTTTCCATAAAAAAACCACCTACCCCGAAGGATAAGTGGTCATGATCCATATATATAAATCAAAACCGATGCCTATCTCTTATACAGGGCAAAACACTATAAAAACTATCCATGATAAGCGCATGAATATTCCAAGTGCATGTGTATTCTGTTTTTCTCTGCTTAAGATTTAACATCTCGGTTCTCCTTTCTTTTTTTCAAAGTATAATCGTAGCACAGTATATATGTCAAGCATTAATTATCGATATGGATATCATAAAATTTGACTCTTATCAAAATCATACTCCTGTATCTGAATTGAAAAACCGGTTCCTGCATATCCACTGAGTGGTCACAAAAACCGGCGGTTCATTTTAAATTATTTACTAACAGCTATACCCTGAAGCCTCTGTTTTCTATGTCAGTTGGTGCCTCATCCAGAGTCTTGCTCTTGCCATAGGTCATACCGGCGACAACAGACTGTGCATTCTGCATCATCGGCTGTGAATTATCAGTTTCTGCTATGGATTCATAGGAATCGTGAAGCTGATTGATCATTTTCCTTACTTCCTCTATGGCATCCGCATCCTTTTCACAGATAGCCTGGCGCAGTCTCTTTTTCATATAAAGATACATCTGCTTTAAATCCTTAGCTATATCATACTCATAGTGAAGATTGTTCATCATCTCTTCTATGCATCTCTTTGCTTTATCGATACAAAGGACATAATCTCCCGAACCCGTCTGATATCCTTTTGCTTCCTGCAGATAGGCATCTATTATCTCATAGGAGATCATTATCATCTGAACATTGTTGGCCTGCGGTATGCGCATTGCAAATTGTTTTTTAAGATCGTTATCCATAAGCTCCTCCCCGGTGATAAACCCCTTTTACCTACTGGATCAGCTGCAACATCTGTGAAGGTCTCTCATTAGCCTGTGCAAGTATTGCAGTAGCAGCCTGAGATACAATCTGAAGATTTGAATACTTCGACATCTCCTCGGCCATATCTGTATCCATGATACGAGAATATGCCGCAGTAACATTCTCTTCTGATGCTGAAAGGTTTGTCTCCGTGTGTTCAAGTCTGTTCTGATATGCACCGAGACGGCTTCTCATCTGGGAAACGAACTCAAGAGCTTTGCTGACTCTGGAGATTGCTTCTCCGGCTTTTTCAGCATAATTTACTGCAGGATCAGGATCTCCGTGAGGTCCAACCACCAGTGTAAGCTCTCCGTCAGTATTTCCGAGACCAAGATTTAATAGTGACAATTCCGGAAATCTCATATCAAGAGTCTGTCCTTCATTTGCACCTATCTGGAGTGTCATAGAACCGTAACCCTTAAGCTCAACATCCATACCGACAGTACCAAGCTTGTCCGGAGGTGTATTTGTTGATGCAGGATCATTATCCCATCCGTCTCTAAGCTCAAGTCTTACTTCATAACCGTCCTCACCCTTTGCTATGAGCTGACCGTCTTTAAACTCTCCTGTCAGTGTTCTTACGTCTGTCGTATTAGCTTTATCAGTCATTACAACTGTGTATATCTCATTTCCGCCTGTAGGTTTTGTGATCGCAAAACTGTAATCACTGTACTTTACTGAATCAGAATAATACTTTACTTTTACATTATTGTTATTCTCAACATATCCTTTAAGATCAAATGTGCCGTCCATAAGTGTCTGGCCATTGTATTCTGTTGTTTTTCCTATTCTTACAAGTTCCTGTGTAAGCTGATCTACCTCACTCTGGATCGCAGCTCTGTCGGAATCTGTCATAGTTCCGTTTGCAGACTGAACAGACAACTCATTGATCCTCTGAAGAATATCATGACATTCTGCAAGAGCACCGTCTGCTATCTCCACTACAGAAACACCGTCTTTTGCATCCTGATTTGCTTCACGAAGTCCTCTTATCTGGGCATTCATTCTTCTACTTATAGCAAGACCTGCGGCATTGTCCTTTGCACTGTTGATCTTATAACCCGATGACAGGCGTCCGAGTGAATCTCCCAACTTCTTGTCGTTGGTCTTTAGTGAGTTGTTTGCCAACATAGCTGATATATTGTAGTTTATCTTCATACTCATAATGTCTTCTCCTTTTCATAACCCATCCGGATCAAAGTCTGGACAATTGAACCATGAAATCTTTGGCCAAACCGTACAGTGTCTTTGTGTCCACATTACTTATATCGGCATCAGATGCAAAAATCTTATCGCCAAATGAACGATTTTCTCTTCCTTGTATAACCCTGAAATCTGTTACAAGATCGGTATTTGAAGCCATCGCCTCACTCACTCTTCTAAGCGGCTCAAGGCCCTCTTTCTTCTCAGTAACAAACATTCCGTTTATATGTTCTTCTCCATCAACCGAAAAATGAGCTGTAACCCTTCCAAAGCTGTCCGAATCAAAAGATACATCAACCTCTCCCGCTACGCCTTCCTCATGTCGAAGTGTAAGATTGATCGATGTTACTTCTCCGTTGATCTGAAGAGGTACTGTGTAATTCTCTCTGTCACCGCGACTTCCGGCGATAGAAAGCTGTTTATGCATAAGCGAGATCCTCTTTAGATCGATAGTATCTTCTGCAGTATAACGGACCTCTTCTATTATCTGCTTGCCAAGCTCTATAACATTGTCATATGCCTGTTTTGCACTGTCTCTGTCCTCAAATCCTTCTATCAGAGAATCAACGGCATTGTCATATTTTTCCGCTGTATCGATATCCTGAGTCTCCCTAACCTTTTTTGAATAATCCTTCATCATTCGGAAAACAGAATCAGAACCTGTAAGGGCATTTGAAGCAACCATGTTACTGAGTGTTACAGGTTCTCCGTTTGATTCCAGTTCTTTTGCTGCCTGCATATTCTGTTCAAGCTGCTCATTGTATTCTTTGTAAGATTCCCTTAGATACTGTTCTTCCAGTCTCTCATTGGATTCTTTTCCGATAACACCGGCAAATGCCTGCTCTATCTGATCCGAGATGCTCACACCTTTACGGATAGTATCATTTAAAAATCCGTAATTGTCATCTATGTTTTCATCAAATGATACTTTTCTGCTTCTCATTCCTGAAAGCAGACTCTTAAATGTGATCTCCCTGTCACTGTTTACCAAAGCACCGATAGCTGCTCCGTCAGTCTTTTCCAATCTGTTAACCAGTCTGTAGATACCTATGTAAGCTTCTCTTTCGCTTTCGTTTATATTGGAACTCTTTTCAAGCTTATATAAAAACTTTGAGTATTTCTCATCAGCTTCATCAGGAGTAAGACGACTGAGCACCTGGGTAAGTTCATCTATATTCATATCCATGGGATTGATACCCTGTCTGATTAGCTCAAGTGTTTTTGCGGGAGTTAGTGCATTAACAGCATTCATCACCTTATCGGTTGCTTCCCTGATGCGGATAATGGAAGCTTCATTTATCTCCATACTGTTATAACCCAGTATCCTTACCGCTTTCCTGTTGGCTTCATCAGTTTCGATACCCATATCCTTAAGGATATCATCCACATTTCTGAATGCTTTTGATATCGCATCACCCATATCTTTTCTGGGAGCAGTCATAAGTGTCTCGTATGACTGACCTGCTGCCTCATAACGGGCCTTAAGATCTGTACCGGTCTCATGTACAGTCGTAAGCGAATATTCCTGCTCAAGCTTTATCCTGCCTATAACCGCTGCCGGCATATAAGGTATCTCGGATAATGCCTGACGGGTGCTTCTAAATAATGATGCCCCCTGAAGAGCGGTCTGCTCCTTGGCATCCGGTGTAAGAACATTATCTATACTCTGCTGGGTACTCTTAAGCTCTTCAACCAGTCTAGTAAGGGGCATGGTATCAATCTCAAAGCCTCTCTTTAACATTGATACGTTCGCTTCAAGCGTCATCTGTAACCTTACTTCCTGTAAAAGCGCCTGACCATTGGATACCTGAATATTACCTGATACCGCTGTCATGCTCACAGATATGGAAGCTGCCTGTAGATTTCTAATATTGAGTTTCTGTCCGTTTGTGACAACATTTGCAACCTGTTCATCACTTATCTCATTAGCCGTTTTGAGAACATCTGCTGCCTTCTCATACACACTGATGTTTTCTTTTGATATATCGGCTTTCTTTGGTTCATCACCCTTTTCCAGTGCAAATGTTGCTCTTTTACATGCCTCTTCATAATCCTTGGGCAATGTAACATTCATCAGCTCATCAAGTTTAACTATATTTGACTTTGTGATATCAAGGCCTTTTTCTACAAGCCACGTTGCTTCTTTGACAGCTGTATCTTTATCGATATCTTCAAGTTCAAAATTTTCTATAGTCTTTTGTATATCAGGCATTATAGCTGACACATCCGATGCATCTGCTTTTCTTGCCAGATATCCCTGCATACCAAGCGAATAATATCCGGTTGCCTGTTCATTTCCCGAACCTGCTGCTGAGAAATTAGCAAGATATATATTCTCAATGGTAGGCTTTAATCCTCCGGTGAGCATATATCTGATTCTGCTGTCATTAAGTTCATCCACTTCAAGGATCTCTCTTGCAGCTTCATTTATCTTCTTTGCATTTGTTTCATCAAACGGGATATCAGCCTGTTTCATGACTTTTGACAGCGTATTGGCATCGGCTTTGCTTCCCGTTATGGCCTCAAGTTTTGCCATATCAAGGTCATCGTTAAAGCCTGCAACCACTTCACCGCTCTGAGCCATCACAGCTTTGATGTGATCAAGTATGGTAACCGATTCCTCACCTGTCATCTCTGACGGATTGAAACCCTCCTTACACATCCTTGCATAATCTTCTTCAGACATGGTATTAGACATTACCACCATATAGTCTGTCTGTGTCTGCACATCTAAGGCACCTGCCTGTTCTACAACATCCTGAATTGATCTTCCCTGATCAATTATTAAGCCGGTATCCTTACCTATATCAGTAATGTCTAATCTTATAGCACGCGATATATCTGCCTTAGAGTAATTGGTTGTTGTCTTTGCCGCTATCGGTATATCGTTCTGCGACACTTCCATGTTATTGCCAATTCTCATAAGCTACCTCTGTAAAAAAATAAAGAGTGAAAATCCTCACTCTTTATTTCGGCTTATTTTTGATTTTTCTTTATACGAATATTTAGATCTCAAACACAACGGCTGTGAAAGGCGGGAGATTAAAGTTTAAAGTATAATCCCTGTTATCACATTTATATGGCTTAGGTGCGATCGAATCAGGTATGGTATGTCCGTTTCCGCCAAATCTCTCATCATCGCTGTTAAGAAGCAGCTTGACTTTCTTTGATGTCGGAACACCTACTGCATATTCTTCACGCATCATGGGCGTCATATTGAGAACAAATAAAAGCTTCTTCTTTCCGTCTGCGCTCTTTCTGATAAAGCTGTATGTACTGCGGTCAGCATCATCACAGTTAACCCATTCGAATCCACCCCAGTCGTTGTCTATCTCATACATTGCCTTATTCTTACGATAAAGATGGAGCAGTTCACGCACATAGTCCAGCATACCCTTGTTCAAAGGTTCGCTTAATAAGAACCAGTCCAGTTCTCTCGCTTCGGACCATTCTCTCTCCTGTCCGAATTCCTGTCCCATGAAAAGCAGCTTCTTTCCGCAATGTCCAAACATAAATGTATAGCCTACCCTTAGGTTGGCATACTTGTCTATCTTATATCCGGGCATCTTTTCTACCATAGAACACTTAAGATGTACGACCTCGTCATGAGACAAAGGCAGAATATAATTTTCGGAGCTGTTATAGCTCATGGCAAATGTAAGTGCATGGTGGTTGTTCTTTCTGAAATACGGATCAAGTTTCATATACTCACAGAAATCATGCATCCATCCCATGTTCCACTTAAATGAGAATCCAAGGCCATCATCTTCAACAGGCGCCGTTATCTTAGGCCATGCTGTTGATTCTTCAGCTATTGTCATTACACCATTATCAAGACCTTTGATAACAGAATTCAGATGCTTAAAGAACTCTATCGCTTCAAGATTCTCGTTACCGCCATACTTATTCGGTAACCATTCTCCGTTCTTTCTTCCGTAATCAAGATAAAGCATAGATGCCACCGCATCCACTCTCAGACCGTCTATATGGAACTCATTTATCCAGAACAAAGCATTTGCGATAAGGAAATTCTTAACTTCCGTCTTTCCGTAGTTAAATATCTTTGTACCCCAGTCGGGATGTTCTCCTCTTCTCTTGTCAGGATGCTCAAACAGGCATGTTCCGTCAAATTCTGACAGACCGTGTGCATCTCTCGGGAAATGAGCCGGTACCCAGTCAAGAATAACACCTATACCGTTCTTATGAAGAGTATTAACAAGATAAGCAAAGTCCTCGGGCGATCCGTATCTGGATGTGGGTGCATAATAACCCGTAACCTGATATCCCCATGAACCGTCAAACGGATACTCTGCGATACCCATAAGCTCTATGTGCGTATATTTCATATCAGAAAGATATTCAACTATACGATCCGCAAACTGCCTGTATGTATAGAATCCGTCTTCTCCTGTAGGATGTTTCATCCACGAACCTATATGACATTCATAGATAGCAAGGGGCTCTCTGTTCATATCTTTGCCGGCTCTGGCTTTCATCCAGCTTGAATCAGACCATTTGATCCTGCTAAGATCAGCGATCCTTGATGCTGTTCCCGGTCTTAACTCTGCCCAGTTTGCAAAAGGATCTGCTTTATAAAGCTTGTTTCCGTCCGGTGTTATTATAAGGAACTTGTATAATTCACCTTCTGCTATCCCCGGATAGAATCCTGCATATATACCGCCTTCACCCTGTTTTGTAAGCGGATGTGACTCTTCGTTCCAGTTATTGAACGTACCTACCACGTATACTTTTGCCGCATTCGGCGCCCAGACTGCAAAGAAAATGCCGTCCACTCCATCCTCACAGGACTGATGGGCTCCGAGCTTCTTATAAATCTCATAATGAGTACTCTGTCCAAACAGGTACTGATCATCCTGAGATATAAATACTTTTTGTTTCTTCTTTTCTGCCACTTGATGTAACCCCTCTCTTTGCGAAAAGCCGGAACAATAATGTCCGGCATTCACTGTTAATTCAGGAAATCATTCTCCCTTAAGATTATCATATCCTCATCATCATATCTCTTGGCAAACAGAACATCCGTAAAGTGTTTAAGCGTCTTTTTGTTCGCCTTTTCTATTGCTTCATCAATGATATTTCTTACGTCCGCAACGGTAACAACATGATCACTGGTCTGCAACTCATCAATACGAGTATGTAAAGCAAGTATACCCATATCATCGATAGAATACTCAAGATGCTCTGCATATTTCTTTCCATATGCTACAAGCGCATCGTCACTTAACTCTTCAACCTCAATATGTACATTGATGATCTGCTTCATACCATCGAAGTATTCCATCATCTTGTGCATATTCTTTTTGGTATCCTGAAGAGCTACAACTATTCCCGTATTCTCCTGGTTAAGCGCCCTTAATAGATTCTTTGTAGTTTCGGCACTCATACCGCTGGCCTTTTCTATTATAAGACCACCGTTTGCGAGCTTCTCCACCATGACACTGACCATCTTGTTATTCAGCGCCTCACCAGATACTTTTGCGATCTTGCCGGTAAAGTTCGCATCCGTATTCTTAACATAGCGGATTACATTCTTCGCAAGATCGACAGATTCGTCTGTTGTTTCTCCCGTTACAAATACATTTCCTGTATACGCTGCTAAGCTTATTTTATCTAATGAGTGTAACAGATTCTGTCTTGCACTCTTGGTCTGTGCGAACTGTCCAAACAGCGCCAGCTCGTCCTCGTTCATGCTTCTAGAGGAGCTGTCATTATAATCCTTCTCAGGTGCTGATTCCTTTTTGGGAGTGCTTACAGGCTTCTTTACAGATTCTTCTTTTGGAGTCTCCTCGTTCTTTGGTTCAGCTTCTTTTTCCTGAGTTTCATCAGGCTCATCAGCCTTTTCTTCGATCACTTCTTCTGTTTCTTCTGACTGTGATACTTCTGCTGTATCATCAGATTCCTCAGATTCTTTTTCTGTTTCCTCTATTACTTCTTTTACTTCCTCTGTCGGCTCATCTTCCTGTTCAGTTTCATCTGCTTCTGAAGGCTCGATTATGTCAGTGAGTTCCTCTACTCCGTCCTCTTCAGTCTCCTCATCAGAAGAAAGAACAGGCTCATATCCTTCTTCATCAACAGTAGTCTCTTCACTGAGTTTCTCTTCTATCTCATTGTTTTCAGGAGAACCTTCCTCTGCCATGAGTTCGGCAAGATACTTCTCGTACTCGGCTTCTGTATCTATATCTTCATCATCCGGGATCTCATTTCTCTCAAGCTTTTCAAGGATACCGTCCATCTGGATGGATTCTGTAGGAGTGAACAGACTTCCCGTCTCTTCAAGAACCTTTGTTGCAAGATTCTGTTCGAATTTCACCTGGTTCTGTTTCTTTGTATTTTCCCATTCATTTAAGATATCGTTCAGACTCAGCTGGCCGGTTATCTGCTTTTCAACAGGGGCTACTTCGGGAACAACAAGACTTATCTGTCCATCAGCATCCTGAGAGAGCACGTTCTCCATCTCTTTCGGAGGTTCCTCGTAAACATAAGGATAGCTCTGTGCCTGATATGCAGCAGTCATCGGTCTGTTCACATCAAATGCACGCTCAACAGCTTCTTTTACCCTCTGGTCTATAAGAGCAAGCAGCTCTTCGGTATTGCGGTCTCCTATATCCTCAGATACATATTCTTCTATTGTCTTTGGCTGAGGTTTCTTTGTATCACTGAAATCAAAATCATACTTGTCAGCCTGAAGAGATGTATTGTATGCCTTGGCAACCGCCTGAAGCTCATCTCTGTTAAATACCTTTGTGGCTTCTATGGGTTCAACTATCTCAACCGTATCATCTATATTGAAAAGTTCTGCGGTGTTAGTTCCAACTTTCGGAATCTCTGCTTCCTCAACCGCTTCCTCATCAATACCCGGATCAGCCTTTATTTCATCACCTATCTTATCAGATATTCCCTGGGGATTATACATCATGGTGAGTTCAAGATCCTTTACGGGATCGTATGCAGGGAACTGAGAGGTATCGGTTGCAACATTTTCAGATATCTCATCACCCGCTTCATCCAGATTGTCCCAATCCTCTTCTTTTACAGGGGTACTCTCTGTTTTGTTCTCTTCAAAGAAGAGTTCTTCCATCTCTCCAGTATCATGAAGCATCTGTGTGGATGCACCTGAAGAAATGGACGGCAGAGGAGACTGATCTCCTTCTATGGGTTCTTCATTGACAAGAGTTCTGGATATCTTCTCTGTTGTCGTTCCCACACGTTTATCCAGTGAGAAATCATCGGGAATATATGTACCCTGTACAGCTTCTCCGTTGGCATCAGGAACCAAAGATGCAAATCCGTTATCGGCAACCAGCACATCCTTCATGGACTCAGCGAGTTCCTTCTGAAGATTGAGTGTGTTGTACTTACTCATGTCCATGGTCTTAACTTGGATATCATCCTCAGTCTTGGCAGCTTCCATCTCAGCAGTATTCTGAGCTACAAAAGCTTCTCTTTCCTTTGGCGGGAGCATACTCTCATACAGGCTCAGCTGACTCTCCGTAAGCTGGGTATGAAGCATCTTAAGCTCCATTGCCTTCTTAACATAAGGACCTTCCCTGAACCATACGATAAGCTCGTCACATTCCTCTATGCACTTGGTCGTAAGACCTATCCTGTGATAAAGATAAGCCAACTCATAGCCCCATTTTTCTTTATAATCACGCTTTTTAAGCTCTTCAAGAACAGCGATACGCTCTTCAAGGCTTACATCCTGCGCTTCGTATATCTTATACTGAAGTACAAATTTACCGTTATCCGTGGGAGCCATCTGCACAAACTGCTTGTAATACTCTATAGCCTGTACTATCTCCTCCATTTTGATGCATAACTCACAAAGTGAATATACGATCATCCTTCCGTTGGGATATCTCTCATAAGCCTGCTCAAGAAGGATCTTTGCATCCTTGTATCTGCGGTTGATCTTATAAAGATCGCTTATGGTACAAAGCGTTGTTACGCTCCTTATTCTGGTCCAGTCGATAGTATCCGCAATCTCAACAGCTTGCTGAAACTCTCTCTGTTTAATAAGTGATTTGATCTCATCGGATCTTAATTTGTACTCGTACTTATCCAAAATTATTCCCTCTTATTTCGACATCCTACAATATCTTGTATCTGCAAAATGCAAACAAATCCCCACTTTTCACCTTCTCAAGTTTATCACAGCAAATGTCAAAACACAAGGAAAAGTGGCATTAAAAAAGGAAAATACCATATTTAGTATTCTCCTTTTTAACACGATTATTCAAAACAAAACCTATATTTTGTGGTACGGATCAAAAAAGATCAGTCATTCTCAAACAGAGGAGTTGAGAAATATCTCTCTGCAGTATCGGGCAGTACCGTGACAACTGTTTTTCCTTTTCCGAGCTTCTTTGCGAGTTTTAAAGCAGCTGCGACATTTGTTCCTGAACTTATACCACACATGAGCCCCTCTTTTCTTGCAAGGTCTTTGGCTGTCTGGATAGCTTCCTCATCGGTTACTATATAAATATCATCATATATCTTCTGATTCAGATTCTTGGGTATGATACCGTCACCTATACCCATCTGAAGATGTGTTCCTATATCACCGCCTGCCAGGATCGCGGCATTCTCCGGCTCAACAGCCCAGATCTCTATATCCGGGTACTGAGCTTTAAGAGTCTCACCGATACCGCTTATCGTTCCCCCGGTACCTATACCGGAACAGAAACCATGTATCGGACCTGCAACCTGCTCGAGTATCTCGAGTCCTGTATGATGCTTATGAACCTTAGGGTTTGCTGGATTTTCAAACTGCTGGGGTATATATACTCTTGGATCTTCTTTAGACATCCTTATGGCTGTCTGAAGACATTCATCCATGCATGCTCCTATATCTCCGTCATCATGCACTAGTATTACCTCAGCTCCATAATGCTTTACAAGAAGTCTTCTTTCCTCACTTACACTGTCAGGCATTATTATCCTTGTCTCGTATCCCATGACCGCTCCTATAAGAGCAAGTCCTATGCCCTGATTTCCGCTTGTAGGCTCAACTATGATGGTATCATCTTTTATGATACCGTCCTTTAAAGCCTGTTTGATCATGTTGTAGGCTGTTCTCGTTTTGATGGAACCTCCCACATTGAGTCCTTCATATTTAACAAGTACCTCGGCCGCATCAGGGTCATTCATCCTGTTAAGTCTGACTATCGGTGTATGACCGATGTATTCCAAAACATTATCGCAGATCATTTTCTCTCCTACTTCTTCCTATTAATATATTAATGCAACATAATCCCGGTAAGCATACTCCTCATTACAGGATTATCCCTTCTCCATGAGCACAGATCCTGTGATTCCTTTGTACACCTTCCGGTATCAAATATATTCTCTCCTCTTATACCGACCCATTTTAAAGAGATACGGATCGCTTTTTTCAGATCAAGAAGATACTTTCCATTGCCTTTATCTTTGAATATCTCATCAATCTCTTCTGCATGATAATTGGCCGAAAACTCTTCTTTCAACTCTTCTCCGACCTCATAGCAGTTTCCGCATATACAGGGACCGAAACCCACTAAGATATCGTTAGGCTTACTTCCATATACCTTTTTCATTTGTTCTATCGCTTTTACCGCGATATGCGAAGAGCAGCCTTTCCATCCGCTGTGAACCATACCTATAGCTGGATGTTTCGGATCAAGGATATATACGGGCACACAGTCAGCTTCCACCGTACAGAGCATTATACCGGCTTCGCTTGTTATCATGCCGTCACAGCCATCCTTGGTCATAGGTCTTGTTACCATCTCCCCTCCGTCAGCATGTGTGATAACCCTGATACCGTCGGAGTGTGTCTGATTGAGCATTACCATGCTGTCAGGCTTTATGCCAAAAGTATTTGCCAGTCGCACACAGTTCTGGAAAGCTCCATCTTTACCGTATTTCCACGCACTGTCTGAAACAGTTGTATATACTGTCTGCACAAGATCTGTTCTGTCAAATTGCTCGATATGATAATACTTTACCCTGCTGTCCTTAAAATACTCCCTGCAGTGATCAACAAGAGAAAGCTTATTCGCTCCGCCCGCAAAATGAACATCAGCATTCTGAACCTTATCATCTTCCCATCCGCAGATACTGCAGATTCCATATTTCTCTTCTATTATCCCCTCATTACAGCATGCACACTTACGCGGATATCTGATCCTTGTGTATGTCACATATTTGTAAGGGATATCTCCATCCACACACTTATCAACATAATAAGTAAAAGAATTTTTATCAAATTCCGGGAAATAGGTATCGCCTTCTATCTCAGCGTCGATCTCTGTTATATACATCACGTCCACCATATCCATGGCTTCCTTATATATACCTGCTCCACCGGAAATATAAACATTCTTATCTCCGGCAAGACTGATCGCTTCTTGAATGGAACCTACGGTCTTAACACCTTCCTCATCAAAGTTTTTGGTGTTACTTACCACATATGTCATACGATTTGGAAGAGGTCTTCCGATCTCCTCATAGGAACGGCGACCCATAACTACCACATTTCCCGTAGTCAGTTCCTTAAATCGTTTCTGCTCACCTTTTATCCTCCAGGGTATCTGTCCTTTATTGCCGATCACCCTGTTTCTTGTATATGCCACTATAAGTGCTATCATTGCATCTACCCCGCTAAATCAACCTGCAACTATACCATTATAGCATAAAGCAGGTTTTGGTAAATGATTTTAATGTAATGAGATCAAAATGTTTATTATTTTATCATCTGTTGATATACTTGGGATATGAGGGTATATTACACGATCACGAAAGGATGTATTGCTATGAACGAGAATATCATTAAAAGAAATGAACTTCTTGCTGAAAAAGTTATTAAGGGACTTGAATCGCGAAACATGACCGGATACTATGCACCAACAGCCAAAGATGCCCTAACGAAGGCACTGAAATTAATCCCTGAAGGATCTAAGATAGCTATGGGCGGTGCCATGAGTGCACATGAGATAGGTCTGGTCGATGCTATAAAAAACGGAAATTATGATTTTATAGACAGAGATGCAATAGAAGACAAACGTGCTGCCATGCTCGCATCATATGATGCCGATTATTTTCTTTCAAGCGCAAATGCAATGACTAATGACGGGGTTCTTGTAAATATCGACGGAAATGCCAACCGTGTTTCTGCCATAGCACAGGGACCAAAACACGTACTTTTCATAGTCAGTATGAATAAGGTATGTGATGATATCGACGGCGCCATGAAGCGTGCCAGAAATGTGGCTGCTCCGATCAATGCACAAAGATTCGGTCTTACAACCCCCTGCACAAAAACAGGAGCATGTTTCAACTGTAAATCACCCGATACCATATGCTGTCAGTTCCTTATAACAAGATATTCCAGACATAAGGACAGAATACATGTGATCCTTGTAGGAGAAAACCTTGGATTTTAAATAATAGGAAGAAATAAAAAAAGACATCTCAGTGATGTCTTTTCAGACTGTAGACAAAGTGGTTTTGAGATAACACAATTCTCAAGGCCATTTTTTCTATTTTGAACATGTTAATCCAACAATGGGTTGGAATGTACCTGTATCAGGCCATTCCCAAGCTCCATTCATGCTTGATCTTTGC
>JAFZRZ010000015.1 GCA_017619635.1 Lachnospiraceae bacterium | reverse complement strand
TCATACATCTCCTGATACTTAGCTGCACTCGCATACCAGCTGAAGTCCTTAGCCATTCCGCGGTCTATTATCTTGTTCCATTCACGCTTCTTGTCATAATAGATTTTTTCAGCATATCTGATGGTACCGAGCATTTCATGAGCATTATAGTTAAGGAAACTGAATCCTGTTCCTGTGCTCTCATACTCATTGTATGGTTCAACCGTATCCTTAAGACCGCCGGTCTCTCTTACTATCGGAACAGTTCCGTATCTTAATGCCATTAGCTGACTCAATCCGCAGGGCTCAAACAGTGAAGGCATCAAGAATGCATCACATGCTGCATAGATCTTATGAGATAAAGGCTCAGAATAATATATATTTCCGGATACCTTGTCACTGTACTTCCAGTCAAAGTGACGGAACATATTTTCATAACGTTCCTCACCAGTTCCCAGAACAACTATCTGGACATTGTCCTGACAAAGCTCATCCATTACATAAGCTATAAGATCAAAGCCTTTCTGATCTGTCAGTCTCGATACGATACCGATCATCATGGTATTCGCATCTTTCTTAAGTCCCAGTTCCTCCTGGAGTTTAAGCTTATTCTTTACCTTTTCCTTACGGAAATCCCTTGCATTATATTTCTTCTCTATATAAGGATCTGTCTCGGGATTGAAATCCTTGTAATCTATTCCGTTTACGATACCTCTCAGGTCATTCGCCCTGCTGTTTAAGAGTCCGTCAAGACCTTCTCCGTAAAATGCGGTCTTTATCTCCTCAGCATAAGTATCGCTGACTGTGGTTATCGCATCGGCATATACTATTCCGCCCTTTAACAGATTGGCATCCTTATATGCCTCAAGTTTGTCAGGTGAGAAATAGTAATCTGAAAGACCTGTTATCTCCTTTACTTCCTTAACACTCCATTTACCCTGGAACTTAAGGTTATGTATCGTCATGACGGTCTTGATACCCTTAAAGAAATCATTATTGGCAAATCTTTCCTTAAGATATACGGGAATAAGTCCTGTCTGCCAGTCATGACAGTGTATGATATCCGGTTTAAAATCTATAAGCGGCAATGCCGAAAGTGAGGCTTTGCAGAAGAACGCATACTTCTCGATCTCCCAGAGAGGATCATCACAGTAAGGTCTCATGCCACCGAAATAACCTTCATTGTCTATGAAATAGAACTTGATACCCTCATATTCTGCTTCCAGAATGCCCACATATGCATTTTTCCAATGGAAATCCATGTAGAAATTCTGCCTGAATGTGAGCATATCCTTGAATTCCTGTTTCATACAGGTGTATTTGGGCAGGATCACTCTGATATCAAAGTATTTCTTATCAATACACTTTGGCAGCGAACCTACAACATCCGCCAAACCGCCTGTCTTGATAAATGGTACCCCCTCCGATGCCACAAATAGAATGTTCTTCATACTTTTTGACCTCCGGTTTTAATCTATAGTCTTTTGCTTGCTAAAGCCTGTGCTTTTAATTCTTTTGCGCTTTCTCTGACTGCCGTGCTTATCGTATCAGTTGACATAAGTCTGGCAATCTCATCTATGCTCTTCTCATTTGAGAGTCTGACGATATCAGTCTGCGTCCTGTCGGTATCGCTTGACTTCTCTATCAGATAATGAGAATCAGCCATGGCTGCTATCTGAGGAAGATGCGTGATTGCGATCACCTGATGCTGTCTTCCTATAACATCCATCTTCTCTGCCACGTTCCAGGCCGTCTTTCCGCTTATACCTGCATCTATCTCATCAAATATGAGAGTCTCTATACTCTCTTTATCTGCGGTGATCGCTTTTAGTGCCAGCATGAATCTTGATAATTCACCGCCACTTGCTATCATCCCCAATGACTTAAGCGGTTCACCTACATTAAATGATACCATGAAATCGACACTGTCGTAACCCTTATCGCTAAGATTGGTTTCATCAGGGTCTACAAAAACCTCACATTTTACATGTTCGAGATTGAGTTCCTTTAAGTTACGGATAAGTTCCTCAGCCATGATCAGAGCTTTGCCTTTTCTTACCTCAGACAGCTCCCTACATGAAGAAAGCAATGATTTCTTGGCTTTAGATACTTTTTCCTGTAACTCTTCCATATATGAGGAAAAGTCACTCATCTTTTCAATAAATGAGTTCCTGTCATCTCTGTAAGCCAGTATATCTTCAATACTGTTTCCGTACTTGCTCTTTAAATGATTTATGGTATCAAGCCTGTTCTCAACTCTTAAAAAATCACTTTCCGAGAACTCAAGGCCTGCCATGTAATCATCCATATTTCTCTTGCAGTCCTCTATAAGATCACAGGCTGTTGCAAGATTTGATTCCATATCTGAGAGTTTTTCATCATATCTTAAGACATTTCTGAGTTCTCTCAAAGCATGATCCAGACTGTCTGATGCTGCGCCCTCACCATCAAGCGAGTAAAAGCTTCTTTGTATGCCGTCAACAATCTTTTTGCTGTTATTCATCAGACGGTATTCGTCTTCGAGTTCTTCATCCTCACCCGGTCTTAATGCCGCTGTATCTATCTCCTGAACCTCGAATCTTGCAAGCGCAAGTTCTTTATCCTTGTTTTTATCCAGGTTTTGATTATCCTCAAACTCCTTTTTCAGTGACATGTAAGTCTCATAAAGACCAGATACTTTCTCTTTAAGTTCTGCAGTCTCCAAAAAAGCATATTCATCAAGGATATCAAGATAATTCTTACTGTCAAGAAGTTCCGCCGTATCATTCTGTCCGTGGATATTAATAAGAAGCGAAGCTATCTGTTTCAGTGCCTTTCCGGAAACAGTCTCACCGTTTATCTTGGCACTGCTCCTGCCATCCATTATCTTACGCTGTATGAAAACAGTCCCGTCTTCTTCGACAGGAAGATCAAATTCATTTAGTTTTTCAGTTATCTGAGGCTTGGTGCTCTTAAATATGAGCTCGATAAGCGCATATTCCTCACCGTTTCTTATAAGATCTTTTCCTGCTTTTGCGCCAAGAGCCAGTCTTATAGAACCCAGTATTATGGATTTTCCTGCTCCCGTCTCACCCGAAAGGATATTGAGGCCCGGATAGAAAAACACCTCACTTTCCTTTATGAGCGCAAGATTCTTTACATGTAAGCTTTCTAACATATGTGCTCCTTTTCTTCTTTATATTTATAAGCACATCTATAGATATTCTCTTATCTTATCCATCACACGTGCAGTTTCCTGCGTTGTCCTGATGGCCATCATTATCGTGTCATCACCGGCTATCGAGCCTACAACTTCCTTCATATGAAGGGCATCAAGACTTGCCGCTACCGCCATAGCCATACCTGATACAGTCTTTACAACAAGAATGTTCTGTGCACTGTCCATGGATAAAAATCCGTCTCTAAGCACACGGATATATTTATTGGTAAGGTGCACATCACCGACCGGCTGGATGGCGATCTTTCGCTTTCCGTTACCGCACGGGAGCTTTCCCAGCTGCAGCTCATTTATATCCCTGGATATGGTAGCCTGGGTCACACTGTATCCTTCCGACCTTAAAATATCAGCCAGCTGATCCTGTGTTTCAATATCCCTGGACTCTATGATCTCAAGAATGCGACTCTGTCTTTCTCTTTTCATGACCCTAGTTTGACATCTTTCTGTTAAGTGTCTGCAGGAAACTTGTCTTTTCTATCTTTACAAGTTTAACATTGAATCCTGCTTTGGTTATCTTTATCCTGTCACCTGTGGTTACCGGTATTCCCATACCACCGTCTGAAATGATCTCAGCTTTGATACTGTCATCTTCTCTTCCTCGTCCGATGACAAACTCAACCACATCATCCGGTCCCACGACCACTGTACGCATATTCATGGTATGTGCACATATGGGTGTTATCGCTATAAGTGCCGCATGCGGATGAACGATGGGACCTCCCGCTGACATGTTGTAACCGGTTGACCCTGTGGGTGTTGATGCGATTATACCGTCAGCATATATGGAATAAAGATACTGACCGTTCACATGTATATCCACATTTATCGCATGTACGCTTCCTGCCTTGGTTACGATTATCTCATTTAATGCTGCCGGAACATCCGATTCTTTTCCATTTGCATGAGTTATCTTTCCCTGTATCGTCATTCGATCCTGAATGAAGTATTTGTCCTCAATGAGGATATCGACTGCTTCCTTATACTTATCCTTATCTACATCGGCAAGGAATCCAAGTGTTCCCAAGTTTATACCAAGCATCGGAATCTCTCTGTCCATTATATCCCTGGCAGCCCTTAGCATTGTGCCGTCACCGCCAAGCACAAATATGCAGTCTATATCCCGGTTTTCCGGAATAATGCTTCCCTTTCCGGCATCCATGGATTTGGCTGCTATCGAAACCTCTGCTCCCTTACTCTTTATATAACTCTCTATCTCATGAGTCAGTTTATAACCGGGATCTTTTTTGTCATTTGTTATGATAAGAAAGTTTTTCATATTATGTAAACCTATTTTCGTTATCAGTTAAGCTCACTGTTTGCTTTTGAGACAAGTTTGCATATACTGTCATGCACGGGTTTTGTTATAACATCTTCATCTTTACCGACGATATCTGAAAGCAGATCCTCTGCTGTTTTCTCATCCAGAGCACTTGCCATATCATTTTTTGAAACGTCTTTCTTCATATATATAAGGTATTCTATATTTCCCTCAGGGCCCCTGATCGGTGAGTGATCAAGTCCCAGTACTGCCATACCGCATATATGAGCAAATCGAACGATCTTTTCTATGACTTCCACATGAACGCTCTCATCTCTGACAACACCTTTTTTCCCTACCTTGTCCCTGCCTGCTTCAAACTGAGGTTTGATAAGGAAGACCATAGTACCCTCATCCTTCATGAGAGCTCTTGCAGGGAGAATGATCTTAGTAAGAGATATAAAACTCACATCACATGAGGAAAAATCTATACCCTCTCCTATGTCCTGCGGTTTTATATATCTGAAATTGGTCTTCTCCATACATACGACACGCTCATCGTTTCTGAGCTTCCAGTCGAGCTGACCATGTCCAACATCTATCGAGTAGACTTTTTTTGCCTTGTTTTGTAACATGCAGTCCGTGAATCCTCCGGTCGATGCACCTATATCCATGCATACCTTACCATCAAGATCGGGCTTGAATGTCAAAAGAGCCTTCTCAAGTTTAAGACCTCCGCGGCTCACATACTTAAGCTGCTTCCCTCTCACTTCGATAGCAGAGCTTTCAACATCAAATGTGCTTCCCGCCTTGTCTTCACGCTGACCGTTGACATACACATCTCCGGCCATGATTATCGTCTTTGCCTTCTCCCTAGATGAAGCAAATCCTTTGTTCACAAGGAGAACATCTAATCTTTCTTTCATAAACTTATGATAATGCCTTATCTATCTTTTCTATTATCGAATCGGCATCTATGCCTACTTCCTTATGAAGCACACATACGTTACCGTGTTCGACATATTCATCCGGTAATGCGATCTGCAGTACTTTTGTATCAATGCCACTGGCACATACATACTCCAGGACCTTGTCTCCCAGTCCGCCGCATGCCACATTTTCTTCCATGGTGACGATAAGCTCATATTCAGATGCAAGTTTGTCTATCATCTGAGTATCGATCGGCTTTGCAAATCTCGCATTGACAACTGTTATATCCATACCTTTTTCAAGGTATTTTTCTCTTATAGAAACTGCAGTCTTGACCATGCTTCCTATGGCAAAGAGTGCAACTTTAGCCTTATCACTTTCAAAGAGCATCTCGCTCTTTCCCATTTCTATGGGTTCCCTGTAATCCTTAAGCTCATCATAAGCTTCGCCTCTGGGATATCTGACTGCTATCGGAACACCGCTGTTAACGGCAAACTTCATCATATCCGAAAGCTCCCATTTATTCTTGGGTGCCATCACATGCATGTTTGGTATGCTTGAAAGATATGACAGATCGAATATTCCCTGATGAGTCTCTCCGTCACTGCCGACAAGGCCTGCCCTGTCTATCGCAAATACGACAGGAAGATTCTGTATGCAGACATCATGGAGCACCTGATCGTAAGCTCTCTGCAAAAATGACGAATACACCGCAACTATCGGTATCATTCCGCCTGCTGCCAGACCGGCCGCAAAAGTCACGGCATGCTGTTCGGCTATACCGACATCAAAGAATCTGTCAGGATAAACATTGTGGAAACGTTTTAATCCTGTTCCGTCAGGCATGGCTGCAGTGATAGCAACGACTTTTTCGTTCCTCGCACCAAGCTTTACCATTATCGTAGAAAAGACATCTGTATAATTTGCCTTGTCTTTTTTATTCTTCGGAAGACCTGTTTCTATATCAAAAGGTTCAGCTCCGTGGAATCTTGCCGGATGTCTGAGTGCAGGTTCAAATCCTCTTCCTTTTTCCGTGATGACATGTACCAAAACAGCGGTCTCACATCTTTTAGCTTCCTTCATTACAGTAAGGAGCGCATTCATGTCATGACCGTCAACGGGTCCTAAATATTTGATCCCCATATCCTCAAAGAACATTCCCGGAACAACAAGCTGTTTGATGGAGTTCTTTGTTTTTCTGACGAAATCAATGATGGGCTGTCCGTATTTCTTTTCAAGCAGCGGATAGTAGATGCTGTCCTTTAAGTTCTGATAGTTCTCTCTTGTACGGATGTTGTTTAAGTACTTGCTCACACCTCCGACATTTTCAGAGATCGACATGTTGTTATCATTTAATATAATGATAAAATTGGTATTCATCCTCGAAGCATTGTTTAATGCCTCATATGCCATACCGCCAGTAAGTGATCCGTCGCCGATAACTGAAACTATAACTTCATCCTCTCCCTTTAACTCTCTAGCTTTCACAAGACCGAGTCCTGCAGAGATAGATGTTGAGCTGTGACCGGTATCAAAGCAGTCACAGTCACTCTCCTTACGTTTGGGGAATCCGCTCATTCCTCCAAATTTACGCAAAGACTCAAAGCCGTCTCTCCTTCCGGTTAACAGCTTGTGAGTATATGACTGATGTCCAACATCCCATATTATCTTGTCTTTTGGCAGATCAAGAGAAAGATGAAGTGCCATTGTAAGTTCTACAGCTCCAAGGTTCGAACCAAGATGTCCGCCGTTTACTGAGATCTTTTCTATAAGAAACTGTCTGATCTCCTGAGCAAGCTCATCATAGTCACGCGGATCCACGTTCTTTATGTCATTGGGCTGTTTTATATCATCAAGTAACATTTATTTTGTCCTGTTCACCAAATATATTATGAGTTCCTCTAGGAATTCATTACCGTCACCCATATCCTTAAGGATATTGACTGCCTCTTCACTCAAAGCTTCGACATCGGCTTTCGACTTGTTAAGTCCGTTTATTGAAACATAGGTCGTCTTTCCGTTCTTTTCATCGGAACCTATGTCTTTTCCAAGCTGTTCGAATGTTCCTGTGACATCGAGAATGTCATCCTGGATCTGGAAAGCAAGTCCTACATTGTATCCCACTCTCTCGATCTTAGCCAGGTCTATCTCATTTGCACCTGCCAAAACCGCACCGATCATCAAAGCATTCTGTATGAGGGCTGCTGTCTTATGCTCATGTATATAAAGGATACGCTTCTCATCCACCTGCTCAGGAGCAAGTTCTTCTGCCTCGATATCGGCACACTGTCCGCCGATCATACCGTAAATACCGCTCTTTCCCGCAAGTATTCCTATCGCACGGCCTATAGTCATTGCTGAATAATCCGATGACTGAAGCACATTTAATTTATCGAACGCCCTGCAGGCTGTCTCAAACGCATAGTTTAAAAGTCCGTCTCCCGCAAGTACTGCCATGGTCTCACCGAATACGGCATGAGTAGTCTTTCTTCCTCTCCTGTATTCATCATTGTCCATGCAGGGAAGATCATCATGCACCAGAGAATATGTGTGGATCATCTCGATCGCAGCCATGAAAGGCTCCACTATATCCTCTTCGCCGCCAAAGAGTCTGTATGCCTCAAACATCAGCAGCGGTCTTAATCTCTTTCCGCCGGATTTGAGACTGTAATTCATGGCTTTTATAACAGTTGCCGCGAATCCTTCCTCTTCAGGCACATACTTATCAAGAACACTTTCGATATATTGCACTTTGATATCAAGTTCTTCGTTAAATGTCATACAATCACTCCTTGTCAAGTGGTTCTATGCTGCCGTCATCCATGAGCTTGACCACTTCCTTCTCAACAGTATCGATGCTCTCGTTGCATCGCTTCACAAGTTCCATTCCCTCTTTGAATGCGTTAAAGGATTCTTCGAGTGTGAGCTCTCCGTTCTCCATCATGTTCACACATTTGTCCAGGGAATCAAGCATCTGTTCCAGTGTCATGTTGTTTTCTTCAGCCATAGCCCTAACCTTCCTTCTTTGTTCCGGTCACTGTTCCCTGTATGCATCCGTCTGTCACATACAGCGTGAATGCATCTCCTGTTTTGACGTTTTCTGTCTTTTTAATGTTCTTACCCTGAGCATCCACCGCATATGAATATCCCTGCTTTAGTTTCTCAAGCGGTGATACTCCGTTAAGTCTGCCTGCCTTTAATCCAAGCTCATATCTTTTGTCAGCCAGGATACTCTTCATGTGCTGCCTTAGCGCTTCCTCCTGCTTCATCAGTCTGAAGCGCTTGTCCTGTATCTGAGTCTGCGGACTCAATCTTGCTATATTGCTCTTATAAAGCTCGACTCTGTTTCTGCTTCTTTCTATCGTTCTGTTTATGTTCATGAAGAGTTCTTCTTTGTACTCTTCGATCGCATCCGTGACTCTTGATATCTCACATACCGCTATCTGAGCCGCAGCAGAAGGAGTCTCTGCTCTGACATCTGCCACAAAATCAGCTATAGTCGTATCCGTCTCATGACCGACTGCGGAAATGATCGGAACTGAGCAGTCAAATATCGCCTGTGCAACGATCTCCTCATTGAATGCCCACAGATCTTCAAGCGAACCTCCGCCTCTTCCTACGATCATGGCATCCACCCCTATCATTTCGAGCATCTTTATGCCTTTTACGATACTAGGTGCCGCATCCGCTCCCTGAACAAGAGCCGGATAAAGTATGATCTCTATATATGGATTCCTGGTCTTTGATATACTGATGATATCTCTTATCGCAGCTCCCGTCGGGGCTGTGACAACACCAAGTCTTTTTACGAATTTCGGGACAGGCTGCTTATACTCAGGTGAGAACATCCCTCTTTCCTCGAGCTCCTTCTTTAAAAGCTCGAATCTCTCATATAATTCGCCTATACCGTCAAGTGTTATCTTCTTTGCATACAGCTGATACTTTCCGTCACGCTCATATGTATCTATGTTTCCTGTGACGATTATCTGCATTCCTTCTTTTAAAGGAAAAGATAAGCCCTTCGTCCTGTTGCCCGCAAACATAACGCAGGCAAGCACGCTCAGCTTATCCTTCAGCGTAAAATATATATGTCCGGATGAGTGATAAGTGCAATTACTCACTTCACCCTTCACCGATACACTGTTTAACAGGTAATCCTGCGAAAACATATTTTTTATATATGAATTGATCTGCGCGACTGTATATGCTTTCTGCAAGGTGATCACCCGTCTTTACTTATCGGTTATTCTTCAACAAATTTCGCAAGCACGGCATTTATGAATCCCGAAGACTTGTCCTGTCCGAACTTTTTAGCCAGTTCCACTGCCTCATTGATGGCAACCTTTGATGGTACATCGTCATCAAACATGATCTCAAAAACAGCCAGTCTGATGATGGTCAGTTCAACCTTGCCCATCCTGTCGGAACTCCAGCCTTTGGCTTTTGAATCTATGAGCCCGTCTATCTCATTAAGCTTCGAATAAATGCTGTCGTACTTTTCCTGTATATACTTCGTATCTTCTTCGTCAAATTCACGTTCCGGATCCTCGAAGAACAACTCACATTGTTTCTTCATCTCCTCCTCGGAGTTGAATTCAATACGAAACAGTAACTTAAATATATGTTCTCTTAGTTCTCTTCTGCTCATTGATACCGGTCAATCCTTCTGCATGTCCACACCGGTTATACGAACATTCACGCCTTTAACCTTAAGGCCCGTCATGTTCTCAACGGTGTTCTTTATCTTTTCCTGAACCTTGGCACAAGTAGCGGGGATATTGTATCCGTAGCCGACTGTAAGGCTTACTTCAACATCAACATGACCTTCATTTATAGCCACCTTGACTCCCTTGTTGATATTCTTTATGCCAACTTTGCTCATTAGTTCGTTTGTGATATTGTCACCCAGTGCTGCGATACCTTCAACTTCGGTAGCCGCTATGCCTACGATAACAGCGATAACATCGTCTGCTATCTGCACTGTACCTATGCCCTGCTGCTGAGTAACTCCGTAATTTTTCTTGCTTTCTTTATCCATGATAAAAGTCCTCTCTTCGGGTGATATTATATCATATTTTGGGTCAAAGCAAAACAATAAATAAACGGGATAAACACTTTCGTGTCTACCCCGTCTGTCATCTTATAATGATGAGATATGCTTCTTGATCGCTTTAAAGCTCTTGGGACTTATCACATGTTCTATACGGCACGCATCCTCGGAAGCCGTTTTTTCATCAACCCCGAGCTTTACGAGCAGATCAGTCAGTACCGTATGTCTCTCGTAGATCTTTTTTGCTATTTCCTTACCTGTCTTTGTGAGCTTTAGATTACCCGTATCCTCAACCGTTATATAATCATGGGATTTTAGGATCCCCATGGCTCTGCTGACACTGGGTTTGCTAAATCCCATATATTCTGCCACATCTATAGAACGTACCAATGGTTTTTCCATTGACAGGACAAGTATGGTCTCTAAATACATTTCGCCTGATTCCTGTATGTCTCCCATTTCTTCCTCCCTGATATTTTCACTGTAACTCCAAGTTCAATAATATCATAGCAAATATGCCATTTCAATGACTCCGCTCATGTTTCGTCAAAGTCAAGGATCAGATAAAGCAGTCGGTAAAGTTCTTTCAGATCTTTTTCATCAAGCACACCCAGTGTTGATGCAACCTTAAATGGTATATCCGCGCATTTATCCTTAAGCTTATCGCCCTTATCAGTTAAGTGTATGCATGTGATACGCTCGTCCTGTTTTGAACGCTTTCTTGTGATGTAGCCTTCTTTTTCCAGCTTTTTTAAAAGCGGAGTAAGAGTTCCTGCATCAAGATGTAAAGACGTTCCAAGTTCGCCGACAGTCACTTCTTCTTTTTCCCACAATACCATAAAGACTATATACTGGGTGTAAGTAAGACCTACCGGCTTTAAAAAAGGTGTGTACGCATTGATGATCTTGCGCGCACATGCATACAGCGGAAAACACATCTGGTTCTTTAGTTTTAGCTGTTCATAATCACAAGCCATATCTTCTCCTTATAAAAGAGCTTCAACACATTTTGCTACCTCTTCCATTTTAGCAGTAGGCTCAAATCTTGCAACCACATTTCCTTTTCTGTCTATAACAAACTTTGTGAAGTTCCATTTGATATCCGGATTGTTCTTGTAATCCTTATCCACTTTTGAAAGCAGAGCACTCATAGCAAGAGCCTTGGGACCTTTTCCGAATCCCTCAAAGCCTTTCTGTTCCTTCAGGTACTTAAATAAAGGAAGAGCATTCTCTCCGTTCACATCAGACTTCTTCATCTGCGGGAACTGCGTGTTGTACTTAAGAGTACAGAATTCATGTATCTCATCGTCATTTCCGGGTGTCTGGCCTGCGAACTGATTGCATGGAACATCGATCACCTCAAATCCTTTCTCATGAAATCTCTCATACATATCTTCTATATCTTTATAGTGAGGTGTGAATCCACAACCCGTTGCTGTATTTACAACAAGCACAACCTTGCCTTCGTAATCTTTCATTAAGATCTCTTCTCCGTTAACCGCTGTTACACTCTGATCATAAAAACTGCTCATATTGTTACCTCCTTGTTATTGTCATTGTTTCTTTATCTTTTATCCAATTATATTGCATCAAATATATTTTGTCAATAAAAATTTAGGGAAGGTTATTTGCCTTCCCTAAACCGTTATTTCTTATTATTACATGTCCCTCCCATAGGGCAGGAAGAACATTTGCATCCGCAGGAAGATCTCCCTTCCTGTTTGTTTTTTATCATGGAATAAACAGCAAGCGAAATGATAACTATAAGTATTATCGCCACAAATATGGTTCCTATATTCGCTGTTAACCATGTGATCATACATTCACCTGTCCTTTCAGGGTTGTTGCTTCCTCATAAGGTCTAAACAGTAACCAGAAGAATACTGCCACTACTATGAGCGCAAGTATCACTCCGAGTACATTTGCTCCACCTGTTATTATACCACCGATCTGATATACAACAAATGCTACGAGATATGCGAATCCGCATTCATAACCGATTGCAAACCATGTCCACTTTGCATTGTTCATCTCTCTCTTAATCGCACCGATAGCTGCGAAACAGGGTGCGCACAATAGATTAAATATCAGGAAGCTTAGACCTGCTGTGGTTGTAAATGCCGCAGAAAGAGCTGTCCATGCAGAGCCTTCTCCTCCGTAAAGGACACCCATCGTTCCAACGATATTCTCCTTTGCGACAAGGCCTGTGACTGATGCTACAGCCGCCTGCCAGTTGCCCCATCCAAGAGGTGCAAAGATCCATGCGATAGCATTTCCGAGCATAGCCAGTATACTGCTTCCGATCTCCTCCTCTTCAAGCATGCCAAATCCTGCATCTGCCCATCCGAAACGTGAGAGGAACCAGATAACAACTGTTGAAAGAAGGATTATAGTTCCGGCCTTCTTTATGAAGCTCCATCCTCTCTCCCACATGCTCCTTAAAACATTTGTAAGAGTCGGCCAGTGATAAGCAGGAAGCTCCATAACAAACGGAGCAGGATCTCCCGCGAACATCTTTGTCTTCTTAAGTATTATTCCGGAACAGATGATAGCTGCTATACCGATAAAATACGAGCCTGTTGATATCCATGCGCTTCCGCCAAAGATTGCACCTGCGATCATCGCGATAAACGGAACCTTTGCACCGCATGGAATGAAGGTCGTTGTCATTATAGTCATACGACGGTCTCTTTCATTCTCGATAGTTCTTGAAGCCATGATACCGGGAATACCGCAGCCTGTTCCGATAAGGATCGGTATGAAACTCTTACCTGAGAGGCCGAAACGTCTGAATACCCTGTCAAGCACAAATGCGACTCTTGCCATATATCCGCTTGCTTCTACAAATGCAAGCATAAAGAACAAAACGAGCATCTGAGGGACAAATCCCAAAACTGCTCCGACACCACCAACGATACCATCAAGCACTAAACCTTTAAGCCAGTCCGCGCAGCCTATTGCATCAAGTCCATTTTCTATAATAGCCGGGATACCCGGAACCCATACACCATAGCTTGCAGGATCAGGCTCTTCAAGTCCGTTTTGCTCAAAATAGCTGACTGCATCCGTAAAGCTCATCGCATTTACTTCATCCTCATTCGCATCATCCGGAACCTCATCATAATAAACTGTGATATCGCTCTGTTCAAGCGTTTCCTCATCTTCAATAGTATAAGAAACTGAGGTCTCATCAGTCGAAAAAGCCTTCATATCCTCAATGCTCATTTCCTCATCGAATCCTGCAAAAGCGTCTATCGCCTGCATTGCAGCCGTATACTCATCAGCTGCCTCTTCAGCTTCAGATGAACCTATGCCAAACAGATGATAACCGTCACCGAACAATCCGTCATTTGCCCAGTCTGTTGCGGGTGCTCCTACTCCGACCATTGCAATCCAGTAGATCAGAAACATCACTGCGGCAAATATCGGGAGACCGAGTATCCTGTTTGTGACTACTCTGTCTATCTTATCCGATATGCTTAAGGCATTGGCGTCTTTCTTCTTATATATACCCTTTAACAGATCAGCTATATAAACATACCTCTCATTGGTGATGATGCTTTCCGAATCATCATCCATCTCTTTTTCGGCTGCCTGTATATCTTTATCGATATGTGAAAGATCCTTTTCTGATATATTGAGTTTTGCAAGTACCTTGTCGTCTCTCTCAAACACCTTGATCGCATACCATCTTTGCTGTTCTTCGGGCATATCATGCACGACCACTTCCTCTATATGAGCAAGTGCATGCTCAACGGGACCCGAAAAAGTATGCATCGGGATCTTCTTTTCATTCTTTGCTGCACTGATAGCAAGCTCGGCAGCTTCAAGTGTCTTATCACCTTTAAGTGCAGATATCTCTATGATCTCGCATCCAAGTTTTGAAGCAAGTTCTTTAGTGTTCAGTGAATCACCGTTCTTACGGACAACATCCATCATGTTGATGGCGATCACAACGGGTATTCCCAGTTCGATAAGCTGTGTGGTAAGATACAGATTTCTTTCAAGATTGGTTCCGTCCACAATGTTTAAGATGGCATCCGGACGTTCACCGATAAGATAATTTCTCGCCACCACCTCTTCAAGGGTGTAGGGAGAAAGAGAATAGATTCCCGGAAGGTCTATGATCCGTACATCATCATGTTTTTTTAGTTTTCCTTCCT
The DNA here is from genome assembly GCA_017619635.1 of Lachnospiraceae bacterium. Classification (GTDB taxonomy): domain Bacteria; phylum Bacillota; class Clostridia; order Lachnospirales; family Lachnospiraceae; genus Colinaster. The sequence continues at coordinate 36,345 of JAFZRZ010000015.1, read as the reverse complement.
TCTTTTCCACTGTTACTCCGGGCCAGTTTCCCACAAACTGATTTGAACCGGTCAGCTCGTTGAACAATGTCGTTTTTCCGCTGTTCGGATTTCCGGCAAGTGCGATCTTTATACTCATTACTGTACTCCTCCCTGTGTAACCTCGATCATATCGGCATCCGCTTTTCTGATCGACAGCTCATAACCTCTTACTGTAACTTCGATAGGATCGCCAAGCGGCGCGACCTTCCTTACATATATATCTGTACCCTTCGTTATCCCCATGTCCATGATCCTTCTTTTGATAGCACCCTCGCCATGCAGCTTCACAACGCAAACCGTCTGGCCGATACCGACATTTCTCAATGTGTTCATAATCCTCTCCTCTTTTAAACCATAACTTTTTTCGCCATGTCCTCGTTTAAAGCTATCCTTGACTCTTTCACTTTAACGATCACATTTCCTCCCAGAATGCTCACAAGCGTGACACTTCCTCCGGGTGTGAATCCGAGATTCTCCAGATGTCTTTTGACATCGGGACTGCCTCCGACTTTCCTTATGATGTTTTCCTCTCCCGGTGATGCATATGTAAGTGGCATCATCCATTCACCTTCTTTCTTTGTCTTTAGTTAGTTTAAACTAACTGTAGATCAAAAAAATATTGTTAGCTTTTGCTAACGTAGTTAGTTTATGCTAACATGAATAAAAAATCAAGTCTTTTTTCATATTTCTTATATTTTTAGTGTTCAAGGAAGTATCAAAGCCAGAAACAGAGTGTTCTCTGCTCCTCGTCTTCGACATAAGAAATGGTTGCGGCATCCGAACCAAGAAGGTCGAATATACCGTTTTTTGTGATAAGTTCGTGCCTTATCGAATCATATACTTCCAGATTTGCACATTTAAATGAAACAGTATCCCTGCCCTCGCTATATGCTATGTCAAACAGCTCTTTTATCCTTGCCGGATCATATGACATGAAATACAATCCTTCACGGACATAATAGTTATTATCTGTGCTGTTGCACGCAGGGAGTCTGTCCTCGAGTGATATCTTATGGGTTCTCTTTATCTCATCGGTTGTAACAAGAAGATAATCGTAATTAAGACTTGCCACCTTCTCTCCGCTGAAACCGTTCTTCATATATGAAGCATCGCCCCATGTACAGTCTACATAGTAGTAACCGTCATTTAGTTTACATAAGTTCCAGGCGTGACTCTCACCTGTTATAAGTGAGTTGCCTTCCACCATGGTCGTATCAACGCCTGCCCTGTTCATAAGATACTGAAAAGCCCTTGAATATCCCGCACAGACAGATTCATGAGCAAAAAAGACAGAGTTCATGTTCTGATTGTCAGCAGCTTCTGTCCTGTAATCGGTATTTAAGATGATCCACTCATATATCATCTTTGCCTTCGTGTAATCATCGGCACCGGCAGGGATCGATGAAAGGATCTGATCTGCGATCGTCTCAATATAGTCAAGGTCATGACGGATGCTTGCCTTTGAATCATTGTACTTTACCGCAAGTACGGTCTTAACAACCTGTCCGCCCATAGTATAGTGAGTATATCCCAAATCTGTGGCATAGAAAAACTCAGGATGGTCAAGACGTATATAATTTGCCACCCTGTTCATGGTATCCTCATCAACAGTGGGAATGGCATTTCCGCTCTCTATCTCAGAAAGCGCCTTATACATTGCCCTGTATACCTCCTTATCCTTATCCGAAAGAAGGGCAAAGTAAAACTCGTAACCGCGGGATGCATCTTCTGCCGTATGATCAACAAATTCATCCTCTTTTTCCAGCTCATCATCTGAAAGCTGATCCGCACTTATCTCGGTCTCATTCATATGAATACCGGGATCTCCGAAGAAATCCGAAGCATCATCGGTCTTTTTAGTCTCCAGTGTGGGGGCAACATACTCATAACCTCCCTCAAGTGCAGGCTCATAGTCTGAGTGTATAAAGTGCTTAACGATGACCTGACCGTCGCACTTAGTGATATCGTAGGATATCACAAAACCAAACACCAATATGGAAAATGCCAGAAAGAACAGTGCTTTTTTCACGATTACTCCTTCATATACCTTCAATCACGCTTTACGCGGTACCAAACTCCGAAAGTTCAAGTCCCTTGTTTCTGTCAAGTGTCATGCCGACACTCCATTCATTGATGAACAGAAGCAAAGGTCTGTCCTTAAGATCTTTGATCTTTTTCATGTCACTTGTTCCGACTATCTTATCAAGATCGGTATCAGAAGAAACTATCCATCTGATATGCTCATAAGGAAGCGGCTCAAGCTTTATCTCTACATTATATTCATTCTCAAGTCTGTACTTTAACACCTCAAACTGGAGGACGCCGACAACTCCGACTATTATCTCCTCCATACCGGTATTGTACTCCTGGAAGATCTGTATTGCACCTTCCTGTGCTATCTGGGTGATACCCTTTACAAACTGCTTTCTCTTCATGGTATCGATCTGTCTTACTCTCGCGAAGTGCTCAGGTGCGAAAGTGGGGATGCCCTCATACATTATATCGGCTTTGGGCATGCACAGAGTATCTCCTATAGAAAAGATACCAGGATCAAATACACCGATTATATCTCCGCCGTAAGCCTCATCCAAGATCTTTCTCTCATCTGCCATGATCTGCTGGGGACGGGAAAGCCTCATCACCTTGCCTGACTGGACATGCTTTACATCCATATCGGCATCGTATCTACCGGAACATATCCTCATAAATGCGATCCTGTCACGGTGAGCCTTATTCATGTTTGCCTGTATCTTAAATACAAATGCAGAAAAATCATTTGCCACGGGATCGACAGATTCTCCCTTTGAAATTCTCGGAAGCGGAGTCGTTGTCATCTGAAGGAAATACTGTAAGAATATCTCAACACCGAAATTTGTAAGTGCGGAACCAAAGAAAACAGGTGTTAGCTTACCGTTTCTTATAGCCTCGAGGTCATATTCGGCACTAGCACCGTCAAGAAGCTCGATCTCATCAAAGAGGATCTGCTTTCTCTCCTCTCCCACTGCCTGGGTGACTGCGTCTTCATCGTCTATCGGGATGACTGTTGTCTCACCTTCCTTTGTACCTTTCTCAGTATCTGAATAAGTAACAACCGTCTGCTTATGTCTGTCATAAACTCCCTTAAAGGATTTACCGCAGCCTATCGGCCAGTTTACGGGGCAGGTCGCTATCCCGAGCTCTTTTTCTATCTCATCCAATAACTCAAATGTGTCATTGGCATCTCTGTCCATCTTATTTATAAATGTGAAAATCGGTATGCCTCTCATGCCACAGACTTTGAAAAGTTTTCTTGTCTGGGGCTCGACACCCTTTGCACCGTCTATTACCATGACCGCGCTGTCCGCTGCCATGAGTGTACGGTATGTATCCTCAGAGAAATCCTGGTGTCCGGGAGTATCAAGGATGTTTATACAATAACCGCCGTAATTAAACTGCAGCACGGAACTGGTTACCGAGATACCTCTTTCCTTTTCGATCTCCATCCAGTCGCTGACTGCATGTCTTGCGGTAGCCTTACCCTTTACGGAGCCTGCAAGATTGATGGCTCCTCCGTAAAGAAGAAACTTCTCTGTAAGAGTTGTCTTACCTGCATCGGGATGCGATATGATGGCAAAAGTACGCCTTTTATTTATTTCTTCAGCAATATTGCTCATATATAAACCTTTCGTGATACTTTAGATATACGGATGCTATTTTATAGCCCGTACATAAAACAAGGTCAGGTCAAGCGACCCAACCTTGTATAAATTTAAATCATAATTTGATTTATGCCTGTGCAACATCCTTCATTGAGAAGCTCATTCTTCCCATCTTGTCCTTGCCGAGGCATACTACTGTAACCTTGTCGCCAAGTGTAAGTACATCTTCTACGCGGTTGATACGTTCTTTAGATATCTTAGAGATGTGTACCATACCTTCCTTGCCGGGAGCAAACTCAACGAATGCACCGAACTCCTTGATGCTGACTACAACACCCTTGAATACCTGGCCAGCCTCAAAGTCTGTTGTGATCGTCTTGATCATGTCAACAGCCTTGTCCATCATAGCCTTATCGGTACCGCATACAGAAACCTTACCGTCATCTGTGATATCGATCTTAACATCTGTACGAGCGATGATCTCATTGATCGTCTTACCTCTCTGACCAACAACCTCACCGATCTTCTCAGGATCGATCTGGAGAGATATGATCTTGGGAGCATACTCGTTTACTGTAGGTCTGGGAGCTGCTATAGCAGGCTTCATGCAGTTATCCATGATGTAAAGTCTTGCTTCACGGCATCTTGCGATAGCGCCTTCAACTATAGGTCTTGTAAGACCATGGATCTTGATATCCATCTGGATAGCTGTGATACCCTCAGTTGTACCTGTAACCTTGAAGTCCATGTCTCCGAAGAAGTCCTCGAGACCCTGGATATCTGTAAGAAGTACGAAATCGTCGTCTGTCTCACCTGTTACAAGACCGCAGCTGATACCTGCTACCATCTTCTTTATCGGAACACCTGCAGCCATGAGTGACATACATGATGCACATGTTGAAGCCATTGATGTAGAACCGTTTGATTCAAATGTCTCAGATACGGTTCTTATAGCGTAAGGGAAATCCTCTTCGCTGGGAAGTACTGCGATAAGTGCACGCTCAGCCAAAGCACCGTGACCGATCTCACGACGTCCGGGACCACGGCTTACCTTTGTCTCACCTACAGAGTATGCAGGGAAGTTGTACTGGTGCATATATCTCTTTGCTGTCTCGTTTGAATCAAGACCGTCGATCTTCTGCATCTCAGAAAGAGGTGCAAGAGTAGTAACGTTACAGATCTGTGTCTGTCCACGTGTGAACATTGCAGAACCGTGAACTCTGGGAATAAGATCAACTTCAGCTGCAAGAGGACGGATCTGTGTGATCTCACGACCGTCAGGACGCTTGTGATCCTTTAAGATCATCTTTCTTACAGTCTTCTTCTGGTACTGATATACAGCCTCGTCAAGAAGTGCGAGCCACTCTTCGTTCTCAGCAAATGCCTCTGTGAGCTTCTCCTTGATCTGGCGGATATTCTCTTCTCTTACCTGCTTAACATCGGTAAATACTGCTTCTTCCATCTGCTCGGGAGTAACGATCTCCTTCATTGCAGCAAAGAGCTCTTCCGGTATAGCGCAGCTTGTGTATTCATGCTTGGGCTTACCAACTTCCTCAACCATCTTGTTGATGAAAGCGATGATCTCCTGGTTAACAGCGTGTGCCATGTAGATAGCCTCGATCATCTTTGCTTCGGGGATCTCGTTAGCACCTGCCTCGATCATGATAACCTTCTCGCTTGTTGAAGCTACTGTAAGGTTAAGATCGCCGGTCTTCCACTGCTCCTGATTGGGGTTGATTATGAACTCACCGTCAACCATACCAACCTGTGTTGTTGCGCAGGGACCGTCAAAAGGTATATCTGAGATGGATGTTGCGATAGCTGCACCGAGCATTGCTACAAGTTCAGGTCTGCACTCGGGATCCACACTCATTACCATGTTGTTGAGTGTTACATCGTTACGATAATCCTTGGGGAACAAAGGTCTCATGGGACGATCGATAACACGGCTTGTAAGGATAGCGTTCTCGCTTGCCTTACCTTCTCTCTTGTTGAAGCCACCGGGGATCTTTCCTACGGCATACATCTTCTCTTCGTACTCTACTGAGAGAGGGAAGAAATCGATACCGTCTCTGGGCTTCTCACTGGCTGTTGCAGTCGAAAGAACTGTTGTGTCACCATAGTGCATGAATGCACATCCGTTAGCCTGTGCACCGACTCTGCCTATGTCAACGCTGAGTGTACGACCTGCAAGTTCCATAGTGAATGTCTTATACATATTCTTCTCCTTTTCTGCCTTTCGGCTTAGTAGGTAGAAGACACCGAAACTACTGCTGATGCCACGAACAGTCTCATTCATGGACTCATCAGTGGTCTCGGGGGATAATCTTCTACCTGTTTAATGTTCAATTTATAACAAAAGAAGGCGGTTGATACAGCCGCCTTCTCAAGTCAACTTATTTTCTGATACCAAGCTTCTCTATGAGGGCTCTATATCCTTCAAGATCTGTCTTCTGAAGATAATTGAGCAGGCCACGTCTCTGACCGATCATCTTGTACATACCACGTCTTGAATGATGATCCTTGGGGTTGCTCTTAAGGTGCTCTGTAAGCTCTGCGATACGTGCTGAAAGAACAGCGATCTGAACTTCCGGAGAACCTGTGTCACCGGGCTTTCTGCCATACTCATTGATGATAGCAGTCTTCTTCTCTTTTGAAATCATTTCTTTTCTCCTTATACTTTATAAATCTTATTCACGTTATACCAAGATTCGGTTGGAGTATCCATAATCTGAGTACACGCACACAACGAACATATTTTATCACACAGTTTCTTCTATGTAAAGGGGTTTTTAGTAATCCTCGCTTATCCTGTTCTCTATTCCGGCAAGTGTATATTCAGACCAGCTGTACTGGCTCATGTACTCTCCGGAAAAAGCATTTATCGCGCTGACATCACCGTCTATCCATCTGTAATAATCGCAGTCAAATGCTTCGGGAACGATAGCTATCATGCCCTTTTTCTTAAGGATGACGCTCTCCAGATCCGCTTCCTTAAATACTGCTCTTAAGTCACCGACAAGGTTTCTTAAGTAGTTTTCCAAAGAAGCCGTTACTTCCTTATCTTCCCAGAGTGTGCCCAGTATCTCACCGTTTGTGACATATGCGCCTCTTCTGTCGATAAGATATGCGATAAGCTCCTTTGTCTTGATATATCTGAATGTGCAGGGCATGTTGTCGATATACACTTCGAAATTGCCAAAGCACTGGGCCTTTAATCTCTTGTGTGCCTCAGACTCCACAGGATGTCTTAAGTCTTCGAGCTCTTTTCTGATATCGTCTTCAGATGCGGGCTTCATGATATATCCTGATGCATGTATCTTCATGGCATCCAAAGAATAATCCGCATATGCCGTTAAGAATACGATATTGATCCCTGGTCTAATGACCTTCATGCGCTTTGCAAGCTCAACACCGTCCATGCCTCTCATATGAATATCGAGGAATGCTACATCCACTTCTTCAGCCTTTACATATTCCAAGGCCTCTTCATAATCCGTGAATCCATGGACTTCATCGATCTCGTTCATCTTCTCCATCATGTCCACGAGATCTTCCATTATGATCCTTTCGTCATCAACCGATATTACTCTCATACTATCCCCTTTGTTTTTTCTTTTTTGGAATGGTTATCGTTATGGTCGTTCCTTCTCCCAACCTGCTTCCAATATTGAGTGTTCCGTTACACAGCGCCATTACACGCTGTCTTGTATTTTCTACCCCGATATGGCTTCTGCCTTCCTCGAGAGGTTTTGCACTGTCAAAACCGACACCGTCATCCACAACTTTGAGTTCATAGTAATCAGCAGTCTCAGATGTCGATATCTTTAATTTTCCACCCTCTTTTTTAGGTAACAGTCCGTGTTTTACTGCATTCTCGACCATAGTCTGCAGTGTAAGCGGAGGACATTCAAATTCTGTGGTCTTTATATCATATTCTATATCAAGAAGATCTCCGAATCTTAACTTCTCGATATAAAGATAACTCTTTACATGATCAAGCTCTTTCTCAAATGTGATACAGCCTTCCTCTGAGATCGAGTCCATGTTTGCTCTTAAATACTTTGCAAAGTAATCAAGTGCGTTTCTTGCTTCCTCAGGTTTTTTCACACATAACGCTCTGATAGTACCAAGCGCATTATACAGAAAGTGCGGCTGGATCTGTCCGAGCATGAGTTTTACCCTGTTCTCGACTAGTTCGTTTTCCAGCTCCTGTGTCCTTTGTGCCCTGTGATAATTCTCCACGTTTGTAGCGACCAAAAGGTAATACTGCATGACTGAGAATATCAAAAGACAGACCTCTATGACCCTGACGATATATGTGCCAGTCAGAACATAATAGATCATCTCTATGATGAATCCGATAACGACCAAGACCATCGAATCAAAGGCCATTCTGTTTTGTCCCGGCATGTTCATGCCCTCAGCATAAACATCCCTAAGCTCGATACAAAGCAGCGCGATGATCGCAACGACAAAACATATGAAGAGCCAGTCAAATCCGCTTGTGACATCCAACACCATATATCTTACCATATAAATGGTCAAAAACGTAACCATCGACATTACGATAAGATAACATCTCTTCTTTGATTCATCGGATGTGACATATCTTTTAAGATATGCCGCGATGAAAAGCACCAAAAGAGCCTGCGTGATAAAGTCAGCGAATTTCAGATAATACATGTTCTTGCTGACAAGAGTGATGTAATTATAATCAAAAAAGCATGTGATGGATCCCGTTATCATCATCATACCGCATGATATCAGGCTCTCGGAATTGTAATCCCTGATACTCCTGAAGCACTCATGATATATAAGGATCGAAACTCCCATGATCGCTATGACAAGGCATATCGTGATATGCAGCGAATACTGCGCAAAAAGATGCCTTATCAGCTCATATCTGTCGGTATCGTAAATCCTGTTGACGAAATTTCCGAACTGGACATTCCAAAGATATGTATCGTCCATTTCCAGCTCAATATAAATATCATCTTCGGGACTTATTCCGTCAGATAAGAAATAATCCCACGATCCTGCTGTCACATTGGTGTGATGGAGTTTTAATTCACCGTTAACAAACACATCTACTTTAAGCCCCTGGACATACAGATATATCGGTCTTTTTATATCTATATATCTGTCAAAATGGCCCTTTATGACCATGTTTTTCTGTCCTGTTATGGCTATGGGCGCAAAGCTGTCCAAGGCATCAAAAGTGCTCCCACCATCAAAACTGTAGGAGCCCTCCAAAGAAACCTTATAACAGGCTTTCTCCACATCAAGGCTCTTACCGCGTATTCCCACAATAATGATGAACACAACGATCACAGCCGTAAATATGGAGTACATAACCTGTATGACTCTTCTGTCAAGAATACGATCAATCATATATATACTGTCTGATACTGTGGATAGTCCTGTAACCCACCGGTGATATCTTTATACCCTGCTTGGGATTTGAAGCATGGATGACCTGACCGTTACCGATATAGATACCTACATGGTTGACGGTTCCGCCCTTTGCATAGAATACCAGATCACCCGCTTTTGCTTCGGATAAGGATACCTTTGTACCCATCTTTGACTGTGCAACGGATGAATGAGGCAGTGTTATGCCATACTTCTTATATACACTCATGGTGAATCCGGAACAATCCGTACCCTTGGTCAGACTGCTTCCTCCCCATACGTATCTGTTACCCAAAAATTCTTTTGCATACTGGCATATCTCGACTCTGACATCAGATACACCTTCACCATATAAAAGCTCTGTCATGGTTATTGCTGTGTCGAGTTCCTCCTCGACTATGGCATAATCCGCAGAAATATAAGCTTCCTCATCGTCAAGAGATACTTTGATCCAGCCGTCGAGTTCCTCGATAACTTCGAGTCTCTCGCCTTCTCCCATTGTGGTTATTATCTCACAATCGGTATTGGCCTCACTTCTTACTCTGAGACCGCCTTCCGTAGCTCTTGCCATCTTTGTGACAACGCTGTTGGCACGCAACACCGCCTTTGCTCCGGTCAAAAGATAATCGGAATGAACCCATCCCTCAACTTCTCCGGATACGACATGGTACCACTCACCATCGCTCTCCATGATCTCACAACCGCAGTTGTTGGTCATCTTACCAACAAGTTTTGCATCGGTGCTGGGAGCTTCTCTTACATTAAGATGGTTCTCAACATCCGATACGCCCAGATTACTGTAGCCGAAAGTAAGGGATGTGTCCTCAGCAGCCGCCAGATACTCTTCTTCAGTCATAACTGTATCAAGCAGAGTTCCCACACCTGCCGGTGAGACTGCATCCGCCATCTTGTTCTCAGCCTTTACTCCCATTGGAAGAGCCATAAGCATTGCCGAACACAATAATGCTGTTTTTACCAAAAAATTAAATCTAAACTTCATTTTCGCTTTCCGATATCGAGAATGCTATGTTGACCGCATGGTCAGCTATTCTCTCAAGTCCTGACAGGATATCCGAATAGATCATGCCTGCATCAGGCGTACATTCGTTTTTCTTGAGTCTCTCGACATGAGTCTGCTGAAACTCTCTTTCCAGGTTATCTATCTTGTCTTCCAGATCTATGATATCCTGCATGTGCTCATCTTTTCCGTGAGCGAACATCTCTACAGAGTACCTGTAACAGTCATTAACAAGATCCAGCATCTGTCCCATCTCTCTCTGGGCCTGCTTACTGAACACTATATCCTGCTCTTTTCGGGTCACTGCCGCATCCGCGATGTTCTCAGCATGGTCCCCGACTCTTTCTATATCATTTGCCACATGGAAAAGCGCACCGATGCTCTTCAAGTCTTCGATGGGAAGAGTCGTCTGGTTTATCTTTACCATATAGCCTGTTATCGCTTTATTTAGGAAGTTGATATTCTTTTCAACCTCGTATACTTCGTCTATATCCTCCTGATCGAGTGTTATCAGGGCGTTCATGGCTCTGTTTAGGTTCTCACCAGCAAGATCAGCCATACGCTCAAGCTCGTTGATAACCTCGACAACCGCAGTTGCAGGATTGAATACGACCTTGTTTCCTATATATTTAAGAGTGTAACTCTCTCTGTATCCTACCTTCACATCCTCACCGGGTACCAACAGATAGGTAAGCTTAACAAGAAGGTTTGAGAACGGAAGCAGCAATATTACCTGTGCGATCTTTATGATCGTATGCGAGTTAGCGACAAATCGTCCGTTATCCGCAGATACACGTGCGACCATATCGACAAAGGCATCTCCCACAAACAGGAAAAGCACAAAGAATATAACTGTTCCTACTATATTGAAAAGAAGATGTATGAGAGCCGCTCTCTTTGCGTTCTTCTTACCTGATAATGATGCTATCATTGCGGAGCTGCAGGCTCCTATGTTACATCCAAGGATGACAAACAGACATATCTTAAGATCCAAGAGTCCCTGGTTTGCCATCAACAGTATGATACTGACGGTAACAGATGAACTCTGTATAACGCTGGTAACAACAGTTCCCAAAAGAACCGCAAGGAAAGGATTGTTAAGTCCGGCTAAAGCATCGACAACATCCTGTGATTCCTTAAGTCCCGCCATGGATCCGCTCATAAGAGACAGTCCCATGAAAAGTATACCGAATCCGAGGACTATGTCCCCGAGTTTTTTAACAGTCTCATTCTTGCAGAACATCACTACAAGCACGCCTGCAAGCACAAATAACGGTGCGACCTTTGAAAGATTGAACGATACCAACTGAGAGGTTACAGTTGTACCTATATTGGCACCGAAGATAACTCCTGCCGCCTGAGTAAGTTCCATGAGTCCTGCGTTAACAAAGCTGACAACCATGACAGTACAGGCACTGGATGACTGTATGATGCCGGTGAATACAAAACCGACCAGAGTACCCATAAGCTTGTTCTTTGTGAACATAGCGAGTATTCCTCTGAGCTTGGCACCCGCAGCTTTCTCTATGCTCTCACTCATCAGTGACATGCCAAAAAGGAAAAGGCCGAGTCCTCCCGCCAATTCCAGCAAAATTCCAGAGTTCATTTTATCCTCTTTCAAGTAAAATCTTATTGTAGCCCATACCCTATTTAATTTTGACTTATTTTACCTTTATCGTCAAGCCGTTTTATCGGGTAAGGAACATTTTATAGGGGGTATAGCAGCTATTTTTGTCAGAAAAATCATATATGGCAGCAAACTCGCCGTCTTCAAGATATACCCTTATCCTGTCTCCCATATACGGGATCGTAAGCTGATTGCCGTTCTCAACTCTTTTTGCATCCTCTTTGGATACAGTTTTTAAAGGGCATTCATCAAACATGCTGTCAATGGTAGTTACTATCTCATCAAGCCTTCCTTCTTTCGCGAGGCTTTCTATCTCATCAAGCCTATGAGCATCTTTTATCTCAAATGCTCCTGATCTTGTCCTTACGAGGCTTTCCATGATACCGCCGCAGTTAAGTTTTGCACCTATATCGTTACACAGAGTCCTTATATATGTGCCTTTTGAGCATGCAACCCTTATCTTTGCACTGTCTTTGGTCATATCGAGGATCTTTATATCCGTTATCTCTATATCCCTGGGCTTTCGTTCAACCTCGATACCGGCTCTTGCCATGTCACAAAGCTTTTTGCCGTCAACCTTTAGTGCGGAATACATCGGCGGGATCTGCTTCGACTTTCCGATAAAAGAAAAGATCGCCTGTTCAAACTCTTCCTTAGTTATGTTAACTTCATATCTTTCAAGAACAGTCCCGGAAGCATCCTGGGTGTCTGTGACAAGTCCCAGTCTTAAAACAGCCTCATACTCTTTTGTCTTGTCAGTGAGCATGTCACAAAGCTTCGTCGCACCTCCTATGCACACAGGCAGGACACCTGTGGCATCGGGATCGAGCGTACCGGTATGTCCTATCTTTCGTATCTTTGTTATACCGCGAAGTTTCGCAACAACATCGAAGGAGGTGTAACCCTCCTCCTTGTAAACATTTATTATTCCGTTTATCATTGTTCCTTATACTGCTTTTCGATCTGTCTTGACAGATTGTTTATCACATCATGGAAGGTGCCTTCTAAGTTAAAGCCCGCAGCTCTCACATGTCCGCCGCCGCCAAAATACGCTGCGATCACGGAACAGTCTATCACTCCGTTTGACCTGAGGCTGACCTTGTATCTCATGGGTTCAACCTCATACATGAAAACGGCACAATCCACGCCCTTTGTATATCTTAACTGATTTACGATACCGTCCATATCCTTGGATGTTACACCGTAAAACTTCATGGTCTTTGCATCAAGATGTCCAACAATGCATCTCTTATCTAAAAACAGCACGCTTTCAAGTATTGTACGGCCCATCACCTGATTCTGAACATAGGTCTTTTGATAGAATGTCTCTTCTATCAGTTTAGGAAAATCAAATCCAAATTCAATAAGATGAGCTGCTATCCTCATGGTCTTGGGTGATACGTTTGAATACTGGAAAACTCCCGTATCATGAACTATGCCCATATAGATAGCCTTCGCTATATCAACATCGATTCCCGCTTCATCAATGCAGTCATATACCAGTTCGCTGGCACTGCTCGCACCGGGTACGATGTAATTAACATCTCCGTCTCCGGGATTGGTCACATGATGATCGATATTGATGCGTTTTTTTGCCCCTTCGAACGCAGGCAGGGAATCCCCCAGTCTCTCGGCATTGCAATCGATGCATATGAAAACATCATGTGCATGCTTGCATCCGTCGGGTCTTTTTATCTCATCTATTCCCGCTATACAGTTGAATACCGGTGAAAACTCTTCAAGGTACACGTATATCTTTCTGTCAGGCAGCATCTTCTTAAGATAAAGATACATAGCCATACATGAACCTATGCAATCACCGTCGGGTCTTATATGACCGCCAATGGCGATACTCTGGGCAGGCCCTATCTCTTCTAAAATATCTATCATTGTCTGCTCTTTTCTTCGTCGTGTCTTATCACTTCGTCGATCTTTCGTGACATATCAACACCATAAGCAATGGACTGATCAAGATGGAAATGAAGTTCGGGTGTATTCCTTAAGTTCAGTTCCTTTGCAAGCCTGTTTCTTATAAAACCTGCCGCACTCTTTAATCCCTCCAGAGCATTTGCTGCCGCCTCATCGTCTCCAAGGACTGATACGAAAGCCTTGCAGTTCTTAAGATCGGGAGCAACCTCGACACTCACTATTGAAGTGAACTCAGGGATCCTGGGATCCTTTATCTCACTTCTGATTATCTCAGCCAGGATCTTCTGGACTTCTCCATTGATCCTGGTGTTCTTTATACTGTTCTTTCTCATGTTATCTGGGTACCTCTACCATGATATAAGCTTCAACTATGTCAAGCTCCTGCATTGCATCAAATCCGTCAAATACAAGACCACATTCGAAGCCTGCCTTAACCTCCTTGACATCGTCCTTGAATCTCTTGAGTGATGCAAGATCTCCTTCGTAGATCTGCTCGCCCTCTCTTGAGATACGTATCTTACATCCTCTCTGGAATATACCGTCAAGCACATAAGAACCGGCGATGTTTCCGACTGCTGAAGCCTTGAATATCTGGCGAACCTCAGCATGACCGATGACTTTCTCCTCAAATACGGGATCGAGCATACCCTTCATGGCTGCTTCCACATCATCTATAGCCTGGTAGATGACTTTGTAAAGTCTTACATCCACGCCTTCTCTCTCAGCCGTCTCTTTTGCGTTGGCATCTACGCGGACATTAAAGCCTATGATTATCGCATTACTTGCAGCAGCAAGACTTACATCGGATTCATTTACCGCACCTACGCCGCCGTGAATGCACTTAACAACAACTTCTTCATTAGATAGTTTGACAAGTGACTGCTTAACTGCCTCAACAGAACCCTGAACATCGGCTTTAACGATAAGGTTAAGCTCTTTGAGGTTACCTTCCTGGATCTGATTGAATACATCATCCAGACTCATCTTAGACTTGGTCTCTTCGAGCTTCTTGGCCTTGTTCTGAGCCTTATATGTGTCTGCAAAGCTTCTTGCCGTCTTATCGTTGTCATGAGCAAGGAATACTTCACCCGCTTCAGGAACGTCATTAAGACCGAGGATCTCTACAGGAGTTGAAGGACCTGCCTCTTTAACACGTCTTCCCTTATCATCGAGCATTGCTCTTACTTTACCGTAGCAAGCACCTGCCGATACGAAATCTCCTACCTTTAAGGTACCCTTCTGCATAAGGATGGTAGCTACAGGACCACGTCCCTTATCAAGCTCTGCCTCTATAACAAGACCTCTTGCCTTTCTTGAAGGATTTGCCTTAAGTTCAAGAATATCTGCTGTAAGGAGCACCATGTCGAGCATTTCTTTGATACCCTCGCCTGTCTTTGCACTGACGGGAGCAAATACCGTGCTTCCGCCCCATTCCTCGGGAATGAGCTCGTACTCGGCAAGTTCCTGCTTAACCCTGTTAAGATCGGCATTTGGCTTATCTATCTTATTTACAGCTACTATTATCTCGATACCTGCTGCCTTTGCATGGTTTATAGCCTCAACTGTCTGGGGCATTACACCGTCATCGGCTGCAACAACGAGGATAGCTATATCTGTAGCATTTGCACCACGCATACGCATTGCTGTGAATGCTTCATGTCCGGGTGTATCAAGGAAAGTGATCTTACGACCGCCTGCTTCAACCATATAAGCACCGATGTGCTGTGTGATACCGCCTGCTTCCTTGTCCGTGACATTTGTCTTACGGATAGCATCCAAAAGTGAAGTCTTACCGTGATCGACATGACCCATTACACAGATAACGGGAGCACGTTCAACAAGTGTAGCCTCGTCATCATCTTCCTCCTTAAGGAGTTCCTCGATAACGTCTACCTTTACTTCCTGCTCGCACATGATATCGTAATCGATCGCGATATTCTCAGCCTCTTCGTATGAGATCTCCTGATTGACAGTAACCATCTGTCCCTGTAAGAAAAGCTTCTTTACGATAACAGAAGGCTGCATCTTCATCTTCTCTGCCAGTTCTTTAATGGTTATTACTTCGGGAAGGGTTATGACCTTGATCTCCTCAACGACCTCTTCCTTCTTTTCAGGCTTTATGAAGCGGCCTGCTTTATTCTTGTTCTTTATTTCCTCTTCTTCGTAGATGGCATCCTTCTTGGATCTCTTGTCTTTGCCCATCTGGTTGTTTCGTCTGTTATCCGACGGCTTACCTGAAGAGCTCGGTCCGTCCATGAATGCACCCGGCTTGTTATCTCTGAATCTATCTGCCGGCCTTCCATCTCGTGACGAAGGGCGCTGATCGTTTGATGTATTCCTGTTACCACGCTGATTAGAGCCTTGATTAAAATCCCTGCCTTTAGAACCCGAAGCAGGCCCTCTGTTTCCATTATCAGAGTTTCTGTTATTCCTGCCATCGGCCTGTTGTCCTCTCGTTTCATTGCGCTCTCCTCTTTGCTGACGGTCTTTTGACTGTCCCTCAAATGTTCTTCCGGTAAAGTTTGAAGAACTCTTTGATTCCTGACTGCGTGAAACATTTGTCTCTTCTTTAACAGGTTCCTGAACCGGAGGCTCCTCTGTTTTCTTGGGAGGAAGCTTCTCCATGATCTTGCCTGTCGCCTTGTTTATCATCTGATTGGGGCCCAAAACCACCTGCTTTGAAGGCATTGCGGGAGCTGCGGGACGTGCACTCTGTGCCTGTCCGGGTCTGCTGGGTCTTCCACCTGCACCTGTTCCCGCACCTACGATGATAACGGCGCTTTTTTTCTTTTTCTTTAACTGTCCCGCCTGTCCGGCACCTGCATTTTCAGGTCTCTGGGCGGGTTTTTCAGCCGGCTTTTCAGGTTTTGCTTCCGCCTTCTTTTCAGGCTTTGCTTCCTTTACTTCTTCCTTTGCTTTCTCAACCTTCTTCTCAGCGGGCTTTGAAGCAGCTGCAAAGTTCTTCTTTACTGCTTC
Organism: Lachnospiraceae bacterium; assembly: GCA_017619635.1. Lineage (GTDB taxonomy): Bacteria > Bacillota > Clostridia > Lachnospirales > Lachnospiraceae > Colinaster. The sequence goes on along the minus strand of JAFZRZ010000015.1, from coordinate 19,721 downwards.
TATCTGATCTTCTTCTATACTCTTTGTGGCACTCTTACACTCAAATCCCGTGCTCTGTAAAAATGCCACTATGTCGTTTTTATCTACATTTATCTCAGCTGCTAATTCTGATATCTTCATCTTAGCCATGTATCTATACTACCTCCTGCAACAGTTTTATGATCGATCCTGCGAATCCGTCATCAGTGATACTAAGCGATGCTCTTATCTCTTTTCCCATGCTCTTTCCAAGCTCTTCCTTTGTGCCAAAGAAATAACAGGGAACCTTATAAAATGTACACATATCTCTGAATTCCTTCTTCGTATTGTCTGAGGCGTCGTCTGCCACGATCACAAGCTTTGCCGTACCGCTCTTCACACTCTTTTCAGTCTTGAACTCACCGCTTACGACATTTCTCGATCTTGTGGCCAGTCCCAGAAGCGAAAGGACCTTTTTATTCGTCTTCACCCTCTACGCTCTCCTCGAACTCCTCGTTCTCTTCGTACTCCTCGTATTCCTCGTACTCTTCCTCATCATAATCATCATCAAGATAATCCTCGTAACGGAATCCGGGAGCATCCTTAGCCTGCGTTTCTGACTTGATATCGATCTTGTATCCTGTCAGTCTTGCTGCAAGACGTGCATTCTGACCTTCCTTACCGATGGCAAGTGATAACTGATAATCCGGAACAACGACTTTTGCTGTCTTCTCATCAGGATCAGCAAAGACTGCAACGATCTTAGCCGGAGAAAGTGCATTCTGAATAAGTATACCGGGGTTCTCATCCCAGCATACGATATCGATCTTCTCACCTTTAAGCTCATCGACTATGCTGTTAACTCTTGCACCGTTTATACCAACACATGCACCTACGGGATCAACATTGGGATTGTTGCTCCATACAGCGATCTTTGATCTGCTGCCGGCCTCACGTGCGATAGACTTGATCTCAACCGTTCCATCCTTGATCTCTGTAACCTCAGATTCAAAGAGCTTCTTAACAAGCTCGGGATGTGTACGGCTTACAAGGATACGGGGACCCTTGTTTGTCTTTTTAACTTCTACTATATAAACCTTGATTCTCTCAGTGGGTCTGAAATGCTCGCTCTTAACCTGTTCTGACTCATTGAGCAATGCATCTGCTTTACCTAAGTTGATAGAGATGTTCTTACCGATGTATCTCTGGACAATACCTGTGGCAACGTCCTTCTCCTTGTCATAGTACTGATTGTAAATGACATCTCTTTCCTCTTCACGGATCTTCTGGAGGATAACATTCTTGGCATTCTGTGTAGCTATACGTCCGAATTCCTTTGACTTGATCTCTACATTCACGCTCTCACCAACAGCAGCGTTCTTTGTGATCTTTGCTGCATCATCGATCGTTATCTGGAGCATGGGATCTTCGATCTCGTCTTCTGTTGCAACTACCATCTTCTCGGCATAGCAGAGGAAATCTCCGGTCTCTCTGTCTATCTCAACCTTTACGTTGTCTGCTTTTCCGAAATGGTTCTTGCAGGCTGTAAGAAGTGAATTCTCAATAGCCTCAAACAAGGTTTCCTTGCTTATCTCTTTTTCCTTCTCAAGCGCATCCAGTGCTTCAATAAGTTCCTTATTCATCGTTTTTTACATTATCCTCTCTTTCTTTATATACAATACACATTAAAAATCGACTGTAAGCCTTGCATTCGCGATCATGTCCATGGAAAACTCCATATCACCTTTATCGGTACTCACAATAGCTTTCTTGTCTTCATAACCTTTTAACACACCGGTAAATTCCTTGGTGCCGTCTATTGGCTTGTAGGTCTTTATCTCGACCTCCTGACCGATGCTGTTTAAAAAGTGTCTTTCTTTTTTCAATGTCCTGCCCAGTCCCGGGCTGCTGACTTCAAGTATGTAAGCATCGGAGATATAATCCTCTTTGTCCAGCGCATCCGATAATGCCCTACTCACCGTCTCACAGTCATCGATCGTAACTCCGCCTTCTTTGTCTATGTAGGCTCTCAGATAATAATCCTCGCCTTCCTTGACATACTCGACATCGTAGATCGAAACACCGCTGTCTTTGGCTATCGGCTCAAGCAGTTTTTCGGTACGCTCTTCGTAATCCTTTTTTGCCATCAGTCACATCCTTCCCGGTCTTACGCAATCTGCATAAAAAAGAGTGGATCCGCGACCCACTCTAACTAGTAAACATTATAGTAACATAAGAATAATAGCATCAAAACTCAAATAAATCAACCTTTTATCCGAAAAATATGATCTTTATACCTATAAGGATGAGTATGACTCCTCCGAATATGGTAGCTCTCTTTTCCAGTTTATCTCCCAGTATCTTACCGAATTTGAGTCCAAACAAACATATGATAAACGTGACAGCTCCTATGATAAGAACTGATATTATGGCTTCAATCAGGTTGCACGAAGCCATGACAAAGCCTACGGAGAGCGCATCTATGGAAGTTGCGATACCCTGCAGCTGCAGGTCTTTAAAAGAGAGTTCTTTTGTTTCTTTTTTCTCTTCGTCTCCCTTCACAGCTTCAAATATCATCTTTGAACCGATAAAAACAAGAAGGATGAATGCGATCCAGGGAATAAACTTCTGAAAACTCTCAAACAGATGCACAAACCAGTTGACGCATACCCATCCTATCATGGGCATTACCGTCTGATATATACCATAAGTCGAAGAGATCATGCACATACGCGATCTTTTCATTCGGGGTTCTTTAAGACCGTTTACTATGGACACCGAAAACGCATCCATGGCAAGTCCCACCCCCAGCAGTATACTGTTTAATATCCACATAACACACACCTAAAAAAGTATTAAAAGGGTGGAATGCCATCCACCCTTTAAACAGCTTATTGATTTCTTACTTTTGAAACCTCGATGATCTTGTTTCTCATCTGGTCTTCTATCCTTGCGAGCTCCTGCTCTGCTTCGGCTCTCTTTACTCTTCCCTCGTCCTGTATCTTCATAACTTCGTCAAGTGTATCGATAAGGGTCTGGTTGGTCTGAGTAAGTGTCTCGATATCCACGATACCTCTCTCGCTCTCCTTTGCGGTTGCGATCGAAGCGATCTTTAATGCCTCGGCGTTCTTCTTAAGAAGCTCGTTTGTCGCATCCGTAACCTGCTGCTGAGCCTTTGCCGCATCCTGTGAATGCTCAAGTCCGATAGCTATAACCATCTGGCTCTTCCAGAGCGGGATCGTATTTACGATCGTTGACTGGATCTTCTCGCTCATCACAGTGTCATTGTTCTGGATGAGTCTGATCTGAGGTCCCATCTGCATTGCGATGTTTCTTGTAAGCTCAAGATCGTAGATCTTTTTCTCGAATCTGTCTACCAGTGCAGCGTAATCCTGTGCTGCCTGTGCATCTTCGGGAAGGCCTGTCTCCTCAGCCTTTGCGAGCATCTTGGGAAGTTCAACGTTTCTTGCCTCGTTTAACTTTTCCTTACCTGCGATTATATATAAGGTAAGCTCCTTAAAGTACTTAAGGTTTGAATCATACATCTGGTCAAGCATTGCTATATCCTTAAGCAGTGTCACCTGATGATTCTCCATGACTTTAACTATGTTGTTGACATTGGTCTCAGCCTTGTCATACTTCGCCTTTATGGATGTGACCTTGTTTGCTTCCTTCTTAAAGAATCCGAAGATACCCTTCTCTTCGCTTACATCGAAACTCTTAAGCTCTGTCACTACATTACCCAAAAGGTTTCCGATCTCTCCAAGGTCTTTTGTTCTTACAGACTTAAGTGCGTTCTCTGAAAAATCAGCTATCTTCTTCTGCGCACCTGCGCCATACTGAAGCACCATCTGTGAATCATGAAGGTCTATCCCCTCCACATATGAGTTTACGGTCTGCTGCTCATCTTCAGTAAGCTCAACCTTGGTGCTCTCAGCGATCAATTCCATACTATCGTTCATCACTATACTCCTTCTTATAAGATAATGGATATTATTATCCGTGATTCCTTTTACAATCCACTCTTACTATTATACTTCTTTTACCACTGGAACTTCAACCTGTTCTTGTACCGGAGTGAATTCCTCTTCTTCCTCTTCCTCAAAGAACTGTCCCATCTGAGAGAGTTTGTCTTCGTGTGTCATAGGCACTGTACCGTCTGTTAAGCCTTCCTGGTGAAGCATTGTTGTAAGAACCTTTGCTTCAGCAGTAACATCCCATACGGAACTCTGGAAGAGTTTATTAAGCAGTTCGACAAATGCCTGGTTTATTATATCCAAAGTCTTTTCGATCTCAGCCTTGGCAGCAAGTATGTCCTCACCCGGCTGGCTGACTTTATCATACTCCGCATAAGCTTCAACCAGTTTTATCATGGTAGGAAGATAGTATTCCATGAGCTTACTGCAGTTTTTCATCTGATCGGGATGTTCTTTTACTCTCGCAAAGATCTCTCCCAAGAGTTCTTCGAGTCTTGAAAGCTTTAAACTTATGACCTCACCCGGTATCTCGTCATTGAGCTGATGAAGTCTTCCTGTGTACTGAAGTCCCTTTGATATCATCACATCAAGCTCAGTCTTTTCCGTATTGGTCAGATTGCCGCTCTCTTTGATCTTAGCCTCTTCCTCTTCGAGGACTTTTCTGTGTTCCTGTGTTCTTAAGTACTGCTCATATATCTTCTTTGATACCATGAATGTGGTCTCTTCCTCATCCATGAAGCCTTCGGGAAAGAATCCCGCTTTAAGTATCTTTTTAGCGATCTTTATGGTCTTACTCTTTGAAAGTCCCATTGAAAGAGAAAGTGTCTCAATACTTGCATACAGATTATCGGAACACATCTCTTTAAACTTCTTAGCCTGCTCATAAAGAGCTATCTTAAGAGTTCCTCTTACAAGCATCGAAATACCAAGTATGCTGAAGATTATACCCAAAATCCAGTATGCTTCAGAAAAAGCAGCTAGTCCGAATATAAAAGGAAGCCAGAAAAAGCATAACTGGAGTATGCCTGATGCGAGTCCCTTCGCCTGAAAACGTATCCTCGGTTTTGGTTTCTTTATAAGTTCCTGTCTCTGCTGGATATGTCTGGCAATATCCATCTGGGCGGTATCACGATAAGCATAAGGGCTTGATGTGAAACCTCTTGTCTGACCTGAATTATTGACCGGTGAATTCGGGATCACTCCCGCCTTTGCTTCACTCACCGCAGAATTGATGGTGTCTCCCACACCATTAAGAACATCTCTAACAGAATCGGTTATCTCAACATTTAATTTGCTGAAGTCTCCGGTTCTCAAAGCATCCAGTACAGATTCCTGGATCTTTGAACCTATATCTATGTTATTCTGATTATTATTCTGAGTGCCCATAAAACTCCCTGACTTACTTCTCCCCTTTTACTAAGTCGATAATAAACTGTGTATATATTATCACAAAGAAACGCATTTGAGTATGATTTAATAGAATATTTATTATAGTTTTATATTTTCCTAAGATAAAAAAATATAAAAAAACCCTTGCTTTTTCTTTTTACAGCCTATATAATAAACAAGCGTGTTACACAAGAACACAGTTATGGCTGATTGGTCAAGAGGTTAAGACGCCGCCCTCTCACGGCGGAATCAGGGGTTCGATTCCCCTATCAGCTGCTAAAAAGAACAATGAAATATTAGCATCTCTAGATAATCCGACAAATAAGGTAAGCACAAAAGGCAAGCAATGCTTAATCTAAAGAAAGGAGATGCGAAGGGTACAAAAAAGATGCGAAAGCATCTTTTTTTGTTTCATTTCATATAAAGTTTATGATAACAATGTATAAAAGAGCCCGATCTTCTGCCTTATCCGGCGGATGGTTCCAAGCTCTTTTCTATCATTTAAAGCCATTTAACTTTCTTATAACGTATATATACCTTGCCATTTTCCCGGCAAACATCTCATAGGGTTCAGTAACACAGTCTGTCTGTATCATCAGCAGATCAAACCATTCAGTATTACCTTCATCCTCAAAATCTTTTCTGTAGGATAATGCCGTTTCCCTCTTCCTTTTTAACAGATCATATGTCTCTTTGGTGATATCTTTGGCTTCATACCTGATACTGTTTTTCTGCAATGCTCTTGCAAGGACAGTCGTATTCATATTATCAGTCTTTGGCATCACATCGCCTTCCTGATAACATACAAACATAACGCCATCCTTCTTTAACCATTTCATAGCCTGTAACAGAAACCTTTCCATATCAGGAGCAAAATACATCGAATCCATGGATGTGATCACATCAAACTGTTCTGAAGGATATTCTATATCACCTATGATACCCTGTCTGAAATCAGCATTGGTCTTATACAGTTTTTTAGCGGTATTTATCGCATTTACGGAATAATCGAATCCGTGTATATAAGCTTCTGTTTTCTTTTGCAGATAACCCAGCATTTTTCCGTTTCCGCATCCTATATCAAGGATGTGAACATCTCTTCCTTTTGGGATATGATCGATGATCCTGTTTATCTGTCTTATATCGCTGAATCCGTCCTGGGAAAAGTCCTCACCGAAAGCATCCCTGCAAAAGCTTTTGAATGCAGATGATCTGTCTGCCATCTCATAAAAATGCTCATATTCATCATAAAACAATAATTCTTTACTGCTCATATATTGATAGTATTTCCTTTTTAGAAACTACAGTTTTTTCTCCATCAGATCAAATCTTCCTTTTCTCCAGTCAGCATGACCGCGAACTTCATATCCGTTATGTCGATACAGCCTCTGAGCGAAAGGATTTTTCGTAAAAACATCAAGTCTTACCGACTGATACCCCATATTCCTTATCTGATCCTCGATATGCTCAAGAACAGTCTTTCCTATTCCTTTATTCTGCGCCTTTGGATCAACACAGAATCTGTGCAGTATATAAGCTGAATCATCTTCGTATTTCCAACAGCCGTTACCATACTGCTCATCACATTCTTTGCTTATAACATAAAATGCCACAAGCCTGTCCTCATCCAAAACGACATAAAGATCATTGTTCTTTATGTCTTCTTCAAAGTCGCTTCTTGCCGGATATATCTCATCCCACTGATATATCCCGTGCTTTTCCATTTCGATAACAGCGTCTTTTATCAGCTCACAGATATCATCCAGATCATTTATTGTTCCCAGTCTGTATCTCATAACCTTATAACCACTTTTTGCGTTTAAAGAAAAGCAGGCTTGATATCACGATTGCTATACAGACAGCTATGACAACCGGATATCCCCACTTAGAATCCAGTTCAGGCATATATTTAAAGTTCATGCCGTACCAGCCGACTATGAGTGTCAGTGGCATGAAAACAGTCGTAACGATAGTTAAAACGGTCATTATTCTGTTTTGCTTTACATCCAGCTTTGACTGATATGTATCCCTTATCTGAACCGTATAATCAAGCAGTGAATTCACCATCACATGCAGTCTGGAAACCCTGTTTGAAAAGAGCCTGAAGAAACGCAGATTGTCAGCTTTGAAAAAGCTGTTCTCATTCTCTTCAAATTCCTGGGCAAGTTCTATTAGCTGACTGTAATGAGTCCTGAAATCTCTAAGATCACTTCTTATATCATTAAGTCCGTCCAGATCTGCTTCTTTACCGCTGTCTATATCACTGTCGATTATATCCAGTTTCTTTTCGTAGTTTTCCAATATCCTTGAATCATCATGGACGATCTGTTCAAGGAAATCGTATAGGAATCTTTCGAGGCTGGGCATACGCCATTTTTTTGTCTCTATGATCTTTTCTATTAGAGAAACTACGATATTTCCCGGATCTATGAACACTATTCCCTTCTCATCAAGAGCAAAGGCAAATTCAAGATAATCTCCCAACATGTTGTTCCTGTCAGGTATTGAAAATGTTCCTGTCACAGAGTCATAGTTGACCTCAGCTTTCGTGGTATAGATATTTATGGTATCGGGTTCCATATCGATACCCATCTCAAAAGCATCACTCTCTTTTGTCCACTCCTCGGGTGTAAGAACAGCCACATACTGATATTCACCGCTGTGACATTCTTTTGCTGTACATTTGCGTAAAATCGTATCGATCAAATAATACATTTTTTATTCCTCGCTATAATTGTTGATCACTGTTTATCAGTATAATATATTTACCCCTTAACATGCAAAAGCCCACGATCATTAACCGCGGACTTTTTTCATACACATATCTTATACTTCGAACACAACAAAAGTGTCTTACAGATCTTCGTTCTCCTCTTCTACCTTATCTTCCTTGTAAAGACCTACTATAAGCTTATCACCATCGGTTTCATTTACGATGGCTGCTCTCAAAGTTGCAAAAAAAGTCTTTCCAAACACACAGATCCTGTATGTGATGGTATAAACTCCATCTTTTTTTATGGTCCTTAGGATCGTATTCTTGTTAAAGACTTTTATGAAAGAATCATAATCGTCCTTATGGATTATGCGCTTACCTTCTTCCAGGCATCTGTTAAAGAAGTCAACACCTTCCTTTCCAAATCCCAGACTATGGCCGCTACTGTTTAATCCGAACTCAAAATACGTCTCGTTTTCAAGGTTGACAGTATAGATACACAGATAATTTCCGACAAGTGCTCCCAATCTCGCACTCACGATCTGTTCACGTTTTAACCTCTCCAGAGTCTCTCTTTGTTTCATCTGGGCATCGACATTACTCAGACCAACGATTATATGATCAGTATCATCGCTCATAGGCATCGCTTTCATACTTACATACTCCGGTTTGCCGTTCTTGATAATACGATATGTCATCGCAAATCTTCCCTGTTCATCCAGCTCTTTTAAGATATTCTCTTTATTGAAGTTCTCCACAAAATCAGCTCTGTCAGACTTATACAGTATCTTAATCGATTCTTTGCAGCCCTCTTTAAAGAAGTTCTTACCTCTTTGTTTCTCATCAGCCATACCGTTTGTCCTATCGGGCGAATACCTGATATATTCATCGGTTTTGACATCGACGTAGTACAAAGAGAAATAATCTCCCGCAAGCGAATTTGCTATGCTCGCATAGGTTATTCCTTCAGTATCGTCGGTTACCGCCAGCACAGCCACGGCAACAGATCTTGTTCCTTTTACCGGATTTACGGCCACCCTTTTCATAATGGTGTGGATAGTCGTATTGCTGTTTGGTAATCTCTCATCTACACTGACACGGCCTCCGTTATTTGCACACTGTATCATGTATGACAGGAAATTCTTCCGGTGATGCTCCGGGATCGTATCAAACTTCTCAAATTCTTTTCCGATGTTTCTCTCAAGTGATCTGTCAGAAAACTCCTTATATGTAGTATTGCTCCTGACTATACGGACTGCATCATCAGTGAGTTCCATTATTACCATAGGTATGGAATCAAAGAAATTGTCAGCCTTTATCGAATCACTTCCGACCACCCAGTCAAGATCATAAAGATTTATGCTTCCGAGCGTATCGTAATACGTTGTCTCATCAGGATTTTCAAAGCCTATCTGTCGTCCCTGCTCATATCTTTCCAGGATCTGCTCAAGAGGGAGCGGTTTGGTATAATAATATCCCTGGAGTTTACAGCATCCTATCTCACTCAAGAATTCAACATGTTCTTTCGTTTCAACACCTTCACAGACAGTCTCAAGGCCAAGTGCGGTCGCCATCCTCATAAGCTCTGTAAGGATAACTTTACTGTTAACTCCGTCTTCCATCTGCTGAAGGAATCTCATGTCAAATTTAATAAGATCAAGGTCAAGATCCTGCAAAACATCAAGTGATGAATAACCACTTCCGAAGTCATCCATCCATACCTGGAAACCAAGTTCTCTGAATCTGTTGACCTGACTTCTCATATATTCAAAGTCTGCAGCGACCATACTCTCTGTTATCTCTATGGTAAGCAGAGAATGATCGATACCCGCTTTGTCCACACGCTTTAATATCTCATCAACAATGTCACACTCTTCAAAATCACTTCTTGAGAGATTTACTGACTGCGGCACAGCAAAAAGACCTGCCTTCTTTATAATGGAAAGCTTCTCTATTATCTGATCCACCACATACAGATCCAGCTTATATATAAGGTGTGCCTCTTCTAAAACACCGATGAAATCCGCCGGAGACATGAATCCCTTAACGGGATCTATCCATCTGGCCAAAGCCTCCTCATCACATACTTTTCCGTTTACCGCTCTGACTATCGGCTGATAATAAACCTTTATCCACTTTTCGGATATGGCTCTGTCTATGTTCGAGATAATATAATCCCGCTTTTCCATATCCTCCTGCAGTTCCTGGTTGTAATATCTGATACATGACACAAATGTATTCCTGATCATGTCACTTGCAACCTTGGCATTATCACTGGCGGTTATTATATCAACATCATTTGAATCTTTTATGAACACACCGACCCTTACAGGAAGTGCCTGCATATGGCAGCACTCCTTCCATTCATCAAAGATAGCCTGTATCTTTTCTTCTACAGAATCCTTTTCCGTATAGACAACAAAATGATCCTGTACAAAACGGCTGCAGTTTCCGTTAGTGAAATGCCGTTCAAGTAAACGCGCAAAAGCTATCAGCTGATTGTCACCTTCGACAAAACCGTGCCTGCGGTTAAAGCTCTTCATTCCGCTTAAGTCAAAGAAAAGTATAGCGGGGATTCCGCCATCCTTTAATATCCTGTTACAACCCGTTTCAGCCATCTCAAAGAAGCATGTCATCGTGGGAAGCCCCGTAAGATGATCATACAGACCGGTCTTCATGTTGCTGCCTCTTTTGATCGAATCTTTAAGTGCTTTCCTGAGCTCATCGGTATTGGCATCATCACTGTAATATGCGCCTTCATCCGTATACCACACCTGGGCGAGTTTTACGCCTGTATCGGTAGTAAAATGTTCCCCTATAGCATGGACCATGATGTAGTCGCCGCCATCGGCCCTCTTTGTCCTGTAGACAATATCATACTTACCGCCTACACTCGCAAAACGATAGGCAGCCTCCGATATACGTGCTATATCCGAAGGATAGGTAGTATGGTACATGTTGTTATCCATGGCATTATATGCTTGGGATTTGTCTTTAAAATGAAAAAGCTTGCAAAAGCCGTCAGAAATAATAAGCGCTACAACGCGCTTGTCAATGAACTGATATATCGCGAATGGTATGACAGAACTCTCCAACAATTCACGACTTTCCTTGTTGAACTCGTATCTCTCCATATTCCACCTGTTATGACCACACGGTCACCTTCACATTCCTACTTATAATTTTATTATATTTTACCCCAATTGTATACAGAAAAAGCAAAAAAACAGGAATACCTCATATACAAGGCTTTCCTGTTGTATACAGCTCTTTTTTCTGCAAAGGGAAAGACCATTTACGGGGGGCGCAAATGGTCTTGTAAAAGGGGGAGTATATAAATCCCGATTCTTTTGGAACCGGTAACTTATATCATATTGATATTATGATCCTAACACATACTATGTAACAGATCTGCAGGATCATCTGTTCATCTGCTCTGCAGCCCATACTGTATGCTTGAGCAGAACTGATGTGGTGACTGTTCCGACACCACCGGGAACCGGTGTGGCTTTATCTGCCGTGCCCGTTACCGACTTATATTTTACATCACCGCACAGCTTGCCGTCAACCACATTTATTCCTACGTCGAAAACAACAGCGCCTTCTTTTACGTAGGTTTCATCTATCATCTCAGCCACTCCTGCACAGGCAACCAGTATGTCTGCCTCTTTGCATTCGGCCTTAAGATCCTTGGTTTTTGTATGACAGACTGTGACAGTCGCATTCTTCTTAAGAAGCATCATTGCCATCGGTTTTCCGACTACCATGCTTCTTCCAACGACTACGACCTTCTTTCCTGTAAGGTCTATATCGTAGAAGTCCATCATCTCTATAACAGCTTGCGGTGTGCAGGGCTCATGTCCCAGACCTGACTGTGTAAATGTATGTGCTATATTTGTAAGACACATGCAATCCACATCTTTTATGGGATCTACCATCTCAACGATCTTCTTCTCATCAAGATGCTTTGGAAGCGGTCTGAAAAGAAGTATTCCGTTGATGCTGTTATCTTCATTGCACTTTTTTAATGTTTCGATCAGTTTTTCTTCGGTTACATCGGCTTCAAGAACGATACTGACCACTTTGGCCGCTACAGCATCGAATCTCTTTAAAAGACCTCTCTCATATGAAAGATCATCTTCTCTTTCTCCGACACGGATCACTGCAAGAGTAGGGACAACACCTTTATCTGCCAATGCCTCCATACGATGTGTAACATCCTCGGCTATATGCTTAACAACGGGCATGCCTCTTAATTCTTCCATGTGAAACCTTCCATTACTAAATCGTTTAACAAGTGCATTATATCAGAAAATCCGCGCTTGTAAACACTTTTTTATCTTCAAATTTTTGTTGAACGGGCACAAATCACAGCACTTTTTTGCTATCAATAAAAATATAATACTTTCATGCCCAAAAAACGTGAGTTAAGAGCGCAATCCTGCATCTATTGTCTCATAAACAGCTGACAGTCTGCGTGCACCATCGGAAACCAGCTTTGTCACATATGTGTTCATCTCATCTGCTTTATCGCGGTTTTTCATTGATTTTGTGTTGATATACACGTTGAGCACACAACCTTTGAGAGCCGCATCAAGACATGCTGCCGCAACAGCAACATCGCTTATGGCAAGTCTTGAACCCATAACAGCCAAATCTTCGATAACGGGAACTAATGAATAGATATCTTCCAATATCTCCTTTGGTGCCGTTGCCGCATCAAACAGGGCCTTCTCCATGATATCCTCATATCCCGGAGTGCTCTTGTCCAGAGAATATGCGGCAGCAAGAGGTGCAAATGCCTTTGCATCCTTTTCTATGTCTGCCTGCAGGATCCTGTTCTTTTCTTCAAGCAGTACCAGGTATTCGTCTATCTTTTCCTGATACTGTGCATATTTCTTTTTACCTGTCGTAAGATTCGACACCATGCTGCACAGTGAGCAGCTAACAGCTGCAACCAGCGCGCTTGCACCGCCTCCTCCCGGAGTGGGTTCTTTTGATGCCAGAGCAGTCAAAAACTCTTTCATAATGATTCTCCTTATTTATTTCAAAATATAATCAAAAAGTGATATCTGATCGGTCTCTGGTATATCACCGAGTATGCCAAGCTCACCAAGCTTGTCTGTTATGGTGGATGAAGCCTTGCTCCTGTTCCTGAAATCCTCCTTTGACAGGAAAGGTTCTCCTTTGGCCGCTTCCACTATACCAACTGCTACTGATTCACCAAGACCGGCTATACTTGTGAGTGATGGCATTATCTTTCCGTCTATGACCTGGAAATGTGTAGGCTTTACGAGTTTAAGATCGATCGGTGCAAAGTCATAACCGCGTGCATACATCTCCTGTACGCTCTTTAAGGCTGTCTCCATATCCTTTTCTGTCGCAGTCTGCTTTCCTTTTCCTTCTTCCTTTGCTCTCTTTAAGCTCTCTAACTGCTTATCCACCTTTTCCTTGCCAAAGCACATCATCTCATAATCAAAGCCCTTGGCTCTTATGGTGAAATATGCCGTATAGTATTCCAGCGGATAATATATCTTACAGTACGCTATTCTCCATGCCATCATGACATAAGCGGCGGCATGGGCCTTCGGGAACATGTACTCTATCCTCTCGCAGGACCAGATATACCAGTCGGGAACATTATGCTCCCTCATCTCTTCCTTCCAGCCATCCCATTCTGGACACTTCTTCTTTGCGACTTTACCTTTTCTTACATTTTCCATTATCTTGAAAGCATGTGAGCTTTCAACGCCCATCTCTATGAGGTAGGTCATGATATCATCTCTCGTACAGATGGCTGTTGATATCGTCGCAGTACCTTCTTTGATCAGCACCTCGGCATTTCCCTGCCATACGTTTGTTCCGTGTGACAGTCCCGATATCCTAACAAGGTCAGAGAACGCCTTCGGTCCCGCATCTATTAACATCTGCATGGCAAACTGTGTGCCAAACTCAGGTATTCCCAGACATCCAAGAGGTGTTCCTCCCATGTCTTCAGGAGTGATGCCCAGTGCTTCCGTTGACTGGAACAGGCTCATTACCTTCGGATCATCAAGAGGGATCGTTCTGGGATCCATGCCAATGAGATCCTGAAGCATACGTATCATGGTCGGATCATCGTGTCCGAGTATATCGAGCTTTAACAGGTTGTGGTCTATTGAGTGATAATCAAAATGAGTCGTGATGATATCACTGGTCATATCATTTGCGGGATGCTGTACCGGTGTGAACGAACATATATCCTCACCCTTTGGAAGAACAACGATTCCTCCGGGATGTTGACCCGTGCTTCGCCTTATTCCCATGCAGCCCTGTACTATCCTGTTTATCTCAGCCTGGCGCTTGCTTATGGATTTCTCCTCATAATATTTCTTTATGAAACCGTATGCGGTCTTGTCAGCAAGAGCAGCTATCGTTCCTGCTTTGAAAGTCTGTCCTTTTCCGAAGATGACCTCCGTGTATTTATGAGCGTTTGACTGATATTCACCCGAAAAGTTCAAGTCAATATCCGGCTCTTTGTCTCCCTTGAATCCAAGGAAAGTCTCAAAAGGAATATCAAATCCGTCCTTTACAAGCTTTTGACCGCAGACAGGACAGTCCTTATCAGGCATGTCGACTCCTGCTCTTCCGGCATATTCCTTAACTTCGGGTGTATCAAACTCCGTATAGTGACAATGTTTGCAATAGTAATGCGGGCTAAGCGGATTTACTTCCGTTATTCCCGACATCGTTGCTACAAACGATGAGCCGACGGATCCTCTCGAACCAACCAGATATCCGTCATCATTTGATTTCCACACCAGCTTCTGAGCGATGATGTACATAACCGAATAACCGTTGCTGATGATCGAAGTAAGTTCTCTCTCAAGTCTGTCTTCAACGATCTTTGGCAGCGGATCGCCGTACATCTCATGTGCCTTGTTATAACATATCTCTCTTAGGGTCTTATCGCTGTTTTCTATGACAGGAGGACACTTATCCGGTCTTACCGGGCTTATCGTCTCACACATATCCGCAATCTTTACGGTATTTGTGATAACGACCTCCTCAGCCTTGTCGCTTCCAAGGTATGCAAACTCGGCCAGCATCTCCTCCGTTGTCCTTAAATACAAAGGTGCCTGGTCATCGGCATCTTCAAAGCCCTGTCCCGCCATGATGATCCTTCTGTATATCTCATCCTCGGGATTTAAGAAATGCACATCGCAGGTGGCAACAACAGGCTTGTTAAACCTCTCTCCCAACTCTACTATATGTTTGTTTATATTCTGAAGATCCTCTATCGAGTTGACCGCTTCTATCTTTTCAGATGCGATCATGAACATGTCATTTCCGATAGGCTGTATCTCCAGATAATCGTAAAAACTGACAATATCAGCTATCTCCGCTTCCGGTCTGTCTTCAAGTATGGCCTGATAGAGTTCTCCTGCCTCGCAGGCACTTCCAAGGATAAGTCCCTCTCTGTACTCATTGATGTAGCTCTTGGGGATTATCGGTTTTCCTCTGTGAACAAACTTAAGATGGGACTTCGATACCAGGGTATAGAGATTTACTCGTCCCGTATTATTCTTTGCAAGGATTATCGCATGATGGCTCCTTAGCTTTTTAACTCTTCTTACAAGAGCGCTCTCCTCATCTTCATCATCGCTCTCAAGGCTGTTAAGATCATCGAGTTTTTTTGCGCCCTTGGATATCGCCATATCCATAAGCTTTATGAAACATTCTGCAGTAGCTTCCGCATCATTGACAGCCCTGTGATGACCTTCCAAGCTGACACCCAGATCGTTACACACCACATCGAGCTTATATTTTGGCAGATGAGGCAGAAGGTCTCTTGCCAGTTCGAGCGTATCTACATATGTATCATCAAACACAAGGCCGAGGCGTGAAGCGAATTCAAATATGAACGAGGTATCAAATCTCGCATTATGAGCCACGAGTATCGAACCGTTAACAAATTCGGCAAATTCAGGCAGCACTTTCTCTATAGGCGGAGCATCCTTTACCATTTCATCCGTAATATTTGTAAGTTTGACTATCCTGTAGGGAATAGGCTCTTTCGGATTTACAAAAGTTGAGAATCTGTCGATTATCTGTCCGTCCTTTACCTTTACGGCGCCTATCTCTGTTATGTTGTTTCTGACAGGCGAAAATCCCGTTGTCTCAATATCAAAAACAACAAAGGAATTATCGATCCCCTGTCCTTTCGAGTTTGTTACAACCTTTGCAAGGTCATCTACTATGTAGGCCTCGACACCATATATCACCTTAAAGAAATCATTGCAGTCGGGATGCTCATCCCCTGCTTCTTCTCTCTTTGACTTTTCTTTCTTCCACAGATCTTCCCAGGTATGATTGGCAGTAGGGAATGCCTGTACCACACCGTGGTCGGTTATCGCTATAGCAGGATGTCCCCATGAATATGCCGTCTTTACGATATCAGACACTTCAGAAACTCCGTCCATATCAGACATCTTTGTATGGCAGTGCAGCTCAACTCTCTTTCTTACACTGTAATCGTTTCTCTTTGTCCTAAAATCCTTGATAGACATGATACCCGATACATATCCCAGATTTACCTCTCTGGTATATGTATCCATGGCAGCCACACCCTTTATCTTTATGAAAGAGCCCTTCTTAACAGCGCCTCTCATATCTTCTACCTGGTCGTTTCTTATAAATATCTTTACGGAGATCGAATCTGTGAAATCCGTGATATCAAACATATATATGGTCTTGTCATTTCTGACAGGTCTCTCATCAACGCTCATTACCTGTCCGCGAACGATTATCTCATCATTGTCTCCCAAAACCTCATTCAGGTTGATATGCTCACCCTCAAACTCCTTGCCGTAGAGCACATCGGGATTATCCGATCTTGTGAGCGGCTTTTTAAAGTCCTTGGCAGAATCCCAGGATGCTTTCTTGTCAGATGCCTGTTCCGGTTCGGGAGGTGCAACATAAACAGGCTCTTCAGGAATGTTGTCTGCAGCGCTTTCCTCATACATGGCAAATACCGCATCATCATCGCTTGAAGATGCGTTCTCATCAATGTCATTTACAGCAGCATCTATAGAGTCGGTAGTTTCCGTTATCAAGCCTGCCCTGTATGCGATCATGGCAACCTCACGGTCGATCATTATATCGCTTTCCTTGGCTTTTTTGCTGTTATCTACTTTTTCAAAATCAAATCTGAATTTAACAAATATACCGCATCTCTCATCAAAGATACGCTCTAAAATGCCCGAGAGCTCTGCAACGGAATCCCTGGAAATAGTGGTATCCGCAAGGATTATCTTTATGCTCTCTTCATCCTCGAACTCGATCTTTGCTTTCTTGTACAGCGGATAAAGAATGGGATAGTACTCCTTCAACTCGAGCAGAATGCTGTCATTGTATGTATCAATAAGAGTACGTGTGTTATATGAATCGTTAAGAGCGAATTCCTCTATTATCTTTACTTCTACATGCTTATCGCGCATCAGCTGCTTCTCGATAAGCCTCTCCATCTTAAGGATATATTTTTTCTCTATGATATGATCCGAGAGTATGAAAATCCTTAACAGGGTTTTTGTCCTGTTTACACTGACCTTCTTAACATTCACCTCCTGAAAGAGGATCTTAAGCTCGTCATCAGTGACCAAAGTATTAAAGACTTCAAAAAACAGCTTTATCTCCATGTTATTACCAACTAACCTTTATTTGCCTAAATTACCGGGTTAAGCTCCCGTTTACTTGTCCCAGTTGAGCAGTTCCTCTTTAAGAACGTCGAGAAGCTGGTCTTCGGGAACCTTCTTTACTATCTGACCTTTTTTAATGAGAAGGCCCTCTCCGTTTCCGCCTGCTATTCCTATGTCGGCTTCTTTTGCTTCACCGGGGCCGTTTACCGCGCATCCCATTACTGCGACCTTTATATCAAGCGGTATGCCCGCAACCATGTTTTCAACTTTGTTTGCAAGGCCGATCATGTCAATCTTTGTCCTTCCGCATGTCGGGCAGCTTACGACTTCTATTCCGCCTTTTCTAAGCCCCAGAGTCCTTAAGATAAGTTTTGCGGATTTGATCTCCTCAACAGGATCTCCGGTAAGAGAGACTCTTATGGTATCTCCTATGCCTTCATTCAGTATCAGGCCGAGTCCTATGGCGGATTTGATGTTTCCGCTTGTAACCGTACCCGACTCCGTTATTCCGACATGAAGAGGATATACAGTCTTTGGTGCGATCAGCTTATGAGCCTCAACACACATTAAAACATCCGAAGACTTGATACTGATAACGATATTGTCATATCCGCAGTCTTCTATCATGCCAACCTTATCAAGTGCACTCTCTACTATTCCCTGTGCGGTCACACCGCCATACTTTTCAACCAGTTCTTTTTCCAAAGATCCGCTGTTGACTCCGACCCTTATTGGGATATTCTTTTCTTTTGCAGCTTTAACGACTGCTTCAAGTTTTTCCTTCCCGCCAATGTTTCCGGGATTGATCCTGATCTTGTCGGCACCGTTTTCGATCGCCGCTATCGCCATCTTATGATCGAAATGTATGTCGGCAACAAGAGGTATGTGTATCCTCTGCTTTATCCTTTTAAGACTCTGAGCAGCCTCGATAGTCGGAACCGTACATCTTATGATCTCACATCCCGCTTCCTCGAGTCTAAGGATCTGCTCAACACATTTATCCGTATCTTCAGTCGCAACATTGGTCATCGATTGGATGAGTATCGGATTGCCACCTCCTATAACCCTGTCACCTATATGAATAACTTTAGTATTTTCTCTGTACATAAAATCGTACTATATCGAAAACCTCCGATATTGTTCCTTTCTTTAAATAAGAATAACTTACATAGAACATAATAATGCCTTACCCCTGTCCATTGCAATTGGATAAAATACGAAAACGCCCGTTACAGTTTTGTTGACTGTATCGGATTTATGGTTGACGCACCTGGTTTGTGTTTTTTAGCTTTTTTATCCGTCTGTTCTTTCCGTTTTACTTTTTCTCAAAACCTCCCGTTTATGACACTGTTGTCACCGCTTGTGTATATTGGCTTTACTGAGGTTTTCAATACATGATATGACATGATTGATTTTTTATGTCCAGGTCGGATAATGTCCCAAAAACGTCGACTGATGCAGTCAATGTCTCTTCTGGGAATCTTTCACGTCTTACGCCTCTCCATGTTTTTTGATCAGAAAAATTTTATGATTTTTGCATTTTTATGACCGGTCAGGACGGTGGTTATTTACCCAATTATCAAATCATGATTTGATGTTTATGGCGATACTTGTTGAAATTTCGCATGCTATTCTATTTTTGTCCCTTTAGGTTTTCTTCTCTTTCATTTCCTCCCTCCATGTTTTTTATTTGCTCTTTAAGCTCTTAATTGATATTTTTACGGCTTTAGCATTGCAGTTTCGTTCTCACTGCCTCCGGTCTGATCTGCTTAATCATATCCCTCTTCTGCTTCTCTTTTTTCATGTTTATTTATCTTTAATGGCTTTTTTATTCTTACATGGTTTCGATATGGTCTCTATGATGCTTTGTATAAAATAAAAAATAGGCTTCGCCTACTCAACTCCCCTGCCCCTCAATCTTGAGGGGTGGGGTTTTCTTTTTATTGCTTTTACTTCATAATTATCTTATGTCAAATATCCTTCAAGATATCTTTAAAGATCATTATG
>JAFZRZ010000014.1 GCA_017619635.1 Lachnospiraceae bacterium | reverse complement strand
TAGCGCCAAGCTGCTGTGCCTTCTGGATAGCATAGATAGCAACGTTTCCTGAACCTGAAACTGCAACCTTCTTGCCTTCCATCTTGTCACCGTGGCACTTAACCATCTCTTCTGTAAGATAAAGAAGACCGTAACCTGTAGCCTCTGTACGAGCAAGTGAACCACCGTATGTAAGTCCCTTACCTGTAAGTACGCCTTCGTAAAGACCTTTGATCCTCTTATACTGGCCAAACATGAAACCGATCTCACGAGCACCTGTTCCGATATCACCGGCAGGAACGTCCTCGTCAGCTCCGATATATTTTGAAAGCTCTGTCATAAAGCTCTGGCAGAACTTCATGATCTCGTTATCAGACTTACCCTTGGGATCGAAGTCTGAACCACCCTTACCACCACCGATAGGAAGTGTTGTAAGACTGTTCTTAAAGATCTGCTCGAATCCAAGGAACTTGATGATACCAAGGTTTACTGAAGGGTGAAGTCTAAGACCTCCCTTGTAAGGACCAATGGCATTGTTAAACTGTACACGGAAACCTCTGTTAACCTGTACGTTACCGTTATCATCTACCCACGGAACTCTGAACATGATCTGACGGTCAGGCTCAGTTATTCTCTCAAGGATAGCAAGCTTTCTATACTTCTCCTCGTCCTGCTCTATAACAGGTCTGAGTGAATTAAGTACCTCAGTTACTGCCTGGATAAACTCAGGCTGACTAGCATCTCTCTTCTGGACAAGCTCCAGAACCTCATCAACATATGACATCTTTTTTTCCTCCTATAAACTCTACTTGCATATAAAAAAATAGCACCTTAAAGGGGATGCGATCGCATTCCCTTCAAGACGCCTTTGTCCAAACGGTATTATACATTACACATTTATCATGTGCAAGTACTTTTTTTATTTTTTGCCAAAGCCTTTTATTACATCTTAAGTATTCTCTCAACAGCTTCTTTTGTCGCATCCTTATCACCGAAAGCTGTCAGTCTGAAATAACCTTCACCATGAGGTCCGAATCCCACGCCGGGTGTACCGACTACTGCTGCCTTGCTAAGCAGTGTATCAAAGAATTCCCAGCTGCTCATCTCATTTGGAGTCTTAAGCCAGATATAAGGTGAGTTTGTTCCGCCGTACACCTCATAGCCTGCATCCTTAAGACCGTTATATATATAAGATGCGTTTGCCATGTAGTAGGCTATCTGTTCCTTTATCTGTTTCTTTCCTGCTTCTGAATAAACTGCCTCACCTGCTCTTTGTACTATATACGGTGCTCCGTTATATTTTGTCCCGTGTCTTCTTGCCCAGAGTGAATTGAGTTTTGTTCCTCCTATCACGAGGTCTTTGGGAACTACCGCAAAGCCAAGTCTGAGTCCTGTGAATCCGGCATTTTTAGAAAATGATCTTAACTCTATCGCACAGGTTCTGGCCCCTTCACACTCATATATACTGTGAGGGATGTTCTCGCCTGATATATATGCCTCATATGCGGCATCATATATGATGACAGCACCTGTTTTGTTTGCATGATCGACCCACTGCTGGAGTTTGTCTTTGCTTATTACCTCTCCTGTCGGGTTGTTGGGGAAACAAAGATATATGATATCAGCTTCCATGTTTGGTATCTCGGGACAGAAACCGTTCTCAGCCGTACAGGGCATGTATACAACATCGCTCCACTGACCGTTCAGTTCATCAAAGCTTCCCGTTCTTCCTGCCATTACATTGGAATCAACATATACGGGATATACAGGATCGCATACAGCTATCACGTTGTCTGTTGAGAATATCTCCTGTATGTTTCCTGAGTCAGACTTTGCACCGTCTGATACAAATATCTCATCGGGATAGATCTCACATCCACGTGACTTGTAATCATTCTCAACGATGGTGTTTCTCAAAAACTCATATCCAAGATCAGGTGCATAACCTTTGAAGGTCTCCTTTACTCCCATCTCATCAACAGACTTATGGAGTGTCTCTATGATAGCCGGTGCAAGCGGCAGGGTGACATCTCCTATACCGAGTCTTATGATCTTCTTATCGGGATTTTCAGTTTCAAACTTCTTTACTTTCTTTGCTATATCCGAAAACAGATAACTGCCTCTAAGTTTCAGATAATCTTCATTGATCTTTAACATATTTCCTCCAAATAAATATAGCGCCCCAAAAGAGATGCATGCACATCTCTTTTAAGACGCCTT
Source organism: Lachnospiraceae bacterium (assembly GCA_017619635.1). Taxonomy (GTDB): domain Bacteria; phylum Bacillota; class Clostridia; order Lachnospirales; family Lachnospiraceae; genus Colinaster. The sequence goes on along the minus strand of JAFZRZ010000014.1, from coordinate 43,288 downwards.
TGTCCTATGTATTCACAAACAATGTTATACACCAGGACAACCCTATATGCAAGTATTTTATAGGCTTGTTATCAAAGGTTTGAGTATCCCATCAGGGATTCGTCAACCTCTCTTGCCGCCTCGCGGCCTTCCGCTATCGCCCATACGACTAAAGACTGTCCTCTGTGCATGTCGCCTGCGGTAAATATGTTTTCACGTGATGTCTTGTGTGATCCATCATCTGTTGCAACGTTTGTACGCGCATTGCGCTCAACCTTAAACTGATCGGTCACATATGACTCACTTCCAAGGAATCCTGCTGCAATGAGTACCAGATCAGCCTTAAGCTCTTTTTGTGTACCCTCAACAGGGACCATGTTGAATCTCTTGGTCTCCTTATCAAACTTGCTCTCAAGTTCAACAGTCTTCACACCTTTTAAATGACCTTTTGAATCCTTTAAAAACTCGGTGACTGTAGTCTTGAATATCCTGGGATCTTTTCCGTAACAGTATATCGCCTCTTCCTGACCGTAATCCGTCTTTAGGACTTTTGGCCATTCAGGCCAAGGGTTATTTACAGCGCGCTCTTCGGGAGCAGGTGGCATCATCTCTATCTGGGTGACATCTGCAGCACCGAGTCTTACGCTTGTTCCTACACAGTCATTTCCGGTATCACCACCGCCGATGACAATGACTCTCTTTCCCTTAAGTGAACCGAAGCTGAAATCATCTGCCTTTATCACGCTTTCACTGTCATAGTCATTGTCCATGAGCTTTTTGCTGACTTCCTTTAAGAAGTCGACTGCAAAGTATATGCCTTTGGCTTCTCTTCCGGGTGCCTTTATATCTCTGGGGTTTGAGGCTCCGCAGCAAAGCACCACTCTGTCATATTCCTTTAAGATATCATCTGCGCTTATGTCCTTACCGACATTTACAGAACACTTAAACTCGATACCTGCTTTCTCCATTAAAGCGATCCTTCTGTCGATGGAACGCTTGTCCAGCTTCATGTTCGGGATGCCGTATCTTAACAGTCCGCCCGGTCTGTCACTTCTTTCAAAGACTGTGACACTGTGTCCTCTTCTGTTTAACAGCTGAGCTGTTGCAAGTCCCGAAGGACCGCTTCCTATAACAGCCACCTTCTTGCCTGTACGAACCTTGGGTATCTCCTCATCAACAAGGCCGTGCTCATACGCATAATCTATGATGGCTCTTTCATTGTCCTTGGTGGCTACAGCATCCGTATGAAGTCCACATGTACATGCTGCCTCGCAGAGAGCTGGACATACTCTTGATGTGAACTCGGGAAAACTGTGAGTCTTTGAAAGTCTTATATAAGCCTGTTCCCAGTTACCTTTATGTACAAGTTCGTTGGTCTCCGGCACCAGATTGTGGAGCGGACATCCGCTTGCCATTCCCGATATCATCACACCTGCCTGACAGAAAGGTATACCGCAGTCCATACATCTTGCACCCTGAAGCATCTGATCTTCTTTTGGAAGTGCTGTATGAAACTCCTCGAAGTTTTTGATCCTTTCCTTTTCAGGTATCGTTATACTGTCTTTTCTCTTATAATCCAAAAATCCGGTTGGCTTTCCCATTATCTGTCACCTCCCTTCGATGTTGCTGCATAGAAGGCATCGATCTGTGCATCCTCAAGGCTCATTCCCTGTTCAATGAACTCTTCCGTATACTGCATTATCCTCTTGTAATCCGCAGGGATTATCTTTTTAAACTTCGTAAGATATCCGTCAAAATCATCAAGTACTGTCTTTGCCTTGATCGAACCTGTATATGCCACATGTTTCTCAAGAAGGTTCTTTAACTCTTCTTTGTCTGCCTTGTGTTCAACCTTCTCCATGAGTACCATCTCTTTGTTTAGGTTCCTGTAAAGAGTGTTATGCTCATCGAGTACATAAGCGATACCGCCGCTCATACCTGCCGCAAAGTTCTTTCCTGTTGTTCCGAGGATAACGGCAACACCACCTGTCATATATTCGCATCCGTGTTCTCCGACACCCTCAACGACAGTCTTTGCACCGGAGTTTCTTACACAGAATCTCTCACCTGCCATACCTGCGATATATGCTTCACCTGATGTTGCACCGTAAAGAGCAACGTTTCCGACGATGATGTTGTTCTCCGCATCATATGCAGCATCTGAAGGTGCCTTGATTATCAGTTTACCTCCCGATAATCCCTTACCGAAGTAATCGTTACTGTCTCCCGTAAGATCAAGTGTAAGTCCTGCAGGTATAAATGCACCAAAGCTCTGGCCGCCTGCTCCCTTACAGTCTATAGTGATCGTATCCTCTTTAAGTCCTGTGTGATGCTGTCTTGTGATCTCAGCACCGATCAATGTACCGAATGCCCTGTCAACATTTCCTACCTCTACAGAGCACTTTGCTTTCTTACCGTTCTTTATCGCATCCATGAGGGACTTATCTTTATCCATCAGCTGCTGATCTTTCTTTCCTGAAAGTTCAAAGTCATAAAGGGCTGCGGGATCAAAGATGTTATTGCCTGTTGGTTCTCCTGTTATTATCCTGTCGAGTCTGATCTTTGCTTCAACACCCTCAAGAGAATCTTTTCTCTTTATAAGATCCGTTCTTCCGACAAGCTCATTGACAGTCTTTACACCAAGCTTTGCCATATATTCTCTGAGCTCCTGGGCTATAAAGCGCATGAAGTTCTCTACATATTCAGGCTTACCGATGAATCTCTTTCTAAGTTCGGGATTCTGTGTTGCAACACCCATCGGACATGTGTCGAGGTTACAAACTCTCATCATCACACAACCGAGTGTAACAAGGGGAGCTGTGGCAAATCCGAATTCCTCTGCTCCAAGGATGGCAGCTATCGCAACATCCCTGCCACTCATGAGTTTACCGTCCGTTTCTATTACAACCCTGCTTCTTAAACCGTTCTGCTTAAGAGTCTGGTGAGTCTCAGCAAGACCAAGCTCCCAGGGAAGACCTGCATTGTGAATAGAGCTTAAAGGAGCTGCACCCGTTCCTCCGTCATAACCGGATATAAGGATGACTCCCGCACCTGCTTTTGCAACACCGGCAGCAATAGTACCGACACCTGCTTCAGAAACAAGTTTTACGGATATCCTCGCATTCTTATTTGCATTCTTAAGATCGTATATCAGCTGAGCCAGATCCTCGATCGAATATATATCATGATGAGGTGGAGGAGATATAAGACTGACACCCGGAGTTGAATGTCTTGTCTTTGCTATCCAGGGATATACCTTTTTACCAGGAAGATGTCCGCCTTCACCGGGCTTTGCTCCCTGAGCCATCTTTATCTGTATCTCACGTGCACTGACTAAATATCTGCTCGTCACACCGAAACGTCCGCTGGCAACCTGCTTTATGGCTGAGCTTCTGTCGTGATCTGTACCTGCGCTCTCCAAACGCTCATCGCTCTCACCGCCCTCACCGCTGTTTGATTTACCGTGAAGTCTGTTCATTGCGATAGCGAGTGCTTCGTGAGCCTCTTCAGAGATCGAACCGTATGACATCGCACCGGTCTTGAATCTCTTTACGATCTCATCAACACTTTCAACCTCATCTATGGATACGCCTTTTTCGGGATAATCAAAATCCATGAGACTTCTTATATATCCTGTCTCTTCACCGTCTATCATCTGTGTATACTGCTTGAATTTTGAATAGTCGCCTTCTCTGGTCGCCATCTGCAGCATATGTATGGTCTTTGGATTATATCTGTGTGTCTCACCCTGGGAACGCATCTTGTGACGGCCTATTGAATCAATTGTCATATCGGTCGTAAGTCCCAGCGGATCAAATGCCTTACTGTGCTGTCTGTCTGTATTGGCTGCGATATCCTCTATGGTGATACCGCCTATTCTTGAAACAGTTCCGGTAAAGTATCTGTCTATAACGCTCTCAGATATACCAACAGCCTCAAAGATCCTGCTGCCTCTGTAAGACTGTATGGTGGATATACCCATCTTTGATGCGATCTTTACAATACCCTGTATAACGGCTGTATCGTAATCCTTGCATGCAGCATAATAATCCTTATCAAGAATACCCTCTTCTATAAGACGTGAAACTGATGCATGTGCCAGATACGGATTGACTGCGCTCGCACCATAGCCCAAAAGGGTTGCAAAATGATGCACCTCTCTGGGTTCACCTGATTCGAGTATCAGGCTCATAGCCGTACATTTCTTTGTTCTTACAAGGTGGTTATGAACTGCTGCCACGGCCAAAAGTGAAGGTATTGCCACATGGTTCTCATCCACTCCTCTGTCTGAAAGGATCAGTATCGTGGCACCTGCCTTGTATGCCCTGTCAACCTCAACACAAAGATGGTCGATGGCTCTCTCAAGCGGAGTGCTCTTATAAAAGAGCATTGAGACCTTCTCAACTTTAAGTCCGGGCTTGTTAAGCTGTGATATCTTTAACAGATCAAGGTCAGAAAGGATAGGATTCTTGATCTTTAATACCTCACAGTTTTCAGGTTTCTCCTCGAGCAGGTTTCCGTTCTTACCTACATAGATCGTTGTTGCTGTTACGATCTTTTCTCTTACAGCATCGATCGGAGGATTGGTAACCTGTGCGAACAGCTGCTTGAAATAATAGAACAGAGGCTGATACTCTTTTGACAAAACTGCTATCGGAGTATCTATACCCATTGAACCTATATGCTCACTGCCGTTAAGAGCCATGTTGCAGATCTGTTCCTTATAATCCTCATATGTGTAACCGAAAGCCTTCTGGAGTCTTATGAGCTCCTCGGGAGTGTATTCCTTTATCTTCTCGTTGGGTATCTTAATATCCTGGAGATTTATGAGGTTTGAATCAAGCCACTCACCGTAAGGCTCACGGCTTGCATATCTCTCCTTTAGCTCGTTATCCAGAATGACTGCACCCTGTTTTGTATCCACAAGGAGCATCTTTCCGGGATGAAGTCTCTCTTTCTTTAAGATATGCTTCTCATCAACCTTTAATGAGCCTACCTCAGATGAGATGATGACCCTTCCGTCATCCATCACATAATATCTCGAAGGACGAAGACCGTTCCTGTCAAGGATAGCACCCAAAACATCACCGTCTGAGAACAGAACTGATGCGGGACCGTCCCAGGGCTCCATCATTGTTGCATAGTACTGATAGAAATCTCTCTCCTCCTGAGAAATGGTATCATTGTGCTCCCAGGGTTCTGGAATGAGCACCATCGCTGCAAGAGCAGGATCCATACCACCCATGATCATGAACTCAAGTGCATTGTCCATCATTGCTGAATCAGATCCTTCCGCAGAGATGATCGGAAGCACCTTTGTAAGATCCTCGGGTGTGAAAAGACTTGTTGCTATCGTCTCTTCTCTTGCGAGCATCTTATCCACATTACCCTTTATGGTATTGATCTCACCGTTATGAACTACAAGTCTGTTTGGATGAGCTCTAAGCCAGCTGGGGTTTGTGTTTGTTGAAAATCTAGAATGAACAAGAGCTATCGCAGATTCATAATCCTTATCCTGAAGATCTGCAAAGAATGTTCTTAACTGGCTTACAAGGAACATTCCCTTATATACTATGGTCCTTCCTGAAAGAGAAGGCACATATGTATTCTCGTTACTCTGTTCAAATACTCTTCTTACGATATAAAGCTTTCTGTCAAAAGCCAGATCGTCAGTGATGACTGCAGGCCTCTTTATAAACGCCTGATATATATAAGGGCAGCTCTCCAAAGCCTTCTGGCCGAGTACCTTGTCAAATACAGGTACTTCTCTCCAGCCCAAAAAGCTCAGCCCTTCTTTTTCAACTATGACTTCAAACATCTTCATAGCCTGGCTTCTCTTGAGTTCGTTTTGAGGGAAGAAAAACATTCCGACACCGTACTCTCTTTCGCCGCCTATCTCGATGCCTAAGTTTGAACAAACTTTCTTAAAATATTTATGAGGGATCTGTGTGAGTATGCCGACACCGTCACCGGTCTTTCCTTCTCCGTCTTTTCCTGCGCGGTGTTCCAGATTTTCAACGATCTTTAAAGCATCGTCTACTATGGCATGACTCTTTTTTCCATGGATATTGATAACAGCGCCTATACCGCAGTTATCATGTTCGAATTGTGGATCATATAAAGTGTTAGATACTTGCATATATATTTCTTCCTTTCTGTTACCTTTTTTCTTTCCAGATCAAGGCAGCTTCGATAAGTCCTTTAAACAGCGGATGTGGTTCATCCGGACGGGATTTGAATTCGGGATGTGCCTGTGTTGCCACATAGAACGGATGGTCCTTAAGTTCTATCATCTCAACTATGTGTCCGTCGGGTGAGGTACCCGATAGGATCATTCCGTTTCCTGTCAAAACATCTCTGTAGTCATTGTTGACCTCATATCTGTGTCTGTGCCTCTCGCTTATATCTGTCTTTGCATAGAGCTTATGAGCGATCGTGCCTTCCTTTAACTTACAGGGATAAGCCCCGAGTCTTAATGTTCCGCCTATATCCTCCAGCCCTTCCTTATCGGGCAGGATACATATGACAGGATTCTTTGTATCCGGAGTAAACTCGGTACTGTCCGCATCCTCAAGCTTGCATACTTTTTTTGCAAATTCGACTATGGCCAGTTGCATGCCAAGACATAGTCCCAAATATGGAAGCTTGTGCTCTCTCGCATATCTTGCTGCGAGGATCTTACCTTCTGTTCCCCTGTGTCCGAATCCACCGGGAACAAGTATTCCGTTAACATCCGAGAATATCTCATCCGCATTGGATTCATTCAGTGTCTCTGAGTCGATCCATTTGATATTAACCTCTGCGTGATTTGCGATACCGCCGTGTTTTAATGCTTCAACGACGCTTAAATAAGCATCGTGCAGTTCCACGTATTTTCCTACAAGAGCGATTGTCACATCAGTTTCAGGATGATGGAAATCATCGACCATCTTTTTCCACTGCGTAAGATCAGGTTCAGGACAATCAAGTTTAAGACATTCACATACAGCCTGTGCAAGATGTTCATCCTCAAGCATGAGCGGAACCTCATAGAGTGATGGAGCATCAAGGTTTTGAAGAACATGCTCTTTTTTCACATTACAGAAAAGAGCTATCTTTTCTCTCATGTGATCGTCTATCGGATAATCTGAACGGCATACCAGGATGTCAGGCCATATACCCATGCTCTGAAGGCTCTTCACACTCATCTGTGTGGGCTTTGTCTTCATCTCACCCGATGCCTTAAGATAAGGTATCAGGGTCACCTGGATGATTATCGCATTGTCTCTTCCAACCTCTGCCTGAAACTGTCTTATGGCTTCAAGGAAAGGCTGGCTCTCGATATCTCCGACCGTTCCTCCTATCTCTATGATAGAGATCGTCGTATTGTCATTATCAGTATCCTTATGGATCCTGTCCTTTATCTCATTTGTGATATGCGGTATGACCTGAACGGTGCCTCCGCCGTAATCACCGTGTCTTTCCTTATTGAGGACTGACCAGTAGATCTTACCAGTTGTCACATTTGAGTTGTGATCCAGATTTTCATTTATGAATCTCTCATAGTGTCCCAGATCAAGGTCCGTTTCCGTTCCGTCATCAGTTACGAAGACCTCACCGTGCTGTATCGGATTCATGGTACCCGGATCCACATTTATATATGGATCAAACTTCTGCATGGTCACATGATATCCTCTGGCTTTCAAAAGCCTTCCCAGTGATGCCGCCGTTATTCCTTTTCCCAGTCCGGAGACAACGCCTCCGGTAACAAATACATATTTAACCATATCATTCTCCGCTTGCTCCGTAGTTTGAAAGCACTCTGGCTGAAGGATCGTTTACATTACAGCCTTCCCACTCCTTGTTTGGCATCCAGAAGTCTACGATCATCTGAGCCTGTCCTGGATAGAACTTTTCAAATATCTCTCTGTAGAGCAGTGATTCCTTTGTGAAAGGTCTTGCAAAATCATATTTGGCTGAAAGCTTTTCAAACTCTTCATCACTGTATTTTTCAGCTGCATAGTCTTTTAAGTGATCAACCATTGAATGACCTACCGCATCCGAAAAGGCTGCCTTTTCTCTCATGAGAATGTCATAAGGAAGATAATCGCCCTCAAATGCATGTCTGAGTAAGTACTTACCTTTGTTATACTTGTTCATCTTCATCTCAGGATCGATACTCATAACATATTTGACAAAATCCAGATCTCCGAAAGGTACTCTTGCTTCCATTGAGTTTGAAGAGATACATCTGTCTGCTCTTAACACATCATACATGAACAGCTCTCTTATCCTCTTTGCGGCCTCCTCCTGGAATGCAGCTGCATCAGGAGCAAAATCTGTGTACTTGTATCCGAAGAGCTCATCTGAAATCTCACCTGTCATAAGTACCCTTATATCGGTCTGCTTATGTATCGCCTTACAGATAAGATACATTCCCATGCTGGCTCTTATCGTTGTTATATCGTATGTTCCAAGGATCGAGATTACTTCCTCAAGCGATTCGATAACATCGTCTCTTGTGATGATTATCTCCTGATGATCACTGCCAAGATAATCCGCAACTTCTTTTGCGTACTTAAGATCGATCGCATCGGTGTTCATACCTATCGCAAACGTTCTTATGGGTTTCTTTAATATCTTTGCCGATACCGCACATACAAGTGAACTGTCAAGTCCTCCGCTTAACAAGAATCCGAGAGGCGCATCCGCATCAAGTCTCTTTTCTATACCTGCAACAAGTTTATCGTGTATGTTCTTACATACGACCTCGATGTCATCACTAACAACCTCATCTACCTTTGTCATATCCCTGTAAAGAACAAACTCACCGTCTGCATAGTAATGTCCGGGCGGGAAAGGTTTCACCTCATCCGCAAGTCCTATAAGGTTTTTTGCCTCACTTGCAAATATGATGTTTCCTTCCTTTGTGTATCCGTAAAACAGTGGTCTTATACCTATCGGATCCCTTGCAGCTATAAGATCATCCTTACTGGCATCGTATATGATGCAGGCATACTCGGCATCCAGCATTGCAAACATGTCTGTACCGTACTTTTCATACATAGGAAGAAGTATCTCACAATCAGAATCACTGACAAATGTATATTCCTTCTCAAGCTCTTTTTTTATCTTTCTGAATCCGTATATCTCTCCGTTACATACAAGAGCATTAGTCGACGAATTATTATTAAGTTCAAAAGGCTGCATCCCTTCTTCCGTCAATCCCATGATCGCAAGTCTTTCGAAACCTAAAACAGTATCGCCGTATCGCAAGATACGCTGCATATCGGGACCTCTGGATATTGTTTTGTCGAAGTGCTGCTTGAAATCTTCAAGCGAAACACCCTTTCCCTTATATCCCATGATCGAGCACATATGCTTATCCTCCTAAAATTACTTTTTTATAAAACCCACTACAAGCCGAGCTGCTTTTATGCGGCCCGGCATTGTGAGTGAACATATACAATTCAAATTTGCTTTACTCTACATCCTGCAAAGCATCGAAATCTTCTTCTCCTGTCCTGATCTTAACGACCTTCTCAACAGGATATACAAATATCTTTCCGTCTCCGATATGGCCTGTGTACAATGCTTTCTTTGCTGCATCTATAACTGCCTCTACCGGGATCTTGCTTACAACAACTTCTACCTTTACCTTAGGTAACAATGTTGCATCGACTTCAACACCACGATATTTCTCGCCGGCACCCTTCTGTATGCCACAACCCATTACCTGAGTAACTGTCATACCGGTAACACCGAGTTCGTTCATAGCTTTTCTCAAAGTGTCGTATCTTGAAAGTCTTGCTATTATAACAACCTTGCTTATGCCGGTTGAAGGAAGAGCATTCACAACCTTTACGGCTGCATCCTTTGCTGCCTGGCTTGCTTCCTCGTATGTATCTGAACCAAGGCTTGTATTCTCGTTTATATCCATTGTCATGGTGTTTGATATATCCATGATAGAGAAGCCTGCGTATGCGCTTGTAAGACCATGCTCTGTTCTGTCAAGACCGATGATCTCTTCCTCTTCAGAAACTCTTAAGCCGTTGATCTTCTTTATAAGTGTGTAAGTGATGATGATCGTAACAACCGTCCAAGCGATAGTAACTGCAAGACCACCAAGCTGTTTTATCATCTGGTTAAATCCACCGCCGTAGAAAAGACCTTCCTCAATGCCTGCGAGTGCAAATCCGGGAGCTGTTTCTGTAGCGAAGAGACCGACTGCCAATGTACCCCATATACCGTTGAACATATGAACTGCTACTGCACCGACAGGATCGTCTACATGTACCACGTTATCTGTGAACCATACACCGAATACTACGAGTAAACCTGCAACCAGACCGATGATGGCTGCGCCTGCACAATCAGTTACGTCACAGGGAGCTGTGATAGCAACAAGACCGGCAAGAGAAGCATTCAAACACATTGAAACATCGGGCTTACCGTATTTTGCCCATGTGAAGATCATACATACAACTGTTGCAACTGCGGGAGCAACTGTCGTGGTAAGGAATACTGAACCAAGAGTCGCAACATCTGTTGCTGCTGCACCGTTGAATCCGTACCATCCAAGCCAGAGGATGAAAACACCGAGTGCTGCTATTACAAGGTTATGACCGGGGAAGGCGTTAACCTTTGTAACCTTACCGTCTTTGTCTTTTACAAACTTACCAATTCTGGGTCCTAACATCCATGCACCGATCAGGGCACATATACCACCGACCATATGGATACAGTTTGAACCTGCGTAATCGTGGAATCCCCACTCAGCTAAGAATCCGCCGCCCCATGTCCAGTGAGCTTCTATCGGATAGATGATAGCTGAGATGACTGCTGAGTATATACAATAAGAAGAAAACTTTGTTCTCTCTGCCATGGATCCTGATACGATAGTTGCTGTTGTTGCACAGAACACAAGGTTGAATACGAATCCGGAATAATCGAAGTTACTGTAATTGCTGAAAACATCGAATGAGAACTTTCCGGCAAATCCGCCCAACATGTTCTCACCAAGCATGAGCGATGCACCGCAGATGAACCACATCACAGTTCCTATACAAAAGTCCATCAGGTTTTTCATGATGATGTTTCCTGAGTTCTTCGCTCTTGTAAAGCCTGCCTCACACATCGCAAATCCGGCCTGCATCCAGAATACCAATGCGGCACCTATCAAAAACCAAACGCCATACACTTCACTGTGGATAGCTTCCAAAATTTCACTTGCCATAATAATCACTCCTCATATAAGTAAAGGCACGTTCCCTGCGGAACGCGCCTTTGCGTTAATCCTTTTTTCTTTTTTTATACGTAGAACAGCATCTGTTCATATGTAGGATAAGGTAAATATCCTTCAGGGATCAGAGGCTCTGCAAGGTCTGCATACTTTCTGATCTCCTCCATGTCAGCAAGTACTGTGTCATGGTAGAACTTACACTGGTTGATGTCTGCATCCATAGCCTCTGCCTTAGCCACATCCTTTGAAAGGACCTCGGTTGCCTTTATAACATCCTCGTAGTAGCTTGAAAGCTTCTTTATAAGTTCTGTCTGAGCGCCTACAGCAGGTTCGATACCAAGCTGCTTCTTTGCAAGTGCTGACTGTGTAAGCTCATCTATATATTTCATAAGAGCCGGTGCAAACTGTTTAAGTACCATATCCTCAAGTGTGAGTGCCTCGATATGAAGTGTCTTTGTATAGTTCTCTATACGGATCTCATATCTTGACTCAAGCTCTGTATCAGAATAGATATGATGTTTTGCAAACAGTTTCTTGTTCTTATCAGCTATAAGAGCTCCCATCGCATCGGGTGTTGACTTCAAGTTGAACAAGCCTCTCTTTTCTGCTTCGTCAACCCACTCCTGTGTATAACCGTTGCCGTTAAAGATTACTCTCTTATGCTTGATTATCGTATCTTTTACAAGTTTATGAATAGCCTCATCAAGCTTATCCTTCGGTACATCCTTTAACTCTTCATAGAATACACTGAGTGATTCAGCTACTGCTGTGTTGAGCATGATGTTCGGTCCTGCAACAGATACTGAAGAACCAAGAGATCTGAACTCAAACTTGTTACCTGTGAAAGCAAAAGGTGATGTACGGTTTCTGTCTGTGGTATCTTTTGTAAAGTGCGGAAGAACCTGAGCTCCCGTCTCCATAAGTACCTTTTCAACCTTACCGAAGTATTCATCTTTTTCTATAGCCTCGATAACTCCCGTGAGCTCTTCACCCAAAAACATTGAGATGATAGCCGGAGGAGCCTCGTTTGCTCCAAGTCTGTGATCGTTTCCTGCAGATGCAACTGATAGTCTCAAAAGATCTGCATATTCATCAACAGCTTTGATAACTGCTGAAAGGAAGATCAAGAACTGTGTATTGTCTGCGGGTGTCTTTCCGGGATTTAATAAGTTCTCTCCGGTGTTTGTTGTAAGTGACCAGTTGTTGTGCTTACCTGAACCGTTTATTCCTGCGAAAGGCTTCTCATGAAGCAGACATACATATCCGTGCTTTTCAGCAACCTTCTTCATGATCTCCATTGTAAGCTGGTTGTGATCAACAGCTACGTTTGTTGTATCAAATACCGGTGCTAACTCATGCTGGCTGGGTGCAACTTCGTTATGCTTTGTCTTTGCGGGAATACCGAGTTTCCAAAGTTCCTCATCAAGATCATGCATGTAAGCTGCAACTCTGGGCTTGAGATTTCCGAAGTAGTGATCGTCCATCTCCTGTCCCTTGGGAGCAGGTGCACCAAGAAGTGTTCTTCCTGTGAAGATCAGGTCTTTTCTCTTCTTGTAATCCTCTTTGTCTATAAGGAAGTATTCCTGTTCAGGTCCGACTGTTGTGAGAACGTTTGTCACATCGTCTTTTCCCAAAAGCTTTAGCATCTTGACTGCTTCCTTGCTGATCGCATCCATCGATCTTAAAAGAGGTGTTTTCTTATCAAGTGCTTCTCCGCTGTATGAGCAGAATGCTGTAGGAATGTAAAGTGTCTTATCTTTTATGAATGCCGGGCTTGTAGGATCCCATGCTGTATATCCTCTGGCTTCAAATGTTGCTCTGATTCCTCCTGAAGGGAAACTAGATGCATCAGGCTCGCCCTTTACCAGTTCTTTTCCCGAGAAGTCCATGATGACTTCACCGTTTTCTACAGGACAGATAAAACTGTCATGCTTCTCTGCTGTGTAACCTGTCATCGGCTGGAACCAGTGTGTGAAATGTGTTGCCCCGTTTTCAACAGCCCATTCCTTCATCGCAACCGCAACTGCATTTGCTACATCGATCTCAAGGTGGGTATTATTATCGATCGTCTTCCTAAGTGCCTTGTACATGTCTTTCGGAAGTTTTTCTCTCATGATCTTATCGCTGAATACAAGACTTCCGAAAAGTTCAGGGATTGATTTTTCCATTTTTGTCCTCCTTTTCTAATCCAGTCTTCTATTCGGATCCGCGCCACCCGAATCAAAACCGTTTTGCTTAAAGCTTTGTTTTTTCAAAAGAAAAAGGTGCTTCGACCACTCTTGGTCAAAGCACCTTTGCTTTTCATAGTGTGTACTATACTCTCATAATTTTTCGTTGTCAACAACTTTTTTAAATTTTTTTTAAAAAATTGTTGCAACCTTTATCGTCTGTTCTTCCAGCACATCAAGAAGCACCTTTACGGTATCAAGTGATGTGAACATGGTGACATTATTCTCTATCGCACATCTTCTTATGGCCACACCGTCCTCATAGTGTATACCTGAAAGGATAGCTCTGGTGTTGATAACATAGCTTACATATCCGGCTCTTATTGAATCAAGGATCTCCTCACTGCCCTCACTGAGTTTATGACGCACTCTGGTCCTTATTCCGTGTTCCTTAAGGAAATCCGCAGTGCCAATGGTAGCCTCAATGTTAAAGCCCATGTCATAGAATCGTCTGATAAGAGGAAGCGCTTCCTCCTTGTCCTCATCTGCAAGAGTTACCATTACAGTACCATAGTTTTGCAGCTTGATGCCTGATGCGATAAGGGCTTTATACATGGCTCTGTGAAGTCGCTCATCATAGCCTATGGCTTCACCTGTGGATTTCATCTCAGGTGACAGATATGCATCCATTCCCTTAAGCTTCGCAAATGAGAACGCAGGTGCTTTTACACACCATCTCTCTCTTTCCTTAGGATAAAGTTCAAATATACCCTGTTCCTTAAGGCTTACGCCAAGGATGACAAGAGTCGCTATATCCGCAAGCGAATATCCAGTAGCTTTCGATAAGAACGGAACCGTTCTTGATGATCTGGGATTAACCTCGATTATATAAACATTCTCATTCTCATCAACTATAAACTGTATGTTGTATAAACCTACGATACCTATTCCTATACCGAGTTTCTTTGCATATGTAAGGATTGTTCCCTTTACCTTGTCTGATATGCTGAAAGTCGGATACACACTTATTGAGTCACCCGAATGCACACCGGTCCTCTCAACAAGTTCCATGATACCGGGAACAAACACATCACTTCCGTCACATATGGCATCGACCTCGAGTTCTTTTCCGCGTATGTACTTATCGACAAGTACAGGCTTATCCTCATCCACTTCAACGGCAGTCTTTAGATAATGCCTCATATCGGCTTCCTTGGAAACTATCTGCATGGCTCTTCCGCCAAGGACAAAGCTCGGACGTACAAGTACAGGGTATCCTATCTCTTCGGCAACCTTGACTCCGTCTTCGATATTTGTAACAGCCACACCTCTGGGTTGTGGTATATCAAGCTCAAGCAAAAGCTTTTCAAACGCATCCCTGTTCTCAGCCTTTTCTATTGCTGCACAGTCTGTACCGATTATCTTAACTCCGTATTCTTTTAACGGTTCTGCGAGATTGATCGCAGTCTGTCCGCCAAGGATCGCTATGACACCTTCAGGTTTTTCCATCTCAACGATGTTCATTACATCCTCTACACACAGAGGCTCAAAGTAGAGTTTGTCAGATGTCGTGTAATCCGTTGATACAGTCTCGGGATTGTTATTTATTATGATGGCCTCATAACCGGACGCTTTTATGGTCTTTACGGCATGAACGGTTGAGTAGTCGAATTCGACACCCTGGCCTATCCTTATGGGACCGCTTCCCAGAACGATTATCTTTTTCTTATCTGATATACGCGACTCGTTTTCCTCCTCATAAGTTGAGTAGAAATACGGTATATAACTCTCAAACTCTGAAGCACAGGTGTCTATCATCTTGTAGACAGGTAAGATCCCCTTATCTCTTCTTAAGTCAAATACAGCATGCGCATTCATGTTCCAAAGGACGCCTATCTCCCTGTCGGAGAATCCCATGCGTTTAGCTTCGTATAAGACATCTTTATCCCCGATATTCTCAACCAGGGTCTTTTCCATGTTTACGATATTAAGAAGCTTCCTGATAAAGAACACATCTATTCCTGTTATATCCGCAATCCTTTGAGGCTCACTTCCCAGTCTTAACAATTGAGCTATCGCGTATATACGGTCATCGGTTCCTTCTTTTATGTATTCTTCCAGTTCCGTGACATAACTGAAATCAAATTTCGAATGATGAAGATGATACACACCCACTTCAAGCGATCTTATAGCTTTAAGCAGACTTTCCTCAACAGTTCTGCCCACACTCATGACTTCACCCGTAGCCTTCATCTGGGTGCTAAGAGTGTTATTGGCATCATTGAACTTATCAAAAGGGAATCTCGGCATCTTGGTTACAACGTAATCAAGTGCAGGCTCAAACGATGCAGGTGTGTTTGCTATGTTGATCTCATCAAGGCGCATTCCTACACTTATCTTTGCAGAAACCCTTGCTATGGGATATCCGCTGGCTTTCGATGCAAGAGCGGAAGATCTTGACACTCTCGGATTTACCTCTATCAGATAGTACTGGAATGATTTGGGATCAAGCGCGAACTGTACATTACATCCGCCTTCTATTCCAAGTGCTCTTATGATCTTAAGCGCACTGTCTCTTAACATGTGATACTCTTTGTTTGTCAGTGTCTGAGAAGGACAGACAACTATAGAGTCACCTGTATGTATTCCTACAGGATCGATGTTTTCCATGTTACAGATGGTGATAGCGGTGTCGTTGGCATCCCTCATCACCTCGTATTCTATCTCTTTATATCCCTTTACGCTCTTTTCAACCAGCACCTGATGTACAGGAGAAAGTGTCAGTGCGTTCTTTAATATCTCACGGCATTCAGTCTCATCGGATGCGAATCCGCCACCTGTACCCCCCAGAGTGAATGCAGGTCTTATGACCACAGGATATCCGATCTTTTCTGCAGCCTCCAATCCCCTCTGCATGTCTTCAGCGATCAGGGAAGGGAGCACAGGTTCACCCAGACTTATACAGAGTTCCTTAAACAGCTCTCTGTCCTCGGCTCTCTCTATACTTTCAGTCCTGGTACCTAAAAGTTCCACTCTGCACTCTTTTAATATTCCCTTCTTTTCCAGCTGCATCGCAAGGTTAAGACCGGTCTGGCCTCCTATTCCTGGCAATATCGCATCGGGTCTTTCCATCCTTATTATCTTTGCTATGAATTCCAGAGTCAGCGGCTCCATATATACCTTGTCAGCTATCGACTCATCTGTCATTATGGTAGCCGGATTGGAATTACACAGTATTACCTCATATCCCTCTTCACGGAGAGAAAGACAGGCCTGCGTTCCGGCATAATCGAATTCAGCCGCCTGACCGATGACTATCGGACCCGAGCCTATGACAAGTATCTTCTTAATATCGGTTCTCTTAGGCATGCTTCTTCTCCTCTCCAAACTCCTCTATATTCTTAAGGAAACAGTCAAACAGATAAGAACTGTCCTGGGGACCCGGAGCACTCTCCGGATGATACTGGACAGAGAACACCTTATCCTTAACACATTCCACGCCCTCAATCGTCTTATCAAGCAGATTGATATGCGTGGCAACAAGCCCGGTACCTTCAAGGCTGTCATCTGCAACAGCATATGAATGGTTCTGGGATGTTATCTCCAGTTTATCTGTTTTAAGATTTCTGACAGGGTGGTTTCCTCCCCTGTGACCAAACTTCAGTTTATATGTCATTGCTCCGTATGCGAGCGAGATTATCTGGTGTCCAAGACATATGCCGAATATCGGGTATTTACCTATAAGATCCTTTACAGTCTGGATAGTCTGTGTGACATCCTGCGGATCACCCGGTCCATTTGATATGAATACTCCATCCGGATTGAGTTTAGCTATATCGTCTGCTGTGGTGTTCCATGGTACTACAGTGATACTGCATCCTCTCTTTGCCATCTCACGGAGTATATTCTTTTTCATACCGCAGTCAATAGCTACAATGTGTACACTCTTTGAAGAGGATGAATCTGTCTCTATCATTCCCGCCTTATAAGGTTTTGGTGTGCTTACCTTTGATACCACGTCCTTATCGGGTGTCCAGTTTTTTAATTCATCCACGATCTTTGCTGTGTCAGTATCTGCTGATGTTATATATGCCTTACAGCTTCCAAAATCTCTGATATGTCTTGCAAGCTTTCTTGTATCTATACCGCTTATACCCGATATATCATATCTTTCCATTACCTGTGACAGTGTCTCAGTGCAGCGGAAGTTTGAAGGCTCATCACAGTATTCTCTTACTATAAGTCCTGATATAGACGGTCTTGTGGTCTCATAATCCTCATCACACATACCATAGTTACCTATGAGGGGATATGTCATAACAACCGCCTGACCGGTATATGAGGGATCGGAAACAATTTCCTGGTATCCGACCATTGATGTGTTGAAAACCAGTTCAACAGCCTTATCAGTCAAAGCACCAAAGCCGTCACCTATGTAGACCGAGCCATCTTCCAAAACGAGTTTTCTTTTTAAGTTATCTCCGTTCATAACAAAGATCCTTTCATTATCCTACAGACTTACCGGATAGTCATTGTCAAAACATGCCTTGCAAAGCGGAAGGCCTCCGGTCATCTGTTCAAAATCCTCTAGATCCATATATGCCAACGAATCGGCACCTATACGGTTTTTTATCTCATCAACACTGCATTCGTTTGCGATGAGCTCACTGTTATCTGGTACATCCGTACCATAATAACAAGGGTACAAAAAAGGCGGAGAGCTTATACGAACGTGCACTTCTTTAGCCCCCGCTTTTCTCATCATCCTTATAAGGTTTGCCATAGTCGTTCCCCTTACTATGGAATCGTCTATGAGTACAACACGTTTGTCTCTCACAACGCTTTCGATAACACTGAGTTTCATGTGTACCGCTGATGCTCTCTCACTCTGTGTCGGTTTGATGAAGGTTCTTCCAACATAACTGTTCTTTGAAAATGCGGGCATGAATGGTATATTGCTGTAACTGGAATATCCGACCGCCGCCGTGAGTCCGGATTCCGGAACTCCCGTTACAACGTCAGCCTCAACAGGGTATCTTGCAGCAAGTGCCATTCCTCCCCTTAATCTTGCATCATATACACTTATCCCGTCAATATGTGAATCGAGTCTTGCAAAATAAATATACTCAAATACACAGTGTGCTTTTCTTTCTGACTTTATAAGCAGACTGGTACTTATTCCCTCTTTTGTTATCACAACGACTTCTCCGGGTTCTACATCCCTGATAAGCTCTCCGTCAACCGCAGTTATCGCGGCACTCTCTGAAGCGAGTATATATGAATCGCCGACTTTTCCTATGCATAAGGGTTTGAGTCCAAGCGGATCTCTTACTCCGACCAGTTTTTGAGGGCTCATCACCAAAAGAGCATAACCTCCTTTAAGGTTTTTTGCCACATTCGTTACGGCTTCTTCGATAGAAGCTGTTACCATACGTTCCTTGGCTATCCTGTATGCGATGACTTCAGAATCTGATGTTCCGTTAAACACAGCGCCTTCGTTTTGAAGCTCTTCCTTCATCTGTGTGGCATTGATAACATTCCCGTTATGAGCCAGTGCCAGAGTGCCCTTTGCGTAATTTAAAGAAAAAGGCTGCGCATTTTCTATACAGCTTGCCCCGGCTGTTGAATATCTCACATGACCGATACCGATATTTCCTCTGAGTTTATCGAGGACTTCCTTATGAAAAACCTCATTGACAAGCCCCATGCCTTTATGTGCACAGATATTTCCGATAGGTCCCTGTGTGTCACACACAACAATACCTGCCGATTCCTGGCCCCTGTGCTGCAGTGCGGTAAGTCCGTAATATATCACCCTTGACGCATCGGTATCAGAGCTGCCCCATATACCGAACACACCACATTCTTCGTGTAATTTATCGTCTACATACATAAAAAAATCCTCAAAAAAAGACACTTCGAGTTATACTCGAAGCGCCTTTGCTTCACCATTTGGTAGTTTATACTTTTTATGACAAAATGTCAATCGGCATATTTAGATTTTTTCGGTAAACAATAGTCCAAAGGTCCCCGCTCCACAGTTAACCGCTATGGCAGGTGACGCCTTCTGGAAATATACATTTTCAAAATGCATTCTTTCCTCTACCATGCTCTTTATGGTCTCAAGTTCTTTGGTGGTAAGGCCTACATATGTAACGAACAGTATACTCGTGTCTATGTTATTGTGTGCAAGCGCAGAATCTATATATTTTTTCCATACACGCTGGGTCGCACCGAAATATACGCTTCCCACTCCCATCTTACCTTTTTTCAAAACAAGGACCGGCCTCATAAAGAATGCCTTTGTAAGATCCGCCGTCTTTCTGCTTACCTGTCCGGCTCTTGCAAGGAAATCAAGATTGTCAACAATAAAGCTTGTATGAACGTGTTTCTTCATACGTTCAAGACGGGCCACTATCTCAACTGCACTCTTTCCTTCTGCAGCCATACGACAGGCCTCGAGTACCATGAGTCCCTGACCGCTTGAAAGATGTCCCGAATCGATGACGGAAACATTTTCAAATGCTGCCGCCGCATCTATAGCAGGTTTGTATCCGCTGTTACCTACTTTCTTTGAAACAACTATATATATGATATCGTTTGCATAAGAGAGAAGTTCTGCAAAGAACGCCTCATGCTGATCGACAGACGGGGCACTTGTACTGACGTTATGTGTCTCATCGCTCATATAAGCTAAAAGTCCTTTTGTGTCGATCTCCTGACCGTCTCTGAACTCACCCTCAGCTGTATGGACGATATGCGGCATGACAGCAATACCGTATTTTTCTATCATCTCTGCAGGAAGATCCGCAACACTCTCAGTTGCTATCACCACATGACGTTTCTTATGATGCGACTGCATCCATGACATCGTCTCCTGAGCTATCGTATCATCGTCATCCGTAGAATATACAATATCCGAAGGAAGCATCTTGAACAACTGCCTCTCAAGTGCATCGCCGCTGACAGGCTTGACCAGGTAACCATCAAAACCTTCTTTTTCGTAAAGGGCTTTATATTTGGGTTCCGCATTAGCAGTCAGGATGACCATCTTAGACTCTCTGCATCGTCCACCCGTCTGCTTCTTGATCTGTTTTGCACACTCTATACCATCCATCTCAGGCATAAGGTGATCCATAAAGATCACATGATAATGCATATCCAGGGTTTTCTTTAAAGCCTCATAACCACTCGAAGCTGTATCGATGGTAACTCCTGTACTCCTTAACAGTTTGGATACGACCAAAAGATTTGACTCACTGTCATCTACAACAAGGACCTTTGCATCAGGAGCTTCAAATCTCTTCTTGTATCTCTCGATAGTCTTTGCCTTGTGTCTTGCTTCAAGATTGAATTCACCAATCTGTACATCGTCAACGATAACCTGCGGTATCTCTACCACAAATGTGCTGCCTTTGGTATACACACTGTTAACGGTGATCTTACCGTTCATCATATCAACTATCTGTTTAACGATAGCAAGTCCCAGTCCCGTACCTTCTATATGTCTGTTAGCTTCTTCATCAACTCTCTTAAATGCAGAGAACAGATATGGCATATCCTCTTTCTTGATACCCATTCCGGTATCAGAGACAGAATAGATCACATTTACGGTATTGTCATTTCTCTCACCGCACTGGATGGACAGTGTAACAGAACCTTCCTTTGTATACTTAATGGCATTTCCTACCATATTTATAAGGATCTGTTTGATCCTGACATCATCGCCCATCAGGCCACCGGGGATATCCGGAGCAATATTCACATGAAAATCGAGTTTCTTCTCTTTGGCTCTTATCCAGAGCATGCCGACAACTTCTGATATCATATCACCGGGGTGATAAGCCACCTCTGTCAGCTGCATCTGACCGGATTCGAACTTGGACATATCAAGTATGTCATTTATAAGATGGAGCAGGAGCTTGCTGGCTGCCTGTATGTTCTCAGCATCTTCCGCAACCTCATCGGATATCTCCTCTCTTAAGATCATCTCATTTAATCCTATGATGGTATTGATAGGTGTTCTTATCTCGTGCGACATGTTCGAGAAGAATCTGTTCTGTGATTTATAAAGCGCATCGATCTCAGCTTTCTGAGTCTCGATCTTCTCAAGCGCCTCTTTTTGCTTGTTTATCTCATAACTGACCATCGTAACGATCATGGTAGATACTAAAACAAGCGTGATATATGAACTGAAATAATCAAGCTTGGTAAATCCTATTTCAGCCAATTCGTCAATATCATAGTAGATCCAGTGCATCAGAGCCGCCATTAACGCTTCTATTGTCAGGAATACATATTTCTTCTTTCCCTCAACGATAATAGCGATATAAAGCACTCCGACCAAAAACCATGTGATATCACCATATGAAAGCCTGCCTCTCACACTGACATCCTCAGGTATTATCATCACAATGATCAAAAGAGAGATGATAGGAGCGATCTTTTGGACGCAATCCTTCTTTACGGCTACCAAAGTCAGTGTCAGGCATAAAAAGAACATGACTATCATGACGACATTATCTACAAAAACGCCCTCTGCATCCGGTTCTATCAGGGTTGCTATGAAGTAATATCCGAAAAGGACCGGCAAAGTCATAGCTGAAAGAGCAACAAACAAAACATCCTGTTGTTTTACACCTCCAAGAAGGGGTGATTTTATCTTTTCTATCATTCTTCACCGCCATTCTCGGGCGCGAATTCGATTATATCGTCTTCACCCGCAGTTTCTTCGTTGTTTTCAGGTGCTTTTACTCCTTCAATATGCTGTCTGATACTGTCGATAAGATCTGAATAATGCTTCATCATCGCATTGTGACTATCTTCAGATATATCAGTTGCACCTTCCTTAACCTTAGATTCTATGCTCTTTGCCTCCTCAGAAAGTTCCATGGCACCGATCATCTTTGAAGTACTCTTAAGCGCATGAACAAGTATCTCGTAATCATACATGCTCTTATCTTTATAGTGTTCTTCAAGACCAGCCTTCTTGGTCACAGACTCTGCCACAAACTGTTTAAGAAGCGAATCATACAGATCCGTATCACCCTGACAGTAATGCAGTCCCTGATCCACATCTATATTTAACTCCTTAAGGAACGCATACTTATCCTTTTCTTCTTTTATATCTGTTCTCTTATCAGGGATATCTTTTTTAACTTCTTTATTACCTTCAGGTTTGGATGCCTCTTTTTCAGGTTGTGAAACATCCTCATATTCGATCATTGTTCTTGGAAGGACCTTAACAAGAACTCTCTCAAGTTCGACTATCTCAATGGGCTTGCTAACAAATCCGTCAAAGCCCTCCTTCATGAACATCTCTCTTGCAGTACTGACAGCATTGGCAGTAAGAGCAACTATAGGAACATCCTTGTTCTCGCGTTTGTACTCGGCTCTTATATGCTTCATGGTCTCTATACCGTCCATTCCGGGCATCATATGATCCATAAATACGATGTCATATTCCTTCTCCCTGCACAGATCAATTGCTTCAGGTCCGCTCATGGCAGTCTTTACGTTCATCTCATAACGGTTAAGAATAGAACATGCAACAGGAAGGTTCATGATCTCATCATCGACAACGAGAGCCTCAACTCCTCTAAGTAGCAGACGTCTCTCACTTACCTTGTTATCACCCTGGCGGCTGTTGAGCACGCCTACAACAGGGAAACAGTAGAACGGCTTTTCCATGATGTGAGCCTTTGCGCCCTTTGGCAGTTCAAAACTGCTTTTGGCGATTATCTCAACCATGATATCACCTGCGATGCTCTCCATATATTCAACATCTGCCTCGTACTCTTCCTGACCGACAAACAGATGTGTAAGTTTAAGTGTAGACACAAGTTTCTTTAGGTTTTCAAGATTATCAACCCTGTGCATCTGAACGCCAAGGCCAAGTACGATATTTCTGACCATGGAGTTGTAGTATTCTCTAACACTGGGATTCTCGAATTTCTCAAAGTGCAAGAATGCACCAAGGCACAGATCCTCTCTGTTTTCAACCGACATGCAACTTACGGGATCCAAAACCTTCTGCGGGATACTCATGCGAAATGTAGTCCCGACACCCGGTGTGCTTTCAATTGTCAAAAAGCCACCCAGCGCAGCAACAAACCCGGATACTACAGACATGCCAAGTCCCAGTCCGCTGGATGATCTTGTACGTCCAGAATCAGCCTGATAGAATCCTTCGGTGATACGCTCAACTTCTTCAGCATTCATTCCTATACCGGTATCGGTAACCTCTAAATGCAGGTTGATACCATAGTCCTGCTTTATCGCAGATATCCTTACATATACTCCGCCTTCCTTGGTATACTTTAAACCGTTCATCATAAGATGCCAGAGTATCTTTTTTAACTTATATACATCAGTCTGCATCGCAGCAGGAATGGAAGGATCCACATCAATGACAAGTTCTATGTCATCTCTTGTATATGGTTTGAGTTTATTTACGAGGTCACACAAAACTGAAGAAATCATGTATTCCTCTTCATTTATCGCAAGGCTGTTCCTGTCTATCTCCGAATAATCAAGGATATCACTTATCTGTTCCGATACCTTAACGCCCGCTTTGCTGACTGCTTCCATATCGGAGCGCAGTTCCTCGTCCATCTCTTTTTCAATACATACCTGGGAAAGGCCTATAACGGCATTGATGGGTGTCCTTATCTCATGAGACATGTTTGCCAAAAAGTCATTCAGCCTGTCTGTTGCATCAGTAAGTTCCTCTATCTCTTTATCCGAACCTTTAAGCACCTTGTTCCACTTGTCTATGACCATTCTTGCAAACCATCCGATCATGGTGATCATTGTCACATGAAGTATCGTACGTGATATAACGAGCGGATCAAAAACTGTACCGTTTTGAGACATGACTATCAATCCGTAACACAACGTGAGATAGTAAGTCATCTGACAAAGTGAGATAAGATTTTTAACACCTGATATGGTATAGAGCATGATAACAGCAGACATAACGATCGCCAGATCGTATACGCTAGTCTCATGAATACCATAAAAGAAAAAAGTACACATCATAAGTACAGAGTAGACCCATAATCTGTGCATATCGGTTCCGCTCTGTAAAATATGTGTTATCCATGCGGCAATAAGGCCGATAGGAATAAGGATAAACGCCCAGCTCTCCCAACCCATGAGAGCCGACTCCCCCAGTAATATTAAAGAAAAGAGTGTGTAACTGATCAGGATGATCAAATGTGATGCCTGAAACAGTTCATTTCTTTCTTTTCTTTGACGCATATCACATCTCCTTCATATTGTAATTTGTGTCTTCATCTATCATGTCAATAACAATGTCGGCAAATACGGGATCAAACTGTTTTCCCTTTCCGCTTTCTATCTGTTCCCTTACTGCTTCCTGAGGCAGTATGTCACGATAGCTTCTTCTACTCGACATTGCATCATACGCATCTGCCAGTGCAATGATCCTTGCTTCTTCGGGAATGTTCTCACCGAGCAGCCCGTCCGGATAACCTCCGCCGCCAAATCTTTCATGGTGATATTTTGCTCCTACGGCAAGTTTTG
Organism: Lachnospiraceae bacterium; assembly: GCA_017619635.1. Lineage (GTDB taxonomy): Bacteria > Bacillota > Clostridia > Lachnospirales > Lachnospiraceae > Colinaster. The sequence goes on along the minus strand of JAFZRZ010000014.1, from coordinate 18,373 downwards.
GCATTTCCGTAATGTTCTCAAGGATCTTTGCTCCAACAACAGGATGCGTTTTTATGGTCTCAAACTCTTCTTCAGTAAGTTTCCCCGGCTTGTTTATGACCTCATCAGGAATACCTATCTTACCTACATCGTGTAAAAGTCCCATGATATAAATATCATCAGCCTGCTTTTCGCTGTAACCTGCTCTTTGTGCTATCATCTTCGAATAATGAGCTACTCTCGTTGAATGACCGTTTGTATATGTATCCTTTGCATCGATAGCCTCAGCCAGCGATTCAACGACATGTATAAACAGGTTCTCGTTTTCCTTGGTCTTCTTGGCTACCTCATGACTCAGATCTTTCTGAAGTGCCACCAGTTCAACCATATGGCTAACTCTCATGGCCAGTACTTCAGGAACAAAAGGTTTCTTTATAAAGTCGACCGCACCAAGTGCCAGTCCTCTGCTCTCTGATTCCTCACTCTCATCTGCTGTAAGGAAGATAACAGGTATATCCGCAAGATCTCCTTCCATTGTATGGAGCTTTTCAAGCGTCTCAAATCCATCCATTACAGGCATCTTGATATCGAGTAGTATCAGATCCGGTCTTTCATCAGTTATATAATCAAGAAGAGCCTGACCTGACTTCAGGGCCGTAACACGCATTCCGTTCTTACTGAGCACGTGTCCTGCAATCTTCAGGTTTGAAACATCATCATCCACGATGATGACCCATGGGATATCATTTTTCTTCTTTAAGCTTTCTTTTCCGACATGCTCGGCTTCAACAGCTATCGAAAGGACATTTTCGTGATTCTCATGCCATTTGCTTACTATATTTCCTATAACATTTTCGATATAATCCTCTAAGATATCCGTTAAGAAAACAAAATACTGATTCTGTCTGTATCTCATCAAAAAATCCGATTTTCTGAGTTCATTCATTACATAGTCACCGAAAAGATCGGCATTCTTAACGAATTCCTCATCACTTACTCCATCTGAAGGTGATAACGTAAACAGAACCTTGCACGCACTCTTGTTGTTTCTGATTATGTATCTTGTCACATACTGGTATACATATGCGAAAGATTCCTTATCGAGTTTATATGCGGCATCAGCGATATTTCTCTCTTCCATCAGCTTACTGATGGTACTGATATCCATCTCTTTCTCAGAGCCGATATCATCAAGATAAACATCTGTAGAATGAAGGACATATCCATGCTTTCCGCTGTTCTTTGCACTGTATAAAGCTTTATCGGCATTTATGAACAGTGTCTCATATTCTCTGCCAAATTCCGGGACAAAAACGGCACCAATGGATACTCCAAGCGGTATATCCATCTCTTCTCCCATGAGTTTCTTTGCATCAGAAAATATATTCTCATTAAGTTTCTTACATATATCTGCAACTGTCTCTTCCTGTGTCACTCCGTTGCCGAATGCTATGAACTCATCTCCTCCGATACGTCCAAGCACACTGCCTTCCGGCATGTTCTCACTTATGATACGTGATATGCTCTGAAGTACCTTATCTCCCATATCATGACCGTATATATCATTGACCAGCTTGAAAGAATCAAGGTCCAAAATCATAAGACATCCGGTAAGTCTTTTACATGCATCAGGCATCTTTTTTCCGACTGCGGCTTTATTCAGAAAACCTGTCAGTTTGTCAATTGTTGCCTCTTCTATGAGGTTTTGCATGGTCTCATTTTTAGAAACTATGTTGTTTATCCTTCGTATGAGCACATCCGGATCAAAAGGCTTTCTTAAAAAGTCAGAAACCCCGACCTCAAAGCCTCTGCTCTCTGTCGCAGTATCCTCATCTGCGGTAAGGAACATAACAGGTATCTGTTCCTGACCAAGTTCCTGTTCCTGAGCGCGCAGTTTTTTTAGCGTCTCAAAACCATCCATGACCGGCATCTTTATATCAAGAAGTATAAGATCCGGACGATTCTCTTTTGTATAGTCAAGCAGTGCCTGCCCAGACTTTAGAGCAGTCACTCTCTTGTTATTCTTACTCAGTATACGACCTGCCATTTGCAGATTCGCTATATCATCATCTACTACGATGATCCAATCAACTGTTGCCATTCAAATTTCTCCTTGACACATGGGGTTTTAGCAGCTACAAAATCCCCATATTTTACACTTCATCATATAAAAAATTGTATTATTGAAGGGCTTCAATGTCAATCGTTTTACATGCCTTGAACGTCTCTTAAACCATAACACAAAATGATGCATTATAACGAAAAAATGCACGAAATGTCGAAATTCGTGCACGAAATGCAAGTAAAACTTTAAACCCAGAGTTTTTGTGTTGTTATGTAAACCGTCTTAGTGTAAGAAGGCCCTTTGAGTGTCTCCCCAAAATCACCAATTCTCTGTATATTTTTTTGTTAATTCGTTGATAGGAATAGTCCGCTCAGAACAAGTTGTAAGTTCACAATTTCCAAGCACCGAACAGATAAAAGAGAAGAGAGATGGAATCTATAATCAACCATCTGTTTCTACAGATAAATATAGAATCATTTTAGAATCAACAGACGGATTTCAAACTTGAAGGGTATCAAAAAGGCTCCCAAGAGAAACTCTCAGGAGCCTTGATTTTACTGTATTTGAGTAAGATTACTCGATGATGCTAGCAACACGGCCAGAACCTACTGTTCTACCACCCTCACGGATAGCGAATGTAAGACCCTGATCCATAGCGATAGGATGGATGAGCTCGATTGTCATCTCAATGTTATCACCAGGCATGCACATCTCTGTACCTTCAGGAAGGTTGCAGACACCAGTTACGTCTGTTGTTCTGAAGTAGAACTGAGGACGATAGTTGTTGAAGAAAGGTGTATGACGACCACCCTCGTCCTTAGTAAGAACGTAAACCTGAGCAGTAAACTTTGTATGACATGTTACTGTACCGGGCTTAGCAAGAATCTGTCCACGCTCGATATCTGTTCTGTTGATACCACGGAGAAGAACACCGATGTTATCACCAGCCTGAGCCTCATCAAGAAGCTTTCTGAACATCTCGATACCAGTAACAACTGACTTCTGAGTCTCTTCTTTGATACCAACGATCTCAACATCCTCTGAAAGGTGAAGTGTACCACGCTCAACTCTACCTGTAGCAACAGTACCACGACCTGTGATAGAGAATACATCCTCGATAGGCATAAGGAAAGGCTTATCTGTCTCACGGATAGGATCAGGAATGTAGCTGTCAACAGCATCCATAAGTTCCATGATCTTATCGCCCCACTCACCGTTGGGATCTTCAAGAGCCTTAAGAGCTGAACCCTGGATGATAGGTGTATCATCGCCCGGGAACTCGTACTCGCTAAGAAGTTCTCTAACTTCCATCTCAACGAGCTCAAGGATTTCTTCATCATCAACCATATCACACTTATTCATAAATACAACGATGTAAGGAACACCAACCTGACGAGAAAGGAGGATATGCTCCTTTGTCTGAGCCATAACACCGTCTGTAGCTGCTACAACGAGGATAGCACCGTCCATCTGAGCTGCACCAGTGATCATGTTCTTAACGTAGTCAGCATGTCCAGGACAGTCAACGTGAGCGTAATGTCTCTTCTCTGTCTGATACTCAACGTGAGCTGTAGAGATTGTGATACCTCTTTCTCTCTCTTCGGGAGCCTTATCGATGTTCTCGAAATCTACCTTTTCATTACCTGCTACTCTCTCAGCAAGAACCTTTGTGATAGCTGCTGTAAGAGTTGTCTTACCATGGTCAACGTGTCCGATGGTACCAATGTTACAATGTGCCTTGTTACCTCTTTCGAATTTAGCCTTTGCCATTTTAAAATTCCTCCGTAAAATATAATCAATTTTGATTTTTTACCCGACTATGTATGATTATATATAATATAGGGTATTTTTTCAAGTAAAATTATTTATCTGTCTTTGCTGCAAGAACCTTGTCCTGTACATTCTTCGGAACCGGCTCGTACTTCTCGAAGAACATCGAGTAGTTACCACGTCCCTGTGTAGAAGAACGAAGTTCTGTTGAGTATCCGAACATCTCAGCAAGTGGAACAAGTGCTCTTACAATCTTACCACCGCCAATATCATCCATGTTCTGGATCTGACCACGCTTAGCATTGAGCGAACCGATAACATCACCCATGTATTCCTCCGGCATGGTAACTTCAACCTTCATGATAGGTTCAAGAAGTACCGGGCTTGCCTTTGACATAGCATCTTTGAATGCCATAGAACCTGCAATGTGGAATGCCATCTCTGAAGAATCGACTTCATGATATGATCCATCATATACAGTAGCATGGATACCAAGTACAGGGAATCCGCCAAGGATACCTGCGCGAGCAGCTTCCTGGATACCTTCACCGACTGCAGGGATGTATTCCTTAGGAATAGCACCTCCGACAACGGTTGATTCGAACAACAATGTAGGCGGATCGTTGATAAGGATGTTTGACTTTGCGCTTTCGTCAATGTCGAACTTATCGCAGTTAGCCTCCATGGGCTCGAACTTAACTTTACAGTGACCGTACTGACCACGACCGCCGGACTGCTTAGAGTACTTGCTGTCAACTTCAACAGGCTTGGTAAATGCTTCCTTGTAAGCAACCTGAGGTGCACCTACGTTAGCTTCTACCTTGAACTCTCTTAAGAGTCTGTCAACGATGATCTCCAGATGGAGCTCACCCATACCTGCTATGATGGTCTGACCTGTCTCCTGATCGGTATGAGCACGGAATGTAGGATCTTCTTCAGCAAGCTTTGCAAGTGCTTCGCCAAGCTTACCCTGTCCTGCTTTTGTCTTGGGCTCGATAGCAAGCTCGATAACGGGCTCCGGGAACTCCATAGACTCAAGTATAACGGGATGCTGCTCATCACAGATAGTATCACCTGTACCGGTAACCTTGAAGCCTACTGCAGCAGCGATATCGCCTGAGTAAACCTTGTCAAGTTCCTGTCTGTGGTTTGCGTGCATCTGAAGGATACGTCCAACACGCTCTTTTTTATCTTTTGTAGCATTAAGTACATACGAACCTGAATTCAATGTACCTGAGTATACTCTGAAGAAAGCAAGCTTTCCTACGAAAGGATCAGCCATGATCTTGAATGCAAGAGCTGAGAAAGGCTCTTCATCAGATGACTTTCTTTCTACTTCATTACCCTCAAGGTCTACACCCTTGATATTGGGAATGTCTGTAGGAGCAGGCATAAACTCAAGGACTGCATCAAGAAGCTTCTGTACACCCTTGTTTCTGTAAGCACTACCACAGCAAACAGGGATTGCACGACACTCACATGTAGCAACACGAAGTGCCTTCTTGAGTTCCTCTACTGAAGGCTCCTCACCTTCAAGATACATCATCATAAGGTCGTCATCGAGCTCGCAGATCTTCTCTATAAGCTCTGTACGATATAATTCTGCCTCATCCTTCATATCATCAGGAATCTCGCAGATAGTGATATCATCACCCTTATCATCATTAAAGATGTAAGCTTCCATCTCGAAAAGATCGATGATACCCTTGAATTCATCTTCCTTGCCTATAGGCAACTGAAGACATATAGCATTTTTGCCTAATCTTGTACGGATCTGCTCAACAGCACCGTAGAAGTTAGCGCCGAGGATGTCCATCTTGTTGATGAATGCCATTCTCGGAACATTGTATGTATCAGCCTGACGCCATACATTCTCTGACTGGGGCTCAACGCCACCCTTTGCACAGAACACACCTACAGCTCCGTCAAGTACTCTGAGTGAACGCTCAACTTCAACAGTGAAGTCTACGTGTCCGGGAGTATCGATAATGTTGATACGATGCTCCAAAGCACCTGCTTTTGCTTTCGCATGGTCCTGAAGTGTCCAGTGACATGTAGTTGCGGCTGATGTGATTGTGATACCTCTTTCCTGCTCCTGTTCCATCCAGTCCATGGTAGCAGTTCCTTCGTGAGTATCACCAATCTTGTAGTTAACACCGGTATAGTACAAGATACGCTCTGTAAGAGTTGTCTTACCTGCGTCGATGTGAGCCATAATACCGATATTTCTGGTTCTCTCTAATGGATATTCTCTTCCAGCCAAGGTATTTTCCTCCTATTAACCAACGCACTAGAAACGATAATGAGCGAAAGCCTTGTTTGCTTCTGCCATCTTGTGCATATCTTCTTTTCTCTTTACAGCTGAACCTGTGTTGTTAGCTGCATCAAGAATCTCATTTGCAAGTCTCTCTTCCATGGTCTTTTCTCCACGCTTACGTGAAAACATTGTCAACCAACGAAGACCAAGTGCCTGACGTCTGTCAGGTCTTACTTCGATCGGTACCTGATATGTGGCACCACCGATACGTCTTGCCTTAACTTCAAGAACAGGCATGATATTGTTCATAGCCTCTTCGAATACTTCAAGAGCGGGCTTTCCAGCCTTCTCTTCTACTCTGGCAAATGCACCGTATACGATCTTCTGAGCTACGCCTCTCTTACCATCAAGCATAATGTTGTTGATAAGCTTAGTAACTACCTTGTTGTCGTATAAGGGATCTGCTAAAACATCTCTTTTCTGAATATGTCCTTTACGTGGCACGATTCTTCCCTCCTTAATCATTAAAATTAATTCATCGGTACTCACATGTCCGATCCTTGAGATAAAGGATCAAAAACTTATGTCCGTGTCGCAAGATATGACAATTGAAATCAAAAAATGCAACACTTAATTAGTTCTTTAAATTGTGGTACTTAACAAACAATTCGGTAATTACTTACCTGCCTTAGGTCTCTTAGCGCCGTACTTTGAACGAGCCTGCTTACGGTTTGCAACGCCTGCTGTATCAAGTGTTCCACGGATGATATGATAACGGGTACCCGGAAGGTCCTTTACTCTACCACCACGGATGAGTACAACACTATGCTCCTGCAGATTGTGACCTTCGCCGGGGATGTAGCTTGTAACTTCCATACCGTTTGAAAGACGAACTCTGGCAATCTTTCTAAGAGCTGAGTTAGGCTTCTTGGGCGTGGCTGTCTTAACTGCTGTACAAACGCCTCTCTTCTGGGGAGAGTTAGACTCAACCGCCTTCTTATGCAGAGAGTTGTAAGTTCTGAGCAATGCAGGTGCTGTAGACTTCTTAACCTGAGCTTTACGTCCTTTTCTTACTAACTGGTTAAATGTTGGCATTCTGATTTCACCTCCTGTTTTCAAATTTTTAATACTTATGCGCAACAAAATAAACGCAAAAATCGCGCATGCTCAAATAGTATATATCCGCATGCACGATTTTGTCAATGGATTTATCAAAAAATGTAGCTCTAAAGACCTGTATATCCGTCTTTTGACTCTGACAGGGCTTTTTCATGCTGTTTATCGATCAGTGACTTCATATACGTCTCATCATTAAGACATTTATTTACCTCATTAACAACTGTTCTCCATTCATCAGAAGGATATATATTTGTGTCAGCCACAAACGAGGGATTATGCTCGGTTTCCTTAAACGCAAATATCGCCATATTCTGTAAAAATGCTCTGAAGAGTATATCAGCTATCTCATCATACCTGTTGATATCAAGATATATATCACATTCTCCCAGCAGTTTTTCAAGCGTGGCTTCCTTAACTCCCGGATACAGAGAAACATTCTCGTATTCTTCAAGAGCAAGAAGCTTTGAAGACATTTCCGTTATCGCAGCTATATAAAAATGCACATCAGGAAGACTCTTCACCATCTCTTCCATATGAAGTATCTGATCCGAATTGGTACATATGAGTGCTTTTTTTGTAAGCCTGTTTTCCCTTGCAAACGGATATATATATCCACGGCATGACATTATGTTTTTATCAGCACCAAGACTTATGAACCTGTCATATGCATCTTTATCCTGCACTACTATCTTCTTTATATCAAATGATTCTCCATTTAAGATGATGTTCATATTTCCGGGGATCGATTCCCTGATTCCTTCCTGCCAAAACAGGATATCCTTCTTCTTATCTCTTTTAAGACGAAGAGAAACAAATAACGGATAAGACAAAGAATTAATATAGAAGATACTCTCTCCAAAACCTGCTTCTTTAAGTACATATACCATGAATCCAGTCTTATCCCTGAAAATATGATCTTTTCCGTCGCGGGTGTAGATCACGCTGCCGGTAACATAGTTCTCATTTACTGTTTCTGCGCCATCTTTAGAAAACCATGTCCTGTTTACTTTCTGCCCTTTGGAATTGAATGCAGTCTTGGCAAACAGGTTTCCTTTCTTGTCATAATGTTCACTTAATCTGACATGTCCTGACGCATCATTCCACTCAACAATCCTTACCTGCCTCTTATGCCTTGGAAGCGCATAATAGATAGCAGCTCGCTGAACGTTGTATTCATGAACCTTACCGACTCTGTTATCAGAACTTATCTCCCAGTACTCCGGAACCGTCACCTCATTAAAGTACAATGCTCTTCCCTCGGAGTCATTTTCACCCATTCCCATTGCTATATCATATATGGAACAGACTCCATCAGGCAAAAATCCGTCATCGTCAATCGTTATAGCCTTTACATCTATACCTGCCGCGATCAAGGACTCGTGCAGCAGTTTACTTTCACGACCGTAGTCATCAATAAGAAGTATCAAATTATCTGTTCTATCACTTCTTTCCATCGTTTCTCAACCTCTGTTGTAAGGTATTTTTTTGCTATCTCATAAGACATCTCATGAAATGCATCCATATCGGCTTCACCAAACAGTCTTATAAGTCTGTCTGTCAGCCCATCCACTGCCTCACCTGACTCTATGCTTTCCTTCCATGGTATGAGATATCCGTTCTTGCCATCTGCTATAAATGTCTGGTTTCCGTATCTTACATCAAATCCAACCACGGGAAGTCCGGCCGCTATGGCCTCTAGTACAGACAATCCAAAGCCTTCACTTGTGGATCCCGAAATATAAGCTTCATATTCCTGATACACCTCTTTAAGGTCGCAATGTCCTTTCAGCCTGATATAATCCTGGGCATTATGTTCTGAGATTATCTTCAAAAGTCTCTCCTCTTCCTTACCCTTCCCGTATATGTCAAGCGTAAGATCAGGTATTTTATTTCTCGCATTTAATACTGCCTGGACGACCCAGTCAACATGTTTTTCACTAGCCAGTCTTGAAGCCGTGATAAGGCTGTGTTTTCTGCGTTGTGACTTAGGATACTTAAGTTCATCCACACTTCCAACAGGTATAGTTTCTATTCTGGGTGATATATTCTTATATTTTTTAAACTGTTCAGCAAGCAGATTCTTTTGAACATCAGTGGCCGTAACATAAAAATCTATATGTCTGTACTGCGAGAATTCATACTCATAATAATTATTCCATCTTATATATGTATCGTCAGTGGAGCCTTCACTGAAATGATCCGCATGTATGATAACTCCAACCTTCGAATCACCGTGATTCTTAAGAAGAGCTTGTCCTATCCCCGTGGACCTGTCTATTATCACAAGATCATCAGACTTAAGTTTAAGACCCTCAACCATATATCCAATGAGTTCTTCTTTGGAATACAGTACCTTATCAGGAAATTTGTACATAACATTTTCATCGTCATTGAGTTCCTCATAAGCGACCGATCCGTCTTTATTAAAGAAACGTCTCTGATAAAGATGAGCCTTCTTATCAAGCGGAGCATAGTATTCCGAATAGATCCTGCAATATGTATAGTAATCTTTTCTTATGAGTTTATTATCCGAAACAATCTCTACCCTGTGAACCCTGTCACTGTTTTCATCCACAAGATAAGCTGTATAAAAATCGCCGTCGCCAAAATCGATCCTTATTTTTTTCTGATCTTTTGAAATATCTATCGCTCTTCTTGTTATTGTCTTCATAAGGTCATCCATGGTAAAGCTTACAGGAGCGATACCTGTATCGGTAAACCATGTATACAGCCATATGATCTCATCATCTTCAAATCCGATAGCCTTAGTCATATGCTCTATATTCTCTGTTGAGAACATATCAGTGAACACAAACTTCGCTTTAAGTCCAAGCCGTCTGAATATATTTGCGCGATAGGCCTGGGCATATTCTACACCGCTGCTTGCCCATCCGATACCTATATTGAAATTGTATATCACCTAAAAGCCCCTTTCATAAAAACACTATGGGAATACTATTGACATTTTTCCGTCTTCCCTAAAGCTTACTGTGCTCAACAGCACATTTCTCATAATATTTTTGTAAACCTTCTCTTCCATCTGACGATATGATTCCAGTGCATCATTCTGGTACTCATATACCGGATTACGCTGAGCTGTACTTCTGCCCGATACAGCAGTCTGTAATTGCTGGAGATAATCGACTTCTTCGACCCACTCGTTGTCTATGGATGTAAGAGTCGCATTTCTTATAAAATCATTAAAGTCCTCTTCATCCTTAAACATCTTTTTCTTTTGATCAAGAGAAGTTTTTACCTTATCCATAAGGTAAGTTTTAAGTTCTTTCCTGTGCCTGATAGTATATTCATCCATATCGTCATCAAGTCTGTAAGATATGTTATCTAGTATGTATCTGTTGATAAGTCTTCTGTCTGCATTTCTGTTTTGTTTCATGAACTCATCAATGACTTCATTTGCGATATTAATGAACAGTTTATCATCAACCTCTGCCTTATCAAGGAGATTATTCCTTGTCTTATATATAAGGAGTCTCTGCTTCTTTAATACCTTATCATAATCGGCGTTCATTCTTCTTGCCGTTTCTGCGAACTCCTCATTCAGTTTCTGTGCATCATTTATTATCTTTTTAAGTCTGTGCCTGCTGATCCTGTGTTTACCCTCAGAATATCTCTCAACATTTTCAGGATCTATATTCTTTACAACCTCGTCTTCAAGCGACACAAAGAACCTGCTGAGTCCGGGATCTCCCTGTCTGCCTGCTCGTCCTCTTGCCTGTCTTTCAAGCCTCACATTCGACATACGTCCGATACCTATGACATAAAGGCCTCCTAGTTCCCTTACGCCTTCTCCGAGTTTGATATCCGTTCCTCTTCCTGCCATGGATGTGGCAACGGTCACAGCACCCTTAACTCCTGCCTCCTTGATTATCGCAGCTTCCCAGAAAGCATTATTGGCATTCAACACATTGTGAGGGACCCTGGCTCTTATAAGAAGATCTGAAACGTATTCAGTCTCCTTCATGGTACCTACAACTATCAAAACAGGCTGACCGAGTTCATGTGCCATCAATGCCTCTTTTATCGCATCCGTAAACTGATCGGTTGAGTTGCTGTAATACTCATCTTTCATATCCTTTCTGATAACAGGCTTGTTGGTAGGGATCACGACAGTATCCAATCCGTATATGTTTTTAATCTCATCTTTGGTATCAGAAATGGTTCCGCTCATACCTGCAACTTTTTCAAAGATGCCAAACAGATTGGGATATGTAACAGAGGCCACAGATCTGGTCTCCTGCGAGATCTTTAATCCTTCCTTTACTTCTATCGCCTGATGCATTCCGCCTTTCAGCTTTACACCCGGCATCATCCTTCCGGAACCTGCATCCAAAAGCACGAGTTCTTTCTTATCACTTACAACATAATCCTTGCCTTTTTTCAAAAGGATATGCGCTTTCAAAGCCAGATTGACATGTCTGTTTATCTCAAACCACTCTTCGGCATAAAAGCTTTTTATTCTGAAAAATCTCTCAGCCCGTGTTATACCCTTGTCAGTAAGCCAAACCTTGTTCTCTTCACTAAGATAATCTTCATCTTCTTTGAGCGTCTTAACAAAGAAATCTGCTATCTCATAAAGATTTGACTGCACTCTGGGCGCTCCCGCAATAACAAGCGGCATCTGTGCAGCATCCAAAAGGACAGCATCGGCCTCATCCACGATAACATAATGAAAACGGCTCATGAATCTATCGTCCGCCGATTTGACCAGATTATTAAACAGGTAATCAAACCCAAGACCGCCATTTGTTGTATAGACTATATCGCAGTCATAGATTTTTTTCTTTTCCTCATTCTCTATCTTTTCATCTTCACGTTCGGTCACTGCACATGCGACGCTAAGACCCATAAACCTGTATACAGGTCCCATCTCCTCACAGTCCCTTATCGCAAGATAAGTGTTTGTTGTAACAAGGATAGCACCCTCACCTGAAAGAGCATTAAGATAAAGAGGCATTGTTGCTGCCAGTGTTTTTCCTTCTCCGGTATTCATCTCGCAGAGCATGCCTTTATGAAGTCCGATACCTCCGAGCACCTGCGAATCATACGGATACATTCCCAGTATCCTTTTATCCGCCTCACGAATAACAGCAAAAGCCTCAGGCAGTATGTCATCCTCAGTCTCGCCCTCTTTGAGCCGTTTTCTAAAGATATCAGTCATAGACTGTAATTCACTGTCAGAAAGTGATGACATCTTTTTTGAAAGCGAATTCACCTTCTTTAGCAAAGTATTCAGTTTTCTGATGTTACTGCTATGACTCATGTTTGACTTCCTGAATTGTGACCGATCTGAATCTCAGATGTTTTGCACCGCCCGCTATAAGCTGCAGACAATAGCTGTATGTGGCCATTGGACATCTGAAGATAGTTGTCTTATCTCTTACTATATATTGTCCTATCTGCTCATTGTATCTGTCATAGTATACCAGTCTTACCAATATGCCTTCGTCGATATCAGTCTCCATATCAACAGACAGTTCATATTCACCCTCACCGTCAATGATAGGCAATGTCGGTTCTATACGCTGTGCCTGATAATTCGTTTTGGAAAACCATGACTTAACGACAGAACCCGCAGGCATAAGATTGTTTTTAAACTCCACGTCATCCTTTGCGTTAAACTTAACTTCAGATCCGTATATATATGCATCGCTCATATAATCAGACCAGTATATTATCCATTTTCTTCCGTAAGATATATCATTCATCTGTTATTCTCTTATATACGTCTTTAAGTATCTGTCTGTAACGTTCACTGAACCAGTATACAATACCGCCTGTATTGTCATTATGTCTTCCGTGAAGTCCCTTACTGTAAACTCTGGCTCCTGCACTGTTTAAATGTTCTATAAGTCTGTCATGTGCCATTATGTCGTAATCGTCTTCTATCATATAGGATATGACAAATAATGTATCTGCGAAGTCTGCTTTTTCAAACTTATCCCATAGTTTACTGTTTAACCTGTTTATCGCATCCTCGTCTGTATCCCCTGTTATATGATACAAAACATCAAGTGATGTCGGAAATCCTCCGGGTCTTCCATATAACTCAGCCCGTGCAACATCTCCGATACTGGCAAGCGGTTTTCCTATTATGACCGCACCTGGTGATATATCAGGACTATAGTATAATGCTCCTGTGGTCCCCATGGACAATCCGGAAAGGATCACACTGTTTCCGTCAAATCCCAGTTCATCCATATGTTTATGTATTATATCTGAAAGAAGTTTCTCATATTCATCATCACCCATGTAGAAACTGCCGCCTTCCAGCCTTCCTTCAGCAATGAGCAAAAAAGGTGCTCCGAACTTTTTCATAAGGTTGTAGCCTTCAAAGCCCTCTCTGGTCTTATAACCTGAGAAATAAACATTAAGCGGCGGTTTCATGTCACCCGGATCAAAGTAACAGAATATCTCTTCTCCTGATGAAGTCCTGAATATCTGTCCTCCGGGAATAAACGCCCCGTATCCTCTCCTTGAATGGCGATCATGAAGTCCGTTTATTGTAAGCTTGCCTTTACCTTTTGCCTTAAGTGATACGAACAGATTACCGTTGCCATACTGATTATCTATACAAAAAACATCCTTAAGTCTTGCTCTGTCAAACTCCCAGTGCTGCTGGAGAGTTGAAATACTTCCTGACTTGTACTGACTTACAGAGAGAATAAGTGAGATACCTGGAGAATGTGTGAATTCAAGATACATATCCAGACATTGTCCTTCCTTTATCGGGATACTGTTTTTCCAGTACAGTATCTGTCTGTATTGTTCTCCAAAATCTCCTTTAAGTTCTACCCCGCTGTAACCTTTCCAGGAAACATCCCCTTCGAATCCGGGATAAAGTATTATATTTTTAGGATTGTACTTTTCACCATACGGCTTGGGATAGAAGTTTCTTATCTCATTATCAAAGAAACTCTGGATACCAAACTCCGGTATGAAGATTCCCTTTCTAGAGGTCAAAAGATTCTTTATCGTAAATGATAACCCCACCCTGTCTATGACAAAAAGTGAATATGCCTTTGATACCTTTCCCAAAAGCTCTGCTTCTCTATAGCTTGGAGCCCTGTCAATAAACACAACATCATAGAGCTCATCTTCAGATTCAATCCGATCACTGATATTTACATAGTCAGGCACCCGATACAATTCATTCCAGTCTTCAGTTGACAATACGAGTACTTCAACATTATCCAATGCTCTCTATGACCTCTTTCCATTTTTCAAGCAAAACGTCCGTAGAAAATCTCTTACCCATCTCATAAGAACATATCATCGCGTCATTCCAGTTTGCCAGACTGTCAAGATAAAATCTCATGGCAGAAGTTATCTCTTCGATCGCATCGATGATCATGCCATTCTCTCCGTCTTCCACATATTGATTCCTCGTTCTTACGATCTGAGGGATTCCTGTACTTATAGCTGCTATCTGGACATAGTTCTCCGGTTTTTCACTGACATCCACAAGCAGTCTCTGTTCTCTGATACATCTTGAAACAGACAGCTCATCTACACACTGATCAACAATAAATCTTATTGGCACATCTTCCATATGATCGATCATATTCTCTGCATTATCATCTTCCTGTTCATCGAGCGCATATCTCTCATCAATTCCCGCTCTCTTTAGAGCATCTCTTGTACGCTGTAAAAGATTTGATTTGATGTTATATGCTGACTCTCTTGTAAACAGATGTATCTGAGCTTTTTGATTCTCTTCCAGATATAAACCCATAAGCTGAACAACACGTTCAAACTCCATCTCTTCCAACCTATCGACAGGTACAAGTATCTTTTGAACACTCATCTGCTGACTTATCCCAAAATCAGTTCTAGAATCATATGGGCTTATATATGTTATGTTCGACATATCACTTTTAAGGAACACTTTTATGTTTCTTGCAAGCATTGGGGAATCTGCAATGATATAATCTGCTCTGTGAAGAAGATTCTCATGAAGAGTGCTTTCAAGCTGCATTCTCCCTTCCATAAATGAAAGAACCATTTTCTTTCCAACAAGACAATCATCTATAACGCTTAAGTGCCTTTCATGCATCGCAATGCAAAAAACATCCTCATCATTTGTAAGATCAATGTACTCAGAAAGCACCTCAGAAATAACTTCTTCTATGTCTTCATAGTACATCTTTTCATATGTGATCTTATATTCAACACCTTTGTATAGAATCACAAAATGCGGAGATTTTGGATTTATCACAACATGTCCGTCTGAGAAAAACCGTCTCAGTTTCCAGATTCCGTTTTCCATAAGATAATCCTGGTATTCTTCCTGGCCGTCCCTGTAAACTATAGAGCTTGATACAAATCCTCTGTCATCATAGATATTGCTTCTGATCTTCTTACCTTCAGAGAACATATCTATACGGATCATATTTCCGTCTTCTCCAAACTCAACCTGGGCCCACTTAATACCATCTAAATATGCTATGACTGCAAACGGAGTATATTCAAACTCAACTCCTTCAGGCCATTTGACATCTCTAAACGAAAAAATACCCATTCTTCTTCTGGTTATCTCACACATAGCATCAAAACAGGACCAGTATCTTGCCCTGAATATACTCTGCCTGTGCAAAAAGTGTCTGAAGTTGGGAACATGGCTTAACACAATGATTCTGTACGGCCACACATTATTTCTGTGAAAGAGCTGGATCTGCTTAACTGAATCATCATATTCAGAACGTTCTCTTCGAACATACCAGCACTGTTCGTTTTCACTCCAAGTATTCTGTTTATACCAAGCCGGAATAATATATAACATACCTTATCCTATCCTAAAGACTGATCATATAAATGTTTTGTACGAATCTGTATGAATTATCGCTTCAGCCTCTTTGTAGAGATTACTCCATAACCCCATTAGTATCATCGCTGATGTGGGTAACATAGCCAGTGTCCCCACAAGAGCACCTTTCATCTGCAGATAAAGAGATGCAAATACGCATCCACCCAAAACCATAGAACTCACAAAACTTATCTGTAGAATATGCTTCTTAAGATACCTTTTTGTATCTTTACCAGGGTGAATGCCGGCAAGGCTGTCACCACTCTTTAAAAACTGTTCCATCATATCCGAAGGATTGATTATCAGATATGACAAGGTGATATTTAATATGAATAATATGCCTATATAAACTGCAATACCCAAAGGTTTGTTAAGATCCAGGTTATCGTTGATCCATATGACTCTCGCATTATCCGGCATGTTTCTTAAAAGCATTCTGGCCAGCAGACCAGGAATCATATAAGCTGCAGAAGTGAACATTACGGGCATAACTCCAACAGGATTAAATTTAATAGCCTGATAATTCTTATCGGCATATATGTTGTGTATAGATATTCGCTGAACCGGAATTCGCTTTTCTGAATTTTCCATAAAGATCATTAAAAGAGCTGCTATAACAGAAACCAAAACAGGTATCATAGCCTCAGATCTGTTAACGGATCTGAGGTTTACCATGATACCATCAACTATATTTACAAAGATCAATACAGTTTGTCCGCCGATACCATATTTCTTGTTCCTGCCACAAAGCCACATAATGATACATGCACCCGTTATCATCTCTAGAAAAGCAACCAGTTTCATAAACGGATACTTATCAGTCACAAAAACTAATTCATCCAATCGAAGTATTGACTGCGTGATGCTTAACATCAGCATAAAGATAACTGTAAGACGATTCATCTTCTTGGCAGATGTTCTTGCTTTAACCTCTTTGGGCTTACATGCGACTATCAGCTGAACTAATATGCTTGATATCATATATGGAGAGATTCCCAGAGCCATTATCGAACACTTATATAAATCTCCACCTACAGACTGTTCAAGAAGCATACCAGCATCAAGTGCATTATCATACACAGATGTATCAATTCCATAGAGAGGTATACTTCGGCCAATACAATAAACGGAAATTATTAGAATTGTAAATAATAACTTTGATAAAAAAAGATATGCTCTTCCTGATTTCTTCATTGTTCCATTCATATCATTATTTCCGGCATTAATAAAGGTGACCACCATTAAGATGATCACCTATATTATATCACTAAGCAGGATAAGGCGCATTACATACGCCTCTATGGGCATTTAATTATTTTTATCGTTCTTATCAGCTTTGTTTTTCTTTGCTGCTGCGAACCTTCTACCCCTTGATCCGAATCCGATTTTTGCGGCTAAAGCTGCTCCACCTGCAAATATCGCACCTATAACTCCTTTGTTTGCTACTACATTCTCTGTTTTAGGAGCAAGTGCAACATCATTGTCATCCAGCTTAACTGTTTCAGGTTCATCTGCTTTGAATGTAAGAGGAACCATTCCATCATCCATAGTTACCTGATCAGGTTGATCAGCACCACTTTGATCATTATCCAGATTCTGAACACCTTCATTATTACCCTCAGCATTATCTATGTTCTGAGGCTGATTCTGCTGTTCGTTAGCATTATCTGCTGCACCATTATTGGTATTATCGGCTATATCTACATCTGCACTATTTGTATTAGCTATTGTAGATATATTTCCTGTAGTGTTATCCATCGAAGGTGTTGTATCAGCTACTGGTGCCGAATCTGCTGCAGGTGTTGTATCTGTACCACCATCATCCGGTGTGTCATCATTTGCGGGTGCTTCACTGGTTGCCGTACTTGATGATTCACTAGCAGACGTGCTTGCTGATTCACTAGCTTCTGTACTTGCTGCCGTGCTGGCTTCGGTACTTGCAGCTGTACTTGCTTCTGTGCTTGCCTGTGTACTTGCTTCTGTGCTGGCTTCGGTACTTGCAGCTGTACTTGCTGCCGTACTTGCTTCTGTGCTTGCCTGTGTACTTGCTTCTGTGCTGGCTTCGGTACTTGCAGCTGTACTTGCTTCGGTACTTGCAGCTGTGCTTGCTTCGGTGCTTGCCTGTGTACTTGCTTCTGTACTTGCTGCCGTACTTGCTTCGGTGCTGGCTTCGGCACTTGCAGCTGTACTTGCTGCCGTACTTGCTTCTGTGCTTGCTTCGGTACTTGCCTGTGTACTTGCTGCCGTGCTTACCTGTGTACTTGCTTCGGTGCTAGCCTGAGTACTTGCTTCTGTGCTTGCATCGGTACTTGCTACTGTACTTGCTGCTGTGCTTGCTTCGGTGCTAGCCTGTGTCCTT
>JAFZRZ010000013.1 GCA_017619635.1 Lachnospiraceae bacterium | reverse complement strand
TATGATCCGGTAATTGTAGGACAAACACACTTATGATATAGTTGAATCATGTATTGTAAGTGTGGGTTGTTTCATTCGCGAAAGGAGAAGAATGAGATGAAACAACAGGAAAACAATACAGCACTATACTTAAGACTAAGCCGTGATGATGAAAACTATGGCGACAGTGTGAGTATCGAGACACAAAGGACCATCTTAAGACAGTTTGTACAGGATAACGGATTTCATGTGGTCGAAGAATATGTGGATGACGGATGGTCAGGAACGAATTTTGACCGACCTGCTTTCAAACGCATGATAGAAGATGTGGAATCCGGAATGATCAACTGCATAATCACAAAAGACCTGTCGAGATTTGGAAGGGAACATGTCATGATGGGCTATTACCTGGAATTCTACTTAGTTGAGAAGAATGTTCGCTACATAGCCGTTTCGGACGGAGAGGATACCGAGAAGGGACTTAGCGATTTCGTCCCATTCAAGAACCTGTTCAATGAGTGGTATGCAAAGGATACGAGCCGAAAGATAAAGGCTTCCATGAACGCAAAGTTCAAGGCAGGCGAAAGGACCTGTGCATATGCACCGATAGGTTATAAGAAGCATCCTGAGATAAAGAACAAACTGGCGATAGATGAAGAGACCAGATGGATAGTGGAAAAGATATATGAGTATGCACTTCTCGGACATGGTTCATGGAAGATCATGAAGATGCTCACAGAGGAGAAAGTGCCTACTCCCGGATATCTTAACTATAAGAGGGATGGATCTTTTTCCAACATCTATGCAGGAGCGTCTGAAGAGAAAGCTTATGCCTGGACAGCAGCACAGATCAAGAGCATCTTAAAGGATGAGACTTATATCGGAAACACGATTCACTATAAGCAGACTAATGTCTCGTATAAGAATAAGCACCGTATCCGAAAGGATAAGGATGAGTGGATGCGTATCGAGAACACTCATGAGCCTATCATCTCCAAAGAGGACTTTGAAACAGTCCAGCAGATGATCGATGTGAGAAGGCGCAGACAGAAACAGGATAAGGATACACAGATTTTTGCGGGGCTTTTGAAGTGTGCGGACTGTGGTTGGTCGATGGGATATTCGATCAACAATAGTGCAAAGGAACCTTACCATTACTTTAAATGTAGCAGATACAGTTCTATGGGAAAGGATCACTGTTCAAACCACTACATCCGATATGACACGTTGTCTGCATACGTCCTTTCAAGACTCAGATACTGGTCTTCACAGGCTCAGACCGATGAGGATAAGCTCATAAAGAAGCTCATGGCTGCAAGCGATAAGGAAACGGGAAAGATGCGCAACAAGCAGGAAAACGACCTTAAGCGTATGCAGAAGCGAAAGAAAGAACTGGACGGACTGTTTTCAAGACTCTATGAGGACTATGTCTCAGAAAAGATCACGGAATACAATTTCAATATGCTGTCAGTAAAGTATCAGAAAGAGCAGGCAGAACTTGAAGAAAAGATAACTGCTCTCAGCGAAGAGATCAATACGGTAAAGGAGAATGAATCCAATGTAGGAAAATGGCTCGAACTGGTCAAACAGTACAGTGATATATCAGAACTGACAGCCCCTCTGTTGAATGCTCTTATAGAAAAGATCTTGATCCATCAGGCAGTAAAGAAGGAAGATGGCACCATAGAGCAGGAAGTAGAGATCTACTACCGTTTTATCGGGAAGATCGAGTGATCTTTCCATCGAACAAGAATCCATATCTTTAATGAAGTGAAACTGGATTGGGATTTCCGGATATCAATTCCATAGAAGATCTTGCCAATGCTTTGGAGCTATCCATAGTTGAGCTTATGAGATCAGAAAAAGAATTAAAAGAAAATGCTGTAAATGAGGTGGAAGAAACGGTAAATGATGTTGTGAGAGTCGCAACAGCCGATCTTGATGAGAGACATAAGATTATCCTTTACACATTTACGGCAACGACAGTTATCTTTTCAATACTTGACATACTTATGAGTATTGAATGGCAGGCAGAAAAGCTTATGATCTCTGCCACGATCCCGCATACTGCGACAGTTCCCGGTATCATTCTGATCATTTACGGGATCATATGCAAAGTAAGGGGAAAGAATACGTACGGAGCGGGGACTATAGGCATCTGTCTTTTGATCATCCCTATAATAGTCTTGGGATTGGCTTTTTTGATCAATGCCCTGATCACGGGTTAATATGTGTTTTTTAGAGGAACCGGTCAATGGCCGGTTTTTCTTATTGTAAAAATACTCAAGTTCAACTTGAATAAAATCTTGAAACTTAAAGGTTCACTCGCTACAATGATTATGTGATCTCTCGTAGTATATGGATGTAAGGAGTGAAAACCTATGAGCATCGGAACAAATCTAAGAAGTTTAAGAGAAGAGCGCGGTCTCACACAGGAACAGGTGGCTGAGGCACTGGGTATCACTTTTCAGGCGGTTTCATCCTGGGAGAGAGATGAGTACAGGCCGGATACCGATAAGCTTATCAGACTGGCTGAGCTTTTTGACGTATCGGTATCGGCTATCGCTGAAGAGAAACATAAGGCCTTTAAGACAAAAGAGGCGATATACAACTGGGAACACATGAAGACATATGTGAAGACTACGGCAAAGAACTATAAGTTAACAAATACTCTTAAAGCTGTGGACTATGCTGTACAGGCCCATGAAGGGCAGAAAAGAAAAAGATCCGTGGTCCCGTATATATATCATCCGCTAAACCTGGCATGTCATGCTCTTTCCATGGATATATTTGAGGATGAGGTTTTAGCGGCATGTATGCTCCATGATGTTATAGAAGACTGTGGCAGAAAGCTATCTGATCTTCCGGTTAACGATGAGACAAAAGAACTTGTAAGGCTTTTGACCTGCCAAAAGACAACGGAGAGTGACAGGGAGCAGATCTTAGGAAAATACTATGAGGGTATACTGAGCAATCCGAAGGCTGCACTTATCAAATGCATGGACAGGTGTAACAATTTGACCACAATGAGCTGGGGATTGAGCCGTGATAAGATTTACCGCATGATAAATGAGACGGAAAAGTATTATCCGAAGCTTTTGGAAACAGTCAAAGCAACACCCGAATATAACTCAGCCGCATGGCTTTTAAAGTACCAGATAGAAAGCATGCTGGATATATACAAGAGATTGATGTAACACTTACATATGATGACACTGACAGATGAGAACATAAAAGAAAAATACATACTTGTCGGAATAAGTCCGGATACACAGGAGAACAGATCACTTGATGAACTTGAGGCACTTTTGGATACGGCAGGTGCGAAAGCTGTCTGCAAGGTGACGCAACGCCTTGATTATCCGGATCCTGCCACATATGTGGGAAGCGGTAAAGCTTATGAGATAAAGAGCCTTATATATCTGCATGACGCCACAGGTGTCATATGTGATGATGAGCTTACACCTGCTCAGATAAGAAATCTTACGGATATCCTGGAAGTAAAGGTCATAGACAGGACTATACTTATCCTTGATATATTCGCATCCCATGCGACCACCAACGAGGGTAAGATACAGGTGGAGATGGCTCAGCAAAAATACAGGCTGTCACATCTTCACGGACTGGGTAAGGAATTGTCAAGACAGGGCGGCGGTATAGGTACAAGAGGCCCGGGTGAGACAAGGCTTGAATCAGACAGAAGAAGGATACAAAAGAGAATATCCATCCTGTCGGGTTCGATAGCTCAGATGAAAAAGGTCAGAGAGACAAACAGAAAGAAAAGACAAAATGAGGGAATCCCTGTTGTTGCAGTCATAGGTTATACCAATGCAGGAAAATCAACACTTCTAAACAGGCTTACAGGAGCGGGAGTACTTGCTGAGGATATGCTGTTTGCAACTCTCGATCCGACAACAAGAGTATGCAGGCTCTCAAGCGGACAGAATATCCTTTTAACGGATACCGTAGGTTTTATCAACAAACTGCCACATAATCTGATAGATGCTTTTAAAAGTACGCTGGAGGAGGTTGAGTTTGCCGATATCTTACTGCATGTGGTGGATGTTTCTGATCCTGATGTGGAAGCACATATGAAGACCGTTTATGAAACGCTCGATGAACTGAAAGTCGTAAACAAGCCGGTCATCACGGCCTTAAACAAGATAGATAAGCTTGATCCTGAAATAAAGGATTCGAGCCGCTTCATAAAAGATATCAAGGCGGGACATACCCTTGTCGCTTCAGCTTTTACCGGTGAGGGGATAAAAGAAGTTTTAGATGAGATAGAAAAAGTATTAAGAGAAGATCAGATACATGTTCAGATGTCTTTTTCATACTCACAGGGCGGCGATGTGGAAGCCTTGAGAAGGAGTTCAAATATCATCATAGAGGACTACAGAGAGTGTGATATTTTCATTGAAGCATATATTCCGAGAGCTTATGTCGGAAAGTATGATAAAAATATTATAACTGTGGATGAAAATCTGTTATAATAATATCAATGCAATAGCCATTTTAAACTAAAGGAGAGAAAACAATGATACTTACTACTGGGCATAATTTGGAAGGATATGTAATTACAGAGTATATTGATGTGATCTTTGACGAGTTATTAGTGGGAATTGGATTTAAAAAAGGATTAACATCAACGATTGACAATGTGATATCTTCATTTACCGGAACAGAGGCTACCGAGATGATCGAGAGACTCAATACGGTTAAAGCGGCACTGAAGTATCGCGTGATCAGAAAAGCGGAAAATCTTGGTGCAAATGCATTGATCGGTGTTAGTTTTGAAAGTAGCAGAATAGGTGAGCTTGTTATGGTATCCATGACAGCAACAGCCGTAAAGATCGAGACTCTTGTAGATTATTGTCCTGAGACTGTTGAAAGTAATCAGAGGATGCAGGAGGAAGAGCAAAAGAGAATTGAAAGACTCAAAAGAGTTGAGGAGCAACGAAGACAGGATGAGCTCAGAAGAGCTGAAGAGCAGCGTAAGGATGATGAGTTCTTTGCTTCGTTTGGCATAACAGAAGAGTTGTCTTCAACCGAAAGAAGTCTGTTTAAGACCATTCACAAGAATGAGTCGATAGATATAGGCGGAATCAGCAGACTGATCCCGAGAAACATGTCACAGAATGAAGTATTTGATGCGCTTAAGAGACTGGAAGATATAGGCGCCATCGTTATAGAGGATGAGTGTTACAAGATAAGAGAGGACGAAGAGGAAGAATAGTATTCTTTAACTCTTATTTGAGTACCAATCCGTCTTGTTATCTATATCCGGTATGTTGTCACCTTGCCCGATAAAAAGATCGGTAACTGCGTATTTTAGCAGGCTGTTTGGATCAGAGCCCGGACATATCCAGTCATCTATCTTTTCTGAGGGCAGCATGAGTGGCATCCTGTCATGTATCCTTGATACTTCCTTTGTGGGTTCACATGTCAGTATCGTAAAGACAGGAAGATCATTTTCATAGCGGTAAAGACCACATAACCATGTGCTCATTGAACCTTTAGGCTGGATCAGATATTTTGATCCGGTCTTTGTTTTTCCGTCACTTGTATGAAGGTGTTCCCATTCATAGTACCAGGAAGCGGGTATGATGCATCTGCGCCTTGACCATGAGTCACTAAAGAAGTCTTTTAAATGAGCGGTCTCAACTCTTGCGTTTATTACAGGGGCCTTGCCTTCCTTCAGAGTGAATCCCCATTTCATGGGATAAGCGGATCTGTTCCCGTTTTTGTTTGGAGCGATGACAGGAACGATGTCTGTAGGCCTTATCTCACCTCTGCAGTGAAGTGATGTGGCATATTTGTGTTTGATGGTTGTATAAAGCGGTGAAGAGAGTGCCTTTTCTATCGCATCATTGAATTCGGGGGTGTCTTCATCGATATAGTATCTGGTACACATATTTTTATCCTTTACCAAAACGAACATTAGTTCTATTTGAATTATATCAAATAGCAGTTTGTATTGCAACAAAAGTGTGACTTAAAATGAGTGAATATCAAAGAGAATGGACAATGATAAAAGAAGGTCTTGTATCGGATGTGGTCCGCCTGGGACATCCTGAGGAACTGGGAGAGATGATCGCCAGACAGCTTGGAAGCCCGAAAGCCATGCAGCGTTTCAGAGCATATCTTCATAATGCGAGACCGCAAAGTGCTGAAGAGATAGTTGATGAAATGCTGGCGATACAGAGTGATATAGACAGATGGAAGGACAAGAAGGCTTCTGAGGAAGCGAACGCGGCATATAACAGATGGCTCAACAGAGATTTGGAGGAGATGTAATGGGATATCTTATAAGCGAGACAACAAAAGAGGAACGTGAAAGGATAGTCGCAGAATCGATAGGAAATATCAACGGTTCATGTGACGGTTGCATGTCCGGGCTTGCCGATATGTATCAGGATTACATAGACGGAAAAAAAGAACTTAAAGATATCAACATGGAGTTCAGAGCCCACTATGAGTCAGGAGAAGACAGACCTCAAAGGGAGAGGTGTGATTATTTCAGGGGATAGAAAAACAAAGAGGAAAAAAAGATGAGCAGATTGAAAGAACTCAGAAACTATATAAATGAGCAGATTCAAAAGATAGAAGATACTGATGAAAGAACAAGTGCGATAGTACATCTTTACGGGGTATCACTGGCAGCTACAATACTTGCAAAGAAAAGAGGGCTCGATCCGGAGATAGCATCAATGGCGGGAATGCTTCATGATCTGTATGCATATGAGAGCGGCTCATATGATGATCATGCTCACAAGGGTGCAGAGCTGGCAAAGAAAATACTTGAAGAATTGAAACTCACTGATGAAGCTGAGACTGAGATGATCTGTTCAGCCATATATCATCATGACGATAAACTTGTTACAGACGGCCCCATGGATGAGCTGTTAAAGGATGCGGATGTAATATCTCACTGTCTTAACGATCCGGCCAAAAAGATCAAGGAAAAGGAACAGGTTCGCTACGATAATCTGACTAAAGAACTGGGAATGTGAGGAAATATATGAAGATGTATGTGCTGATACTCAGTGTGCTGGCCTTACTCATACTAGGGGGCTGTGCTCTTAAAGGACAGGTCCTTGACGGAGATGGCATGGTAAGAAGCTACAATCAGATAACCCAGGATGAAGCCAAAAAGATGATGGAGCAAAATGACGGACATGTTATCGTGGATGTCAGAAGGCAGGATGAGTATGACGAGGGTCATATCCCGGGAGCTATCTGCATACCAAACGAGAGCATAGAAGATACAAAACCGTCTCAGTTACCTGATACCGATCAGATAATCCTGGTATACTGCAGAAGCGGAAGACGCAGCAAGGAGGCTGCTCAAAAGCTCTTTGATATGGGTTACAACAATATATATGAATTCGGCGGCATCATTGACTGGACAGGCGAGATCGAGAAAGACGAAGAGGATTTTAGCATGGATCCCGTGCCTGTTTTTGGCATGAGGATAAACGATAAGTATTACTCTCCGGATTTTGAAAGTAACAGTTCTGCTGAGGCTTTTAAAGAGAAGATAAAGGAAGAAGGCATTATCTCGATAAATATGCAGGATTACGGAAACTTTGAAAAAGTGGGCGAGCTTTTGTTTCAGTTACCTGTAAATGATGAAAAGATCACGACCAGACCGGGAGATATCATCCTGTATCAGGGAGATAAGATATCGGTATATTATGATGAGAACACATGGGATCTTACAAAGATAGGACACATAAACGGTGTATCTAAAGAAGAACTCCTGGAAGCCTTTGGTGATGATGAGGTCACGGTTGAGTTTTTTGTTGAGTGGACGGAGTGAGAATATATGTCTAAGAGGATTATTTTTTTAGGATCATCGGTCACATACGGATCGGCTGCAGGCGGAGTTTCTTTTGCGGATATCATATGTGAAAAGAACGGATATGAGATGATAAAGGAAGCAGTCTCGGGAACGACACTTGTTGATGAGGATGACAGGTCATATGTCAGCAGACTGCGTAATATAAACACAGACAGGGCAGATCTTTTTATATGCCAGTTATCCACTAACGATGCATCGTACAAAAATCCTTTAGGGAGTGTTTCAGACAGCAGGGATATAGATTCTTTTGACGTGAATACCGTAGCGGGAGCCATAGAATACATACTGGCTTATGTCACGGAAAAATGGGCCTGCCCGATGGCTTTTTATACGGGGACAAGATATAAATCCAAAGAATATGAAGCCATGGTGGGACTTTTAAAGGATATAGCTCATAAATGGGATATAACTGTTATGGATCTTTGGAACGAACCTTCGTTTAACGCAGTGAGTGATGAAGATTATGAGCGCTATATGGCTGATCCCATCCATCCAACACTTGCAGGATACAAAGAATGGTGGGGCCCTTTTATAGAGAAAAGCATCAAAAAGATCTTAAATGAGCAGGAAGATCTTTAAACACCCGTATACAACATAATAGACGTGCTTATTTTGCACCTTCTGTCATTTATCTTACACATTTAACAGGGTAAGATATTATCATAGAAACAATTGTTTGTTTTTAGAAGGGAGGTCAATATGGGATATTTTGATGAAAGCGTTTACGGTATAGATATGAATATGGACGGAAAGGCAGACTGGAAAGATGATGTCATGATTGTCTCGATGATGGAGGAGGAAGAACGTAAGAGACCTGCTGATGAATTTGATGACACAGACTTTGAATGAAAAAATCATATAGATAAAAGCAGAGGAGACCAAAAAGGTTTCCTTTGTTTGTTTAAGGATATGATATAATGAACATGTAGATCAATGCACACAAAAAGGAGATGGCAGGATATGACATTTAATGAACTGGTGGAAAAGGTAAGAGGTCTGGCAGGTAAGGTTGATGCAAACGGAAGAGATTTTCTGGCTGTACAGGTCAATATCGAAGGTAAGGAAAGCGGAGTGTTTTATGTTGAGGTCAAGGATGGCAGGATAAATGTTGAGCCCTATGATTATCATGACAGGAGCTGCGCAGTGACCATGAATCTTACAAACTTCAATAAACTAATAGACGGAAAACTTGATCCGGTACTCGCTTTCACGACCGGAAAATTAAAGGTTGACGGTGATATAGGAAAGGCTCTGGAATTTTCAAAACTCTTAAAATAGCGCATAAATACGGGGGTTTTGGTATGATCTGAAAGTTTTTCTTAATTGAAAAATCATAATTCCTTTATTATTTGAACACAATTTGGTCATACATTTGGACTATATTGTAAACGTAATCGAGAGAAACACCGATTATACTAATCCCTGAATAAACCCTATACATTAAGTTGGATCGAGGTGAGTGTTGTTCACCCCGATCTTTCTTATTTAAACCATAGGTTTGTGTTATAATCTTTATAAGGGGATGACAGTGGTCATAGGAAAGAGAAATGTATGGCAGATATATCTTCTAACGATAAAAGAGAATATGCGCTCATCATCTTTAATGTCCTTATAGTGATATTTGTTGCTATAGGTACCATTGTCATGTTAAATAATCTTGATTCCGCCACAGGACTCACTTCGGAAGGGATAGAGAACTTTAAGTACTTTACAGTTCTTTCCAATATATTTTGCGGTATCGTGGCTTTGCTTTATCTGATATTTAAGATAAAGGATAAAAAGATACACATTCTGTTAAAACTCATGGCTGCATCGGCAACAGGACTCACATTTTTAATAATTGCAGCCTTTTTACAGCCAATGTATCCGGAACTTAATCTCTATAAAGGCGGAAATCTGTTCTTTCATCTTATAGTTCCGCTTTTGGCGATGTGTGAGTTTGTGCTGATAAAGACTGAAAAGATACCATTTAAATATACATTTATATCCGCGATACTGGCACTTATCTATGGAACGGGCTACTGTGTCAATATTCTTATAAACGGTAAGGGTGTATGGCCTAATACCAATGACTGGTACGGCTTTTTAAACTGGGGCTGGCCTGTGGGTCTCGTGATATTTGCGTTTATAGTGATCATGGACTGGATGATGGCATGCCTGCTTAGATTTTTAAATAAGATCTTAAACAGGGTGAAGACGGAGGAAAAAGGATGAGAAAATTAAAGATGGGAAGGTTTGCGATAACTGCGATAGTGGGTGTCCTTTCGGCTATAAGCGGTTATGCAACGGCTCAGTATATCAAAAGCAAGGAAAATGATATCAAGGAAAAAGAGGATTTTGAACGTATAACGGATCATGGCAGGGAACACAATAAACAGATGATATGAGGATACCGGTTTTTAGGTGGTGTAAATGAGCAGTGAGATAAAGATGAGCGTTTCTTCGATGACGCGTACAAATGACAGTAAAGCGGTTTATATCCTGTTTCAGGATAAAGACAGGACTGCGGAATTTTCGCTTCCAGGCGGAAAGCTGTTGAGTAACAATGGCTTTGAGTGTGAGGAGATAGATCAGCTTAAGGATTACATTGATAATGAGCAGGATTCGATCTATGCTCTGGCAAAACAGGTCAATCCGATGAAAGCATTCATGGGGGACTGAGATATAGGCTGATACGATGTTTGCTAACGGGCGCTGTTTGTATTAATAGCGCTCATTTTTTAAGATTTTCTGAATATCCTTTATCTTCATATGTTTATTTGGTATAATACGAATTTGGAGAAAAGGGGAGTTTGTGTCCAAAGATGTTTTGGACACATAATTTGGGAGATTGTAATGAATTATTCCAAACAAGGCATTATAAAAAGAAAAAGAGAAATACGTTCTTTCAGTACAAAGATGGGCAAAAAGCTCGTGTTTTACCTTGTGAGCTTTCTGATCATTGCTATCGTTGCGTCTGCCATTATGGGAGCATGCGCGGCTGCGGGTGTACTTAAAGGCGTCATAGCTTCATCACCGGATATCACGAATATCGATGTTTCACCTACAGGTTTCTCGACATTTATATATGACAGTGAGGGAAATCAGACGGCGAAGCTTGTTGCTACTGATTCAAACCGTATCCCTGTGGCGTTAAGCCAGGTTCCGGATAATCTGACACATGCATTTGTCGCTATCGAGGATGAAAGATTCTATGTACATAACGGTATCGATATCAAAGGTATCATAAGAGCCGGAGTTGACGGTGTCAAAAACGGTCTTGACGGCATGCAGGGTGCATCGACGATAACCCAGCAGCTTTTAAAGAACAACGTGTTCAAGGGCTGGACGGAAGAGAACAGCTTCATAGATAAAGTAACACGTAAGATCCAGGAGCAGTACCTTGCCATGGAACTTGAAAAAGTCATGGAAAAGGATAAGATCATCGAGAACTACATGAACACGATCAACCTTGGACAGAATACCCTTGGTGTACAGGCTGCTTCGCTCAGATATTTCGGAAAGGATGTATCGGAACTTTCTCTTTCCGAGTGTGCGGTCATAGCTGCGATCACTCAGAACCCGAGCAGATACAATCCGATATCTCATCCCGAGAAGAATAAGGAAAGAAGAGATAAAGTCCTGCGTAACATGTGTGAGCAGGGATATATCACCGAGGCTCAGAGAGATGCCGCAATGAAGGACAATGTCTATGAGCGTATCCAGGTGAACAACAATACTGTAGAGGAGACGACGGTCAACTCATATTTTGACGATGCTGTTACAGAAGCTGTTTATGAGGACCTTTTGGCTACGGGATATACCGACCAGCAGGCATATACGCTTCTTTATACAGGTGGTCTTTCGATCTTCTCAACACAGGATCCTCATATACAGAATATATGTGATGAGGTCTTCAGTAATCCCGAAAACTATCCGGAAAAGATCTCATGGGAGTTAAGATATGCCCTTACTGTTGAAAAGTCAGACGGTGAGCGTCAGAACCACAGTACTGAGATGTTCAAGGCATATTTTAAGGAGAGCAATTCGAACTTCAACATGCTCTTCTCATCACAGGAAGATGCATATGCTGCAATAGAGGAATATAAAGCTGCAGTGATAAAATCAGGAGACGAGGAACTGGCTGAGACAATAGCACTCACACCACAGCCTCAGATCTCATTTACCATAGCTGATCAGTCAAACGGTTATGTTCTTGCAATGATCGGCGGAAGAGGTGAAAAGACCGCTTCCAGAACACTTAACAGAGCTACGGCTGCAAAGCGTCAGCCCGGATCCACATTCAAGGTGCTTTCAACATATGCACCTGCACTTGATGCTGCGGGACTGTCTCTTGCGACAGTGCAGAACGATGCACCTTATACATATGCAGACGGTAAACCGGTAAGTAACTGGTACGGCAAGAATACATACTGGGGTATACAGTCTCTGAGAGACGGTATCAGAGAGAGTATGAATATCGTTACGGTAAAGACTCTTACACAGATAACACCTCAGCTTGGATTTGACTACCTTATCAATTTCGGATTCACGACACTTGAGACAGGTAAGGTAATTAACGGTAAGGTTTATTCTGATATACAGCAGTCACTGGCACTCGGAGGTATCACATACGGTGTTACCAACCTCGAGCTTAATGCTGCTTATGCGACAATAGCTAATCAGGGCACATATATTAAGCCCAAGCTTTATACAAAAGTTATCGATCATGACGGAAATGTTGTTCTTGATAACACCATTCCGATATCACATCAGGTGCTCAAACAGAGTACGGCATGGCTTCTTACTTCAGCGATGAAGGATGTTGTTACCAGCGGTACAGGTACAAGATGCAGACTTGATAACGTGACGGTTGCAGGTAAGACAGGTACAACCTCTGATTACAATGATGTGTGGTTCTCAGGATTCACACCTTACTATACGGCAACAGCATGGGCAGGCTATGATCACGATGCAAAGCTAAAGAGTGATGCAGAGCATAACCTTGCAAAGACCATGTGGAAACAGGTAATGAGCAGAGTACATGAGGGCATGGAAGACAAGCCTTTCCCGACACCGAGCGGTATCGTGACAGCTACTGTATGCTCAAGATCAGGTAAGCTTCCGATCGCGGGATTATGTGACGGATGCCTTAAGACAGAGTACTTTGAGGAAGGTACCGTTCCCACGGCAACCTGTGATGTGCATTATGCAGGTATAATATGTGCATATGATAACCTGCCGGCATGTGAGAACTGCCCGTTTAAGGTTGAGGGTGTGTTTGAACTTCCGCTTCCTGAGGATCCTGCGGTAGCAAAGGGTTCAGCTACGATCACTGCTGACGGAACCGTAGTACAGACAGGTGGAAGAGGAACCATCGGAGAAGACGGAGTACACCGTTGTTCACATGATGCACTGTTCTTTGCGGATCCTAACCATGATGCTATCATAGCTCAACAGTCCTGGGAGATGCAGGCAGCTGCGGAAGCGGCGGCAGCGGCAGCGGCTCAGGCGGCTGAACAACAGCCCGAAGGCGGAGAATAATATTTAGAAATTAAAACAGGCCTTGGAAAGTGATTTCACACGATCCAAAGCCTGTATTTTTTTGCTTTATTATTCTATCGGGATCTCGCTGTCAGAAGAAGACATTGCAGCTCCGCACTTGGGACAGAACTGAGCACCTGCTTCAACAGAAGCTCCGCATACAGGACATTTAACATTGCCCTGAGCATCCATGAGCTTAGCCTCGAGTTCAGCGATCTTATCAAGAGCATCCTTTATGGGAGCCATCTTATCTGAATAAGCAGCAGCTTCCTTGTTCTCATCATAATATGCTTTACCGAGTTCTTTATAAAGCTTTCCGAGATTGGCCTGTATTGAAGCTATCTGTGTCTTGATAGCAGCCACATCTTTCAATTCCTTACCTTTATCGAGAGCAGTCTTGGCTCCTCCGCCAATGGTTGCCCCGAGATTTTCCAAAAAACTCATTGCCATACCCTCCATCTCTTTTTGGTTTTCACTTAGCGCATTACTGATGCACTAAAGTCAGTATAACATATTTTCAGTTCCAATAATCTTAAAAATCTATAAAAGCTTTGTGCGCTGCAGTTTATATTTTGATCTTAAGAACAAAAACTGTGGTGTTAATGTATGGTATGGATGTATAATCTGAAAAAGGAGGGCGAGAAAATGATAAATGTATATTGTTACAATAGATGCACAACATGCAAGAAAGCGCTTAAATGGCTTGAGGATAACGGGATAGAGCATAAAGTCATTGATATCAAGGAAGATCATCCGGGTGAAAAGGAACTTAAGAAGTATCATAAGTTAAGCGGGCTTCCTTTAAAGAGATTCTTCAATACCAGCGGTATACAGTATCGTGAGCTTAAGCTTTCGGAAAGATTGAAAGATATGAGTGAGGATGAGCAGTTTGCTCTTCTTGCATCTGACGGCATGCTTGTAAAACGTCCTCTTCTTGTCGGAAAGGATTTTGTTCTTACCGGATTTAAAGAGGATGAGTGGATAAACAGGCTTAAACAGGGAGTATAAGATGGTTTTATCAAAAGAGGGAAAAAGAGTATCCAAGATCGATACATATTTAAACTGTGCGGAAGTGTTTGCATACAGGAGCACATGCATAAAGAGAAAATACGGGGCTGTCATCGTTAAAGACGATGCAGTCATCTCAACCGGTTACAACGGAGCTCCGAGAGGAGAAGACAACTGTTGTGATATCGGAAAATGTCCGAGGATAGAACGTGATATGCATCAGGGACAGGGATATGAGCTTTGCAGGGCTGTTCACGCGGAGGCAAATGCACTGTTAAACTGTTCAAGAGAACAGACCATAGATGCCGATCTGTTTTTGGCGGGAGTAAATCCTGAAGATAATTCTGTTCACAGGGCAAAGCCGTGTCCGCTGTGTGCAAGGATGATAATACAGGCAGGAATAAAAAACGTATACCTTAGAGTCGGCCCCGGTGCCGATGAATATGTGAAGGTTCCGGCGAAGGAACTCACATGGGTGGTCGAGGAATAAATGATTAAAGCGTTCTTTGTCGATTTTTACGGGACCGTTGTTCATGAAGACGGTGAGATAATAAAAAAGATCACACAGATCATATGCGATACCGGTGTTGTTGAAAACAAAAAAGATGTCGGTACATACTGGTGGAATGAGTTTCATGATCTGTTTATGGATTCTTATGATGAAAGCTTTGAAACGCAGCGTGAGCTTGAGAAAAGGTCACTGGAAAGAACATTAAAAAAGTTTTCAAGCAGTGCCGATATTGACATGCTCAGTAACATGATGTTTGAACACTGGATCAAACCACCGATATTTGATGATGCAAAAGAATTCTTCATTAAATGTCCCATACCGGTATATATCGTTTCGAATATCGATACTGATGATATAATGAACGCTATAAAATATCATGGACTTGAGCCGAAAGGCGTGTTCACATCAGAGGATGCAAGAGCCTATAAACCAAGAAAAGAACTGTTTGAGCTGGCACTTAAGGGAAGCGGACTTAAATGCGATGAGGTGATCCATATCGGAGATTCTGTGAGCAGTGATGTCAAAGGAGCTTTAAACGTTGGAATTAAACCTCTATGGCTTAACAGATCTCAAAAAGAGAATACATTTAAAACAGACAGTATATGTGAGCTTAGTGAAGCGATATCTTTTATTAAATGACATTGAGTACCGGGTTTTAACCCGGTATTTTTCTTGTCGTTGATAAGTGCTATAATATGCGAGGCTAAATGTTATAACATCATTATTAAGTACGCTTTTTGTAATACAGGGATAAATGAGAAAGACTATTGTTTTGGAATGGATAAAGATTATATTTGGACTTCTGGTATTTGCTTTTGGTGTTCATCTGACCATATTTGCAAATATAGGTCTTGCACCCTGGGACTGTCTGGGGATGGGTATCGCAAAGCACACACCCTTTAATTACGGTATCTCAATGACCATCCTTGCTGTTACGATAGTGTTTATCGATATCTGCCTAAAAGAAAAGATAGGTTTCGGGACCATAATAGATGCGCTGTTGACCGGTAACTTTGTTCAGATGTTCAATAACATAAATCCGTTTTCAGTAAATAACAGTCTTGTTATAGGAATAGTACTCATGCTCGTAGGGTTTGTTTTCATGGCTCTTGGCATGTGGATATACATGAGTTCATGTCAGTGTTGCGGCCCCAGGGATGCCCTTTTGGTAGGACTTGGAAAAAGAATGAAAAAGATACCCATAGGAATCGTGGAGATCATTCTATGGGCTGTGGTCTTACTTATAGGATATCTGCTTGGAGGTCCTGTCGGTATAGGAACTCTTATAAGTACATTCGGAGCAGGTCTTGTCATGCAGCTTGTTTACAGTCTTATAAGATTTGAGCCTAGAAAGCTTAAGCATAAAGATGTCATCACGGTATGCAAGATGCTACGTGATTTGGGTTGACATGCCCGGTAAATAAAAGTATCATAAAAAAGCCGGATAGCAAGACTTTCCGAGAATCTGTATCATAGCGATACTCCAAAGAAAGGTGGTGGTTTTCATGACGAATAAATCAAGTAGTCCCGATGGTTCGATACCCGGTCGAAGTAGAATGAAGATCACTATAAAAGGAGAATTGCTATGGAAGAGATCATTGAATTAACCAAAGTACGCGATCTTTTGGAAAACAAGCAATACACCACGCTTCGACAGACTCTATCAGAGATGAATGAGGCGGATATTGCGGCAGTTTTTGAGGATTTGGAAGATGCAGAACAGTTGAAGCTGTTCAGGATCCTGCCCAAGGATATGGCTGCCGATGTTTTCTCTTATCTTGATGTAGACAATCAGCAATATATAATTTCATCATTGTCAGATAAGGATGCTGCAGGGATCATCGATAACCTGATGGCCGATGATGCTACAGACCTTTTGGAAGAGATGCCTGCCAACGTGGTAAAGCGTCTGCTTGCGCTTGCAAGTCCCGAGACCAGACGAGATATCAATCATCTTTTGAGATATCCCGAGGATTCGGCTGGTTCAATAATGACGGTCGAGTATGTTGACCTTAAAGAGAACCTTACTGTAGAACAGGCGATCAGCAGGATCAGAAAAGTGGGTGTCGACAGTGAGACCATCAATATCTGTTACGTGCTTGACAGCAGGAGAAAACTTGTCGGTACTGTTGCTTTAAGATATCTTTTGCTGACAGATCCCGATGAGCTTATAGGCGATATCATGCATGAGAATGTCATCTCGATAAACACTCTCATGGACCAGGAGGAAGTTGCCAGAACCTTCCAGAAATACGACTTTACGGCCATGCCTGTTGTGGATAATGAATCCAGACTCGTCGGTATCATCACCGTCGATGATGTAGTCGACATCATGGAAAAAGAGGCCACAGAGGATATCGAAAAGATGGCAGCTATCGTGCCTACGGATAAGCCTTATATGCGTACCGGAGTTTTTGAGACATATAAGAAGCGTATACCGTGGCTGCTGTTATTGATGATAAGTGCCACATTCACAGGAAAGATCATATCCTCATTTGAGGATGCGTTAAGTGTATATGTCATACTTACAGCATTTATCCCGATGCTCATGGATACCGGAGGAAATGCCGGTGGACAGGCATCTGTTACGATAATCCGTGGACTCTCACTTGATGAGATAGAGTTTTCGGATATGATAAAAGTCATCGGAAAAGAGGTAAGGGTTGCCGCACTGTGCGGTATCACGCTTGCTATGTGTAATTTTGCAAAGCTGATGCTTCTTGACAAGGTCGGACTGAGTGTGGCACTCGTTGTATGCTGCACACTCGTATGTGTTGTTCTTATCGCAAAGATAGTTGGCTGTACGCTTCCGATGTTTGCAAAGAAACTGGGATTTGACCCTGCGGTCATGGCTTCCCCGTTCATTACGACTATCGTTGATGCGATATCGTTACTTATTTATTTTCAGATCGCCACGAACCTGCTTGGCATCTGATCTTTATGGAGTGATTTATGACACTGGCACTCGGACTTGTGGCACATGTTGATTCAGGAAAGACAACCCTTGCCGAAGGTATTTTATATACCTGCGGTAAAAAGCGCACTTTGGGAAGAGTGGATCACGGTGACACACTTTTGGATGACAGGGATATTGAGAGAGAAAGAGGTATCACTGTCTTTGCAAAAGAAGCAGGTGTCAGATACAAAGAGGTTGACATAACACTTCTTGATACTCCCGGACATGTCGATTTCTCGGCAGAGATGGAACGCACACTGGGTATCCTTGATACGGCAGTGCTGCTTATCGGTGCAAATGATAACATAACGGGTCACACACTTACACTGTGGAGACTCTTAAATACATATAGGATCCCTACTGTGATATTTGTTAACAAGACGGATCTTATCGGAACAGACAGATCTGCGATATATGAAAGCCTTAAGGGGCTTTCTGATAATATCGTGGATTTTTCTTATGCAAAAAATGATAAAGATGAGTTTTATGAGGAACTGTCACTGTGCAGTGAGGATATGCTGAATGAAT
Organism: Lachnospiraceae bacterium; assembly: GCA_017619635.1. Lineage (GTDB taxonomy): Bacteria > Bacillota > Clostridia > Lachnospirales > Lachnospiraceae > Colinaster. The sequence goes on along the minus strand of JAFZRZ010000013.1, from coordinate 95,346 downwards.
ATCTGGAGAATGCGCATATATCTGATGAAAAGATCAGGGATGCATTTCAAAACAGAGAGCTGTTCCCGTGTATATTCGGATCCGCATTAAAACTTGACGGGATAGATGAACTGCTCGATCTGATAGTTTATCTTAAAGAAGAAAAGACATATCCAGATGAGTTTTCGGCAAAGGTATATAAGATATCGAGAGACTCGGATAATGTCAGACTGACACATATGAGGATAACGGGCGGGACGCTTAACGTAAAAGACAGGCTTGGTGATGAGAAGGTAGACCAGATACAGATACACAACGGTTCGGGATATGAAAATGTTTCAAAGGCTTATCCGGGCCAGGTATGTGTAATAAGCGGGATAAAGAACAGCAAGGCAGGCATGATATACGGGAAAACAGAAAGTGAACAGCAGCCTCTGCTGATGCCTGTTCTCTCATATAAAGTCATCCCCGATGATAGTGAGGATGTAAACGTTTGTCTGGAGAGACTTAAGACTTTGTCTGATGAACTTCCGGAGCTGAATGTCACATGGCAGGAGAGTCATTCGGAGATACATATAAGTGTCATGGGTGATGTCCAGACAGATATCGTCAAAAGGATCTATCATGACAGATATGGTAAGGATATAAAGATAAGCGAGGGAAGCATAGTCTATAAAGAGACGATAGTTGAACCGGTTGAAGGTATAGGTCACTACGAGCCGTTAAAACATTATGCAGAGGCACATCTTTATATCGAACCGCTTGAAAGAGGGAGCGGACTCGAGTTTGCATCAGATGTCTCTACGGATGAGCTTGATCTTAACTGGGTGAGACTCATACTCACTCACCTTAAGGAAAAACAGATAAGAGGTGTGCTTACGGGTTCAATGCTCACGGATGCAAGGATAACCGTTATAGGCGGAAAGGCTCACACAAAGCATACTGAGGGAGGAGATTTCAGACAGGCTACTTACAGGGCTCTTCGTCAGGGACTTATGAGTGCAAAATCCATCCTTCTTGAACCCTATATGGAATTTGTTTTAAGAGTGCCCACGGAATCTTTAGGCAGGGCAATGTCCGACATACAAAGATATGACGGCAGTTTTGAACCTCCCTATACCGAAAATGAACTTAGCATACTTAAAGGAACAGCACCCGTTGCAACAATGTTCAATTACTCGAAGGAACTGAGCTCCTACAGCAAGGGAATGGGCAGCATTGATATAAATGTCACGGGTTACAGGGAATGTCATAACACACAGGAGGTAATGGAGAGGATCTCCTATGATCCTGAGGCTGATGTGAACGATCCTTCCTCATCTGTATTCTGTGCCCATGGTGCGGGATTTATAGTTCCGTGGTACGAGGTTGGAAAACATGCTCATGTAGACTGTTCGGACAAGATAAACAGGATGATGGGAACATCTTTTACAGAGGATAATGAACAGGTGATGACTCCTGTAAGAAACATACCTGATTATACAAACAGGGAGAGAACGATATCGGGAGAAGAGATAGAGCAGATATTTAAGGATGTGTATCATAAATCCGGTGAGGAACTTTTGCCTTACAGGGATATGTCATATTTTAAGAAGGAGGTTTCATATAAGAAGCCTGAGAAGGAATATGTCTACAAACCTCTGGCAAAAAAGGACAGTTATCTGCTTGTTGACGGATATAATGTCATATTTGCCGATGAGAAGTTATCAAATATGGCAAAGGACAATATAGATTCTGCAAGGGATGCGCTCATTGATATCTGCTGCGATTACCAGGGAAGCAAGGGGATGAACCTGATACTGGTATTTGATGCCTATAAGGTCAAAGGCAATCCCGGAACTGTCCAAAAATTCAACAATATTCACATAGTATATACCAAAGAAGCCGAAACGGCTGACCAATATATAGAAAAAACAGTTCATGAGATGGCACATAAGAAAAATTATGATATAATGGTTGCTACGAGTGACCGTTTGGAACAGGTCATAATATACGGAGAGGGCGCTGTGAGGATATCTTCCAGGGAATTCATGGAGGATGTTAAAAGAGAGCGTGAAAGGCTTAGATCCGAAGGATATATAAGCTGACAGAAAGGTAATGACATGGAAGATAAAGATAAAAAAGAATTAAGCGAGGAGATGGCCATTAATATAGTGAAAGAATATGTGGGCAATACGATGTATGTCCTCCTTTCAACAGTTAAGGCCAACATGATAAAAGGATTCAGTTTCCCCTATGTGGGAGAGCTGGAAGGAAAGGGAAAAGCTCTTTACTGCTTCTCTACATATGAGTATGCAAAGGAGTTTGTTGAGGAGAATAATTTTGAGATACTCGACGGGATATATCCTCTTGCAAAACTTGCACCCGATGAGAAGATGAACGGCTTTGAGACGATCTGCGCAATAGCTTCCCATTTGGGTATCATGTATATTGATTTCAATCCGGGACATCCCAATATCGCACTCGGTACAACGATACCCTGGCTTCAGAAGATCTTTAACTATGATCTTTCAAAGATCACGATCATCATGAGCACAAAGATGAAAGAGGAGATGGAGAAGCGTGAGGACGGCAAGGTGCCTGTTACCTTCAATCCCATGCCCATTCATAAGTTTAAGGATCCTTATGCGCTAACAAAGGAAAGAAAAGATGAGATAGACCGTATCCCTCTTAAGGATTATGAGAATGTAAAGGATTACTTTGATATAATCAAGGAGCTTTCATTGCCTGAGCTTTGCTATCTGTCTGAGGCCATAAAGAAGAATTATCTTCCCAGGGCAAACGCAGAGGGTAACAAGGAACGTGTTGATATACTGATGGCTATGTATTCCGTACTGGACGGTATAGTTATCCAGAAACTCGACAGGATAAAGACTTATACTCTCATTGACGGAGAGGATATGTTCATAAATCATAACCAGGCTGCATATCTGCTTTACACAGACAGATTCCAGTACATGGGTGAATACAGATATAAGGAGATGTCGCTTGAATCATTCCTTCACAGACTCGAGGATAATGATGTGGGCTATGCAATAATCACAAGCGGTCCGGGACATATGCATCTTACATCGACTGTTGCAATAAGACAGACACTTGAAAAGATCAGAAAATAGATATCAAAAAAGGAGAATCACAATGGAATTGAGAAATCTTGCCAATGAACTTGCATCAAACGCTTATCCCGGAAGAGGAATAGTGATAGGTAAATCAGCAGACGGTAAAAATGCTGTAACTGCTTACTTTATCATGGGAAGAAGTGTTAACAGCCGTAACAGGGTATTTGTAGAAGACGGTGAGGGTATCAGAACCCAGGCTTTTGATCCCAGCAAGTTAAGTGATCCGTCACTTATCATTTATGCACCGGTCAGAGTACTCGGTAACAAGACTATAGTAACAAACGGTGACCAGACTGATACGATCTATGACGGAATGGACAAGCAGCTCACATTCGAACAGTCATTAAGAACAAGAGAGTTCGAGCCTGACGGACCGAACTACACACCCCGTATATCAGGTATCATGCATATTGAAAACGGAACATTCAATTATGCCATGAGTATCTTAAAGAGCAACAACGGTAATCCCGATGCATGCAACAGATACACATTTGCATATACCGATCCGGTTGCAGGTGAAGGTCACTTCATACATACATATATGCAGGACGGCGATCCGCTCCCGAGTTATGAGGGAGAACCCAAGTGGGTTAAGATCGACAAGGATATAGATGAGTTCACGGATATGCTCTGGAACAGTCTTAACGAAGATAACAAGGTGTCTTTGTTTGTAAGATATATTGATATCAATACAGGTAAATACGAGACCCGTATCATAAATAAGAACAAATAAGGAAAGGATAGTATCAAATGAAAGAGTTTGAACTAAAGTATGGGTGCAATCCCAATCAAAAACCCGCCAGGATCTATGCTGCAAACGGCGGAGAACTTCCTATAGAAGTGCTTAACGGCAGACCGGGATATATCAACTTCCTGGATGCGTTCAACGGATGGCAGCTTGTAAAGGAGCTTAAGGAGGCAACAGGTCTTCCTGCAGCAACCTCATTTAAGCATGTATCACCTGCAGGTGCCGCTGTGGGACTTCCGTTAAGTGATATACTCGCAAAGATATACTGGGTGGATGACCTTGGAGAACTTTCTCCTTTGGCATGTGCATACGCAAGAGCACGAGGCGCTGACAGAATGAGCAGCTTTGGTGACTTTATCGCTCTTTCTGATGTATGTGATGTTTCCACTGCAAAGATCATAAAGAGAGAGGTATCCGACGGTGTGATCGCTCCCGGATATGAGCCCGAAGCACTTGAGATACTTAAGGCTAAGAAGAACGGAAACTACAACGTTATAAAGATCGATCCTGAATATAAGCCTGAGCCTATCGAGCACAAGGATGTATTCGGAATCACATTCGAGCAGGGAAGAAATGAGGTCAAGATCGATGATTCTCTTCTTGAAAACGTTGTGACTAAGAATAAAGAGATACCTGAAAGTGCAAAGATCGATCTTAAGATAGCTCTTATCACTCTTAAATATACACAGTCTAACTCTGTATGTTACGTAAAGGACGGTCAGGCTATAGGTATAGGTGCCGGACAGCAGTCTAGAGTTCACTGTACAAGACTTGCAGGACAGAAGGCTGACAACTGGTTGTTAAGACAGTGCCCGAAGGTGCTTGATCTTCAGTTTGTTGATGATCTTGGAAGAGCAAACCGTGACAATGCTATCGATAATTATATCGGTGACGAATACATGGATGTCCTTGCAGAAGGCGCATGGCAGAAGATATTTAAGGTTAAGCCCGAAGTCTTCACTAGAGAAGAAAAGGATGCATGGCTTGCACAGATGGACGGAGCAGCACTTGGTTCGGATGCTTTCTTCCCGTTCTCTGATAACATTGAGAGAGCAAAGAAGAGTGGTGTTAAATATATCGTTCAGCCGGGTGGATCTGTAAGAGATGACCTGGTTATAGAGTGTGCCGACAAATACGGCATGGCTATGGTATGCAACGGTGTAAGACTGTTCCATCATTGATATGGTCCTAAAGAACCACTGAATGTACATTTTGCACAAAAGGCTATAGTCACTTGACAAGCTTTAGTGCAAAATGTATGATATAAGCGAGGGAATATAAAGGTGTGAATTAAGTAATCTTGTTTGCCGAGGGGAAGAGTATGTTTACTACAGGCGCGGAAGATAAGCACATTGATGCTTTGACCAGGATATATACAAAAGATTATTTTATTGAGCACGCAGGGATGATGTTCCGGAACAATCCGGATACAGAGTTTTGTTTGGTTGAATTGGAAGTTAATCGTCTTACGATGATTAACGATATGTACGGACTCGGTGAAGGTGACAGAGTTCTAAAGACAATAGCCGGTGTACTTACAAACATTTTTGAAGAGGTTAGCTTAAGTCTCATATGCAGAGTGCAGGCAGATCTTTTTGCTTTTGCATGTCCTTACGAGAAATCTCTCGTGGAATCATATATTGACAAGATAGAAGACAGGATAAAGATGCTCAGTATTGAACTGAGTGTTGATCTTTTGTTGTCTTTTGGCGTATATGAGGTTAAAGACAGAAACCTTACGATAACGAGCATGTGTGAGAGAGCCAATCTGGCACTCAGAAGTGTCAAAGGCAATTACATGCATCATATAGCATATTTTGATGAGAGTATGCGTGACAAGGCGGTTCAGGAAGTTGAGATCACCGCTAAGATGAACGCAGCACTCTTAAACAGGGAATTCAAGGTATACTACCAGCCAAAGCACAGTCTTGATGACGAGAGGATAGTTGGTGCGGAGGCGCTCGTAAGATGGATAACACCTGAAAAAGGTATAATCTCTCCCGATAAATTCATTCCTTTATTTGAAGAGAACGGTTTTATAATGAAACTGGATGCATATGTATGGGAGGAGACCTGCAGATTCATAAGTGAGAACCAGGCTAAAGGCATTGAGGTTCCGCCTATAAGCGTCAATGTATCACAGATAGACCTTTATAATCCCAATCTTGTTGAGACCCTGGTGGGACTTACAAGAAAATATGCTATCGATCCCAAGATGTTAAAACTCGAGATCACGGAGAGTGCATATACCGAAAGCACACAACAGATGTTAAATGCCATGGATAAATTCCATGAACACGGTATGGAAGTGGACATGGATGACTTCGGCAGTGGGTACTCTGCTCTTAATGTGCTCAAAGACGTGCCCGTTGACGGACTCAAGATCGACCTTAAGTTTTTGAGTCATACGGATGAAGATAACAGCAATAAAGCAAGAAGAATACTTGCTTCAGTTATACATATGGCAAAGTGGCTCGGAATACCGGCCATAGTCGAAGGCGTTGAGACTATACAGCAGGTGGAGCATTTAAAGAGTCTGGGTTGTACAATGGTACAGGGTTACTATTATGCAAAACCAATGCCTGAAAATGATTTTGTCACATATATGAAGACAAAGAGCACACGTGTTAAGTTAGAGATCGAGAAGCTCTTTGATGAGACTGTTATCAATCCCGATGACTGGTGGGACAGTGTCGGATCTGACTGTGAGCCCATCCTTGAGATGAATTCCTGCTATATGCTCTTTGACAAGGGCGAAGGAGAAGAGCTGGGTGTCATACGTGCATCTGACAGTATGTATGAGATAATAGGCGGAAGAGAGAATTTCTATAACAGTCCTTATACTTTCAACAATGCCGTTCATAAGGATGATCTGGAAAGATTCTGGGCAATGTTTGAACAGACGAATGATTACCACACCATGGGTAAGAGCATATGTCGTCTTGTGTTTGGCGGAAAAACGATATGGGCTGATTTTAAGATAAGACTTTTGGAAAAATATGTTGATCACAGAGTATATTTTGCTGTGGTCGATGATGTAACAGCAAGTATGGAGGCAATCGTAAACCGGTGAGTGAGGAAATGAAGGAATGTAACAAACCTACGCTTGTCATAATGGCGGCAGGCATGGGTTCGAGGTATGGTGGACTTAAGCAGATCGATAAGATCGATGAACAGGGTGATATAATAATAGACTTCAGCATATTTGATGCTGTAAGAGCCGGATTTGGTAAAGTAGTATTCATCATAAAGAAAGCTATAGAGGAAGATTTTAAAGCGGCTATAGGCGATAAGATAGCTCAAAAGATAAAAGTTGAGTATGTTTTTCAGGAACTTAATAAGCTCCCTGTAGGTTATTCCATCCCTGAGGGCAGGGAGAAACCTTTCGGTACAGGACATGCCGTGCTTTGTGCAAAGGATGCCATTGAAGGAAACTTTGCGGTTATAAACGCTGATGATTTCTACGGACGAGGTGCATTCGAAAAGATAGCCGCATTTCTTAATGAAGCTAAAGATGATGACAAGTACAGATATGCGCTTGTGGGATATGAACTGCACAATACACTCACAGAGAACGGTTCTGTTGCCAGAGGCGTATGCGAGGTTGACTCTGAAGGATTCTTAAAAGGAATAAATGAGCGTACACGTATAGAAAAGCACGGAGATGATGCTGAGTATACCGAGGATGACGGTGCAACATGGGTCAAGCTCGAAAAAGAGAGTTATGTGTCAATGAATATGTGGGGCTTTACCCACTCGATCTTAGATGAGCTTGAGAAGAGATTTATAGGCTTTCTTGATGAGAAGCTGCCTGCTAATCCTCTTAAGGGAGAATTCTTCCTTCCTTTTGTGGTAGACGAACTGTTAAAAGAAGGCAAGGCAAGTGCAAAGATGCTTCCGACAAGTGATGTATGGCATGGTGTTACATATAAGGAAGACAAACCTCTTGTCAGTGCGGCGATCAAAAAGCTTAAAGATGATGGAGAATATCCTGTAAATCTGTGGGAGTAAATATATATAAGCATAAAGCCTGTGGGCATTGGCATTTTGTGTTGATGACTGCGGGCTTTTGCTTATATGATGAGGTAATATTCATGTCCAATATCATAATAGATGCAAGACTTTTAAAAGCATATGATGCGTTAAACGAGATAGGACGGTTTACTGGCAGAGATGAAGAGTTCATAGAGAATCTCTGGAGTGAATTCAGTCAGAATGAGGACCTGATGAGTGAGTTTATCTATTATCTTGATAATCACTGCTTTTGCGATAAGGCAAAGTGTAAGGGTTACGGGATGACAGATATATATTTCTATCTTATGAGATGTTATGAAGTGGGGCAGGATATAGGAAAGAACTACAAAGACTGTGATAAAGAAGCTCTTTCGCTGGAATGCTTTATGATGATGGCTAAGATGATAAAGGATCCTGAACCTTATATAAAGAAGTTGCAAAAGGGGCTTGGAATGGACTATATGCCGTAAGAAACGGCATGAGAAAAAATAAATATTTTTTTCTTAAGTTTGTGCTTGACAGATATAAACCTACATCATATAATAATCGAGTACGTTTTCGGGATGTGGCTCAGGTGGTAGAGCGCTTCGTTAGGGACGAAGAGGTCGCAAGTTCGAGTCTTGTCATTCCGACTCAGTAAAAACAAGGGTTCCAGATAAATGGGACCCTTGTTTTTTATCCAGTTCTAACATTTGTTCTAACATTTTTCGGTTAATTAGTTCTTTATCTTGTGTGAATAGTACGCTCATCTGTAATCTTTTAAGTGAATAATATTCTTCATTGCTTCAGAAACTTCTTTTTTAGCCGTCTGGTCTTTTACAATTGCGTATATTTTTAAAGTTGTGTTTATATCTGCGTGACCTACCCATTTTTGAATGCTCTTTACATCGAGACCCTCATGAACCAGGATTGAAACACAAGATTTTCTTAGACCATGAAAGGTTATGTCCTGTGGTAATTCTGGAGTGCTTTTTATGATTTTTCCGAATGCCTTTGTGGGGTAATCCGGATAATATAAACTTCCATCAACATGCTTAAAAACATAATCACTATCATAATAGTCATTTTTGAAGAGTTTTCTGTTTCTATTTTCTTGTTGCTTGAGCTTTTTAAACATATTAATCTGTTCGTCAGATAAAGGGTATTCACGATTGCTTGATTCTGTCTTTGTTGTGTTGGTTCTGTTGATAGATATTCCTTTGGTTACAGTGTGATTTATTTTCATTCTTTGACCGTTAAAATCAATAGCTGACCATTTTAATCCTAGAACTTCTTCACGCCTAAGACCGAAGAATAATGTTACATAGAATAATTCGTATAGTTCATGGTCTTTAGCTCTGTTTAAGAAAAGCATTGCTTCATCGTATGAAAAGAATTGATTATCACTTAACTTGTTTTTTGCGAATGTTGCAGCTAAATTCTTATTCACTTCAACATTTGGGATAGGATTATTAACTATAATTCCATCCTTAACTGCATAATCCATCACACTCGAAAAGAACACTTTGATGTCTTTTACGGTTCTTGGCTGAACATTGTCCTGCAAAAAAAGATCATCAAAAAAAGTTGCAATAAGTGATTCATTTATACTCTTTACTTTTGTTAAACCAAAGTAATCCTTTATTTTCTTTGACCGATATAAATAATTGCAATAAGTGGTGTCTGCAATTTCTCTTTTTTTCTTTTCGAGTATGTAATCCAAATACTCACTGACAGAAATATTTTTATCAATAGTTGGCGTGTTGTTACTTTGTAAATCTTCAAGGATTTTGGTTCTTAATTGTGATGCCTTTTTGATGTTTTCAGGTGTATCTTTTAGGCCTGTAGCATGCCATTTCCTCTCGATTTTCTTTATGCCGTTTTTAGTAATACTTTTGGTGGTGACTATATACAAGAATCCTTTCTTACTTTGAATTCCTGTAGCACGCTTCCCATTTTTCTTAGGTCTTGCTATAAGAATCACCTCCTTGACAGAAATCGATTTCTGGATACATATATTCAAGAAGATAGAGTTTGGGTATACGATATTTGCCACCAACCTTTATAGACTTTATGATTCCATTGGCTAAATAGTTATATACTGTATTTCTTCCCGTATGTAATATTTCTTGTATATCTTCTGGAACCAGAACATCATTATAGCTTTCTAATAAATTTGTGAATTCCATATATTCCTCCATTTCCTTTTTGCTCGGCAAAAAACGCTTATAAATTTTCCTGTGTGAAACGGCAGATAATACCCAGTACCGAATGTCGCAACGACATACGACTGGGCCAAAGCTTCGCCTTGGATCGGAGCAGGGCGTTGCCCTTGCAACCCAGCAGGAGCCTTCCTCCTGCACCTTGCGTTAAGGCGCTGCCTTAACAAACTGTTAAATAGTTGCAATAGACTGAACGTGGCACGGCATACAAAAAAAGGAGAATCCCCCTGAAATGAGGATAATCCTTATTTGTATTATCAACTGTATTATGTTTCTTTTTTGATGCAAGCTTTTGTTAAAGCTATTACATATCTATTCACGTGAATTCTTATGATACAAATATATCATGGATAATACACATATAAAATGCGCCATGTCTCCTTTATGTCTCCGTTATATTTGAAAAAGTGTATGATGGTTATGGCTTGATTTTTGTTCTAACATTTGTTCTAACATTTTGTGTAAATATGATGTATTATTTTGTTGTATTGAGTGTTATATTGTATTAATTGGATTTGAGAAAAGCAATAGCTAAGAGGATTTAACAGATAATAAGCGTTTAGGGACAAAGTTTATTGGAATTAGGGACGAAGAGGTCGCAAGTTCGAGTCTTGTCATTCCGACTAAACAGGTAAAAGGGTTCCGATAAATCGGGATCCTTTATTTTTGTTTATGGAAATTTATATAAATAAAAAGCATAATTAAGAAAAACTTAAATCCTTTTTTAAAGCCTTGCTATATAATAACCTATATCGTTAGATGGAAAGGAGCAGCGTGGGGCTGTGAAGAATCAGGATAAGATAATAGCGATAGGCGGAGTATCACTTATCATCATATTGGCGATCGTAGCGATAGTTCTTTTGATGAGAGTGGATGATTCTTCGTCATCGATCATAAAGATAAAGCCTGAAACCGAAAAGGTAGAACTTAATGATCTTGGCATTAAAAATGATGAGCCAAAGGTCGACGAAAACGAAGCGGTGAACAAAGCAGAACAGGCTCTTGCTGTGAAAGAGACGGAAACTGTTCCTGAGGTTACAGATGCTGTCCATATAGAGAATGAATACTATGTCAAGGCAACATGCAGAGGAGTAAGGAACAATGATTCCCAAATGGCGGAACTTTACGGATACTGGGATGATTACAAGCTTGATGCTGTAGGGGATCTTATAAGGCTTGACAGGGTGAGGATGCTCACCAATGATCTTTCGGGAAGTGATGAGTTCTTCTATTACGGAGAAGTGGATGCAAACAATGTTCCCAACGGAAAAGGACTTGCCATATATGCAGATGATACATATTATTTCGGCGAGTGGAACAAGGGACTTAGAAGCGGTGCAGGTATGTGGCTTCGCATATATGTGAAAGGCCCCTCAAAAGTCGGACCTTACACAGGCGTTGTGGAGCATATGTACAACGGTCAGTTCAAAAACGATCTGCCAAACGGTTCGGGACAGGAACATTATACGTTTGAAGCTTCAAAGATCACTGGTCCTTTATGCATTACAAATGCGATCGGAGAGTTTAAGAACGGTTATTACAACGGTGAGATCTATATAATGACCATGGACAATGAAGGTCACACATATGACTGGTATGCAAATGCCCAGGAAGGGAAGTTGAAATACCGTGAGGAGAACAAGATCTCCACATCTGGAAAGAGACCGGTACTCAGTAAAGGTGATGACAATGATCACAGTACAGATGACAGTGATAATGGTTATTACTGGATGACTGACAGTGAGAATACCGGATTCGGTATATACGGACTTAAAAAGTCCAGATAGGTATTGTATGTAATAAACTTTTTTTTGTGAATATTTTGTCAGGCATTGAAATATTTGCATGAAAATGGTACCATAGTACCAGAGGAAGTATATTTTTCGTAGAGTTGATTGACAAGGAGGTCAATATGAACATATCTATGAGAAATGATTACAGTTATTTATTTAACAGTATGAATTCGAAAGCGACAAGTTCAAACAGTATGTACGGCATCAACCTTTCGGATTATGCCAGCATCAAGAGCGGCGGTTACGGAAAGCTTATGAAGGCTTATTACAGCAGTGATATAAGTTCTTCTGATGACAGCAAGAAGTCTCAGGCAAGCTCACAGGATATCCTCTCTAAGCTGACTGAAACAAAGAAGACAGCAGCTACAACAGAGAAAGCCGAAGCTGATAACAAGACTGATACTGTGGCAGCAACTGATGCGGCAACAACAAAGGTATCTTCAGCAAAGGATTATCTTGACAAGATACTCGAAAGCAGCAAGCAGTTATATGCGAGCACAGGAGCATATACAGATGCGAGTGCAGCTGTAGCGGGAGCTACTTTGGATACAACAGTTTGATCTTAATACTCCAACAGAATATGATATGATCAAGACCTTTTATCGTTTGTCGGTAAAAGGTCTTTTGTTTGTCGGGTTTTATATAAAAACTCCTATGTTATAATATCATTTGGTACTATGCGTATTTATGAGAACCGGAGATTTTTATATGAAAAAACAAGCTTTTAACCCGTATTTGCCGTCATGGGAATACATACCCGACGGAGAGCCTTATGTATTTGACGGAAGGGTATATATTTACGGATCACACGATCTGTATAATGGCCATGTGTTCTGTCTTGGCGATTATGTCTGCTATTCAGCTCCCGTGGATGACCTTGGCGACTGGAGATATGAGGGTGTTATATATCCAAAGACATCAGATCCATTAAACAAGGATGGAAAGATGTGCCTTTACGCACCCGATGTTACAGTGGGACCTGACGGAAGATATTATCTGTACTATGTTCTGGATCATGTTCCGATTGTTTCCGTTGCGGTATGTGACAAGCCGGCTGGCAGATATGAGTTTTACGGATATGTACATTATGAGGACGGAACAAGACTGGGTGAAAAAGAAGGTGATGAGCCTCAGTTTGATCCTGGGGTCCTGACAGAAGGAGATGTGACATATCTTTATACCGGATTTTGCGGAAGAGGAGATAAAAGCAGGACAGGTGCACAGTGTACCGTGCTTGACAAGGATATGCTAACCATCTTAAAGGCTCCTGTCATAGTTGCTCCCGGATGTGAATACGGTGAAGGGACAGGCTTTGAAGGACATACATTCTTTGAGGCTCCTTCTATAAGAAAGGTTGATGATACATATTACCTTATATATTCATCGACCTGGATGCATGAGCTTTGTTATGCAACAAGTAAATCGCCGGATAAGGATTTTGTCTATGGCGGAGTGGTAGTGAGCAATACGGATGTTGGCGTGGACAGTTACAAAGCAAAAGACCGTATAATGGCTTATGGCGGTAATAACCACGGAAGCATAGTAAAGATCGGCGATGACTGGTATATTTTCTATCATAGACAGACAAACACCACATGGTATTGCAGACAGGGATGCGCTGAAAAGATCGTGATAGCCGATGACGGTTCTATCGCACAGGTAGCGATGAGCAGCTGCGGACTAAACGGAGGACCTCTTAAGGGCGAGGGAGTATATCCGGCATACATAGCATGTCATCTGTTTACGGATGAGCCGGAACTCTATGTAAGACCTGGGCAGCCACGTGTCATGCAGGATGGCAGGGACGGGGATGAAAATCCGGGTTATATCGGAGATATAAGAAATAACACGACAGCCGGATTCAAATCATTTGACTGCAGCGGCGTTAAAAAGATGGCGATCACTGTCAGAGGATATATGGGCGGCGGTGATTTTGAGATCATTGACGGATTAGACGGTAAGATCGCTGGTGTTATAAAAGATATACCGAATGCAAATGTGTGGGAAAGATATGAGACGGATGTTGATCTTTCTGACGGCGTTCATGACATATATGTAAAATATAAGGGATACGGGAACAACGTAAACCTTGCATCAATAGAATTCATCGTATAAAGATCATAAATAAAAAAGAGATTGGAGGAGAATTAAATATGCTTAGAGTTACGGAGACTGAAAACGGTAAGGTAAGAGGAATAGAGGCAGCCGATCCGAGGATTACCGCATTTAAAGGTATACCATTTGCAGCACCGCCTGTGGGAAAGAACAGATGGAGAGCACCTCAGCCTGCTGAGAACTGGGAAGGAATAAGAGACTGTTTCAGATTCGCTCCCATATCTGTACAGGACACTCCGGGACTCGGAACAGATATATACTGTAAGGAATGGCATGTTGATCCCGAGATAGAGATGAGTGAGGACTGTTTGTATCTTAACGTGTGGACACCGGCAAAGAAAAAGGATGAGAAACTTCCTGTTGTCATCTGGTTCTTTGGAGGAGCTCTTCAGTGGGGATATCCTTCAGAGATGGAATTTGACGGAGAGAGAGTAGCAAGAAGAGGAGTGGTTGTTGTATCTGTCAATTACAGACTTGCCGCACTCGGCTTCATGACACATCCGCAGATCATTAAGGAACAGCCTGACTTCCCTGCAAACTTCGGAAATCTTGACCAGCAGTACGGTATACAGTGGGTACACAGGAATATCGCCAACTTCGGCGGAGATCCTGAAAATGTGACCATAGCCGGTCAGTCTGCAGGCGGCGGAAGCGTGCTCAGCCAGATAGCATATGAGGGAAATAAAGGTTTATTCAGTAAAGCTATAATACAGAGCGGTATAGTAAAGAGCATTGACGGCAACTGGGGACTGAGCAAACCATGCTCGCTTGCAGATGCAGCAAAGAAGGGTGAGGATTTCTTTGAGCTTTTGGGTGTAAAGACTCTCGAGGAAGCAAGAGAACTCGATGCAATGTATATAAGAGAAAAGTATGCTGAGTATAGTGGCAACGATTTCACTCCCATGGGTATGTTAAAAAGATTCATGACGGTTCAGGATGATACATTCTGCAAGGGTGATCCGTATGATGCAATCGTAAGCGGAAAAGCACTTCCCGTTGCGATAATGGCAGGAAACACCGCTGATGAATTCCCGGAGATAAGCGCAAACTGCAACGGAGCAAATGCACTTGAATGGGCAATAAAGAATCTGGCACTTAAGAGAAAAGAAATCGGTGTCGATCTGCCTACATACTATTACAGATTTGATACAGACATACCCGGAGAGGATAACCCGGGAACCTTCCATTCATGCGAACTATGGTTCTTCTTTGAAACGCTTGCCAAGTGCTGGAGACCTTATGTTGGAAGGCATTATGATCTTGCAAGACAGATGTGCAACTACTGGAGTAACTTTGTAAAGACTGGCGATCCAAACGGAAACGATGCAGACGGCACACCTATGCCTGTATGGAAGCCTTATGCAAAGGGATGCGCCAGTGATATGGTATTTGGAAAGAACGGGGCTGAAAGCGTCGTAAGAGAGCGTGACACCGACGAGATAGAGAATCTGTTAAATGCATGATCTTGGCGTAAGGTGAACGCATGAGAGGAGATTATGGGAAAGAATACTAGAAATATCATACTGGGAATACTTATAGGTGTGGCTGCGTTTGCACTGGTTGCTGTGATAGCGGCAAGACTCTATATGACAAACGTATCCTCCAAGGTTGATCAGAGTGATAAAAATACAAAGGTTGAAACAGACAAGGATAAAGTAAAGAAGGACTCAAAGACAGAGAAGAAAAGCAAAACTCTTGATGTCAATTCCATCGAGCGAAAGATGCTTACCATTGACTATGACAGGAATAAACTGTCTTATACACCTTCTGTGGCTCCTTACAGTGTTGATCCGGACCTTGGCAATGTATATGATCATGAGAGACTTTATCTGAATGAGGAAGCCCAGGAGAAACTTATCGCGAACAATTTTGTCGTTGTTGAGGGAAGCAGTGCTGAATTCTTTGATATATATGAATTCAACAGATATGCACAGTACGGAAGCTTTGTGACAACAGATTCGATGATGCATACTTATCACCTGTATTTTGCGATGCTTCAGGAGAATACCGAGAAGAAGTTTCTTTCAGACAGTATCAAAAAACTCTCTGTCGGTATGTTCAATGCTTCAAAAGAACAGTATGAGGCTCTTAAGGGCAGCGAATGGGAAGAGGCGGCAAGATTAAATGTTATCTATTTTGGAGTCGCTAACAGACTTCTCGGAACAGACGGTGTTGTTCTTCCGGAATATGCTTCAAGTGAGGTTGTGGATGAGGTCTGCAACATAGTTGGCGCATCAGGGATATATACATCTTCGATAACCGGTGAGTATGAGGATTATTCCCAGTACAAGCCAAGAGGTTATTACGAAGGTGATAAGGAACTGGAAAACTATTTCAGGACCATGATGTGGTACGGAAGGACCAATTATGCTCAAAAAAGTGAGCTGATGAACAGATCTGCTTTTCTTATGACTCTTGCCATGAACGATGAGAATAACAAGGAGAGTCTGAATGAATGGGAAGCTGTTTATGAGGTGACATCATTCTTTGTGGGTCAGAGCGATGATCTGGGTTATTATGATTATCTTCCCGTCATAGATGCCGCATATGATTCGGATATCAGTTACGAGAATATAAAAGGTAATGATAAAGCTTTTGATGATTATGTTGAAGGGATCAAGAAATTAAGATCTCCCGAGATCAATTCGGTCGTATTTGATGATGATAACGGTGCCACCGATAAAACTGAGGAAGCAAAAGGCTTCAGGTTCATGGGACAAAGATTTACTCTTGATGCTGCAGTTTTCACACAGCTTTGCTACAGCCAGGTTAAAGAGGCTGACGACGGTTCAAAGAGGATGCTTCCTGACGGACTTGATGTACCTGCTGCTATGGGTTCCGATCTTGCTCTTGATCTGTTAAAAGATATGGGAAATGACAAATATCCCAACTATCTTGAAAACATGGATAAAGTAAGAGAAAAGGTAAAGGATTCTCATGATTACTGGACATCATCCCTTTACAGCGGCTGGCTTTATACTTTAAGTCCGCTTCTTACCGTTAAGGGTGAGGGATATCCTTCATTTATGACAAATGAGGAATGGCAGAAAAAGAGTTTGGAAGGTTATCTTGGAAGTTATACGGAATTAAAGCATGACACTGTGCTCTATGCAAAGCAGATGATGGCTGAGATGGGAGGCGGTGATGATACCGTATATGATGACAGAGGCTATGTTGAGCCGGAACCGGAACTGTATGACAGACTCTATACATTAAGCAGGACAACATCAGAAGGACTTGAAAACCTCGGTGTTATAAGCAGTGAGGATAAGGAAGGTCTCTACAGGCTGGCAGAACTTTCTGAGAGTCTTAGAGATATATCCGTAAAGGAACTTCAAAACGAGAAGCTTACAGATGATGAGTATGAGCTTATAAGAGGTTACGGCGGCACACTCGAGCATTTCTGGCTTGATACGATAAAGAATAAGTACGGAAAAGACTATGCTTCAGCGGAAGAGTATCCGATGGCTCTTATAACCGATGTTGCAACAGATCCCAACGGTTCATGCTTGCAGCTTGGTATAGGAGGAGCCTCAACCATTTATGTCATTTATCCGATCGACGGTGAACTTCATGTTGGAAGAGGCGGAGTGTTTAACTATTATCAGTTTGAACAGCCCATATCCGACAGACTTACTGACAGTGAATGGAGAGTGATGATCGGAATGCAGCTTGATTCAAATGATATGTATGTAAAGGACAATTCCATTGTGGAACCCGACTGGACATCCAGCTACAGATACAGATGGAAGTATGAGTATTGATAATAAAAAAAGCCGATTGAAAATATTGCTTATGACATGTATGGCAGTGATAGTGATTATCACTGCCTTTGTCCTTTTGTGGTGGTATGGGGCTTTTATACCGGGATGGGTTGATTGGAAAGAAAGCCGGACTGATATCGGAACAGGATATGCAGTCGTTAAGGACCGCTCACTGACACTGTATGAGGATGATAAATGTGAAAAGATCTTCTGGAAGAGCCCGAAAGACTTATTTGTTCAGGATATCCTTATAAAAGATATTGATATGGACGGTAAGGAAGAGCTGATAATGCTTGTCTGGAAACATGGAAGTTTCGGTGAGCATATGCCGTTTTGGGTAAAGAAAAATGACAAGGCATTAAAACAGCATATATTCATATACCGTTTTGACGAGAACAGAGAAGACAGATTAAGACCTGTATGGATGTCTTCACAGATCGATTATGAGATAGCATCCATCGCATCAGGAGCTAAAGAAAGGATCATCGTCACTGATCTGAATGGAGTATCCAATCAGTGGATGTGGAGGGATTTTGGACTTAAGATGGCAGGAAGATCTGACAGCTGTGATATAAGTCTTTTATGTGCTGGAGATAATCTGATCCATCTTTCCCTAATAAATAAGACAAAAGATCTGAATGAGCTTTATGATGATATAAGAGATGATATAAAACTTTCGGATATAGCAGTTTTGAATCAGGAGACAATACTTGTTGATGATAACGGGGCTGTGAGTGATTATCCTAAGTTTGGGACGCCGATCACTGTGGGAGAGGCAATTGTCAACGCAGGTTTTGATGTTATAAATCTTGCCAATAATCATGCGCTTGATAAAGGGGAGTACGGTATTGATACAACTTTGGAGTTCTTTGAGAGTAAAGGGATCGAATGTATAGGAGCCTCAAAATGTGGTGATTACAGTGAAAAAGCAAGCGACAGAATAAGATATATTGAAAAAGATGGTATTAAAGTCGCTTTTTTAGGATTCACTTATGGAACGAACGGTCAGCCTCAGCTTGAGGGTTGCCCTCATACGATAGAGACTTTTGATGATGAAAAACGTATCATACGCCAGCTTGATCACGCAAGAAAAAGAGCAGATGTCGTTGTGGTATATGCTCACTGGGGTGATGAATACGAGACTACGGTCAATGAGCAGCAAAGAAAGTACGCCGGGCTTTTTTGTGAACACGGTGTTGATATAGTGGTAGGAACACATCCGCATGTTATTCAGGAATATGAACTCATAAAGAATAACGATCATCAGACGCTGGTGTTCTATTCGCTTGGCAATCTGATCTCGGGTCAGACTAAATCGGGGACAAAGATTGGAGGACTGGCAAAAATAAACGTACATAAAGATGCTGACGGTCAGATCACAATAAAGGATTATGAGCTTAAAGAAGTAAAGGCGGTAAGATAGACTATGGACATTTTTGCTCTTAAGCAGGTATAAGCCGTTAAATACTGGAATTTAAGCCAAAAAGTTGATAAAATATACATTGGTGCCAATGAATTTGATTCATAAATGTTTCGGAGGAAATATATGGATATTAAGAGTTTTTTTGGTTCAACAAAAGGAAAAGTCATCACCATAGGCGGTGTGGCTGTTGTGGCTGTTGGAATAATCGTTGCAGTCCTCTTGCAGGGTGATGGATACAGAAGTATCCTTGTCAAAGATGTTAAGGGTACAGTCGACGTTGTTGGTGAAAAGAATAATGGCCAGGCATATGCCGGACAGCGTCTTTACAGCGGTGATGATGTTACCGTTAATGCCCAGTCAGAACTCACCATGTGCATGGACAATGATAAATATGTCTATGCTGATGAGAATACTCATTTCAGACTGGAAGCCAGTTCAACAAAAGAGAGCAGCAAGATCAAGATAGTCATGGACAAGGGTTCAGAACTCAATGTCCTTAATGCAAAACTTGGTGTTGATGATTCTTATGAGGTTGATACGCCAAACTCGACCATGTCGGTCAGAGGAACAACTTTCAGGATGACTGTATATAACGGCAATGACGGATATATATATACCCTTCTTGAAGTTGAAAAGGGTGAAGTGCTCGCAAAGTTAAAACTGACAGACGGAACCTATACAGGCGTTGAAAGAGCCTTTGGAGCAGGAGAGAGTGCTCTTATAAAGGGTAATGCAAAGACTTGTGAGTTTTTGCTCACTGAAAAGAGTGAAGAAGTCTGGCTTCTTGATTATGATCACCTTCCCACAGCAAATGTGCCAAGACTTATAACTTTACTCAGAAAGAACGGCATTAAGATTGAGGATCCTCAGTATGATGAATATATAGAAGATTCATCTGATGATAATGCCTCATCTTCAGATGCAAAGAGCGAAGAAAAGACAACTGAAGCTGTTGAAAAACAGGATAGTAAAGAAGAAGCTAAACCCACCGAGCATGTACATGTACCCGGAGAGTTTAAGACTGTAAAGGAAGCCACCTGTACAGCACCGGGACTTAGGCAGAAGGTATGTAAGGAATGCGGTGAAGTTATAGAAGAAGAAAAGATCGCTGCTACAGGACATACACCTGGTGAATGGGAGACTGAACAGGCAACCTGTGAGACGCCGGGTTCTAAACAGCAGAAATGTACGGTATGCGGAGCAGTATTGAATTCTGAAGTGATACCGGCAACAGGTCATATACCGGGAGACTGGATCACAACTACAGAGGCAACATGTGAAGGACAGGGAACAATGGAACGTAAATGTACAGTATGCGGCAAGACCTTAGAGATAGGAACCATAAACTCTTTGGGGCATGACTGGGTGGATGTATACAGAACTGAAACACATATGAGTGTAAAGCAACAACCGGTTGTAGAGGAAATATATGATCATTCTGAATGCAGCAGATGCGGAGCTACAAGGTAAGAAAGTTTGCATTATATTATATAAGCATCAAGGAGCATAACATGAAAGAATATGTAATGGGTAACGGAGCTATTGCTCTTGGAGCCCTTAAGGCAGGAGTGAACATCGCCTGCGGATATCCGGGAACACCATCTTCGGAGATCATAGAAACACTGGCAAAATATCCTCATGAAGGACTTCATCTTGAATGGTCGGTAAATGAGAAGGCGGCACTGGAAGTTGCTGCTGCAGCCGCTTACTCAGGAGCACGAGCACTGGTCACTATGAAACAGGTCGGACTAAATGTTGCATCAGATCCTCTGATGTCCCTTGCATATGTAGGTGTTGAGGGAGGACTTGTGGTTGTTTCTGCAGATGATCCCGGACCGATCTCATCTCAGACTGAACAGGATACGAGAAGATTTGCCGATTTTGCAAGAATACCGGTCTTTGATCCCTCATCTCCGGAAGAAGCCTTTGAGATGATACAGGATGCGTTTGATTATTCGGAGAAATATAAGACTCCTGTCATATTCAGACCAACGACACGTGTCGATCACGGCTATGCTTCCATAGAAGTGGGGGATAAGTATATCCCGAAAGATTATGAGGGCTTTAAAAAGGATTCAGGAAGATTTGTCATATTCCCGCGTCTTTCATATAAGAATCACGGTATGATCGAAGACAGGAACATCCAGATAGGCAATGACTTTTCTGATTACAGATTTAATACTTCAGAGGGCGGACCTTCAAAAAAAGCTGTTATGGCTAGTGGCGTAAGTTACATGTATGCCAAAGAGACTTTAAAGGATCATCCTCAGATTAAACTCATTAAGATCGCAACAGCTTATCCTTTCCCCGAAAGCTTTATGTTAAAACAGCTTGAAGGCGTTGAGGAGATACTTTGTCTTGAGGAATTAAGTCCATATATTGAAGAGCAGTTACTTAAGCTTGCAGGTAAACATCATCTGACACTTAAGGTTGACGGAAAGCTTACAGGTCATGTCCCTCATATGGGCGAGAACAGTGCTGACAGTGTGGCTAAGATACTTAAAGCCTATCTGGAAACAGACTTGGAAGCTGAGTATTCTAAAAAAGATATACCAACCCTGCCGGTAAGGCCTCCTGTTTTATGCGCAGGTTGTCCGCACAGGGCTTCTTTCTATGCAGTAAAGAAGGCGATGGAGAAAGAAAAGACATATTATTGCGGTGATATAGGCTGTTACACACTTGGAAATGCAATGCCGCTCGATATGGTCGATACATGTCTGTGCATGGGTGCAGGTGTAACGATGGCACAGGGCTTTTCTCATGTGGACAGTGACGGAAAGGCATTTGCTTTTATAGGCGATTCAACCTTCTTTGCATCAGGAATAAACGGTGTTGTTAATGCAGTCATAAATGAAGCTGATATAACGATATGTATACTTGATAATTCGACAACTGCAATGACCGGTCATCAGCCGCATCCCGGAACCGGAATAAACATGATGGGACATGATGTCGGCAAGATAAGCATAACTAATATACTTAACGGGATAGGGCTTAAAAAGGTTATTACTGTTGATCCGTTTGAGCTTGATAAAGCAATAGAGACTGTGAAGGAATGTGCTCAGACAAAAGGTGTTAAGGCGATCATATTTAAGTCTCCATGCATAGCAATAGAGAAGTCATCAAAGAAATGTACAATAAATGACAGTTGTGTGAACTGTAAGAAATGTATCAGAGAGACAGGTTGCCCCGCACTTATTCTTACAGACGGTAAGGTGACGATAGATCAGTCGCTTTGCACAGGATGCGGTCTGTGTAAACAGGTATGTCCGATGAATGCGATAGGAGGTGCTACAGATGAATAAAGATGTACTGATCTGTGGTGTCGGCGGACAGGGAACTGTTCTGGCATCGAGGATAATAGCAGCGTCGGCAATGAGTGAGGGCAATACCGTTCATTCGGCTGAGACAATAGGAATGGCACAAAGAGGCGGTCCTGTAACAAGCCATGTCAGGATAGGTGATGAAGCATATTCACCTATGATACCTAGTGGAAAGGCTGATCTTATCATCGGATTTGAACCCGCTGAGGTTGTAAGAAATATCGGATATCTGTCAGCAGACGGATTGGCGGTGGTTAATACCTCTGCTGTAAAACCTGTGACAGAATCACTTGCTGAAACCGGATATGACGGAAGCAGCATGATCGAATATCTCAAAGATAATGTTAACTGTATCTTTGTGGATGGAGAAGCTGAGTGCACCAAACTTGGTTCCGCAAAATTCTTAAACATACTTTTACTCGGAATAGCAGCCGGTTCGGGAAGACTGGGGACATCCAAGGATACGATAATTTCAGAGATAGAAAAGAGAGTTCCGCCAAAATTTAAAGATAAAAATATACAGGCATTTTTAAGCGGTTTTGAAATAGGGGAAAATAAAGGAGAATCAAAATGAGACTTAATGAGACACAGATCAAACAGGTTGATGCACAGATCAAGAGACTGATCAAAACCGACAGTTATTACGGAAAGATGTACCGTGATGCGGGCATAACAGGCGTAAGTTCACAGGAGGACTTTGAAAAGATACCTTTTTCAAGCAAGGCAGATCTCAGAAATGCATATCCGCTTGGGATTCAGGCTGTAAGCGATGAAGAAGTTGTACGTATACATTCTTCTTCGGGTACAACAGGAAAACCGGTAATAATTCCCTATACAGCAAAAGACGTTGATGACTGGGCAATAATGTTTGCCAGATGTTATGAGACAGCAGGTATCACTGAAAAAGACAGGATACAGATAACACCCGGATATGGACTGTGGACAGCCGGTATAGGTTTTCAGGCAGGATGTGAAAAACTTGGTGCAATGGCTATCCCTATGGGACCCGGAAATACTGAGAAACAGCTTCAGATGATGGTCGATCTTAAAGCTACAGTACTCTGTGCAACATCATCTTATGCGCTTCTTTTAGCGGAGGAGATAGAACGCAGAGGCATGAAGAAGGATATCTTCCTTAAGAAGGGAGTAATCGGTTCTGAGCGCTGGAGCGAGAAGAAGAGAGAATATATCCATGACAAGCTCGGTATAGAACTCTATGACATATACGGTCTTACAGAGATATACGGACCCGGTATAGGTATTAACTGTAATAAGCAGACAGGAATGCATTACTGGGATGATTATCTGTATATCGAGATAATCGATCCTGTGACGGGAGAAAACGTTGAGGATGGAGAAGAAGGCGAGATCGTTATAACTACTCTTGTAAAAGAGGGTGCTCCACTCATAAGATTCAGGACCCATGATCTTTCCCGCATCATACCCGGAGAGTGCCCTTGCGGATCAAAATATCCCAGACTGGATATCATCCGCGGAAGAAGTGATGATATGTTCAAGGTTCATGGTGTAAACATGTTCCCCAGCCAGGTAGAAGAACTCCTTGGACAGATTGACGGGGTTTCAAGTGAGTATAACATTAACATCGCTCATGATGATGAGATAAACAAAGATGTTATCTTAATAACAGCTGAGGCTGAAGGAAGAGTTAACTTTGAAAAGACCGGTGCCCTTATTAAAGAAGCATTCAAGTCAAAGATGAATGTAACTCCTCGTGTGACGGTGGTACCTCTTGGTACACTTCCCAGATCTGAAAAGAAGACTCAGAGAGTATTTGACCACAGAGAGGAATAGATACTAATACCGGAGAAATCTGATATATGAATGAGAAGAAACTTGCAGTTATATTTCCGGGGATCGGCTATCACAAGGATAAGCCGCTTCTATACTATGCTTCAAAGCTTGTACAAAACAAGGGATATGACGTTATAAACATTGAGTATCATGACATGCCCCAAAAGATAAGAGGCGATGAGGCTATGATGAGAAAGGCAGCATTGCTTGCTTATTCACAGTCTGAAGAACAGTTAAAGGACGTGGATATCAAAGGTTATGACAGTGTGATATTCATAGGAAAGAGTATCGGTACGGTCGCACTTGCAAAGTACATAAATGATCATGAGTTAGATGCGAGACAGATATGGTACACACCGGTTGAAGCAACATTTCTTTTTGATTCAAAAGATGTTTTAGCATTTATAGGAGACGATGATCCGTGGTCTGATGTTGATGCAGTGAAGAAAATGGCTAAAGAACAGTCAGTATCTTTGCATTCATATCCGGGATGCAATCATTCTCTCGAATCTGCGGATGTTGATAAAAACATAGAAAATCTTAGAGATGTCATGCAAAAGACTGACAGCTTTGTAGGATGAGTGTGAGTCTCAAAGAAAAAAGATAGGGTTGTTATGGCATGCTCGTTAAGCGGGCATGCCATTATAGGTTAATAAACTTATTTAAGATGAAGGATTCTAAAGTTACAAATAAACGGAATAGGTATGTTATCACAGCGATGGTTTCTGTTTTACTGTTTGTGATACAGAGATTTTTCAGCAATGTGGCAGGTTATCTGTCAAACATATTTGATTATTCTGCATTTGATAAAGATGATCTGTTTATATCTATCTCGGTGCATCATATACTGCAGATGTTATTTGCGATAGCACTTATCATTTTGCTTGATAGAGTAATGAAGATAGATGGTTTTAAACTAAGACCGCGTTACGATGAAAAAGGAATAAGATATACCCTGATATTTTGTGCTGTTCTGGCTGTTTATTATCTGATCGTTTACGTTATTGGATCATATACTAAAACGATAAATACCTATGATTATGATCTTGATCTTGTTAACGTTATAGGAACACTTGGTTTCCAGCTTTTTCTTTCGGGACCATCCGAGGAGATCCTGTTCAGATCGTTACCGATCGCAACTTTACTTTATTGTATGAGGCCTGATGGTAAAAAGGACAGGATAACAGCGGTTGTTATTGCAGCGCTTTTGTTTGGGATCGCACATATCGATTTTTCAAATTTTTCAATACCATGGTTTCAGGTCTGTTATGCTTTTGTTCTTGGACTGGCATACGGATTTGTGTATATAAGAACAGAGAGTGTTATATATCCCATGATAATGCACAGTGTGAGCAATGTCATATCTGTAGGCGGATGTTATTTGTATATGATGTTTTTTAGATAGATACTGGCATATAGGACATTAAAGATGATAAGAAGGGTTGAAAATACATCGCAGGAACAATTAAATAAGATCAAAAACGTTATAGGAGAGGCTTTTGTGACAAATGAGCTTTTTCATAACTGGGGATCTGTAGAAGAAAGATATGAAGATGTAAAAAAATATATGAGCCTGTATGTAGACTGTGTATATCAGGCCGGAGAGCTGTATGCTAATGAAGATATGACGGGCTTCATAGGACTTGAGGATTCCGCAAATGCTCCAAAGATGCCACAGATAAAGATGCTGTGCAAAATGTTAACTTCGATCAGGTTTTCAAAACTCAGATCACTGATAGAGTTTGCAAAACAGATAGACGGATCAAATAAAAGATATGCCAAAGAACGCCACATAGATGCGCTGATGGTATGTGTGGATAAAGAACATCAGGGAAAGGGGATAGCTTCTGAACTTGTAACTTTTGCAAAGAGGATGTCAGATGATCTTGATATACCGCTTCTTTTTGACACAGACATGAAAGAATACTCTGATATGTATCAGCACTTTGGCTGTGAACTGTATAACACTGTGACAGCCGATAATGGGGTCACCAGATACAGCCTTTGTTACAGAAAATAATAAGCAGAAAGATGAAGATGAATATAAATGTTATAAGAGCAACCGAAACATGGCAACAGGCGGGAGCCTATTATGTGCGTATACAGGGAATGGCGAGGCAGCATGATATAACTCTTCGCCGAGAGTTTGATGAACATGATACTCCTGACACGAAATATATTGTTTTGACAGATGATGAATTTTCGGTAGCCACTTGCCGTCTGTATCAGATAGATGAAGAAACAGCCATGATAGGACGGGTGGTAGTCTTACCTGAATACAGGGGCAAAGGCCTTGGGAAACGGGTTATGGCTGAAGCTGAAAAATGGCTTTTGGAGATGGAATATATCAAGGCGGTCGTTGAGAGCAGGGATGTGGCTGTGGGATTCTATGAACGCATCGGTTATGAGACGGCTGATGATAAGATCTTACATGGTGTCACATTTGACTGCATACGTATGGAAAAGTCACTGATAGAAGATAATTAAGGATAGAAATGGATAAGAGGTTTAATACATGGCCGGATTATGATAACTGCATATCGAATCTTCCAAACTCTGTAATGAGATATTTTGGAGTGGAGCCTGCAGGAAAGACACTCCCTCTTTTGGATGAATATCTTATAAAGGATTATAAGAATGTAGTAGTGCTTCTGCTAGACGGCATGGGTATGAACATAATAAGAAAAAATCTTAAAGAGGATGGTTTTTTCAGGACTCATCTTGTAGGACAGTACAGTTCAACTTTTCCACCCACAACTGTGGCCGCAACAACTTCGATCCTTAGCGGAAAGATGCCAAATGAACACGGATGGCTCGGATGGGACTGCTATTATCCTCAGATAGATAAAAATGTCACGGTTTTCTTTAATGTTGAGCAGGGGACCAGGATGCCTGCGGCAGATTACAACGTGCCTTACAGATATTGCGGTTATGAAAATGTGATAACCCGTTTGAACAATGAGGGAAAAACTGCTCATCTGGTAGCTCCTTTTATTGATCCATATCCGGACAGCTTTGAGAAGATTTCGGATATGGTAAAGGATCTTTCTTTTAAAGAAGGTAAAAAGTATATCTATGCATACTTTGATGAACCCGATACTTCCATGCATAAGACCGGATGTTTCAGTGAACAGTCGGTTTCCATATTGAATAAGATAGAACAGAAGGTTAAAGATCTTAGCACAGAACTTGATGATACACTATTTGTTATTACAGCTGATCATGGTCATATAGATTCAAAAGGGGTTTGCATACAGGGTTATCCTTCGATAATGGAATGCCTTGTCAGAATGCCTTCGATAGAACCCAGAGCTTTGAATTTTTTCATTAAACCGGATATGAAAAAAAGATTTGAAGATGAATTTAACAGACTCTTTGGAGATGATTTTGTTCTGATGACCAGAGAAGAAGTTATTGATAGTAAGCTGTTTGGAACAGGGAAAGATCACGCTTGCTTTAAAGACATGCTTGGAGATTATCTGGCTGTTGCAACTGGTGATACCACAATATTCAATACAAAAAAAGAAGCAGAAGAGTTCATAGGAGTTCATGCGGGACTCACTGTTGATGAAATGATGATACCTTTGATCGTTATCGATAAGAAGGGATAAGAATGAACGCTATAAATCAAACAGATATAGTAAAGAAACAATATCAGTCTTCAAAGAATCTGAGTACACGTATATCTATACATGATAAATATTCCACAAATAAGATGGGATATGGTAACTGGATATTTTCAAATTATGAGGTGGCTGACGGATATAGTATCTTAGAACTCGGATGTGGTACCGGCGATATGTGGGTCTCAAGAGATGAGATAGTAAAGAAATGTTCAAAGATCATATTATCGGATCTTTCGGAGGGGATGATAGATACCGCCAGAGAGAAGCTCTCGAAATATGAGAAGATCGAATATAAGATAATAGATATACAGGATATACCGTTTGAAGATGATTATTTTGATATCGTTATAGCAAATTCAATGCTTTATCATGTCCCCGATATAAATATGGGTCTTAATGAAGTAAGACGTGTGCTTAAGGATGACGGAACATTTTACTGTGCTACGTTTGGAGAGCACGGAATTATTGAATATCTGTCTGAAGTACTCAAAGAATACGGAATGGAAGACAAAACTGTCAAGAATTTTACTCTACAGAACGGGGAAGGCATACTAAAAACAGTCTTTGAACGTGTTAAACGGCTTGATTACATGGATTCACTGGCTGTTACGAATATTGATGATCTGATAGATTATATATATTCGCTCACATCAATGACAACTCTTAGTCAAATGCATAAAGGTGATATACATGATGCTCTTACTGCACAGATGGTGGATGGTGTATTAAATGTACCAAAAGAGTACGGTATGTTCATTTGCGGAGCCTGAAAAAACTTGATTTTTAGCTGATAGTTAATGCGCAAACACAGGGCTTTACACATATGAAATATGCCTGAATCTAAATTGTTCTTAAAAATATGACAATTAGTTCAAAATTTGTCTTGACGATGTTCGAATTAGGTGGTAATATATCTCTTGCAGTCGCGAATGCGAATGCGGTAAGCGGAAGTGCTGGAATTGGCAGACAGGCATGACTAAGGATCATGTTCTCCCAGAGAGTGAGGGTTCAAGTCCCTTCTTCCGCACTAATAAATATAATTAAAAAAGCTTGAGACTTCATTGGTCTCGAGCTTTTTTTTTGCCCAAATTAAATGTTTTTTGGGGTCCCTCAGGGGTTCCTAAGGTATATTTTGATAATACTATGATGAGATAATATCTGTAGTGATTTATGTTTGTTCTATAAATAATTTATATATCCATAAGCAGTATGGTACAATCATAATAAATGGAAACCTGATAAATCTAGTTTGAACGGATAGTTGATATGGAAGAAGAGAAAAAGAAACCAAATAGAAAGAGATTATATGTTTTACTGATCATCTTGATCCTCTTAATTGTTTACATGGTATTGGCATTTGAGAAAATGGCTGAAGATGAAAAAAGAGTGGATCAGACAATGGATCTTACCAACTATAGGAATCAGCCCTACAATGATTATGGAGCACCGGTCATATATTATAAGTCTGATATTGAAAGGGACACCAAAACAAGGTTAAGCAAAAAAGAAACTGAGTTTCAGGGATACAAATGTACCCAGTTTATGAGTGACAAAAAGAATCCTACTGACTATGATTCAATGATCTTTTATACGTTCAAAGACGGAAGCACTGCATCCAAAGCATTTTCATCGGTTAAAGAGAATGTATTCAGAAAGATCACTGATGAGGGAAATAACTTTGTACAGGGCTGGATAAAAGGTGTTTCAGATGCAGAAGTCGAAAGATACTTTTACCTCAACGGTAATCTTATTATCTCTACCGATATCACTTGTATAGGTCTTAATTCCGATAGTGATTATGATCCGGATGAGAATGAAGTGGATATTAATGATATCAGGGATCCGCAAAATCAAAGATCACTGATAATAAAAACCTTTGGAACAAGAGAGGATGCTGAGAAAATGGCAACAAATCCTTTTATATTTAAGGGAAAGCTGATAGTTGGTGATGATATAGGTATAAATGAGATCAATGAATTCTATTATACATATGAAAATATAAATTATGATGCCTGCTATTTGAGATACAGATTCTACAAGGAAGACAGTAAGTTTATGTTTTTCTATGAAAAAAGAGAAAGACCAAATGATTACGGACCCGCAACTGAAAGTGATACAACAGCTAAAGGAACGATCGAGCTTACGGATGAACAGTGGTCTGAGTTCTTTGAGTTTGTTAATGGCGGCATAGTAAAGAAGAGAGGGGATAACGCCGATTCGGGCAGTTGTGGCCCCTGGCTGTATCTGTACTGGGAAGGCGACAACGATAAGTATCAGGAATTTACATTTGAAAGTGTATCAAAGGAACTGGATTTTGAGGATTACTGCAGTCGGTTGTCGCGTATAGAGATTGACTGAATCACAGCATGAAGATCTGCTTTTGTTTGCTGTTTATTTTATAAATATTTAATATCAAATTTTTTACCTGTGATATATAATGATAAAAATATTAACCTGCACATTTATAAAGAGGAACATATATGCAGTATAGAAAGAATAAAAAAGGTGAAGATCTCTCCATACTCGGATATGGATGTATGCGTTTTACAAAGAACGGTAACAACATAGATATTGATAAAGCCGAAAAAGAGATCATGCAGGCTTATGAAGCAGGTGTCAATTACTATGATACTGCTTATATATATCCGGGAAGTGAAGTGGCTCTCGGCGAGATAGTGGAACGCAATAAGATAAGGGATAAGATATATATCGCTACAAAGCTTCCTCAATATATGATCAGTAACAGAAAAGCGGTTGATAAGTATTTCGATGAGCAGCTAACAAGGTTAAAGACTGACTATATTGATTATTATCTGATGCATCATGTGACTGATGTATCCATGTGGGAAAAACTCAAAGCAGTTGGCATAGAAGAGTGGATAGATCAGAAAAAAGCATCGGGACAGATAAAGAATATCGGATTTTCTTACCATGGAAATTCAGACGGATTTTTGAAGATACTTAAGGATTATGACTGGGACTTCTGTCAGATCCAGTACAATTACCTTGATGAAGTGACTCAGGCAGGCAGGATAGGTTTGGAGGCAGCATACGAAAGAAATATCCCTGTGATCATCATGGAGCCTCTGCGTGGAGGAAAGCTTGTAAATATGCTTCCTGATGATGCGAAAAAGGCAATGGCTGAGAGTGAACGTGGATGGACTCCCGCAGAATGGGCTTTCAGATGGCTTTATAATCAGCCCGGAGTCACAGTTGTCCTGTCGGGCATGAATTCACCAGAGATGGTTGCTGAGAATGTAAAGACGGCTTCAGAAGCAACAGCTGACTCGTTTACCAAAGAGGATTTTGAGATCCTTGAAAAGGTTAAGAATGCGATCAAGGCAAATGAGAAAGTCGGATGTACAGGATGCAGATACTGTATGCCATGTCCAAAGGGAGTTGATATACCCGGAACATTCGCCTGCTATAACACAATGTTTACGGAGAATAAGAGAGACGGCCGTTTTGAATATGCCAGAACAGTAGGGCTTACGAAAGAACCCGGCTTTGTTTCACAGTGTATCGAATGCGGAAAATGTGAAAAACACTGTCCACAGGGTATACCCATAAGAGAAAAGCTGAAAGAGGCAGACAAGGCATTAAGACCGCTTCCTTATAAAATAGGTACAGCCGTTGCAAGAAAGTATATGTTAAGAGAAGCAAAGACTTGACATACAATTCAAAAAAACTTACAATACAATGGTGCTTGCAGAAATGGCGGAATTGGCAGACGCGCACGGTTCAGGTCCGTGTGGTAGCAATACCATGAGGGTTCAAGTCCCTTTTTCTGCAGTCAGTCAATCAGGCTCTGAGATGCATATCTCAGGGCCTTTTAAAATATTTGAAGATAACAGGAAAAAAATATGAAAAAAATAGTAGGATTTCTAGCAGTTATAATGATGATCTCTATATTTGCAGGATGTGCAAAGGATAAGGAAGAAACTCAATCAGAACCTGTAAAGACAGATCAGATCGAAGTCAGTGTAAAGGAAGATGAAACTGTACCTGAAGAAGTAAAAGAAGAGACAGAAGAAGCTAAAAAAGTACAGCAAGAAGAGATCGATGAAGTATTTGATGAAGATGCTGACATTGAGACATATTATTCACAGGATGAGGATGTGGCTTTAAGATTAAACTACACTGATATGACTGCCACTATCATAGATGGAAATGACAGGTTTCCGGTAGAGATATCAATGGCGCCATACGGTCCTTATATTGAAAAGTGTGATGTCAATGATGACAATAAGGATGATTACATGATCGCAGAGTGCGAAGGAAACGGGACAGGCTTTTGCGTTTACGGTCTCTGTATCCTTAAAAAGAATAATAATGATTATGATTTCTTTCGTTATGACGGAGAATACTTTTCAAAAATCCTTGAAGAGAGGATATCTCATTCATTTGATAATGGAAGTAAGGAAATCACCTTTAGAATAGACAATGAGAAGCCGCTTGAATACAAAAAAGTGATGGATACTAATGAAGAAGTGGATAATGTCATTTGGTCGGATATCATAAGGATAAGAATGATAGATAAGAAACCTTATCTTTCAGCACCATCAGGTTTTATCTATAAGGAAATACCGATGCCTGACTACGACCAGTCAGTGGAAGTGATAGCACCCATAGAGATAAACAAAGACTTGAGCGTTAACCTCGGTGATATATCTGTTGTTAACGATCCAAATGACCTTAACGAGATCAGACAGATCCTTGGCTTGCCCCAAAGATGATAAGTGAAGTTTTAAACACTTTATGTAAGAAAAATATATTAATTGAGAGGATTGAAAATGAGAAGACTGATAACGATATGTATCTTAACAGTACTGATGATCATGGCAGGATGCGGCAAAGGCCACGGTGATGACTGGCTGTCAGAGAAAGGTCTGGAGATAACAAAAAAGAGCTCGGTTAAAAGCTTTACCACAGCTACATATTATCAGGATATGCAAGACGAGACAAAAAGTTATTCAAACGGCGAAGTGGATATACCTATAAAAGTATCCATCGATGAGACTACTAAGGACTGTGATGAAGGACGGAAAAAGGTAGTCCTTACTACAAGTTTAGATCTTTCAGTAGACAAAGAAAATCAGCTTGTATGGTATATAAGCGCCTTTGACAGATATACAGGAACCGAGTTTTTCAGTCCTTCAAAGTCAAAGAAGGCTTATGCATTAACTGTATCAACCGCTGATGGTGACTATGATATCGAATCAACGATCGGAGCGTCTATTGATGACGAGTGGTTTATCCGAACGATAACAGTTGACTGTCCAAAAGACTATGACGGGGCAGTATTTGAGATAGGATACGGTTCAATTGAGATGTTAAACGAGTATCAGAACTCGGATATCCAGGAAAGAATCCACAGGATAGATGAGACTCCTTTCTTCCCGACAAACGGACATCCCTATTACTTTGTCTCTTATGATGATAAATAATATATGAGAGACTGTGATCGTTCTTAATAAGATGCAGCTAGTCTTAGACGATCATGAGTTTTTGGGCCTGATTTTATTAACCAGATGTTGGTTTTGGGAGGTTACATGGAAAGACCGATTTTAAAAAATAAGATATATCTGTATCTGACCGAGTTCTTTGCAGGAATGTCAGTCATGGCTGTTGAACTTGGTGCCAGCAGACTGCTCGCTCCGTATTTCAGTTCTTCACAGATAGTATGGACGATAATCATTGGGACCATCATGATAGCGATGGCTCTTGGAAACATATATGGAGGAAGGTCTTCAGACAAGGATCCGAATCCGGACAGGCTTTATAAAAGGATAACGATAGCTGCCGTATGGATAGCTCTGATACCTGTTGTCGGTAAATATATCATCATAGGCATATCAGCTCTTATAGTTTTAACTGTAAATACAAACTTTCTTATAATTGCAGCATTTGCGGCATGCATGATCATATTTGTGTTTCCTCTGTTCTTACTTGGGACTGTAACACCGTCACTTGTTAAATATACTGTTGACAGCTTGGATGATAACGGTAAGGTGGTCGGCAATCTTAATGCATCAAATACGATAGGAAGCATCATAGGCACATTTGTGCCCACGTTTATAAGTATCCCTTCAGTCGGTACATCTATCACCTTTTTGATATTCTCGGGTATATTGCTGATACTTGCATTTATTTACTTTATAAGCGGAAAGGTTAAGAGTAAGACTGCTGTAGTTGCGGCCATACTTTATATCTTTAGTTGCATATTCGGACACAGTAACAGCTTTGCTTTCTGGAACAGTGATCTTAAGGTCGAGGATGAATCCATATATAACTACCTTCAGGTGTATGAGGATGATAACAGGGTGGTACTCTCAACAAATGTGTTGTTTGGCGTACAGTCTGTATATATGAAGGAAAGATCTCTTACCGGCATGTATTATGATTATGCGATGGCAGCTCCTTTCATGAGCGGTATATACACAAAGGAACGCCCGCTTAATATGCTGATACTCGGTATGGGAACAGGAACCTATGCCACACAGTGTTCAAGGTATCTTGGTGACATGAATATAGAAGGCGTTGAGATAGACGAAAAGATCACAGATCTTGCGCGTGAGTACTTTGAACTTCCTGATGAGATAAAAGTGACAACATATGACGGCAGAGCATACCTGCAGGTATTGTCTGATGATAAATATGACGTGATCATGGTTGATGCATACCAGGATATAACGATACCTTTTCAGATGTCCACTGTGGAATTCTTTACACTTGTAAAAGAGCATCTTACAGATGACGGTATAATGGTCGTAAACATGAATATGCGTGGAGAACAAAAGGGGGATATAAACAAATATCTGGCCGATACCATTTCATGTGTGTTCAGTGAGATTTATACGGTTGATGTCGGATATTCAACAAACCGGGAGTTGTTTGCATCAAATAATCCTGATGCACTTGAGGTGTTTGCAAAAAATGTAGGACTGGAAGATGATACGGAACTTATAGGCATGATGAACAGGGTATCAAACGGCCTTGTCAGATATGAGGCCGGTGATCATGTGATGACTGATGACAAGGCGCCTGTTGAACTGCTCGGAATGAAAGTCATAGATGAGATAATAGAAGAAGAGGTCGCAGACTTCAAAGAAGAATATGAGGGTATGAGTATCCGAGAGATAATCGAATTGAATAATGTTTTCTGATTTTAAACACAAATCTATTTTCCTGTATACGGTAAGATTTTTCTTATGATAATATTGGCTTATGAGGGGGAACACAAAAGGATTCGGAGGAAACTATATGAAAGTAAGGAAGATCAGTCTTACCAAACAGATACTCATTATCAATGTGGTAGTGTTGTTGGTAGCCACCCTCGTGTTGGGAATATTCTCAACAATAAGGTCAAATTCGACCATGGAAATCTTGATCAAGCAGAGAATGCTTGATATCTCTAATACTGCAGCTGCGGGTATTGATGGTGACGAGCTTGAGATACTGCATGAGCAGGGTGCAGATTATGAATATTATGATGTCGCGCTGGACAGACTTGCTGTATTTCGTGACAACACAGATCTTGAATATATCTATTTAATGAAACCCGTTGGGAATGACAGTTTTATATATACAGTAGACGCTGACCTGGAGGAGCCTGCCGACTGGGGCGATGAAGTTGAAGTTACTGATGCCAACTTAAAGGCACTTAGCGGAACAGCTGCAGTTGATGAGGATTCGTATGAAGATGAGTGGGGCAAACATTACAGCTCGTATACTCCTATTAAAAACTCGGCAGGAAAAGTTGTAGGTGTTCTGGGGGTTGACTTCAGTGCAGACTGGTTTGATCAGCAGATAAGGACATATGTAAGGCATGTGGTGATACTTAGTACGATAATTATTATTTTAAGTATTTTTATCATCGTTTCGCTTATAGGTAAGATCAAACACAGCTTTAACGCACTTAATGACAAGCTTTGCGATATAGCTGACGGTTCTGGTGACCTCACAAAGAACATACAGATAACATCCGGAGATGAATTTGAGGTCATAGCCGGAAATATGAACACTTTCATCGGACAGATAAGAGAGATCGTATCCGGAGTCAAGGAAAGTGTTGAAAACTCTGTACGGGCTTCGGGAGAGCTATCTGTTATTGCGGAACATGCCACAGATACGATGAGCAGTCTTTCTCTTGCCATATCGGGTGTATCAAGCGGAGCTGTTCAGCAGACAGAGGATGTTAACGGAGCAACTGATAATGTAAAGACCATCGTGAACAAGCTGTCAGAGATGTCTGATTCAATAAATACAGCCGAGAAATGCACAAACAGCATGACCGCAAACTCAAACAATGTGGCAGTAAGCTTTGATGAACTGATCGGTTCGATACAGGAATCAATGGCTGAACTTGAACAGGTAACGAAAGAGATCAGCAGTGTGGGAAGTGCTGTTGAAGAGGTTACAAGTGCAGCGGATGCGATAAATGCGATCGCAAATCAGACAAATCTGTTATCGCTCAATGCTTCAATAGAGGCTGCAAGAGCGGGAGAGGCTGGAATGGGCTTTGCTGTTGTTGCTGAAGAGATCGGAAAACTGGCAATACAGTCTAACGAGTCTGCTGCATCCATTAAGAACATAATGGATGAACTGAAAGACAGAACAGGAAAGACGATAAAGCTCGTTTCACAGCTTAATGCCGTTATGGCAGATCAGGAGAATACCAGCAGGGAATCAAAGGAATCGCTTACCACACTGTTTGATGATATCAACAGCACAAAGGAAAACTTTGATGTCATAAGGATGAATGTGAAGGGCATAGATGAAGCATGTCAGGTACTTAACAGTACCATTGACAGTCTCTCTGCCATATCTGAAGAGAATGCGGCTTCAGCGGAAGTGACGTCCGATGCATGCGATAAGATAAGCGGTATCATCAATGATGTATCAGACAAGGCAGACGGCATAAAGATCCAGTCTGAAGAGCTTGGAAACATGGTCGGAAGTTACAGAGTATAAAAATTTTTAAAAAGTGTTGACATAAAATCATACAGGGTGTATATTAAGTGTACTAATTGAATTAGTACACTTAATTTTATGTAATTAATTTCCGGAAAACCTTATCAAATAAGAAAGGGGGAAAGACACATGATCATTATAGATTATAAGGACTCACGTCCGATCTATGAGCAGGTGGTCGATAAGTTCAGATTGCTGATACTTAACGGTGTACTGGGTGCAAATGACAAGATGCCGTCTGTCAGGACGCTGGCGATGGAACTGTCAATAAACCCGAACACCATTCAGCGTGCGTATGCGGAACTGGAACGCCAGGGGTATATATATACCGTAAAAGGCAGGGGGAATTTCGTTTCGGATACAGGTTCTTTAAAAGGGGAGTATAAGGAAGAAGTTTTCAAAAAACTTGATGAGATCTGTGATACTGCGGTAAAAGCGGGGATAAGTGCCGCAGAACTGACAGGTCATATCGAGGAATATATGAAAGGGGAGGAGAGTAAAAGGTCATGATCAAGATTGAGAATGTATCAAAGTCTTTTGAAGATATCAAGGCTGTAGATGATATAAGTGTTGAGATCGGTGAAAAGATCGTGTTTGGACTCCTTGGGACCAACGGAGCAGGAAAAAGCACACTTCTTCGTATGATCGCGGGCATACTCAAACCTGATGCCGGTAACATCTCCGTTGAGGATATGGGGGTATTCGACAACGAAGAGGCCAAGAAGAACATGTTCTTTATATCGGATTCACCGTACTTTTTTGCTAACAGCAATCCGATCGATATGATGAAGTATCTGGCTATACAGTATCCTCAGTTTGACGAGGGTAAATTTAAAGAGTATCTGAAGACCTTCGATCTGTCTGAAAAGAGAAAGATAGGGACTTATTCAAAGGGTATGAAAAGGCAGCTTGCATTGCTCCTTGGCATATGCAGTAACGCAAAGTATCTTCTTTGTGACGAGTCATTTGACGGACTCGATCCTGTTATGCGTCAGGGTGTTAAGAGTATATTTGCAAGGGAAATGGATGAGAGAGGACTTACACCGGTAATAGCGAGTCACAACTTAAGAGAACTCGAAGATATATGTGACCATGTAGGTTTGTTGCACAAGGGGGGCGTGCTTCTGTCAAAAGACCTTGAAGACATGAAGCTGAACATACAGAGAGTTCAGTGCGTATTCAAGAGTGAAGATGAAGAGAAGAAGCTTTTGCAGATGGTTGATCTGGTCAAAGAGGAAAAGATGGGATCTCTTTGCACCTATACATTAAGGGGGACAAGAGGAGATATCGAGAACGCGTTTGATTCTGTTTCTACGGTATTCTATGAAACACTTCCTCTGTCACTGGAAGAGATATTCATAAGTGAAACGGAGGTGGTCGGTTATGACATTAAAAAACTCATTCTGGGCTAGAGTTAAAGAGGATTACAAGAGAAGACTCTGGTTGTGGCTGACTGCAGTGTTCATGTTCATGATATTTGCACCGCTTCTGTTTCTGGTGTTTGTGGCATCAATTGATGAAGCGTCATATATGCAGATATACGGAAATATGGGCCCTGATATGATAAAACAGGCTGTCACAGGGACATGTGAGATAATGCTTGGCACAAATGTCTTTAAGCTTTTTCTTGCAGGAGTATTTGCAGTCCTTGCGGCATTCAGCGGCTTTTACTGGCTTGATGATAAGGTGCGAGTTGATTTCTATGCGAGCATGCCTGAAAAGAGAAACAGCATGTTTGCGATCTCTCTTCTTGGCGGTATCGTGATGTATATCAGCACTTCATTCGTTGGAATGCTCTTAAGCCACGGAATACTCGGAGCTTTCGGATACGGTGACTGTTATCCTTTCTATGAATCATTAAAGAGTACCGGGATGTGTTTCCTGTTCTTTGCAGGTATATATTTTGTATGCATTCTGGCAATAACCTTAACGGGAAATGTATTTGCTGCCGTATGTGCGATCATGGTTTTATCATGCTATGAACTGCTCATAAGAGGTATCATAATAGGATACCAGTCAATGCAGGATTATGCTTACTACATGGATACGGATTTTCTTCCTGAATTTACCCCGTGGGGAAGCTTTTTGAGAGCTTTTGTGGAAGAGACGTATACCGGCATTGTTCCTGATGTAAGCTATTTTAAGATAATAGTGATAACAGCTATCTTTGGCGCACTTGCTTATGTGGCATATATCAAAAGGCCTATGGAGGCTACCGGAAAGACGCTTGCTTTTAAGAAGATGAGCACACCTCTTAAACTCCTGCTTGCTATACCTTTTACCGTGCTTATCGGTCTTGCAGCTTTGGCAGTAGCTGAATCTGTCAGCACCAAATATCTGGCAGTTGTTGTTATAGTGCTCATCATAAGTTCTATTATAATAGCTGCAGTCATTGAAGCGATATTTGATCTGGATGTAAAATCGCTTCTTCGTAAAAAACTTCACTGGGTCATAACAGCAATTGTCGCCGTTGCATTTTTCTTCGTATTGAGAAATGATGCATTCGGAACAGTAAGACGTCTGCCTGATGTTGACAAGGTTGAATCGGTAGCTGTGATACCAAACAGTTTCATGGACAGTTATCTTTTCATGACAGAAAAGCTGATACCTGTAGATGCAGTCAGATACTGTAAGGACAACATGTACATAACGGATGTAGAGCCTGTTTATGAACTGGTTAAACTTTCAATGGAAGATTATGACAGTTTCAAGACTCAGTATACCGATACAGGATTCATGAACTACAATCGTTATGAAAACTATGACGATGCTGTAGTCATCTTCAGGACAAAGAGCGGAAAGACAGTCATAAAAAACATTCCTGTTCCCGTTGAGAGCGAAAGAGCTCATGAACTGGAAAATGAGATATTCTCTTCAGAGCAGTTTACAAATGGATTCTTCAGTATAAAGAATCTTGACTTAAGCGAACTTATCAGTGATCAGAATCACTGGAATGAATTCACAAACAGTTTCACCTCGCTTGAGATGACAGCTGAAGAGATGATCAAACTCATAGACTGCTATAAGGCTGACCTTGATGATTTTGATTATGATAAAATATGCAACGAGCCTATAATGGGTAATGTATACTATGAGATAAATGACAGAAGAGGAGTACTCGGTTCACGTTATATCTCATCCGGATACTTTGGAATATATCCCAGCATGGAAAGATGTGTATCTTATCTTAAGGAATTAGGCTATGAGACACCTGATATCGAGGCAGAGGATATAAATGAGATCCATATAACATATAATGAGTATGCTGATGTAAGATATAACACTCCTGAAGAATACTACAACTCATATGATTCATATACAAATGAGCCTAAGACCATCGTATATGGCGATAAGGAGAAGATCGAAAAACTGCTCTCATGCATGACGATCTCTGAATATGACAGAAAATGGGGCAGAGGAGATTATAATGATCCCGCATATGAGATAGCGGCTCAGATAAGTACAGAAAAGCTCTATTCTTCAAACTCACGTATGATGATGAGCACATCGATGGGACATACAACGGTTTACATGAGCTTTACTAAAGGTCAGGTTCCGGATTTTGTTAAAGAAGACCTGGGGATCAAATAATATCAAACAGATTAAGACAGACATGAAAACCCTCATGAGCATTACGTTCATGAGGGTTATCTTTTTATTGGGTGTGATTTTTTATACCTGAGGAAGCTGTGCAATATACTTCTTAAGATCATCATCTGTAGGAATGTAATCACTCATTGTTCCGTCATTGTATTTCTCATATGCTACCATATCGAAGTAACCTGTTCCGGTAAGACCGAATACGATATTCTTTTCTTCGCCTGTCTCTTTGCACTTAAGAGCCTCATCGATCGCAACCTTGATAGCGTGGCTGCTCTCGGGAGCGGGAAGTATACCTTCAACTCTTGCAAATTCTGTTGCTGCCTTGAATACGTCAGTCTGCTCAACACTTCTTGCCTTGATAAGTCCCTGATCGTAAAGTTCTGATACGATAGAGCTCATACCGTGGTATCTTAAGCCGCCTGCATGGTTCGCAGAAGGAATGAAGTTTGATCCGAGAGTATACATCTTAGCAAGAGGACATACCTTACCGGTATCACAGAAGTCATAAGCATATACACCGCGTGTAAGGCTTGGACAAGATGCAGGCTCAACAGCGATTATCTCGTAATCAGCCTCACCTCTTAACATCTCACCTACGAAAGGAGAGATAAGTCCGCCAAGGTTTGAACCGCCGCCTGCACATCCGATGATGGTATCTGCCTTGATGCCGTATTTCTTGAGTGCTGCGCTTGTCTCAAGACCGATAACTGACTGATGAAGGAGTACCTGGCTTAATACAGAGCCGAGCACATATCTGTAACCTTCCTGAGTTACAGCAGCTTCAACAGCTTCAGAGATCGCACATCCCAAACTTCCTGTTGTTCCCGGGAATTCTGCATTTATCTTTCTTCCTACTTCAGTATTCATTGAAGGAGAAGGTGTAACCTTTGCTCCGTATGTTCTCATAACCTCACGACGGAAGGGTTTCTGCTCATATGAGACCTTGACCATATATACCTGACAGTCAAGATCAAAATAAGAACATGCCATGGAAAGAGCTGTTCCCCACTGACCTGCACCGGTCTCTGTTGTAACACCCTTAAGTCCCTGCTTCTTTGCGTAGTAAGCCTGAGCGATAGCAGAGTTTAATTTGTGGCTTCCTGATGTGTTGTTTCCCTCGAACTTGTAATAGATATGAGCGGGAGTCTTAAGCTTTTCTTCAAGACAGTAAGCTCTTACAAGAGGAGAGGGTCTGTACATTCTGTAGAAGTTTCTGATCTCATCAGGGATGGCGATATAAGGATCAACATCATTAAGCTCCTGATCGGCGAGTTCTTCACAGAAGATATGAGCAAGCTCTTCCTTTGTTACCGGTTGCAAAGTACCGGGATTAAGGATGGGAGCAGGTTTCTTTTTCATGTCGGCTCTGACATTGTACCACTCCTTTGGCATCTCATTCTCTTCAAGGTAAATCTTGTAGGGTATCTTTTCCATAAATCTGTTCCTTTCAAAAACTGTATAAATTTATAAAACATCCCAAAGATGTCTCAAACGAAATAAGTATATCATATCCTTATTGATTGTCATAGAAAAAAGTATTTAGGATCCTTATCTGAACTGCGAAAGATTCTTGTTTGTCACATTTTTGAATGCGACAGACAGGGCAGATACTGTCGAGTATCCAAGCTTTTCTGCTATATCTTCCAGCGTATATCCTTTTCTTGCATAGCTTATCGCCAGTTCCGATTTCATAAGCCCGATGTATTTAAGAGGCGTTATTCCGGTATCCTTTTTGAATGTCCTTATCATGTGATTGACATTTACACCCAGTGTGTCAGCGATACCTGCGACAGTCAGCTGTGAGGCATTTGATTCATGTATGAGTCTGAAAACATCTGTAGTCAGATCACAGTATATGCGGTTTTGAACAAAGTATTCTCTTAATTCATACAAAATGATATTTAGGTATGATTCTGCAACATCGGCCGGAAGATCACTGAGCGTGTAATCCATGGTCAGTGCATTTATGACACTTTTGAGTCTTGGATATTTATCAGGATCGATCTCAATAAGCTCTTTATCGATAAAACTGCGTGAAGAGATAAAGTCAAAGTATATATGATCTATGGGATCATCCTGTGACTGTACTACCTGAAACTCCTCATCGGCGCTGAAAAGATAGATGAAGCCAGGCTTAAGGCTGATCTTGTTTTTGTATACCACGTTTCCGCTGCAGATATAATAGAAACGGTTTGTCAGATAATGCGGATAATATCCCCAGTTTGTTGGATTGTAAAGTCTTCCGTAGTGTTTTAATATTACGCTGCTTTCCATCATTTATCACCTTTATAAAGTAAAATGACCTGTCTATATGATTATCCTTAAAATCCTTTAGATTTTCAATCCTTTATGGTAAAATATCCTAGTGTGGTCACACATATTTTTTGAAATGATGGAGGTAGAGCATGTATCAGGAAGGTAAGATTTGGATAGGAAGATCAGGAGAGGAAGATATATATATTTATCCCAACATGGCAAACAGACACGGGATGATAGCAGGTGCGACAGGTACAGGTAAGACCGTAACTTTAAAGGTAATGGCTGAATCATTCTCGGATGCCGGAGTACCCGTATTTCTGGCAGATGTGAAAGGTGATCTTTCAGGAATGTGTCAGGCCGGTGAAAACAGCGGTTCTGTTGCTAAAAGGATCGAGTCACTCGACCTTATGTCAAAAGGATTCTCGTTAAGAGCATATCCTACGACTTTCTGGGATGTTTACGGTGAGAAGGGTATCAATCTGCGTACCACGATCTCTGAAATGGGTCCGCTCCTTTTGGGAAGGATATTAAACCTTAATGAGACACAGTCAGACCTTCTTACGATCATATTTAAGATAGCTGATGATGAGGGACTTTTGTTGCTCGACACAAAGGATCTTAAATCAATGTTAAATTATGTGTCTGAGCATGCCTCAGAATATGCTGCACAGTACGGTAAGATGACAGAAGCGAGTCTTAGCGTTATAGTAAGAGCCATTGTTGCTCTTGAGAGTGAGGGAGCTGAGGGATTCTTCATGGAGCCTGCCATAAGGATGGAAGATTTCCTTATAACAGAGTATGACGGCAAGGGAAGGATCAATATCCTTGACTGTCAGAAGCTCATAAACAATCCCAACATGTATTCTACATTCATGTTATGGCTTCTTTCAGAACTTTATGAGAACATGCCTGAGGCAGGCGACCTTGATAAGCCAAAGATCGTATT
Organism: Lachnospiraceae bacterium; assembly: GCA_017619635.1. GTDB lineage: Bacteria > Bacillota > Clostridia > Lachnospirales > Lachnospiraceae > Colinaster. The sequence goes on along the minus strand of JAFZRZ010000013.1, from coordinate 51,648 downwards.
CTTCTTTGATGAGGCTCATATGCTCTTTGACAATGCGAGCAGAACACTGCTCACAAAGATAGAGCAGATAGTTAAACTCGTAAGATCAAAGGGAGTAGGTGTTTACTTCATAACACAGAATCCCAAGGATATTCCTGACGGTGTTCTTGGCCAGTTAAGCAATAAGATCCAGCATGCTTTGAGAGCATATACACCCAAAGAACTTGAAGGAGCAAAGGTTGCTGCAAAGTCATTCAGGGCTAATCCTGAGTTTGACACATTCAGTGTTTTGACAGAACTCGGAGTAGGTGAAGCTCTTGTGTCTGTTCTTGATGAGAAGGGCGTTCCCACAGTGGTTAAGAAGACGAGCATTCTTCCGCCTCAGAGCTTCATGGGTATCATAGATGATGATACACGTAAGAATGTTGTAAGAAATAATCCGCTATATTCAAAGTTCTTTGATGTGATAGACAGAGAATCGGCTTATGAGATACTCACGAGCGTGGCCCAGCAGGGTATGGAATCGGCTGAGGCCAAAGCTGATGCTGAACAGCAGGCTGTTGCCGCATCCGCAAAAGAGGCAGAGAAGACTGACGACCAAAAGAGGATAGAAGAACTGGAAGCTGAACTTGCTGCAAGAAAAGCAGAAAGAGACAGCAAGATAAAGAAGCCAAATCCGAATCATCCCGGCAAGGAGAGCAAGGCCGATAAGGAAAGTGCAAAGGCTTCAAAGAAGGAAAGTGATACCGCAAAGGCTTACAAGCGTGCGGCTAAGAGTGTTGCAAGCACGGCTACCGGAACGATCGGAAGAGAGATCGGAAATTCCATCGGATCGAGCTTTGGTAAGTTTGGTAAGAAACTCGGCGGAAATGTTGGTGCTTCCATCGGAAGAAATCTAATGGGGATCATGTTTAAATAATGCACATTTATGATTTTATTGATTATGCAAAGATAATAGAGTTTGTATTCTTCTTTCTGATACCTCTTATCATTCTTGTCAAATGTTATATCAGAAGAAGATTTATGCTGGCATTTGAACTTGTTTATTATTTTGTTGCCATGTTCTTTATGGGTATTCTTGAAGGAAGATTCTTCATATATCTGTATTTTGGCGCATTTATGATATTCAGTATCTGGTGGGGAAAGGTATACAAAAAATATAAAGAGAATAATCCTAAAGATTATGAGGCGTACAAACACTATTACAGCGAGTATTTCTCTGATGATCTTAACAATGATGGAATAAAGGATGCTTTTGAACACTGGGAGATAGCTCATGATCCGAGATTTTTCTGGCTGTTCGGAAGCAGAAGAGCAAAATACCAGAGACAGCTGGAAGAAAGCATACAGATAAGCGAGGCTTTGGGTAACTCTTACGGACGTGGAAGATATGATCCGTTCAATACGTTTGGCAGGAGTCAGAAGACCCCGGAACAGCAATTCAATGAATGGTCAGCCAGCAGAAAGAACGGAACATATTATCGCAGCATGGGAAGCGGTGAGACTAACTACCGCTCAACTGATAACAGGTCCTATCGTAATACTGCCGGCGGATATGCAGGAAGCGGATACAATAATACTTCGGCAAATAACAGGAATTATGGTCCAAAACCTGAATCTGAGATGAGTGATGTCGAAAAGGAAGTTGCCAAGCAGCATGCCTTTGCCAGAAAGTACAATCTCAGATATTTTGCGATGTGCAAATCAAAGACTGAGGCAAAGAAGCTTTATCACAAATATGCGACAAAGTTCCATCCGGACAATGCTGTGACCGGTGATAAAGAGAAATTCATGAAGATAGATGAGGAATACAATCGTTTCTGCGACATACCGGAGATGAAATGATAGTATCCGGTAAATGTTGTTAAACGGGGAGGCGTTTTTACTTGAAAGAGAATTTTGTAGACAGAATAGAGAAGAAACTCGGCAGATATGCTCTGCATAACCTGTCATTTTATATGCTCGTATGTTTTGCGATAGGATATGCACTTGCATATGTTCCCTTCACTTCGGGCTTGGTATCATATCTCGAGCTTGAACCTTCGCTGATCTTAAAGGGACAGGTATGGAGACTGTTCACATGGATCATATCGCCTCCCAGACAGGACAATATATTCTGGGTTCTGATATCCATGTATTTCTACTACAGTATCGGAAGGACCCTTGAGATGGTATGGGGTGATTTCAGATACAATGTATATATCTTTTCAGGTATGTTCTATACGATAATAGGCGCATTTATAATGTATGCGATCCTTTTTGCAATAGGGATACCCGATTTCAGGGTCGGTACACTCTTTACGACATATTATGTCTGCATGTCGATCTTTCTGGCTTTTGCGGCCACATTCCCTGAAATGGAAGTCATGCTGATGTTTATCATACCTGTAAAGGTAAAGGTTTTGGGTGTGATTTATGCAGCCATACTTATTATCGAGTGCTTGGGCGGCGGAATACTTGTTGCCATTCCGATCATCGCTTCACTCTTTAATTTCCTTGTGTTCATGGTAAGCGGCAGAAAGCGTATAGGCATATCAAAAGCACAGCAGATGAAGAGAAAAGAGTTCAGAGCCAAGACTAAATCATTAAATAACATGTCGAGGAATGTAACAAAACATAAATGCGCTATCTGCGGAAGGACCGATGAGAGCAATCCTGAGCTTGAATTCAGATTCTGCTCTAAATGTAACGGAAACTATGAGTACTGCAATGATCATCTTTTCACACATAAGCATGTGGAGTAGGAACGGATCGATATAGAGGTTTTTATGAATCAGGAACAGGAATTTGCAAAAAAGATAGAAGAGCTCACAGAGCTTGCTTCGATACAGGGAAATGTTGTATCAAAGGCTCAGATAGTTGAGGCTTTGAGCGAGATAGGCATGGATGAGTCTCAGCTTGGGCCTGTCTATGATTACTTAAAGAGTAAAAAGATAGGTGTGGGTGAGAAAGTAGACCTTGATAAATATCTTTCTTCAGAAGAGATAGATTATCTGGAACTTTATACAGAAAGCCTTTCGGAGATCCCGACACTTACTGACGGAGAAAAGAGAGCTGTATATATGGCAGCCATGGCAGGAGAAGCTCAGGCAAAAAAGAGACTTATAGAATCAATGCTTACAGACATCGTTGACATGGCAAAACTCTATACAGGACAGGGCGTTTTTATAGAGGATCTTATCGGAGAAGGCAATGTGGCGCTTTCTGTAGGTGTTGAGATGCTGGGAGCGCTTGAAGAACCTGATGAGGTTCCGGGTATGCTTGCAAAGATGGCAATGGATGCCATGGAAGATCTTATCAGTGATGAGATCGGTAACAGAAAAACTGATGACAAGCTTGTTAATAAGGTTAACAACGTTGCTGATGCGGCAAGGGAACTGGCTCAGGTTTTGGGAAGAAAAGTAACTATCGATGAGCTTGTTTCAGAGAGCAAGTTATCACGTAAAGCGATAGAGGAAGCCATAAGGATAAGCGGCGGAAAGATTGAGGATATAGGTTAGATCTATGTCAGAAAGAGACTATAAGCATGTCGTTCAGGACGTGACAAATCTTTATATAGGCGCAAAACTCACATATGGTGAGATGCTGGATATAGATGAGATACCTTTTAAGTTTAAGGTCATTTTATCCAGATATATCCTAAAAGAGATGTCAAGAGAGACTAACATCGAGAATCATATCTTTTTTATGAAGAAAGAAGATATGTCATATATGATATACAAAAAGCTTAAAGCTAAGTTTAGACTCTATGTTTTTGATGAAGAAAAAGAGTCATACATCGCTCATGATCTTAAGATCGAGGATATAGTCGATGATGAATATCTTCATGAGAACATGAACACGATATTCGTGGAAGAGATGCATATCAGTAAGATCAATCTTCTGGGTGTGCAATAAATATATAATAAAGGAGATATCGGGCGTGAGAAATATCGATTTCGAAAAGCTTGGTGCTTATGAACTTATCAGTAAGGAGAATATAGTTGATCTTAACAGTGAAGGATTTCTGTTAAGACACAAAAAATCCGGAGCAAGAGTTGTTCTCCTTAACAATGATGATGACAATAAAGTGTTTTATATTGGCTTCAGGACTACGCCGAATGACAGTACGGGCGTGATGCATATCCTGGAGCATTCTGTTTTGTGCGGGTCAAGAGAGTTCCCTGTAAAGGATCCGTTTGTTGAACTCGTAAAAGGATCTCTTAATACGTTTTTAAATGCGATGACGTATCCCGATAAGACTGTTTATCCTGTTGCGAGTACAAATGATAAGGATTTCATGAATCTTATGCATGTCTATCTGGATGCTGTTTTTTATCCTAACATCTTAAAGAGTGATCTTACCTTTAAGCAGGAGGGATGGCACTATGAGATGGAGAATGCTTCGGATGATCTTACGATAAACGGTGTTGTTTACAATGAAATGAAGGGTGCTTTTTCTTCTCCTGATGATGTGCTTGAAAGGGAGATATTCAATTCACTTTTCCCTGATACAACATACGGAAATGAATCAGGCGGAGATCCCGAGCATATCCCGGATCTTACATATGAAAAATATATAGAGACATACAAGAAATACTATCATCCGTCAAACAGTTATATATATCTTTACGGAGATATGGATTATGTTGAGAAACTGTCTTTTATAGATGAGAAGTATCTATCTTCATATGATCTTTTAAATGTTGATTCAGAAATAGAGACACAGGAGAGATTTAAAGAGCCTGTTCAGATAAACAAAAGCTATTCCATAACGGAAAGCGAGCCTTTAAAAGAGAATACATATATATCATACAATGCTGTGTTCAGTAACAGCCTTGATCCTGAAGAGTATATAGCTCTCCAGATCCTTGATTATGCTCTTTGTACGGCTCCCGGAGCGATATTAAAGCAGACCATGTTAGACAGAGGCATAGGCAAAGATATCTACAGTTACTGCGAAAACGGTATAAAACAGCCTTATTTCTCGATCGTTGCAAAGAATTCTGATGAAGATAAAAAGCAGCTCTTTTTAGATACGATAAAAGAAGTGCTAGAGGGTGTTGTTAAAAACGGATTTGATAAGGATACTTTGAAAGCTGCTGTAAATGCTCTTGAGTTTAAATACAGAGAAGCGGATTTCGGATCATATCCGCCCGGACTTATGTATGGACTGCAGGTACTTGACAGCTGGCTTTATGATGATGATAAAACTTTCATACATATAGCTGCAGGAGAGACATTTAAGAAGCTGAGAGAAAAGATAGATACAGGTTACTATGAAGGCCTCGTAAAGACATATCTTTTGGACAACAGCCACAGATCGGTGGTTATCGTTACGCCTGAAGTTGGGCTTGTTGAAAAGGAAGATAAAAAACTGGCAGAAAAACTTGCGTCTTATAAAGCTACACTCAGTAAAGATGAGATAGATGACATTGTAAGAAAGACAGCTGAACTTAAAGAATATCAGGAGCAGGAAGATACCGAAGAACAGCTCGAATGCATACCTGTACTTGAGCTTAAGGATATAAAGAAAGAGACAGGAAAGCTTTATAACGAAGTAAGAGAGATATCAGGCGTTAAGAGTCTTTATCATGATGTTGACACTCATGGAATAGATTACATGAGGCTTGTTTTTGATGTGACTGATGTTGATGATGATCTGTTTGGTTATGTCGGAACGCTCAAAAACACGATGGGTCTTGTTGATACCGCAAAGCATACCTACGGAGAACTTTTCAATGCGATAAATATAAAGACAGGCGGTATCGTTCCTGTCTGCAACATCTATACCGATTCAAAAGACCTTGATATAAACAGGGTTACTTTTGAATGGAAGGCAAAGGTTTTAGAGGGCGGACTTGATGATGCTTTTGAACTTATAGAGGAGATCTTATTTACTTCTGTACTCGACAATGAGAAGCGTAACAGGGAACTTATCAGTGAGATGAGATCAAGAGCACAGGCTACGATGATGAGTTCAGGACATCAGGTGGCTATCGGAAGAGCAGGAACATACTTCAGTAAGGGTGCTGTTATCACCGACAGATTAAGCGGATACGGAAGCTATAAGCTTATCGAAAAGATAGATAATGATTATGATGCAAATAAGGCTGAGTATGCTGATAAACTGAAAACTCTCGTTAAGCAGATATTCAGAAAAGACAATCTGATGTTTGACTTTGCGGGCAGCGAAAAGGAATACGAGGCATTTTCGAAAAAAGCGTCTGCATTTTTAGACAAGCTTGCAGTAAACGATAAAAACTCAGATGAAGTGAAGTGCTCATTTGATCCTGTGCCTGAAGTTAAGAATGAAGGCATAATGAATTCTTCTCAGGTCAATTATGTATGCAGAGGGGGTAACTTTATCCAAAAGGGCCTTAAGTATACCGGCAGCTTAAAGGTATTAAGAGTTATCATGAGTTATGATTATCTGTGGCTCAATGTAAGAGTCAAGAACGGTGCATACGGATGCATGAGCGCATTCGGAAAGAGCGGAGACAGCTTCTTTGTATCATACAGGGATCCGAATCTTTCAAAGACTCTTGATGTATATGACGGTATAGTTGATTATCTTAAGAATTTTGATATCAATGACAGGGCTATGACACAGTATATAATCGGAGCCATAAGTGAACTTGATACTCCGCTGACACCTTCTGCAAAGGCATTAAAGTCCCTAAGTGCATATATGACCAATTTAAGTGAGGCTGATTATCAGAAGGAAAGAGATGAAGTGCTCTCAACAGATGTTAACAGGATAAGATCACTTTCTGATTATATAAAAGCCATACTAGAAGACGGATATATCTGTGTTGTAGGTAACGAAGAGATGATCAAAAATGAAAAGGACAGATTTGACAACCTTGTAAATATGATCGAAGCGGTTTAGAAGATCATATATGGAGAAAGATATGAAAGAAGATATAAGAGTTTTTAATGATTATGAGATTTTGATGAAGAATCTAAAGAGAGCAAAATACATAAAGAACATGGAAGTCTTTAAAGAGAAATACGCAGGCGAGATCAGATCCATAACGGGTCTGGAGACATCTGAAAGATATGATTATGAGGGATTTGTCGAAAGCGTATTTGAAAGATACAAATTCATGGGTAAGGTTGGCAAGTTAAAGAAACATGATCTTAGTCTTTTTATGATCTATTTCCTTTTCCCGGCAATGCTCCTTGCAGGTAAGGATGCAGATATGAATGAGAAGGCAAAGGAATCATGTGACAGCCTTCTTGAAACATGGAATAAGAAGTTTGAAATGGATATAAAATATATCGATTACAACACTTTGATCGCCGGATTCAATGACAAGATGTTCGGGATATTTAAGACCTCCTAAAGGAGATTAGTAAGATGAACTACAAGGTGATCGATAAGGAAACATATTACAGGAAGGGTGTCTACAGACATTTCACTGAAGACTGCAAATGCTCAACATCGGTAACTGCAAGGATAGATGTAACAAGACTTGTGAAGCATTCAAAAGAAAAGGATACTAAATTCTATATTAACTTCCTATATATCTTATGCAAGGTCTTAAATTCCAGATATGATTACAAAATGTCCTACATCTGGCAGAAAGATGAACTGATCTGTTATGATACGATCAATCCTACGCAGTATATATTTCATGAAGATACAGAGACCTGCACACCGGTATACACTCTGTATGATGAGGATTATGATACTTTCTATAAGAATGCGCTAGATGATATAAACAAAGCCAAACAAAGCAGTCAGTACATGCTTGATACTGCAAACCATCCAAACTGGTTTGATGCTTCATATATCTCATGGCTTTCCTATGATTCATTAAACATAGAATTGCCTGATGGTTATCTGTATTTTCTGCCTATAATCAACTGGGGGAAATACCGTAAGGAAAACGATAAGCTTATGATGCCTGTGACGGTACGCATGAATCATGCTGTTGCAGACGGTTATCTTGTGGCAAATGTTTTCCGTCTCCTTGAAAAGGAGATTGATTTATTCTGCAAAGAATGATCTTATGAATATGGTCTAACAAATATATAGTGTTTGTCTGATAATGATCAAAGCTCCGATATTCGGAGCTTTAACCATTTATGATGATATTAAAGAAGAGAGTCTATCTTGTTAACAAGGTCTGCTTCGCGCATACCTCCGACTGACTGCATCACGACTTTACCGTTTTTGATAAAGAAGAAACTGGGAATGCTCATTACTCCAAACTCTTCGGCAAGATCTGATTCATCGTCAACATTAACTTTGCCTATCTTAACCTTTCCATCGTATTTTTCTGCCATTTTCTCTACTATCGGCATCATCATCTTGCAGGGGCCGCACCAGTCGGCATAGAAGTCGATCATTACCGGTACTTCGCTGTTTATTACCTCGTCATTAAAGTTTTCTTTTGTGAATCTGTATTCCATATTTTATCCATCCTTTCAAAAATAGTTGTTTATCGCATCTGATAATGTTATTATATGTGGTATAAAAAATATATCAAGTACGCAGATTATCTTTAGCTGGTAAGAAAAAACTGACTAATATGAAAAGGATTAAATATGAAAGATAAGAATACTGAAAAACATGAATCACTCTGTGGAGATCTTTCGGGAGAAGGATGCGGCCTTAAAAGAGTGCTGGATATCATAGGTGGAAAATGGAAGATCATGATATTATGCGTCATAGACAGGGAAGGTACCATACGCTACGGCGAATTAAGAAGAAGAGTCTTTGGTATCACAAATACCATGCTTGCCAATTCTTTAAAGGAAATGGAAGATGACGGTCTGGTAAAACGTGTTCAGTATATGGAGATGCCTGTAAGAGTTGAGTATTCTCTTACTGATAAAGCCATGAGCATAGTTCCCATCTTACTTGAACTTAAAAGATGGGGTGAAGAGAATCTTAAATGAAAAGAAGAAGGACGGTAGATTTGATCATTGCCGTCCTTAAAAAATCTTTAATTTTATGATCATTCCGGAGTCTCGTAGACGTTGATCTCTTCATATGAGTCAGTATCACGGACATTTCCGGGTATCATGTATTCTGTTATCGTGTTTGCATATGCATAATCTTTCATGTCTTTATTCCATGAATAGAAATAGTAATGTCTGCCGTTTATCTCACTTAGATCTGATGCTACGGCATCCTTTGAATCCTTTCCTTCACACAGATTAATAAGAACGTCCTGAAGATAGTCATAAGATAGCGGTTTGTCTGAAATCTCAAGAGGATGTGATTCGCCTACTCCCTTAACCATGAAAAGCGGGTTTGAACGTTCATCGAAATATCCGTGATCTGCCATTATAACTATGGCGCTGTTATCATAAATACCGTTTTCTTTTAGTGATGTCAGTAGATGATCGACCACATACATTATACCGTAAGCTTCCTCTTCAATACTGGTAACTGAACCGGAAGGAGAGAAGTCGGCTGAGATGGAAAACGGAGGATGTACACCGTCTATGTGATAAAGGCGGAATGCTTTTTTCTCATTAGATGTATTTATACCGCTTAAACTTGAATCAAAATCATAGTTGTTATCCCCGTAAAGAACTACGGATTCATCTGTGCTTGATTCAATCTCAGAGCGCATCTCATCAGGATAGAACCAGAAGTATTTCTTTAAAGGCTGCGGCATGTATCTGAAGCCCAAGAACTTATACATATAGCCTTCAAGCCTTCTGTGTGAGGATACGGTCCTTTTAATGTACTGAACGTTATCAAATCTTAATGAGCTTTCTTCCTGAGGCATCCTGCATATGGTGAAAAGGCCTGTTGAATAATCATTGTCAGAAAGATAATCAAGAAGTTTCGAATTATTAAAAGCATATTTTAGATAATCACCGTATGTCTGCTCATTATGATAGGAGATACCGGTGATGATATGCGGCAGTGCCAATTCTGTTGCCGCATACATTGATGAAGTATCAGGATAATATGTAAAATCACTAAGCATCTTTGCATATTTATCATGATCAGCTTTTAACATGTCATCCATCAGTTTGGAATCGTATGTATCCAGTATGAAAACTATCACATTTTGTTCTTTGGAAAGATCAAACTCACCTTTGCGTGTGATGATATATTCAGGATCCTTATCTATGCCTGTTGTGATCATGATGCTTATAAGAGTAAAGATCAGCACACCTGAAAGACAAAGAGCAAGAGTGCCAAATCCTTTCATTACCTTTTCTCTATTCTTTATAAGTATGGCGATCAGAACAAAGATAACAGGAATAGCTATAGCAGTAGCAGTCTGGATGATGCCTTCCTTCTTGAATCTTTCCCATCTGGGAATAAGCCCGTCCATAGCTCCATAGTTAACGACCATAAAGTTTCCTATTATGTACAGAGCAGTTGTTATACCCATTAAAAGAGCGATGATCGGGGCAGAGATCTTTTGATTTAAAAAGGAGAGCAGAAAAACAAATACACTGCCGCCAATAAGAAATACAAAAAACAGGATAAAGGCGAAAGGAAGAAGTTCCTTTCCGCTGAAAAAGAAATAAGCCTTGTTTGTTATATAGAATTCTATCGGTGCGAATATCGATACGAGTATATCAAAGAACAGGACCATAAAGATCCCGTTTTTAATGAATGATTTTTTTGACTGATCCATGGCAAGCCTTTCAAAATTTCCTTTTGTTGGTATAGAATCTTTTGCCTAAACATAGTATCATAATCAATGGTATAAAACAATCTGTGTGATATTCAGATAGATGAAAGACGGAATCTTAATGAAAACAGGACTAAAGATCCAAAACATTAAATTTATCATGGCATGTACGACAGTTTTGATGATTGCACTCATAGTCATGATCATATACTGCAGCGGCGATGATCTTGCAAATGATGAAGTGTTCTCAATGGGCTTTGCAAACAACGTTGAGTTTTTGTTCATGGGACAGGGCGTTATAGAGAGTCACAGCGACAACGGATGGGTCTCAGGAGACTTTATCAGAAGCTATTATGCTGTTGATGAAGGTGAGAGATTCAACATCATAAACAGTGTAAGACAGGCAAGGGATGATGTACATCCGCCACTTTATTTCATGCTTCTTAATGTGATGTGCAGCATAAACCCGAAAGATGTATCAACATTTCCGGGACATCTGATAAATGTTATTGTCGGGATTGTAATGTTCATAATGGTATATCTTTTATCACTATGGATAATGAAGGATAGGTGGAGTGCATTTGTTCCGGTCATCCTGCTGATAGGAAGCACAGCGCTTCAGGATGAGATAACCTATATAAGAATGTATGCATCCTTATGTGTGATAGTGCTTATATATATGTTCTTATGCCTGCTTTTGACAGATGTAAAGTATGACAGCAAGTGGCTTTATATAGGTCTTGGACTTACGACCACAATAGGAACTCTGACACATTATTACTACTATGTCATGTGTTTCTCAGTAGCCGCTGTTACATATATTATCCTTATAACACAAAAGAGAAGAAAAGTGCGCATAAAGTTTTTTGTATGCCAGTTGGCAGGTGCGGCAGTTTCGTTTTGTGCCTATCCGTATGTCTTCAGACACATGCTTCACAGTGAGCGAGGCGAACAGGCAATGGAAAACTTAAACAGCACTGACGGGGCGTTTTACAAAGATCATCTTTATGGCTTTGCAAATACTTACAATGAGGAGATATTCAACGGAAGATTTTTTATATGCATGATCATACTCGTTATCCTTCTTACAGTTGCCATTGTTTTATCAAAGCTTAAAAAAGAGGATGCTAAAGATGATAAAGTAAAGAGCCTTAATATAAACGGTATACTGATAACCGGTGTATCTTCGCTCATTTACTGGATGATACTGTTTAAGGTCTCATATTCTACAAGATGGTTATATATAAGCCCTACATTTGCACCGCTTATCATTCTGCTGGGGGTTCTGATGGTATCTATACTGCGTAGTATATCAAATAAAAAAGGGATCCTCTTAGCAGTTATTCTTGCGATGGTATTCAGCTTTGCATATCTTTCTGAATCAGTACCTGAGCGTATGGAGAAGAGAAACATCCTGGAATCAAGAGAGAGGATGATATGCCATACGGCAGATAACAGGGACTGCATATTTATATATGATGAGTGGAGCACACCTCATCACGGAAGAGATCTGGAACTTATGAAATATGATCAGGTATATTTCATATCTGCGGATGACTTTTATGAAAGTGATATTACCTCAATACTGGAAGGCAGGAAAGATAATGAAAAGAACATCGCGGTATTTGTAAGGACAAATATACCTGATGCGGATGCGATTGCTGACAGAGTATGCGAGGCGGTAGGTGGAAAAGAAACAATTTTGATAGATGACTATCAGTTCTTTGTATATAACATAAACAGATGAAAAAAGGGTCAGAAGCCTGATGGCAACTGACCCTGTATTTTTATTCTTCTTTTGATTCTTCTTTAGCGTTTTCGGCTTCGATAACTTCTTTTTCTTCGGTGGCAACAGCTGAAGGAGCGGAAGTATCTTTCTTTGCGGCTTTCTTTGCTGCCTTTGCAGCTTTCTTTTCAGCCTTGTATTCCTTACGCTCGGCTTTTCTCTTCTTTAACCACTCACGAAGTCTTTTGCTGCGTGATATGATTATACGCCAGATGATCCATATAACGAGGATGTAGATGGCAAGTCTTACAAGACCGATAATGATATAAGGAAGATCGATAATAAGATCAACGAAGAACTCTCTGATATCATATCCTACATCTCTTAAGCTTCTTGAGAATCCTTTAGATATACGTTCCCAAACAGATTCTTCTTCCTCGACGATGGGAGTGTACTCAATAACTTCGGTGATTCCTATGATCACTGTGCTGTAATCCACCTGATTGTCAAAAGTCCTTAACTGACTTTCCATGCTGTCGATCTGGTATCTGATATTTGTAAGATGATCCTCGATCGTCATCATCTCTTCGATAGTCTCAGCACTCTCGAGATACTCCATGAGTCTGTCACGCTCTGCGATGAGCATATCTCTGTGGCTCTGCATATCTACATATGTAAGAGTTACGTCACGGACAGATTCCGTACGGCTTGTTATATTTGAAACAGCACCGATCTTTCCAAGGAAAGCATCAAGCTTTGAAGCAGGTATGCGAACGGTGAGATTTGCCATACGTGCCGATTTTGTTGATTTGTAACTGCTGTTGTGAACATCCATATACTCGATGTAACCGCCGCATCCGTTAACTTCGTCGGTAAGATTCTTTATGAGAGCATCATATTCCTTGGTCTCGACATTTAAAGTCACATCACGTATAAGCTTTCTGTTTGATGTCTGAGCACTTTCAGTTGTTTGTACATTTGATGAGTCGTTAGCTGCTGGAGCATCGTAGTTTTCCTCGGTATATGCAACCATCTCATCGCCGTAATATTCAGCTTCCTCATATGCAGGTTCATCCATCATGACACTGTTAGAATACGTGGAACCTGCTGATTTTGCGTAGTAAGCATCTGATGTGGCTGCGGTTTCATATGCCGCACTGTCGTATTTGGAACTTCCGCAACCCATTGCACCGATAGCTGTACTTGCTATAAGTAACCAGACCAAAAATCTTTTTTTCATAACTAAATTTCCTCCATTTTTCCCATTTATAATGAATTATTGATGCCTGATCTGCATCCCGTTATCATATATACGGATGGGAAATGACATATTTATGGTAAGAATTGAAAATTTATATTATTATATAATATGATTTTGACAAATTCAAAGAATTAGATAAAAGAAGGAAGAAAATGAAAGATAATTACAAAGCAGGTTTTGCAGGGATAATAGGAAGACCAAATGTCGGTAAATCAACACTGATGAACAGGATGATCGGTCAGAAGATCGCCATAACATCCAGCAAACCGCAGACTACAAGAAACAGGATACAGACAGTATATACATCGGATGAGGGTCAGATAGTGTTTGTTGACACTCCCGGAATACATAAAGCCAAAAACAAGCTTGGTGATTATATGGTAGGAACGGCTTACGGTTCGATGAACGGTGTCGATGTGATCCTCTGGCTGGTGGAGCCCACTACATATGTGGGTGCGGGAGAAAAGAGCATAATCGAGAAATTAAAGAAAGCCGACGTACCTGTCATCCTTGTTATCAATAAGACGGATACTGTAAAGAAGGCTGAGATACTTCCTGTCATAGACACATACAGACAGGAATATGATTTTGAACAGATAATTCCCGTATCCGCAAAAAAAGGCGAAGGGGTTGACGAGCTTATTTCTACCATAATGAAGTATCTGCCTTACGGAGAACCTTTCTATGATGAGGATACCATAACAGATCAGCCTGAAAGACAGATAGTTGCGGAACTCATACGTGAAAAGGTTTTAAGATGTATGGGCGAGGAGATACCTCACGGAGTTGCTGTTGCGATTGATTCCATGAAATATGAAGGGAATCTGTGCAACGTAGATGCGACCATCATTTGTGAACGTGATTCACACAAGGGTATGATAATAGGTAAAAAAGGGAGCAAGTTAAAAGAGATAGGCAGTCTTGCGAGAGTCGATATAGAGGATCTTTTACAGTGCAAAGTCTTTTTACAGTTGTGGGTAAAGGTTAAGAAGGACTGGAGAGATTCTGATTTCATGCTTAAGAACTTCGGTTATCATGATGACTCGTCATCGGAGGGATGACATGACAGATCTTACTTTATTGAAAGGATTGATCATCAAGGTTGAGCCTTTTGGTGAATATGACAGAAGAATAGTGATGCTGACCGATGACAGGGGGAAGATATCGGCATTTGCAAAAGGAGCGAGAAGATCAAACAGCAAGCTTGTTGCCGGAACCAATCTTTTCTGCTTTGGAGAGTTTGCTCTTTACAGCGGAAGAAACGCGTATTCGATAAATGATGTTAAGGTCATCAATTATTTCTCCTTTTTGAGAGATGATTTTGAGAGTGCCTATTATGGTATGTATTTTGCTGAGATCGCCGATTATTACTGTCATGAGAATCTAAACGACAAAGATATGCTGACTTTACTTTATCAGTCGTTGAGAGCTTTGGAGAGTGACAGATTTGACAACAGACTTATTAAAGCAATATTTGAGATAAAAGCAGTCAGCTTACAGGGTGAGTTTGGCGGTGTCAGAGACAATGCAAAGTATTCACCCGATACACTTTATGCCCTTGATTACATATTAAAGACATCACCTGCAAAGCTATACAGTTTTGATGTGAAAGAAGATATTCTCGATCAGCTTATATCAATAGGTAAAGATACTATCCGTTACAATATAGATATCCCGCTTAAAAGCGCAGAAATACTTGAAACGATCTGATTTTGAGAATTTATCCTTCATATCTTGAAACTTACACGCGGTTTATATATAATATGTTGAGATTTAATGAAGGGAACGGAACATAGGATGCGTGCTCAGGTAGGTATGATTGGCAAGAAAAGATTGGTGCTTTGTGCTGCATGCCTATTTTTTTTCATTTTTGCAGGCTGTGGTAAATCGTTTGACAAGACTACACTGGAGCTTGTTAAAGACGGCACTGTGATTCTTCATATAAATGAACCATTCGATGAGACTTTATATGACTTTGATGAACTGTGTGCCATGAATGAAAAAGAAGTAAATGCTTATAATTCAGCACATGATGCAAAATCAGTCACCATAAATAAGAGTGAACTTTCAGGCGGAAGAGCCATTATAGATATAGAATATAAAGAAGATGATGCATATTATGACATAAACGGGACGGTTCTGTTCTTTGGTGATGTTAAATCAGCAAGAAGTGCGGGATATAACCTTGTGGGTAAGGTAAGATCCACAGCCGATGCATCAGAACTTGATCAGAAGACATGGAAGAACATGACTGACGAGAAGATTGCAATCATCTCAGAGCCTATCGATGTAAGTATGCCCGGTGAGATCATATATATGGGTGACGGTGTTAAACTCATATCCAGAAATGGTGCCACAGTCGATGACGGCGGTTTGCGTTATATTATAAGTAAATAAATGTATAAATTTTCAATTATATAGGGAAAGAGGTTTAATATGACTGAGAAGACAATGGAAAAGATCGTTGCTTTGGCAAAGAACAGAGGTTTTGTACATCCCGGCAGTGAGATCTACGGTGGTCTTGCCAACACATGGGATTACGGCATCTTAGGCGTTGAGCTCAAGAACAACATCAAAAAGGCATGGTGGCAGAAGTTTGTAACAGAGAGCCCCACAAATGTCGGTGTTGACTGTGCTATCCTTATGAACCCCCAGACTTGGGTCGCAAGCGGACACTTGGGAAGCTTTTCTGATCCTTTGATGGATTGTAAGGAATGCCACGAGCGTTTCAGAGCGGACAAGATAATAGAAGATTATGCCGCTGAAAAGGGTATCACACTTGAATCAAGCGTTGACGGCTGGTCACAGGAGCAGATGAAGGCTTATATAGAGGACAACAACATTCCATGTCCCAGCTGCGGTAAGCACAACTTTACCGATATCAGACAGTTCAACCTGATGTTTAAGACATTCCAGGGTGTAACAGAGGATGCAAAGAGCACTGTATACTTAAGACCCGAGACTGCACAGGGTATCTTTGTAAACTTCAAGAATGTACAGCGTACATCAAGAAAGAAGATCCCGTTCGGTATCTGCCAGGTTGGTAAGTCTTTCAGAAACGAGATCACACCCGGTAACTTTATCTTCCGTGTAAGAGAATTCGAGCAGATGGAGATGGAATTCTTCTGTGAGCCCGACACAGACCTTGAGTGGTTTGCTTACTGGAAGAAGTACTGCATTGACTTCTTAAAGAACCTCGGTATGAAGGAAGAAGAGATGAGAGTAAGGGATCATGATCCTGAAGAGCTTTCATTCTATTCTAAGGCTACAACCGATATAGAGTTCCTCTTCCCGTTCGGATGGGGTGAGCTCTGGGGAATCGCAGACAGAACAGACTATGATCTGACACAGCATCAGACTGTTTCGGGTGAGGATATGACATATTTTGATGATGAGAAGAGGATCAAATATCTTCCTTTCGTTATCGAGCCTTCTTTAGGTGTTGAGAGACTCTTCCTTGCAATGTTATGCGGTGCATACGATGAAGAAGAGATAGCAGAAGGCGATGTGAGAACAGTATTGCACTTCCATCCTGTACTCGCTCCTGTAAAGATCGGTGTGCTTCCTCTTTCAAAGAAGCTCAATGAAGGCGCAGAGAAGATCTACACACAGCTTTCAAAGAAGTACAACTGTGAATTTGATGACAGAGGCAACATCGGTAAGAGATACAGAAGACAGGATGAGATCGGTACTCCTTTCTGCATAACTTATGACTTTGAATCTGAAGAAGATAATTGTGTAACAGTACGTTTTCGTGATACAATGGAACAGGTGAGGGTTTCCATTGATGAACTCGATGCGTTCTTTGCAGACAAGTTTACATTTTGATCTACGGGCACCCTTAGAAAATAGGGGTGCTTTTTTGCCCTATTAATTTTGAGATAATTCAATAAATGTTGTTAGTATTGTCTAGTGCATTTTACATTAGACTTGTATAAACTGTTATTGTGAAAATAATAAGAAGGTAAAAAGGAGAAGAATGAAAATGGCCAAAAAATGGGTTTATTTGTTCACAGAAGGCGACGCAACGATGCGTAACCTGTTAGGTGGAAAAGGCGCTAACCTTGCAGAGATGACTAATATCGGACTTCCTGTTCCTCAGGGATTCACGATCACAACAGAGGCATGTACTCAGTACTATGAAGATGGCAGGGAGATCAATGATGAGATCCAGGCACAGATCAATGAGTATATTGTTAAGATGGAAGAGATCACCGGTAAGAAGTTTGGTGACAGCAAGAATCCGCTTCTTGTATCAGTTCGTTCGGGTGCACGTGCATCGATGCCCGGTATGATGGATACAATCTTAAACCTTGGTTTGAATGAGACCGTTGTTAAAACAATAGCAGAACAGTCAGGCAATCCCAGATGGGCATGGGACTGCTACAGAAGATTCATTCAGATGTATTCCGACGTTGTTATGGAAGTCGGAAAGAAGTATTTTGAAGAACTCATCGATCAGATGAAGGAAAAGAGAGGCGTTAAGCAGGACGTAGAGCTTACCGCTGATGATCTTAAAGAGCTCGCTGATCAGTTTAAGGCAGAATATAAAGCAAAGATCGGAAAAGACTTCCCTGATGATCCCAAGGAACAGCTCATGGGAGCAATAAAGGCAGTATTCCGTTCATGGGATAATCCCCGTGCAAACGTATATCGTCGTGACAACGACATCCCTTATTCATGGGGAACAGCTGTAAACGTACAGTCAATGGCATTCGGTAACATGGGTGATGACTGTGGTACCGGTGTTGCATTCACAAGAGATCCCGCTACAGGCGCAAAGGGACTTTTTGGTGAGTTCCTTACAAATGCACAGGGTGAGGACGTTGTTGCAGGTGTACGTACTCCCATGAAGATCGCAGAGATGGCTGACAAATTCCCTGAGGCATTTGCTCAGTTCAAAGATGTTTGCGGTATACTTGAAAATCATTACAGAGATATGCAGGATATGGAGTTCACTGTTGAGCACGGTAAGCTCTATATGCTTCAGACAAGAAACGGCAAGAGAACAGCTCAGGCTGCTCTTAAGATAGCATGTGACCTTGTTGATGAAGGAATGCGTACTGAAGAAGAAGCAGTAGCAATGATCGATCCCAGAAACCTCGATACATTACTTCATCCTCAGTTTGATGCAGCTGCTCTTAAGGCTGCAACACCTCTCGGAAAAGGTCTTGGAGCATCACCAGGTGCTGCATGCGGTAAGGTCGTATTCTCAGCAGAGGATGCTGAAGTATGGCATGCAAGAGGAGAAAAGGTCGTACTCGTACGTCTTGAGACATCTCCCGAAGATATCACAGGTATGAAGGTATCACAGGGTATCCTCACTGTTCGTGGCGGTATGACAAGCCATGCTGCAGTTGTTGCCCGTGGTATGGGTACATGCTGTGTATCAGGTTGTGGCGACATCGCAATGGATGAAGCTAACAAGACATTCACACTTGCCGGAACAACATTCAATGAAGGCAGTGAGATAAGTATAGACGGAACAACAGGTAACATTTATGCAGGTATCATCCCTACAGTTGATGCTACCATAGCAGGTGAGTTCGGACGTGTTATGGCATGGGCCGACAAGTACAGAACACTTAAGGTAAGAACAAATGCAGATACTCCTGCAGATGCTAAGAAAGCAAGAGAACTCGGTGCAGAAGGTATAGGTCTTTGCCGTACAGAGCATATGTTCTTTGAGGAAGACAGAATAGCTGCTTTCCGTGAGATGATCTGTGCAGACAATGCAGAAGAGAGAGAAGTTGCTCTTAATAAGATCCTTCCTTACCAGCAGGGAGACTTCGAAGGACTGTTTGAAGCTCTTGAAGGAAATCCGGTTACAATCAGATTCCTTGATCCTCCGCTTCATGAGTTCGTTCCCACTGAGGAAGAAGATATAAAGAAACTCGCAGACGCTCAGGGCAAGTCTGTTGACGATATCAAGACACTCATCGCTTCACTTCATGAGTTCAACCCTATGATGGGTCACAGAGGCTCAAGACTTGACGTAACATATCCTGAGATCGCTGTTATGCAGACAAAGGCGGTTATCAGAGCTGCAATAAATGTTCAGAAGAGACATCCTGACTGGACAGTTAAGCCTGAGATCATGATCCCGCTCATCTGTGAAAAGAAAGAGCTCGTTATGATCAAGAAGTATGTTGTAGATACAGCAAATGCTGAGATCGCAGCAAGTGATACAAAGATCGAGTACGAAGTAGGTACAATGATAGAGATCCCCAGAGCAGCACTCCTTGCTGACGAGATCGCTGAAGATGCAGATTTCTTCTGCTTCGGAACAAACGACCTTACACAGATGACATTCGGTTTCTCAAGAGACGATGCAGGCAAGTTCCTTCAGGCATATTATGAAGCTAAGATCTTTGAGAACGATCCTTTCGCAAAACTTGACAGAAACGGTGTCGGCAAGCTCATGAAGATGGCTATCGATCTTGGAAAGCCTGTTAATCCTAAGCTTCATGTGGGTATCTGTGGTGAGCACGGCGGAGATCCTGCTTCAGTAGAGTTCTGCCACCAGATCGGTCTTGATTATGTATCATGTTCACCTTTCCGTGTTCCGATCGCAAGACTTGCAGCAGCTCAGGCAGCTATTGCAAGCAAGGCTGAGAAGGAAACCACAAAGGATACAAAGAAGACCTTTGTTGATGATGAGACAAAGGAAAAGTTAAAAGAGGCTGCTGAGAAAGCACAGTCAATCGCGATCGAACTTGCTGAGACTTCAACAGAGATAGCAAAGGCTGGACTTGCAGGACTCAAGGCTGGACTTGAAGAAGCTAAAAAAGCATATAATGAGAGTAAGAAGAACTAAACTGTTTTAAAATCTGTTTGGTCAATGTCTCCCCGGATGATGTTTTCCGGGGAGACTTTTGAATATTAAATCTATACAATTGTTTGGGGTGAAAAAACGTGAAAAAACTAGAAGATTATGTGGTAACAATACCGGATTTTCCCGAGCCCGGGATCATGTTCAGGGATGTGACAAGTGTTTGTCAGGATCCTGAAGGTTTTAAACTTGCGATCGATGAGATGCAGGGCCTAATAAAAGACCTTGATTTTGATATAATAGCAGGAGCAGAATCAAGAGGATTCATCTTTGGCGCTCCGATTGCATATAATCTTGATAAATCTTTAGTGCTTATCAGAAAGAAGGGAAAACTTCCCAGAGAGACAGTATCGGAATCATACAGCCTTGAGTATGGTACAGCAACTATAGAGATGCATAAAGATGCCGTAAAACCCGGACAGAAGGTTTTGCTTGTAGATGATCTTATGGCTACAGGCGGAACGGTTGAAGCCATGATCAAGCTGGTTGAACAGCTTGGCGGTGAGGTTGTCGGTGTACTCTGTCTTATGGAACTGGCAGGGCTTAAAGGAAGAGAAAGACTTAAAGGTTACAGGATTGACAGCGCTCTTATATATGAGGGCAAATAATCTTTACTGATGGTTTATCGGTGGTATCAGGTATGGAAGATCAGGTAAAATCTGTTACAACTGAACATAACAGCGTAGTGATCGATGATGGTCGTATAGAAGCGCTCGATGAGTTTTTAGCTCCCGAGCAGTTGTATAACGATCTTATCAGTCGTGTGCGCAAATACCATCCTTCAGATGATATAAGTCTTATCGAGAAAGCTTATAACATAGCGCGTGATGCTCATAAGGGACAGACCAGAAAATCGGGTGAGCCCTATATAATCCATCCGCTTTATGTTGCGATAATACTGGCTGATCTCGAACTTGATAAAGAGACTATCGTCGGAGGTCTTCTTCATGATGTTGTAGAAGACACTGTAATGACCATAGATGAGATCAAGGAACAGTTCGGCGATGATGTAGCGCTTTTGGTAGACGGCGTCACAAAGCTGCAACTGCAGATGAATGATGCAAACCTTGATTATTCCGCACTCAAACTTGAGATGCAGGCAGAGAACCTCCGTAAGATGTTCCTTGCCATGGCAAAGGATATAAGAGTTATCCTTATTAAGCTTGCCGACAGACTCCACAATATGCGTACCTTAAAGCATATGCCGCCTGAAAAGCAGCAGAGGATAGCACGTGAGACACTGGATATCTACAGCCCCATAGCTATGAGGCTTGGTATTTCAAAGATCAAAGTCGAACTGGATGATCTTTCTCTTAAATATCTTCAGCCTGAGGTTTATTATGACCTTGCAAATCAGATAGCTGAAAAGAAATCTGAAAGAGAAGCATATATCCAGCAGATAGTTGACGAAGTAAGTGCTCACATCAAAGCTGCAGGAATAGATGCAAAGATAGACGGAAGAGTAAAGCATTTCTTCTCTATCTATAAAAAGATGAAAAATCAGGGCAAGACCCTTGATCAGATATATGATCTTTTTGCTGTTAGGATCATCGTTGATACAGTAAAAGACTGTTATGCGTGTCTGGGTGTTATTCATGAGATATACAAGCCCATCCCCGGAAGGTTTAAAGACTATATAGCCATGCCCAAGGAGAACATGTATCAGTCTCTGCATACGACTCTTATCGGCGCTAAGGGCCAGCCTTTCGAGATACAGATAAGAACTTACGAAATGCACAAAGCTGCTGAGTATGGTATCGCTGCTCACTGGAAATACAAAGAAGCTTCAGACGGAAAACGTCCCGAACAGGGTGAGGAGGAAAAACTCGACTGGTTAAAGAGGATCCTTGAGTGGCAGAAGGATATGTCGGATAACAATGAGTTCATGAATTCGTTAAAATCCGATCTTAACCTGTTCTCGGACAATGTATACTGCTTTACTCCCACCGGTGAGGTAAAGAACCTTCCTGCGGGAAGCACACCTGTAGACTTTGCATACAGCATACACAGTGCTGTCGGAAACAGGATGGTCGGTGCAAGAGTAAACGGAAGACTCGTGACCATTGATTATGAGATCAAAAACGGTGACAGGATAGAAGTTATAACATCCCAGAACTCAAAAGGCCCCAGCAGAGACTGGTTAAAGATCGCTAAATCTGCCCAGGCCAAGAACAAGATCAATCAGTGGTTCAAGCAGGAATTAAAAGAAGACAATATAACAAAGGGCAAAGATCTTCTTATGGCCTTTTGTAAAGCCAAGAACATAGATACTGCGATAGTCACAAATCCTGACTATATGCAGGCGATCATGGATAAGTATAACTTCAAGGATTGGGAAGGTATTCTGGCTGCTGTAGGACACGGCGGACTCAAAGAAGGTCAGATAGTCAACAAGATGGTCGAACTTTACGATCATGATCATCCAAAGCAGCTGACTGATGAGGAGATAATCGCTCAGGTCGGAGAGCATGCGATGAAGCATGCGCATACCAGCGGCGGAAAGAGCGGTATCGTTGTACGCGGTATCGAAGATGTGGCAGTAAGATTCTCTAAATGCTGCTCACCTGTTCCAGGCGATGAGATAGTTGGATTTGTTACAAGAGGAAGAGGTATCTCTATACACAGAAACGACTGTATAAATATGTTGAATCTGTCAGAATCAGACAGATACAGGCTTATCGATGCAGAATGGCAAAATGACAGTGAGAAATTAAACGAGAAGTACCTTGCCGACATCAGGATATTTGCTGATGACAGACCCGGACTTTTGGGTGATGTATCAAGGGTGTTCACGGAAAGAGGAATAACCATCATCACCTTAAACTCACATATGGGTAAGAACAGAGTATCCACAATGACGATGAGTTTTGAGATATCAGGAAGAGAAGAACTCAAAAACATAGTTGAGAAATTAAGAAACATAGATGGTGTTATAGATATAGAGAGAACTACCGGTTAACGGAGGGTATATGTCAGATCTTAAGATAGGAAAGATGGTACTGAGCGTATGTGCCACCAACTGTTATTTTGTATATCATGAGGGACAGAGCAAGGTAATACTGTTCGATCCTGCTGACAGAGGTGATTATATATATACAGCTCTTAAGGAAAAGGGATTTGAGGTTGATACGATCCTTCTTACTCACGGACATTTCGATCATATATGGGGATGTTCGAAACTAAGACAGTTATCTGGAGCAAAGGTATACGCACTTGATAAAGAGGAAGATGTTCTCATGAGTGCGGATCTTAATGCATCAGAGCTGGCAGGAAGAGCATGTACCGTAAAGGCAAACGAGTTCTTAAAAGACGGACAGGAGATCGAGGTACTCGGGTTTAAGATAAAAGTCCTTGCAACTCCCGGACATACAAAAGGAAGCTGCTGTTTCTATTTTGAGGATGATGATATCCTGATAAGTGGAGATACATTATTTGAGGAATCGATAGGAAGAACGGATCTTCCTACAGGTAGCATATCCGAACTGAAGAGATCCATAACCGAAAAGCTTGCTTTGCTTCCGGATGATACAAAGGTATTTCCTGGACATGGAGCAAGTACAACAATAGGACATGAGAGAGATTACAATCCTTTCTGGAATTGATCTATAGCCCCCGTTCATTGTAGATGAACGGGGGAATTTTAGGGCTTTGGAGATTTGAATGATAACAGTAAAGTGTTCACTGGACAATTTCATATATGATGTTCATTCGCTTGTAAAGGCCTTTTATCCCGGAGAGGATGTGAAGGTATCACCTGTTCAAAGTGATGAGACTGAAAGCTGTGATATTTTTATAGACTATCTTTCTGACCACAGTGAGATAAAGATATTTAAAGATAAAGAGCTTGTATCTTCAAAAATATCAGAGGTATCTGAGATATCAGACCGCCCCGAATATAAGAATAATCTAAAGAAAGCTCTTTATGAGAGCCTTAGTGAATATACGGGAAGGAAACTTCCGTGGGGTACTCTTACAGGTATAAGACCGACAAAGATAGCAGTGACACAGCTTGAAAAAGGAATATCAGATGACGAGGTGAGAAAGTATTACAAAGATGTTTATCTTACTTCAGATCAAAAGGCTGATCTGTCCATTGAGATAGCTCACAGGGAGATAGATATACTTTCTTCCATTCATTACGATGAAGGATACAGCCTCTATATAGGTATACCTTTCTGTCCTACGACCTGTCTTTATTGTTCTTTTACTTCTTTTCCCAGGAGTATGTTTGAAAAGAAGATAAATGACTATATCTCATGTCTTAAAAAAGAGATCGATCATGTTGCAGAAAACTTTAAAGATAAGGTACTGGACAGTGTCTATATAGGTGGAGGCACACCGACTACATTAAATGCAGATGAACTTAGACATCTTATATCATATCTTAAGGACAGGATAGATATGAGTAAGACTAAAGAGTTTACTGTTGAGGCAGGAAGAGCAGACAGCATTACAGAAGAAAAGCTTATCGCTCTAAAGGAGATGGGTGTTACGAGAATATCCGTAAACCCGCAGACGTTTAAACAGGAGACATTGGATCTTATAGGAAGAAGACATACGGTTGAACAGGTCCTTAAAGCTTATGAACTTGCTAGGAGACTTGGCTTTGATAATATAAACATGGATCTTATCGTTGGCCTTCCCGGTGAGACCTATGATGATGTTTATGAGACTATGCAGAAAGTAAAAGAATTGGATCCTGACAGTGTTACAGTGCATTCTCTTGCAATAAAGAGAGCCAGCAGACTTAACATGTGGATCGAGGAGCATGGTATAGAATGCATCACAAACAGTGACGACATCATGGATATGACATATAAGATATGCAGTGAGATGGGACTGGGGGCATATTATCTGTACAGGCAGAAAAACATGAGCGGTAATTTTGAGAATGTCGGATATGCAAAACCAGGGAAGGAGGGTATCTATAATATCCTCATAATGGAGGAAAAACAGTCTATAGTAGCTTTGGGTGCCGGTACTGTCACAAAGAGAGTATTTCATGAGGATGACAACTATAGGATGGAGAGATGTGACAATGTAAAAGATGTGAATCTTTATATAGAAAAGATAGATGAGATGATAGATCGAAAAAGGAGGCTATGGTTTACATAAAGTAACCATAGCCTCTTACCTTTTGGTTTACATAACAGTAAAAATGTGCATTTCGTGCACGAATTTGTGCATTTCGTGCACAAATTTACACAAATCTAAAGCGTGATGATAATATACAATATGTTGTGTTGAGGATGTTTTATTTTACTAAAAGTCTAAAGAAGTAATTTTGAGATAGTTAATTTATGATGAAGGACAAAAAGATTATGGCAAACAAAATCTTAACAGCTGGACAGCGTTTGATATCGGTTGGACTGATAGCGTGTATACTCACAGGCTGTTCATTTGGAAACGTCAAATCAGAACAGGAAGTGGATCTTAATACCATCCAGAGGATAAGTTATGATGCCTCAGAGGAATATGAGAAAGCCTTGTCTGTTTATCAGAAGGGATGTGAACTGGCAGGTATAATCCGTGACGATGAGACAACAGAAGATAAACAGATAGCTCTTATAATACAGGGGACTTCTGACCGTGTGTTGACAGAAAGAGTGTTGGAAGTACTTGAAGACCATCATGTGAAAGTGACTTTTGCTCTTACAGCAATGGATTCTGCAGAAGATGATGAGACCTTGAAACTCATTTCAAAAAAAGGCCACAAGATTATAAATAACGGAATGACGGATAATGAAGACATCGAGACTTTGACTGACGAGGATATGATAAGTGAATTCTCTTACTCGGCCAAGGTCTTTACTACGTTACTTGATTTCCCTATAGACAAGATGATGTTAAACGGAATCTTCTATACGGATGATATATGTGAAGCGGCAAATGCATGCGGATTTAAAAAGGTTGTAGCTCCTCTTCAGGGAAACTATCTAAATAAGGGAAGTTTTAAGGATAAGGAAAAGGCAGAGGAATACATTGCTAGAAAAACAGGCGCGACAATACTTGTTTATAAACTTGAAGGATATATAGGACCTCTTGAGTATGAGCCCAAGCAGGAATATCAGAGACCTGCGATAGACAAGCAGGCTACCATCGATGATAATGCAGCAAAAGATCTTAATGAGGAAACAGATACAGTCACAGTTCTCGGATGGCTTTTGGATGCCATAGAATCACAGGATTATGATCTCGTTTCATTGGACAGTCTTCCTACAAAGACAAATGAGCAGTATGTTGAAGAACTCATAGAAAAGAATATGGGAGTAAAGGCTGAATACTATGAGAGCGCAGAGACAATGGAAAGCGTTGTTGGACTTACTTTTGCTGGTGTTCCCGCAGATGAGGATACAGCAAAACAGATTGTTAAAGTTCTTCAGGATAGCGGTAGCAATGCAACATTCTTTGTGACACAGAAAGAAGTTGAGGATAACAAAGAGATATTCAAGATCTTAGCTGAGGGCGGATTCGGTTTCGCGACTAAAGGATCAAACGGATCAGATCTTTCAGGAAAAGATGTTTATTCGATTTATGAGGATATAATGGCAGGCGCAAGAAGTGTCAAGAAGAACCTGTCAGTTAAGTGTAAATATTACTGCCCTGCAGGAAAAGTTGATGAGAACATACTCATAGCTGCAGGAACTGCAGGTATGGATGTGATCGTACCTTCCGAAGCGGCAGGAAGCAACAAAGGTGATATAAGACTAGTAAGGATAGATTCAGATAATTTTGATATAACAAAACTTGACTCATTTGTAAACAGCTCAGCAAAAGCAGGAATGGATGTTGTGGATGTCACCTCGCTGATAATGGCAGCAAAGAGTGTTCCTAATATAGATGAAGCAAAACTTGCTTCTTTAAAAGAGGAAAATGACGGTAAACTCGCTTATGAGAGAAAGATGGTATACACAAGCGAGAAAGCTATGGTCATGTCTTTCTACGGTATTGAGAATCAGGTTGTTTTAAAGAATGTATTAAATATCCTGGAAGGAAGAAACTACAAGGGCACATTCTTTGTAACAATGAAAGATATGCTCAATTACCCTGACAGCATAAGCCTCATCCTTGCATCAGGCAGTGAGATCGGAATCGCATATACGGCAAATGCGGAATACCCTGCAGAGTTTGATTCGGTTGCATCTTACATAATGGGAGCACAGCAGTATCTTAAGTGGAAATTTGACATTGATACTTCTATCGTGTGTCAGCCATACGGTGAGATAAATGATGAGACGAAGGAAGCTATATCGGCTACAGGATGCCAGCTTGTCGGACATGAGTACAGCATGGTCAATTCAAGATATGCCGATGCAAAACAGGTAAGAGATTTCTATTATAACAACAGTTCAAAGATCGATCCTCACAGAGGAAGCATAGTGTTCTTCCATATGAACTGCTTCACGGCTGATAAAAATCTTCCTGAGGATACAGAGGATACGCTGCTTGGAGATCTCGTAAAGACATTCATATCAAATAAGATAGATGCACTCGTATATACGGATGTATATGGCGCAAGACAGCCATCTACCGCTTATACAGTTAAATCATACAGCGCAGTCAATTCTTCCGGATATACATATGCACCAGGAAGAAGAGGAAACAATTTAGTCTCAATGGATAAGAATATCCTCGGAAATATGGCTGATGCACAGACACAGACTGATTACATGGCATCAAGATACGTCGGAAATCCTGATGTAAGTGAGATACCGGGATTCTCTGCAGGCGAGATGAGTAAATTCGATCAGAAAGGAAAGATATCATCGGATAATGTCATCTTTTTAACATTTGATGACTGGGGATATGAGAAGAACATAAATGAACTGCTTTATGTTCTTGATAAATACGGGGTCAAGGGTAATTTCTTTGTAAGAACAAACAATGTATCAAATAACCCCAACCTTTTAAGAGCGATAGCTGCAGAAGGTCACATGGTCGGATCACATTCAAATACACATATACCTATGTGGCATTCATCTGTGGATGAGAAGGGCGAGTACTCATTTGCAACAATGACTGATGAAGAAGCAGCTGCTTTCAGAAAAGATATAGTGACAAGTTACACGATACTTAACAGATATATCGGAGATGTGTCTGTTGGCGGAAGACCTGCACTGACTACTATCTATCGTCCGCCTACACTTGCGGTGAGCAGAATTGGTATGTATCAGCTTTACGATGTCGGATATTCATATATCGTGAGCGGAGATATAAGTACATCTGACTATGCCGCGGGTTCCGTTGATGAGCTTGTAAACTTATTAAGAAACGGAAAACAGCAATGGTACGGATTGGAGAAAGTAACTGGTGGAAGCTGTCTCGTCATGCATATGTCTCCTGAAGCGCAATACACGGCTGAAGCTTTGGACATCATGATACCGGAGTGGCAGGCACAGGGTTACACGATCGCAAGGTTGGATGATTATCTCAGATAATATAAGGGTTTAAAGATGGAATTTTTGGATAAGCGTAGAAGAAAACGCGGAGAAACAACGAAGGATGTTATCCTTCATGAAAAGAAAGACAGAAGACTGTTATCATATGTACCTGATAACACTGCCGAGAGAGGCTCTACTGACAGAAGAGGTCATGAGGATGAACTTATATCGAACTTCGAGGAGTTCATGAATGAGAGAAAATCAGGTATCAGATATGAGACTGGTTTTGATGTTGTATTATACGGCAGAGGTTCATCAAGGAGCATACTCGGAAAATACACCGGTAAGGTTGTTGATATCTCCAATACAGGTATGCTTGTTGAGATAGACAAGAGCCTGGTGGAACCTCTACAGCAGTCAAAGAACGTATGGGCAAAGTTTACTGTCGTTCCCGGAAGCATGCCTGAAGGCTATGAGATGAAGGTACACCAGCGTGTTGAGGTTGTCAGGACATTCACAAGAGCTGATGATACCTGTTTATGCGGTATCAAGTTCGGCAGGGATCTTTCAAAATATGCCGCAGTTAACAAAGATTTCTATATGGTAACAGCATCCTCACTGATGCTCTTGTTCATATGTGCTTCAATACTCTTTATGAGAGCTGAGAGCATCATATACTTTAAGTTTAACAAGTGGCTGTATCTGTACAGTATCATCACAGCTCTGTTCCTTTTGAGCAGATACTTCTTCGGGGCTTTATACAGACCTAAAAAGGTGGATCCGTCATTTACGCCCGGTGTTTCAATCCTGATACCGTGTTTCAATGAGGAAGAATGGATTCAGCGTACGATCCTAAGCTGTATAAACCAGGAATATCCCATAGATAAACTCGAAGTAATAGTAATAGATGATAAATCAACAGATAATTCAGTTACAAAGATAAAGGAGATCATTGACAAACTTAAGGCTGAATCTCCTGAAAGATATCAGTTAGAGGGCAGACTGTCTTACTATGTGCAGGAGAAGAATGCAGGTAAGCGTGAAGCGCTTGTTGCTGGTGCTCTTAAAGCAAAACATGATCTGGTAGTATTCGTTGATTCGGATTCATTCCTGGATCCGTTTGCGATAAGAAATCTGGTTCAGCCATTTAAGGATCCCAAGATGGGAGGTGTTTCGGGAAGAACAGACGTTGCGAACACCTATACAAATGCACTTACAAAGATGCAGGCAGTCCGTTACTATATAGCTTTCCGTATCATGAAGGCTGCAGAGGGATTCTTTGACTGTGTTACGTGTCTTTCTGGTCCTCTGTCATGTTACAGAAAGTCTATCATCCTTGAAAACAAGGATGCATGGCTCAACCAGAGATTCCTTGGTCAGAAGGCTACATTCGGTGATGACCGTTCGATGACAAACTTTGTTTTGAGACATCACAGGGCAACATACCAGGATACTGCCGTATGTTCAACCATCGTTCCAAACAGGCACAGGATGTTCCTTAAGCAGCAGATGCGATGGAAGAGATCATGGCTGCGTGAGTCACTGATCGCAGGAAGGTTCATATGGAAGAAGGAGCCTTTTGCCGCTGTATCTTTCTATATGGGACTTGTGGTTCCTATCGCAGCGCCCATAGTTGTTTTATATAACCTTGTATATGTACCATTTACTCATCATATATTCCCGAAGTCGTTCCTTCTTGGACTGCTTTTGATGTCTCTTTTGATGAGTATGGCACAGCTGTTGCTCAGAAAGAGTTCGACATGGTTCTACGGACTTTTGTTCTGTATCTATTATGAAGCTGTTCTTTTGTGGCAGATGCCCATAGCATGGTTTACATTCTGGAAGTCAACATGGGGTACCAGAATGACTCCCAATGATATCAAGGCTGCCGAAAAGAAGATAAGAAGAAGGATGGCAAAATATGTCACCCGAGAATATATAACTGTCAAGGAATTCGCTGAAGCTATCGGTATAGGTGAGAACTTCATCAGAGAGCAGATGGAAGGAAGACTTGCAGGTTATGTTGTTATCGAAGGCGATACAAAGATGATCAGACCCGAAGCTATTGAAGCTTTGTTCAAAGCTGAGAGCTTTGATGTCAAGTATACCGCTCCAACGGTTATTGATGCGCCTGAAAAGACAGGCACTGCACAGAGTACGGCTGCAATTGAAAACAGATCGGCAGAAGCAAATGCAGCCGTAACTGAAGCAGTAACAGTATCAGCTGAAAGTGATAAGACGACTGTAAGTGATAAGACTGTAAGTGAATACAAAGAGGCAGCTGAAGCAAAGACAGTTACAGGCATTGCATCTGTTTCATACGATGCTTCAAGGGATGAACTGTTACGCAGAATTAGCGATCTTGAAAGAAAGTATGAGAGTATCTTACTCAACAACATAGAAGAGAAAAAGCAGCTGCTTCAGATCATCACGGAAAAAGATACACAGATAACGGAGCTTACCAAGTGCTTGCAGGAAGTTATCAGAAAGGTAGGTGCGTGATATGTACAGATTTGAAACGCCAAAGGATGTGAGCAGATTTATCAGGTCTGTCATAGAACTTTTGATCTTACTTGCCTTACTGTTTGTTGTATTAAAAGCATTGCTGGTATTCTCTGTTTACGAACCATACAATAAAGAGGATAAAACTATTGTATCCGGCGAGGATAATGGATTTTTGGCACTATCATATATCGGAGTTGACAGAGAGGGTACAGAGACGCTCATCTCTACACAAAAACTTGATGAGCAGCTTAAGGCTTTGCATGATCTGGGATATGTGACCATAAGCCAGCAGGATGTCATTAACTACTATAATGAAGGAAAACCTCTTCCTGAGAAGGCTCTTTTCCTGATGTTTGAAGACGGGAGGAATGATACTGCAATCTATGCCCAGTCCATAATGGAAAAATACAATGATAAGGCAACCATGTTCACATATGCCGAGAAGTTCAGAAGTAAGGATACTCATTTCCTAATGCCAAATGATCTTAAAGGACTTGAGGAGAACGGTTTCTGGGAGGTAGGAAGTAACGGATACAGACTAAGCTATATCAATGTATTTGACAGATATGACAGATTTATCGGTGAATTAAAAAGTACCGAGTATGCAGGTATGATGCAATACTTCGGAAGGGATTACACACATTATTTGATGGATTATATCAGGGATGAGAATGATCTTCCTGTTGAGTCATATGCAATGATGAAAGAGAGGATACTTGGCGAGTATTCTCTCATGAGATCTGAGTATACACAGGGACTTGGAAAAGTTCCAGGTGCATATACACTGTTGCATTCAAATACTGGGGCGTTCGGTGAGAATGACAAAGTCAGTGCTGTTAATGAGGAAGGCATTAGGGAAACATTTGCCATGAACTTTAACAGAGAAGGATTCTCGATGAATGACCGTAACAGCAGCATATATGACCTTACAAGGATGCAGCCGCAGTCTAACTGGTACACAAATCATCTCCTTATGAGAGTTAAATATGATCTTCCTGAAGAAAGAAGGGATGAGATCGTATTTGTTGAGGGCGATTCAAGCCAGAACAAGTACTGGGCAATAAAGAAGGGTGCTGTTGAATACAAGGAAGAAAAGCTGGTACTTACTTCAGAACCCGAGGATTGCGGACTTATAAAGATATGTGACGGAGAAGCGCACAAAAATGTAAGCTTTTCTGCTATACTTGGTGGTAACAAGCTTGGTTATCAGTCTGTTCTCTTAAGAGCAGATGATGAGGGTAACAGCGGTATAGAGGTCATTCTGTTTAACAATAAGATGTATCTTAAGCAAAACGGTGAGCTGTTGGCTGATGTTGATCTTTATGATTTTGATGAGATACCCAAGATCTCTGTTGAAGAGGACAAGAGGGATTCTCTTGCCGGAGAATATGCTGCTCTTGCAAAGAATGCCGTAAGTGACAAGCAATCAAGCGAGTATAAGAAGCTCAAAAAAGAAGTTGAGAACACACAGGTTAAATCCGTTGAAGACGGTGCTGAGGAATACAGACCGGAGCTTCAGCTTCATGATCTTGCTCAGAGAAAGATCGAGATAGTTTTAAATGGTGATAAGATATCTGTTGGCGTTGACGGAAAGGCTCTATGGACTGATATCGAACTTGCACCTTCAGAAGCAGGTTGTATCTTCTTAAAGAGTGCCTGGGCAGAATATGAATACAGCCAGAGAAACATAGCTGATGATGTTTATGACGGTGTATTTGAGAAGATGGATATCGTTGATACCGATAAAGACAAGACGATATACAGCAATCAGCTTGAGGGATCAAATAAAGCAAAACAGACAGTGATCGATGTGTGGAACGGAATAATCAACTGGTTTATTAAGAACATATAATGCAGATAACGATTTTAGCGGTTGGAAAAGTAAAAGAGAAATTCTACAGAGAAGCGATAGAGGAGTTTGAAAAGAGACTCTCAAGATACTGCAGATTAAAGATAATCGAAGTCGATGATGAGAAGACTCCAGACAATGCAAGTGATAAGGCATGTGCTCAGATCATGCAGAAAGAAGGAGACAGATTAAAGGCTCATATCACTGAAGATGCATATGTTATCGCTCTTGCCATCGAGGGTAAGAAATATGATTCTGTGAAATTTTCCGAAAAACTTAACTTGCTTGGAGTCAGAGGAAAGAGTAATATAGTCTTTGTGATAGGCGGTTCACTTGGAATATGTGATGAACTAAAGAAAAGAGCGGATGAACTTATAAGCTTTTCTGACATGACCTTTCCTCATCAGCTGATGCGCGTTATACTTCTTGAACAGGTATACAGAGCTTACAGGATAATCAATAATGAGCCGTATCACAAATAGATGCTTAAAAAGAAGCGTTAAGGAGTGATATCATGGAGATTCTCGTACTTATAATCGCATTGGCAATAGCGGGCACTTCCGTTTACTGGTATATAAAGCTTATGACCAAGGAAGATAAAAAGACAAAGGATGTGTGGATCGCATTACTGTGCTTTTGGGGCGCTCTTTTATCGATAGTGGTCATTTATGTGATAGTTGCCAACAGGATAGGCCCTGTACAATAAAATTACGAAAAATAAACGGATGTATTGTTATATACATCCGTTTTTATGTTATAATAGATATGTTATTGTGTATATAATTCGAACTTTATATATCTAAGAACATGAAGGAGGACATTTTTTTATGGCTATGAGGTTGGTTACGCGGTCTGATTTCGACGGGCTTGCATGTGGAGCATTATTGCTTGAAGCGGGAGTTATCGATCACTGGAAATTCGCACATCCGAAGGATCTTCAGGATGGACTTATCGAGATCGATGAAAACGATTGTCTAGCAAATGTGCCTTATGTTGAAGGCTGCGGACTTTGGTTCGATCATCATTCCAGCGAACATGAGAGACTTGCTCTGGAAGGAAAGTACAAAGGAGAGAGCAGGATCACACCTTCATGCGCAAGGATAATATATGAATATTATGGCGGAGCTGAAAGGTTCCCTAACTATCATGATATGATGGTGGCTGTAGACAAGGTTGACTCAGGTAACCTTACCATAGATGAGATCATGAATCCCCAGGGATGGATACTCGTAGGATTCCTTATGGATCCCAGAACCGGTCTTGGAAGATGGAGACAGTTTACTGTCAGCAATTATCAGTTAATGGAAAAGCTGATGGTTGCCTGCAAGGACAAAACCACGGAAGAGATACTCGAAATGCCCGATGTTAAAGAACGTATCGAGGTATACAATGAGCAGACCGAAAAGTTCAAAGAGATGGTAAAGGCTCATACAAGAGTTGAAGGCAAGGTCATCATAAGTGATCTCAGAGGCGTGGATCCTATATATACAGGAAACCGTTTCATGATCTACAGCATGTATCCTGAGCAGAATATCTCAGCATGGATCGTTTCGGGTAAAGGCGGTCAGGGATGTTCGGCAGCTGTCGGATACAGCATCTTAAACAAGACATGTACAGTTGATGTAGGAAGCCTGATGCTTAAGTATGGCGGCGGCGGACACAAGAAAGTCGGCACATGTCAGTTCTCAGATGAAAATATGGGAAATCTTGAAAATATGCTCAAAGAACTTTGTGGCATGGCTAATTCATAAAGTGCGGAGGGGTTACGCATGGAAGAAAGAATTTTCAATAATGAGCATGTTATTGCGTGGCTGCAGTATTTCTCTAGTCAGACAGATATCGATCTTGAACATGTAAAGATCCTTGATATAACAAGGAAGAATAAGAATATCATCCCTGCATGTGAGGCTCACAGATGTGTTCTGGTCTTCACAGAGGCAGGTCATCCCGATATTTTCTATCGCATGTACAATGCGGGACTCGGTGAATGTACCGTTATATACAACGAGGGTTCTGAACCTGAAGGTCCTATAAAGCAGGATATCGTGGCAAACATGATCGACAGAGGCATCAATGCATCTGCAGGCATGATAATACTCAATCCGAATGCGAGAGCAGCTGTTAAGTTTGGAATGGACAACAGCGCACTTGTAAAGGGCTCTGTAAAGTATGTGGGTTCTGAGATCCGTTCAGTCCTTCTTTCAAAGATGCAGATCGAGGAGGGCAAGAACATATGCGTTATCTCAGGTGAGTCTATAGTGGTTGAATCGGCTATTCTTAACGGAGAGGGCGAGATAATAGCTGTAGAATATAACGGAAATGACAGACGTGCTCTTGAAGAGAATGCAGATCAGTTCGGACTTAACAACATCCACATCATTGATCACATAGATGAGGAGACGATGAAAGATCTTCCGATACCGGATGTAACTATGTTGGTTGCTTCGGCATCAATGGAAAAAGAGATCGACTGTCTCCTAAAGATCAATCCAAACATGGAATTTGTTATCTATACACTTGATTTTGTGCTTGCGGCTTCCATGATAGATTACTGCAAGAAGTTCTGCATATCGGATCCGGAGATCATACAGGTTTCTGTTGCGAAGGTGACAAGCAGACACACATATGAACAGCAGCCTGCACCGTGGATCATCACCTGCAAGGCAGGAGCATAAAAGATATAGCATTTAAACGGCAGAGTTTTAACGGCTCTGCCGTATTTTATTGCATTTAGGGGTTTGTATGGGCCCTCAACATAGATACTTTTCCATTGAACAAAGAGCCAAAAAATAGTAAAATAAATAAGACTATGGTCATAAAATAATAAGCGACAGGAGAATTGCAATGGCTTTATCAAAAAAGCCCGTTACGGGCATGAAAGATATACTTCCAAGGGAGATGGAGATACGTGATTATGTGATACGTATAATCAAGGACACTTACAGAAAATTCGGTTTTACAGGTATAGAGACTCCCTGCATGGAGAATATTGAGAACCTTACCAATAAACAGGGCGGTGAGAATGAGAAACTTATCTTCAAGGTATTAAAGAGAGGTGAAAAACTCAATCTGGAAACTGCTCAGACTGAGGCTGATCTCAGTGATCTTGGTATGAGATATGATCTTACTGTTCCTCTTGTAAGATTTTATTCAAACAACAATGCTAACCTGGCGAGTCCTTTCAAGGCACTTCAGATCGGACCTGTATGGAGAGCGGACAGACCACAGAGAGGCAGATACAGACAGTTTTATCAGTGCGATATAGATATACTCGGTGAAGCCACGAATCTGGCTGAGATAGAGCTTATAACAGCTACCACCACATGTCTTGGTAAGCTTGGATTCAAGAATTTCGAGATAAGGATCAATGACAGAAGGATCCTAAAGGCAATGGCAGCATATGCAGGTTTTGCCGAAGAGAGTTTTGATGAGGTGTTCATCATTCTCGATAAGATGGATAAGATTGGTATAGACGGAGTAAAAGAGGATCTTATCGCTCATGGTTATGATAAGGACGGAGTTGAGAAATATCTCGATTTGTTCAAAGGTTTAGAGGAACATAAGAGTGACGGACTTGAGTATATAGCAGGTGCACTCGGGGACAGCCTTGATGATGAGGTCAAAGAGTGGCTTTCAGAGATCATCACAAGTGTTGAGGCGGCAAAGGCGGCTCAGTTTGAGATGGTATTCGATCCCACACTTGTAAGAGGAATGAGCTATTATACGGGAACCATCTTTGAGATAGCTATACCAGAGTTTGGCGGAAGCTGTGGTGGCGGAGGACGTTACGACAAGATGGTCGGAAAGTTCACCGGTCAGGATACACCTGCCTGCGGTTTCTCTATCGGATTCGAACGTATTGTTCTTCTTTTACTTGAGCAGGATTTTAAGATTCCGGATGAAGGGAAAAAGATAGCTTTCCTTATCGAGAAGAACATGCCTTCAGAGCGAATGAGCCAGATAATGAAAGAGGCTGCAGATATGCGTGCTGACGGTAACTGCGTTCTTGTATCAAGAATGAACAAGAATAAGAAATTTCAGAAAGAACAGCTGGAAGCACAGGGATACACAGAGTTTAAAGACTTTTACGTAGATTCACTTAAAAACTGACTATCATGAATTGTAAAGAATTCGAAAACAGGATACCGGATTTCCTGGATGACAAACTTAACAAGAAGCAGGCAAATGACTTCTTTGCGCATATGCACGAATGTAAAGACTGTATGGAGGAACTTCGAATACAGTATCTGATAAAGGAAGTGCCACTGCGTATAGAAGACGGTGAGAGCTTTGATCTTAACAGCGAACTTGATCTTAAGATAGAAAAGACCAAGAAGGCGATAAAGAAGAGAAGCGCTGCAAATACCGTGATCTATATAATGGAGGCGATAGCTATCGTTGCGGTAATTTTCATCCTGTTTTTAGTCTTTACGCGAGGTAGATAAATTTGAGCAAACTTGTTTTAATAGACGGTCACAGCATACTTAACAGAGCATTTTACGGTGTACCGCCTCTTACAAATCCTAAAGGGATGCATATAAATGCGATATACGGTTTCTTGAATATCATGTTTAAGATACTTGATGAGGAGAAACCTGATTATCTGTGTGTCGCATTCGACAGAAAAGAAAAGACTTTCAGACATGAGATTTATGATGCATATAAGGGTACCAGAAAACCCATGCCTGAAGAACTTCATGAACAGGTTCCTGTAATGAAGGAAGTCTTAAGTGCGATGAATATAACGATCTGCGAAAAGCCCGGATTAGAGGCAGACGATATCCTGGGTACTCTTGCAAAACAGGCTGAAGCAGACGGTGTAGATGTAAGTCTTATATCAGGCGACAGGGATCTTTTACAGATAGCAACAGATAAGATAAAGATAAGGATTCCAAAGACCAAGGGGAACAAGACCGAGGTTGAGGATTATTATGCTAAGGATGTAGTTGAAAAATATCAGGTAGATCCCATTACTTTCATTGATATGAAAGCTTTAATGGGTGATGCATCCGACAACATTCCCGGTGTTCCGAAGATAGGAGAAAAGACAGCGGCACAGCTGCTTGTTGATTTTGGCTCGCTTGACGGTGTTTATGAGCATCTGGATCAGATCACGAAAAAATCAATACATGATTCACTTGCTGAGAACAGAGACCTTGCAAACTTAAGTAAAGTCCTTGCTACGATAAAAACGGATGCGCAGCTTCCCATAAGTTATAAGGATGCTACCGTTAAAGAGATGTTTAACAAACAGGCATATGACCTGTTTGTTTATCATGCTTTCAAGAAGTTCATGGATAAGTTTGATACATCAAACTTTGGAGGAAAAGCTGAAGAAATAGATGTTTCATACATAGAGGATCTCAGTGAGGTTGAAAGTTTATTTAATGAACTGAAGAAACAAAAGGATGTCGCTTTCTATATAGAACAGGAAGAAAATGAAGTGACAGGCGTCGCATTTTCATATGTGGAAAAGAATGCTGTAATTCCTGTTGCGGGTTTTGTTACATGGGATTATCTTGCTGACAAACTAAAAGAGCTGTCATTAAACGATAATCTTACGTGCTTTGATGTTAAAAGTGTTTATCATCTTTTGGGTGACAGTAACACGGGAAAGATATTTGACCTTCTGATCGCTGCATATCTTGTTAATCCTTTAAAGAGTGATTACAGTATCGAGGACATCGCACAGGAATATATGCAGATACATCTTCCTGACGCAAAAGAGACTTTCGGAAAGATGAAGCTTTCGGAAGCTGTTTTTATGGACAGGGAAAAATATGCGCTCTACTTGGGAACAAGATCGAATGTCCTTTTTAAGACAAAGAATATTATCAAAAATGCCCTTGAGGAAAAGGGTATGACAAAGCTCTATGATGAAATAGAGTATCCTCTTGCAGGCGTGCTTTATGACATGGAGAAGGAAGGCATCACCGTAGACAGAAATGAGTTAAAGGCATACGGCGATTCACTTGTCGGAAGGATAAACGAACTTGAGCGTGCCATCTGTGATCAGGCTGGATGCGAGTTCAATATAAATTCACCGAAACAGCTCGGAGAGGTCCTTTTTGAGAAGATGGGACT
Organism: Lachnospiraceae bacterium; assembly: GCA_017619635.1. Taxonomy (GTDB): domain Bacteria; phylum Bacillota; class Clostridia; order Lachnospirales; family Lachnospiraceae; genus Colinaster. Next base: position 12,436 of record JAFZRZ010000013.1, on the reverse strand, counting down.
GCCGGGTGGCAAAAAGACAAAATCAGGTTATTCCACGGCTGCAGATGTACTGGAAAAACTTGCCGAGGAAAATCCTATAGTAAAGGATATCCTCGAATACAGAGGTCTTACAAAATTAAAGAGTACATATGCTGACGGACTTGCTGATACGATAAAGCAGGACGGAAAGATACATACAACTTTCAATCAGACCATCACAGCAACGGGAAGAATAAGTTCGACTGAGCCAAACCTTCAGAACATACCTATGAGGATGGAACTGGGAAGAAGGATAAGAAAATGCTTTATCCCGAAAAACGGATATTTATTTTTGGATGCCGATTACTCACAGATCGAATTAAGACTCCTTGCCCATATGGCTGATGACAAGGATCTTTTGGAGGCATACAGATCACAGGCCGATATCCACAGGATAACAGCTTCTAGAGTTTTCCATGTGCCTTTTGATGAGGTGACAGATCTTCAAAGAAGAAATGCGAAAGCAGTAAACTTCGGAATAGTTTACGGTATAAGTTCATTTGGACTCAGCCAGGATCTGAGTATTTCAAGAAAAGAAGCAAAGCAGTATATAGAGGACTATTTTGAGACATATAAAGGTATAAAGAAATATCTGGATGACTGTGTATCTGATGCGAAAGACAAAGGATATGTGGAGACTCTTTATGGCAGGAGACGTCCGATTCCAGAGCTTTCAAGTTCAAACTTCATGACGCGTTCATTTGGTGAGAGAGTTGCGATGAATTCGCCTATCCAGGGAACCGCTGCTGATATCATGAAGATCGCGATGATAAATGTGCATAAAGCACTTTTGGATGAAAAACTTGATGCGAAGATCATTGTCCAGGTTCATGATGAGCTTTTGCTCGAAGTAAATAAAAAAGACCTTGAAGCGGCAAGAAAAGTTCTATATGAACAGATGAAGAATGCTGCTAAACTGAATGTCTCTCTTGAAGTGGATGTTCATGACGGCAGTGACTGGTATGAGGCAAAATAAATGAAGACCATTGGTATCACAGGCGGAGTGGGTTGCGGAAAGTCCAGGATACTTGAATATATCAAAGATAATTACAACTGCCGCATAATAATAGCTGACGATGTGGCAAATGAGATAAAAGAACCGGGACAGATGTGCTATCAGCCTCTTATAGATCTTTTGGGTGAAAGGATCTTGGGTGAAGATAAAAGGATCGATAAGAAAAAGATGGCATCTGAGATCTTTAAAGATGAAAACCTTTTGCAGAAGGTCAACGATATCATCCATCCGGCAGTCAAAGACTATATCCTTGATAACATTGAGATTGAAAAGGAAAAAGGGAAGATCGATTATCTTTTCATAGAAGCGGCTCTTTTGATAGAGTGCGGATACAACGCCTACGTGGATGAGATGTGGTATATATATGCCAAAGAGTCGGTAAGAAGAGAGAGATTAAAGAACTCCAGAGGTTACAGTGACGAAAAGATAGATTCGATAATGACTGCCCAGTTATCTGAAGAAGGATACAGAAAAGGCAGCGATAAATGTATTGATAACAGTTTAAAGTTTGAGAACACTGTTAAGCAGATTCAAAAATTGTTAGGATAAAGAGGTTATAACAATGTCAGACAGCAAGCAGACTGTTCAAATGGTATACGGACTTGATATTGGTACCAGGAGCGTTGTCGGTACGGTCGGATACCGTAAAGGCAAAAAGTTCATCGTGGTCGCAATGGCTAAAAAAGAACATGAGACCCGTGCCATGTTAGATGGTCAGATCCATGATATAGCAAAGGTTGCCCAGACTATAAAAGATGTTACACAGGAACTGGAAGAAAAGCTTTCAACAAAGCTTTCCAGAGTCTGTATAGCAGCTGCAGGTCGTGTGTTAAAGACAGAGACCGCACATGTGGACATGAAGTTTGATGATATCAAAGTCATCACTGAAGAAGATATATACACACTTAATTCCTCAGCGATAGAGGAGGCATATAAGAAGTTCTTATCAGCAAATGATGTTGACATGAAATTCTACTGTGTAGGAAGCAGTATCGTAAGATACTACATGCATGATTCCGTGATGTCAAATCTGGAGAATCATAAGGCTAAAAAGATAGGTGTTGATATAATAGCAACGTTTTTGCCTGACGATGTTGTTGACGGATTGTATAAGGCTGTTGATCTTGCCGGACTTGAAGTGGCATCCCTTACACTCGAGCCTATAGCAGCTATTGGTCTTGCAATACCTGAGAAGTTCAGACTCCTTAACATAGCACTTGTCGATGTGGGCGCCGGAACATCGGATATCTCCATTACAAAAGACGGAAGCATAATCGCTTTCGGTATGCTACCGACAGCAGGTGACAGTCTGACAGAATCCATTGCGACTCACTGCATGGTTGATTTCAATACAGCTGAAAAGATCAAAAAGCAGAGTGTCATAAAAGCAAAGATCTCATATAAGGATGTCATGGGCAATAAGATGACCATCAGCAAGGACGAGATCGCAAAGGTTGTCGCTGATGATGTTGAAAACATGGCTTCCCAGGTCGCTGAAAAGATAATCGAATTAAACGGCGGAAAGACTGTCGGCGCTGTATTTGTAGTTGGCGGAGGCGGAATATTCCCCGGATATACGGAGTGTCTTGCGGATAAACTCGGAGTAGCCAAGAACAGGGTTGCTCTAAGAGGCCGTGAGGTCATGGATGATATCGTGTTTGAGGATACAAGCTTAAAGGCTGACTCTTTGCTTGTAACACCGATAGGTATCGCTCTTAGTTTTTATGAGGAGACAAACAACTTTATTTACGTTGATTTCAACGGAACAAGAGTTAAGATATACAACAATAACAATCTGACTGTCATGGATGTTGCCATGCAGACAGAATTCCCCGGGGAGGGATTCTTCCCCAAGTCGGGTAAACCTCTTATATACACACTTGACGGTGTTGAAAGGATGGTTAGAGGTTCTCTGGGTGAGCCTGCAGTTATAACGGTAAACGGAGAGAGCGCTAATCTCAATACACATATAAAAGAGCATGATATCATCGAGGTGAAAGAATCGACTGCAGGTGCTGAAGGTACCATGAAGGTATCTTCACTTCCCGGATATAAGGATACAATCAGATTCAATGTCAACGGTATCGAGGTATCGATGCCCAAGTTTGTATCTGTAAACGGAAATCTTGAATCTGAATATTATGACATATGTCAGGGCGATGATATAAAGATTCTCGATTACTATACGGTTGAACAGATCATGCAGTTTATGGATATAGACAATAAGGAAAATGCCGTATGTATGGTCAACAATAAAAAGGCTGATGATGATACAAAAGTCTATGAGAACTTTACTGTGGAATGGAAGATGGCAGATGACTTAAGCTTTGATGAACTTCCCGAAGATGATGAACCTGATTCTATGGAAGTAAAGGATGAAGATAATAAAGAATCTTCAGATAATGAAAAGCCTGTGGCAAAAAAGAAAGCAAAAAAGAAAAAGATAGTTGTCAATGTAAATGGTAAAGCTGTGACTCTTGATTCAAAGAGCTCATATGTGTTCGTTGATATTTTTGACAAGATAGATTTTGATCTTTCCAAGCCTCAGGGTGCTATAGTCACAAAGAAAAACGGTGCTTCAGCCGAATACATGGAAGAGATACACGATGGTGATGTTATCGATGTATACTGGGAGAAGATTTAAATGCGATTTGCACCGATAGCCAGTGGGAGCAGCGGTAACTGCATCTATGTCGGCAGTAACAACACACATATACTAGTAGATGTCGGGATAAGCGGGAAAAGAGTCGATGAGGCTTTAAGATGTCTGGACATATGCGGACAGGACCTTGATGGGATACTGATAACACATGAGCATGTGGATCATATCGGAGGTCTGGGGGTGCTTTGCAGAAAGTATAGCATACCTGTTTATGCAACAAAAGATACGATAGATGCTATCAAAGCATATAAGTATCTTGGAAAAGTTGAGGATGATATTTTTCATCCGATAGCTCCAGATGTCGATCTTAAGATAAAAGACATAACCGTAAGAGCATTCAGGACAAGTCATGATGCTGCAGATCCGGTTGCATACACATTTGCAGCTGACGGCAAGAAGCTGGCTGTTGCGACTGATATGGGAACTTACAGTGAGTATACGGTAGAGAACCTAAGAGGCATGGATTCGATGCTCGTTGAGGCAAATCATGATGTCAGGATGCTTCAGGTCGGCCCCTATCCATATCCTTTAAAACAAAGAATACTCTCTGATCAGGGCCATCTGTCGAACGAGCTTTCAGGAAGACTTGTTTCAGAAGTTTTAAATGACAGGATGGGCAAGATATTTCTGGGACATTTGAGTAAAGAGAACAATCTGCCTGAGCTGGCTTATGAGACTGTGAGGGTAGAGATAGATCTGGCGGACAATATTTATTCCGCTAACGATTTTGAGATTATGGTCGCAAAACGTGACTGCATGTCACAGGTTGTGAACCTGTAATATACAACGAAAGGACATAAAAAAGTGAACAAGACAATCATTACAGTAGTAGGACATGATGCAGTCGGCATCATAGCAAAGGTTTGTACATACCTGGCTGAAAACAACATCAATATCAATGATATCTCTCAGACGATCCTTCAGGGATATTTCAATATGATGATGATCACGGATATGACTCAGTCAACAAAACCCTTTGGCGAGATAAGCGATGAACTTGCGGCTCTGGGTGAAAGCATAGGTGTTATCATTAAGTGTCAGCGTGAAGAGATCTTCGACAGCATGCACAGAATCTAATAAATTGAAAGGATCATATCTGATATGATAAATATATTTGAGGTTGCAGAGACCAATGAGATGGTTGAGAAGGAAAACCTCGATGTCAGGACTATCACTCTTGGTATCAGCCTTCTTGACTGTATTGATTCAGACATAAACAAATTAAATGAAAAGATCTACAATAAGATCTGCACAGTGGCAAAAGACCTTGTTAAAACAGGTGAGGATATCTCTAAAGAATTTGGTATACCGATCGTAAATAAGCGTATAAGCGTAACTCCCATAGGTCTTATAGGAGCGAGTGCCTGCAAGACTACCGATGATTTTGTGAGTATCGCAAAGACTCTCGATAAGGCAGCGAAAGCTGTAGGAGTAAACTTTATAGGCGGTTACAGTGCACTTGTTGCAAAGGGTATGACACCCGGTGAGGAGATGCTCATCAGATCGATCCCTGATGCACTCTGTTCAACAGAGAGGATAATGAGCAGCGTTGTTTTAGGTTCTACAAGAACAGGCTTAAACATGGACGGCGTAAAGCTCATGGGTAAGGTCATTAAAGAGACTGCTGAAAAGACAAAAGAGAATGATTCTATCGGATGCACCAAACTTGTAGTTCTTTGCAATGCACCCGATGACAACCCGTTCATGGCAGGAGCTTTTCATGGTGTGACTGAAGCTGACAGCATCATTAATGTCGGAGTATCAGGTCCCGGCGTTGTTAAATATGCTCTTGAAAAGGTCAGGGGGGAGAACTTTGAGGTTCTTTGTGAGACTATCAAAAAGACTGCATTCAAGGTAACAAGAGTAGGTCAGATAGTAGCAAGAGAAGCTTCAAAGAGACTGGGTATTCCTTTTGGTATCGTGGATCTTTCACTTGCACCCACACCGGCTATAGGAGACAGTGTAGCTGACATACTTTGTGAGATAGGTCTTGAGCAGACAGGTGCTCCGGGAACAACAGCAGCACTTGCACTTTTAAACGATCAGGTTAAAAAGGGTGGTGTAATGGCATCAAGTTATGTCGGCGGATTAAGCGGAGCATTTATCCCTGTAAGTGAAGATCAGGGTATGATAGATGCGGTCAATGCAGGAGCTCTGACAATAGAGAAACTCGAAGCAATGACCTGTGTATGTTCGGTTGGACTTGATATGATAGCTATCCCCGGAGATACACCAAACAGTACGATATCAGGTATCATAGCAGATGAGCTTGCCATAGGTATGATAAATCAGAAGACTACAGCTGTCAGGATCATACCTGTTATTGGTAAGGGAGTCGGAGACAATGTTGAATTCGGAGGCTTACTTGGTCATGCACCGATAATGCCTGTCAACGGATTCAGCTGCGAGGCATTCGTAAACAGAGGAGGCAGGATCCCTGCACCCATTCACAGCTTTAAGAATTAAAACATCAGGAGGTATTCTATGGGAACGGTTACAGCTAAAAATCCGATCATGCCAGGATTCTATCCGGATCCTTCAATATGTGCGGTCGGAGAGGATTACTATCTTTGCAACTCGACGTTTGCATATTTCCCAGGCTTGTCTTTAATGCACAGCAAAGACCTTGCACACTGGGAACAGATAGGAAATGTACTTGACAGACATTCTCAGCTTCCGCTTGAAGGAGCTGATCATTCACAGGGGCTGTTCGCACCTACGATAAGATATTATAACGGTCTTTTCTACGTTATATGCACAAATGTCACACATGGAGGAAACTTTATAGTTACAGCAGAGAATCCTGAAGGTCCGTGGTCTGAACCTCATTATCTTGAGGACGCTGACGGTATCGATCCTTCACTCTTCTTTGATGATGACGGAAAGTGCTATTATATCGGAACTCATCCGAATCCGGACGGAGTAAAGTATAACGGAGACTGGTATATCTATATCAGCGAGGTCGATCTTATTAACTGGAAGCTTACCGGCGAAAAGAAGAATGTATGGAATGGTGCCTTAAAGGGATGCATATGGCCTGAAGGACCACATATCTATAAAGAGAACGGATATTATTACATAATGCATGCAGAGGGAGGAACAGGCCCCGAGCATTCTGTAATGATATGCAGGAGTAAGGATATCTGGGGACCTTATGAGGGTAATCCGAAGAATCCCATACTCACTCACAGACATCTTGGAAAGGACTATCCGATCAAGTATGTAGGACACGGCGATATCATAAAAACGCCCAATGATGAATGGTACATGACAGTACTTGCTGTAAGACCTCTCGAGAGATATACGACTATGGGTAGAGAGACTTTTCTTGCAAAGTTTATCTGGGAGGATGACTGGCCGGTTGTAAATCCCGGTGTGGGTATGTTAACAGATACTGTTGAGATTGATCTTCCTGAATGGAATCCTCTAAAGGATCCCGATTCATACACCAACAGGACAAGGCGTAAGACTGCAATACCAGGTACAGAGAGAGAATATGTCTTTGAAAACATGAACGAACTTGGAGATGAATTTCTCTTCTTAAGAAATTATCCTGATGATATGTATAAGCTTAACGGAGAAGGACTTCTTCTTAAAGCGGGAAAGGATGACATCAAAGCTGTTGCAAGTCCTTCTTATGTATGTATCAGACAGCAGCATCATCACTTCAAGTCATCAGCTCAGATTGATGTAAGTACTCTTAAAGATGGCGTTAGTGCAGGACTTGTTCTGATGCAGAACAATCTTTATAACTTAAGAGCAGAGATTAAAGACGGTATCTGTAGCATGATCCTTTGCCAGGATGGAAAAGATGATGTGATCGGCACATGCAGTGCATCCGATATCTTAAAAAACAACATAGCAGAGCTTACTATAGTGGTTGACGGATTAAATACAAGAGTATATGCAGCTGAAACCAAACTTGGTGAAGCATCAGTTTCAAACCTCTCAACTGAGGTTGCAGGCGGATTTGTAGGCTGCTGTATAGGCGTATATGCATCTGCTAACGGTAAAGATTCGGATTCATATGCTTTATTTAAAGATCTTACCTATAAAGCGGGTTAAAAAACATATATTTACACATGAAAATGGGTTGACAATTGTCAGCCCTTTTTCTGTTTACCGAATAGACATCAAAAACGACCGAATAGACAAAAGGTGTAGAATTTCTTATCACAATTTGATAACCTACAAACACGTGATTGATACATTTAGGTTCAGTTAACGGATTAACACGAAAGGACTTGACTGATATGTTGCGTATGACTACACTTTTGACAGCACAGCAAGTTAACTGCGGCCTTTTTGCAAATAAATATATTCATGAAACAATGAGCGTCAGATTAGAGGACTGATATGTCCTTTTGATCAGGCGCTTTTTTGATTTCATTTATATCTAAAGAACAAGGAAACGGGTAATACAATGACTGCGATAGCATATATGAGGATAGTATATGAGATCGATAATGGGAAAAGTGCTCAGACCCGATTTGCACGGGTTATTTGAGGGGGCAATCATCATATTTATAGGCCTGGCTTTCCGGTATCTAACCGGTAAGAGCCGGGTACATGAACTGAATGAATGTCTGAGAAAATATCGTTCGTCAATTGATAGGGAAAATATCAGACATGAATGAGGTTTTGAGCCCTGTGGTACCAAACTATAAGTTTGTTTAAATAATGAAGGCTAAAATGCTAAGAAGGAAGGAGAATTTTTTATGAAGACTAAAAGAAGAATGAGGTATTTAGCATTATTTATTGCATCGGTGGTAGCATTTATTATGTTTCCAACGAATTTGTTGGGAGTGAATGCAACGACTGAACATCCTTTTGTTGACGATGGACGTAACAATCAAACTGCAAATGATGGGCTTTGTGATTATTGTGGTGGAGTAGCGAGCGAGCTTCAGCACACTACATCAAGCTCAACTAGTACTGTAACAGTTGTTGAATCAAGTGAGGAATCAAAGCCCGGTATATCAAAAGAAGAGCAGAAAAGACTTGATGATGAAGCTAAGGCAGCAAAGATCATAGAGTTTTTTAGAAAGAATTCCAGAGTAAGAAAAGGTGGAGTATTTGTAACAAGTACACTACCTGGTGCTTATGAAGCTTCATTAGTTGGTGGGTTAGCTGTAACAACACCTAAGGACGAGGCGGAAAAGAAAGTTAATATCAAAAATGGAGAGAATCTTACGGTACAAACATGGGATGTTAACGAAAAGAAGAGTCCCGAAGCGTATAGAACTTTACTGAATGCACCACTAGTAATCGGTAGAGAAGTGTGTTCTGCAGTTCAGATAAACATCAATAAAGAGGCAAATGGCAAAATAGAAAAGTTGGATTCTTCACAAGGAAGTGTTGAGGTTGTCGTTGGAGTTCCTGAGAAAGCTCAAAACAATGGTGATGAATTCGTGGTTGCTCAAGTTGTTGAAGGTGGAAAAACTATAATAATGGCAGATAAAGATAACGATCCTGAAACTGTGACTTTTGACGCATCATATGGAGATGCAGCATATGGACTTATAAAAGCGCCGATATATAGACCCTATAAATCTAATAATTCCGAGCATTATTTCACTTTGAGTGAGCTAGAAGCAGATGAGCAGATATATAAGGTCTATAATCCTAATAATTCCAAGCATCAGTTTACTTCAAGTGAGCGTTGATAACCCATATCAGCAGATGAAGCAATAGAGGAATTAGTAAGACTCTATAAGCTTGATAAACAAAACGAAGTAGATGCTTTATCTTACAGAAGTATGGCTTTAAAGAGGAAGAGGATGCTGATAATAAAGTCAATGAAGTATTTTATAGAGCTCTAGGCGATGATTAAGATTGAGCAACTAAGGTGAAACCATTAAGCAAGGGGTCGGTCCTTCGGGATCGGCTTCTTATATTTTGATGGATTATTTAAAGGAACATTTTTTGACTATAATAATCTTTTAATGATAGAATTGTTCATATATTAAAGAAATAAATGAAATGGATATAGTTAATGAAAAAGAAGTTTAAAAGATCATTTTTAATATACGATTGAGGTTATATGCTGGTTGAACTGAAAAAACTTAAACTATCTGATAAAGAACAGTTTATTACAGATAATCAGGAAGCCTTTAACTATGGTGCAATGGAAGAATTCGGAATGAGAGATGATCATTTTGAAGAAGTTGAACAGATCATATCAAGAGCTACCATTGAAAGCTCCATAGATGAGGGTGAGGCATACAGTATTGTATGTGATGGTGTATCTGTGGGTGGAGTCGTCATTAAAGTCGATGGAAACAAAGGAGAACTCAGTCTTTTGTTTGTATCACCCAAAGCACACAGCAAAGGGATCGGATATGCTGCGTGGTGTGAAGTTGAGAGATTGCATCCCGAGGTTAGAATTTGGGAGACTGTCACTCCGTATTTTGAAAAAAGAAATATCCATTTCTACGTGAACAGATGCGGATTTCATATTGTGGAATTTTATAATTCTCATCATCCTGATCCTAATGAACCATTAGAATACGGTAAAGATATGGAAGAACAGTTCCCTGATGGGATGTTTAGATTCGTTAAGAATATGAAGTGATCATATCAGGTTTCAAATTGGATATTCACTTGTATTTTGGATTTGGCATATATATGCAGACTGTAAAAGGACTGAATATGAGGATACTTGTTGTTGAAGATGAAGCGGCATTGGCTGAACTGGTCGCGCAGCGTCTTACAAAAGAAAGATATACTGTTGATATTTCTAATGATGGAGAAGAGGGTTTGTTCAACGCTCTTTCAGGCATGTATGATCTTATTATACTTGATATCATGCTCCCAAAGAAGGATGGTATAGAGATATTAAAAGAGATAAGAAAAGAAGATAAGGAAGTCAAGGTCATTATGCTAACCGCTAAAGCCGAACTTGAAGACCGCCTTTTGGGATTTGGAAGCGGAGCAAATGATTATGTACCGAAGCCTTTTCATATCGATGAACTGGCCGCACGTGTTAATGCACAGCTAAACATTGTAAAGGCAGTTGAAAATGTTATCGAATTCGGAGATATCATTTTGGATTATAAAGCTTCCAAAATAAAATGTAAGACCAGTAATGAAGATATAAGCATAAATAATAAAGAATTCCAGCTGATAGAATATCTTATGAAAAACTGTGACAGGATACTGCCAAGAGAGATGATATATGACAGAGTATGGGGGATGGATTCTGAGGCTGTATCAAATAACCTTGAAGCTTATATGTCTTTTGTCCGTAAAAAGCTAAAGATAATAGACTCGAAGGTTTCTATTAAAACGATACGAAATATGGGCTATAAGCTTGAATATGAAGAGTAGGAAGATATGAAGGAACTTAAGAAAAAGACTTACTTTACGTTACTTATCATACTGAGTCTTATCTTAATAACTGTTCTGATACTTGTGAACATCAGAGGTTATTTAAGGGAAAAAGAGAGTGTTGAGAGAAGTCTAAATATTCTTGATGATCGTGGCGGCTTCAGAAATGACAGGAATCGACCTGTAATGGGTGATAAAACCGAACCTGATAAGGATCAGAAGGCTCGTCCGAGTGATCTTGAAAACATGATGGTCATGGATTATGAGCTGTATACTGTTGAACTTGAAGATGGAAAAGTATCTGAGATCTTCAGTCATGGGAACAGTTCATCAGATTTTGATGTTGAATCCATAGCAGCTGACATAGTATCAAAAGAAACATCAGATCATAAATATATAGGAAATCTTTATCTGAGTTTATATTCTTATCGATACACATATATGGATTCGATAGTGATCCTTAACGATAAAGAGATAAAAGATAAACTGATCGAGTTACTTATAGAGTCGTTTATCCTGTTTATCATAATGGAAGCTCTGATAGCTTTTATATCAAACCGTATCACTTTATGGATAACAAAACCTGCCAAACAGGCTTTTGAAAAACAAAGAGAATTCATAGCAGATGCTTCTCATGAACTTAAGACACCACTGGCTGTTATCATGGCTTCTGCAGATGATCTGTCTGTCAGTGAAGAAGATGAGAAAAAACTTGAAAATATCCGTTATGAATCTGAACGCATGAGTAAGCTCATCAGTGGTCTGTTAAATCTTTCCAGACTGGAAAATGGTGATGAAAATGCAGAACATAAAGAAGAAGATCTTTCAAGGATACTGGAAAAGACCTGCCTTGTTTATGAGGGTGTTGCTTTTGAACAGGGTGTATCCATTCTGGCTGACATTGATGAAGGTTTAAGCTTAAAATGTAATAAAGATGAGATTGAACAGATGGCTTCTACCATACTGGATAATGCTGTCAGACACAGTTATAAAGACACTGCAGTTGAAGTGACAGCAAGAAAAAACAAAGGCATTATTGATATACAGGTGATCAACAGCGGACAGCCTATACCGGATGAAGAAAGGGAAAAGATATTTGAACGGTTCTATCGCGGGGATAAAGCAAGGAGCAGAGATGATAACAGATACGGACTGGGACTTGCTATAGCAAGAAGGATAGCACGTAATCATAACGGTGATATTCAGGCTTATTCACGGGATGGTAAAACCGTATTTAAGATCACTTTAAGATGATTAAATACACTCATAAATGCGTATTCCGCTTGAACGGAACAGCCAATCCGCGATAGCGGTAAGGCTGTCCGCTCCAAACGGTAAGTTTTTACATTAACCAGGGTTACGCATGTTCTTTCCGTTCAGTTCAAGGCGGAACGCCTTGTGAATGATACGGT
>JAFZRZ010000012.1 GCA_017619635.1 Lachnospiraceae bacterium | reverse complement strand
TCGCTACCTTTTAATACTATCAGTAGCGAAAGCGGCCGCACATTTTGGCATTCGTGTCAAGTGTTTTTTATAAAAAAAGACCCCTATATCATTTCTGATATAGAGATCTTTGTTTTGTCATCTTAACTTAATGACATTGGCCAGTAACCTTTTCCCTTTTTTGATGCTCATATATTAAACTTCAAGTTTGAGATCGTTTTCTTTGATCCATCCGATCTTTCTTAAGATGAGACCGAATACAAAGGTTAGGATCGCAGGAAGCACGAAGCTTATCAATACAAGTCCGAGCCAGTCAAAACCTGTGATGGAAGTCTTTGTGCCGGCAGCCATATCATTGAGCCATCCTGTATATACACCGATCTGTCCGACAAGTCCGCAGGTTCCCATTCCTGATGAGATAGCCTCACCGTTCATCTGCATCTTAAAGACGCATGTTGCTATAGGTCCTGTTATGGCTGAAGTTAAGATGGGAGCTATCCAGATCTTGGGGTTCTTTACGATGTTACCCATCTGAAGCATGCTTGTTCCGAGTCCCTGAGAGATAAGTCCGCCGACCTTGTTCTCCTTAAAGCTCATTACCGCAAAACCGACCATCTGTGCACAGCATCCTGCAACAGCAGCTCCGCCTGCAAGACCGGTAAGTGAAAGAGCGGCACATATGGCAGCACTGCTTATCGGAAGTGTAAGAGCGATACCTACTATTACTGATACGAGCATTCCCATCATAAACGGATGAAGCTCTGTTGCCCACATGATGAGCTTACCTACAGAACTTGCGGCATTACCGATCCAGGGAGCGATACCCATAGCGAGCAGTACACCTATCATAATGGTAACAAGGGGAGTTACCAGTATATCTATCTTTGTTTCCTTTGATACCATCTTACCGCATTCTGTTGCGATGATAGCGATTATAAGCACTGCAAGAGGACCGCCTGCACCACCGAGTGCATTAGAAGCGGCACCGACTGCCAGCATTGAGAAGAGTACCAGGTTTGGTGCCTTAAGTGCATAAGCGATGGCAACCGCCATTGCCGGACCTGAAACACCTTTGGCATATCCGCCCATATCGATGAGAGCCTGTATGCCCAGCTGCTGACCGAGAGTACCTATGATGGTACCTATCAGAAGGGAAGCAAAAAGTCCGCTTGCCATTGCGCCCATGGCATCAATGAAATATCTCTTAAAAGATATCTGCACGTCCTTTTTCTTCAAAAATGCCTTGAATTTTGATTCGTTGTTTGTCTTTTCCATAATGTGTCTCCTCTATATGTAGATTATTTTGTAAGGCCTTTTGGTTCGTAGTCTGTAAGAGGTGCTAAAAAACCGTTGTTCCTAAGTGCCTCCTCGACCAGTGTAAGGATATTGTCATCATCCGCTGCAACGGTGTGGTAGTGATAACCGCCCGTGGTGTTCATCAAAAGACTCGAATGACCGTTTTTGATATCATTGCAGAATAATTCGATATCCCTGCGCGATCTGATGTTTAACGGTGCATGTATCTCACCGTAGACCCTGTGATATATGAATACATCCTTTATACGCGCTCCGAGATCGACGATAAGGTTTAACTCATCCTCGGTTTCTTCCGGAGTGTGATGGACTTTGAATATCCTCACGGATTCCTGTGAATGATCAAGGATATATCCTTTGGGAGTGGATATGATTTCGTAACCGTTCTCCTTTAAGCTGTTTATATCCTTTACGATGATCTGTCTGCTCACCCCGAAAGTCTCAGAGAGTGTGTTTCCCGAGACGGGAGAGTCAGAGATCTTTAACATCTCTATTATCTGTTCCTGTCTGTTTAAAGCTGACATTGTTTCACCTCATTTTTTCTTCAACTGTTTCGTGAAGTATACCACATAAATTTACAGCTGTAAACCCCGGGTGTAAACTTTTTTAAAAGCCTTCAATCTGTTATAATTTCAAAGTGGATGTTTAAAGGAGATCATATATATGGAAAAGATAATGCCTAACAGGCTGGACAGAGGATTTTATCAGCATCAGGAGGAATTTGAAAAGAAGGCTGTTGATGTATTAAGATCCGGCTGGTATATTCTCGGAAATGAGCTTAAGAATTTTGAAGAGCAGTTTGCCTCATACATAGGATCAAAATACTGTGTGGGACTGGCAAGCGGACTGGATGCTTTGTGGATAGCATTCAGAGCACTTAATATCGGACCGGGGGATGAAGTCATAGTCCAGGGCAACACATATATAGCAAGCGTGATGGGTATCACCATAAACGGTGCGACCCCTGTTTTTGTTGAGCCTGATGAGTATTTCAACATAGATGCCGATGCTATAGAAGAAAAGATAACAGACAAGACAAAGGCTGTCCTTGCTGTTCATCTTTACGGCCAGGCATCAAACATGGATAAGGTAAAGGACATATGTAAAAGACATAACCTTAAACTTGTTGAAGACTGTGCCCAGTCTCATGGTGCAAAGTTTAACGGACAGACAACAGGAACATTCGGAGACATCGGATGCTTTTCGTTTTATCCGTCAAAGAACCTCGGTGCATTCGGAGATGCGGGAGCCATCGTCACAGATGATGAGGAGCTTGCAAAGTTTATAAGGATATTCAGAAATTACGGCTCCGAGAAGAGATACCACAACATGCTTGTGGGAGCAAACTCAAGACTTGATGAGATGCAGGCAGGACTTTTGAGCGTCAGACTCAAGTATCTGGATGAGATGGCTGATGAAAAGAGAGTATACTGCAACAGATATCTTAAAGAGATAACAAATGAGAAGATAACACTTCCAAAGATCAGAGAGGGTGCCACACATATATGGCATCAGTTTGTCATAAGATGTGACAGCAGGGATGATCTTATGAGGTATCTGGATGAGAAGAATATCGGAACGATAATCCATTATCCGATACCGCCTCATCTGTCTGAGGCTTATTCATATCTCGGATTTAAAGAGGGTGATCTTCCCGTTACCGAGAGATATGCAAAGACAGTTTTATCGATACCGCTTTACAACGGTATGACTAAAGAAGAGCAGGACTATGTCATTGATGTGATCAATGCATACTAAAGGTTATTGATATGTCTAACCAATATGAATGGTCATATGACAATAAAAAATACACGCATGATGATACGGCACCCATAGGCTGCGATGACTGTGCATCCTGTTCAAGCTGCTGTAAAAAGATGGGAGATACCATCTTACAGGATCCGTACGATCTTTGGAATTTCTGCTCAAATATGAAGGTATCGGGCGGAATGGCTGTTACCTTTGATATCCTCGTTTCAGAGGATGGTCCCTGGGAGCTGTCATATCAGGATGGTGTTATCCTTCCGAACATAAAGATGGTGGAGGATGGGCGCTGTCCTTTTCTGAATGAGAAGGGAAGATGTTACATTCATCCGATAAGAAGCGGACTGTGCAGGCTGTTTCCTTTGGGAAGAGGCTTTGAAGACGGAAAAGTCATCTACTATGTTTTAAATGACGAGCTGGGATGCGAGAAAAAGGATAATCCCAGAACGCCTGTTAATATAAAAGAATGGCTTGGCATAAAAGATATAGACAGATACGAAGAGTTTCAGAGTAAGTGGTATAAGATAAGAGACGACTTAAGAAACAGACATGATCTATGTGACGAAAAGACATTTAAAGATCTTCAGATGAGACTTCTGGAACTGTTTTATCAGAAACCGTATGATAAAGACTTCTTTTGGGATTTTGATAAAAGAGTTAAAGAGTGGGAAGACAGCTTAAGAAATATCGTATGAATGACATGAACACAGATAATGGCATGGACCTAATAAATACTGATGACGGGCTTGTCCTTAAGATGGGAAACATGACTGTTAAGGCGGATTTTTCCTCACTAAAGAGCAGAGTCGAAAAGAACAGGCTAAACGGTGAGATGTTAATTAAAGCCGTCGGTGTAAAGAACATTAAGCCCGGGGTCACAGTTGTGGATGCCACGGCAGGTCTCGGAGAGGATTCATTCCTTCTTGCTGCTTCAGGGCTTAAAGTCATAATGTATGAGAAGGATGAGGTCATAGCAGATCTTTTGAGTGACGGATTAAAAAGAGCAAAAGATGATCCCGAACTTATAACTATAGTGTCACGCATGGAACTTAGATGTGAAGACAGTATAAAGGCCATGGAGGAAAGAAACATAGAGGCGGATATCATATATTTAGATCCGATGTTTCCGCAAAGGAGTAAGAGTGGACTGATAAAAAAGAAGTTTCAGCTGCTTCAGAGACTCGAAAGCCCGTGTGAGGACGGTAAAAGGATGCTCATGGCAGCTCTTAATGCGACATCGGGAAAGGTGATAGTAAAAAGACCTCTTAAAGGTGAATATATATCAGATCTGAAACCCTCATATTCGATTAAGGGCAGGGCTATCAGATATGACTGTTATATAAAAGAAAGTATCAAATTAAACTAGGAGATAAAGAAATATGATCCTTATGCATTTAAACCAGAAAGAAAAAGCAGAAACTGTAAGAAGTATAGCTTCAGAACTTAATGAGGATGTGAAAGTCATAGGTTACAGAGAACTGAACCGTACATTAACTGGACTGTCTCTCGGAAGAGTTATAACAGGCAGTGTAAACATTCCGAAACTCTATCAGATGCCGGAACTTTTGGTGTTCATCGGAATGGATGAAGATAAACTCGATGTTTTTTTGGAAAAATACAGGGAATCAAAAGCCGAACCGGTAGCCTTAAAAGCAGTTGCCACATCCCATAACATCGGCTGGACAGTTTATGAGCTTATCGAGAACCTTAAAAAGGAGATCGCAGGCTGATGTTGTATATCTTAAGACACGGAAAAACTGACTGGAACGCAGCACACAAGCTGCAGGGAAAGACGGACATACCTCTTAATGAAGAGGGAAGAGAGATGGCTTATGCCGCTGCAAAAGAGTGCGCAGACATACATTTCGATGTGTGTTATTCATCACCTCTTATAAGAGCAAAGGAAACGGCACAGATAGTGCTTGCAGGAAGAGATATACCGATAATCACCGATGTCAGGCTTGAAGAGATGGGATTTGGAACTTATGAAGGCATTGAGAACAGCTTTGATATACCTGACTGTCCCATAAACGTTTTATTCTTTCATCCGGAGGAATACAAAGTTCCCGTTGAAGGGGCTGAAAGCATTGAAGAGCTCCTTAACAGGACAGGAGAGTTTCTTGATGAAGTCATATATCCCGAGCTTAAAAATGGAAAAGATATCCTTATCGTTGGACATGGTGCAATGAACTGCAGCCTTATCAGTCATGTGAAAGGATATGACATTTCGCATATGTGGGATGGTATGACCGAGAACTGCAAACTTGTAAGGCTTTTATAGACAAAGGAAAGGTCAATATGCGCTCAAGGAAAAAGAAAAGAAGTGCGATTCTTGTGATAGTTCTTCTTATCATTCTCATAATAGGTATGGCAACAGCAGGAGTACTGCTGTGTTTGTACGGAAAGAGTCAGATGCTTACCGGTGAGTGGGAAAGAAAGATAGATGTCACGGATACGGTTCGTGAAAATATAAGAGGATATATCGCTGAATCAACCCTTATAGATGAGATAAACATAGATGATTATCTTGGTACCATCGAGGTTGAGAGCAACCTTGTGATAACCAAGGAAGGCAGCATGAAAGAGGGTATCTCATATGAGTCATATTATGATGCAAATGAGAAAGCTTATGATGCCCTTGAAAATATAGTCACATATCTTCTTGAAAGCAGGATAAAGAGTAACTATATAGAAACTGACATGACGACAGATGAGCTCATAAAGGAAACTGTGGGCACTGATCTTGAACAGTATCTTAAAGCTCACGGACCGGTACTGATGCCGACAATTGAAGAGCTGGAAACACTCTATGGGACAGATGCATCGTATATAGCCGACAGAGAAAAGATCACCATATCAAACACAGGCGGTGATGAGGAAAACTGTGATTATGCGATCACAAACGGCATGCTCGTGATAGACAGAAAAGACGGCGGAGTGATCTACCATAAGAATGAGAACAAACAGCAGGAAGCTGTAGAGGGGGATGAAGATATATGAAAAAGTTTATCGCAGTCTGTCTTATATTTACCCTGATACTTGGCCTGTTTGTGATACCTGTTGATTCATATGCCTCACAGACAAAAGAGACAGTAAAGGTGAATGTTGACGGAACAGAGTATGATGTTAAAGTTCTTAATCACGATTACGAAAACAACATGTACATATCACTTAACGATATGGCATACGCTTTAAAGGATACAAAGAGAGCCTATGAGGTCGAATGGACCACAAAGGACGGACAGACATGTATCGTTTTAAAAGAGGGCAGTGTATCTAAAGAAGATCAGGATGAGGATACCTCAGACAAAGAAGATGAGAAAGAGGATGATGATCAGGATAACAAGGTCAATTACACTCGTAAAAGGTTTCTGATCAATATTGGCGGAAATGATTACAGCTTCTATATGATACCTGTATCGGATAAGGACAATAAGGACTGTTATGTTAACCTGGGAGAGTTCGCACTTGCAACAAACATGGATGTGAGCTGCTATGACAATAAGGTTTACATAAATTCAAAAGGACAGTTTGATTTTAATAAATATGATCTGCTCGGTTCAGGAATCCCCTATATGGCAGACAGCTGTCTTGTGGGAGATGCCACAACCGGAGTGATATATTACAGCGAGAATGCTGATGAGATCGTATCGATAGCGAGTACTACAAAGCTCATGACCTATCTGATCATAAGAGAGGCGATCTTAGATGGCAGACTGTCAGAGAGTGACACAGTTACATTCTCTGAAGAAGCTAGTGAGATATCAAAGAGTTCAAACGGTGTGATAAGGGTTGAACCCGGACAGACAGCATACATAACGGATGTGATAAAGGGTATGCTGATATGTTCTAGCAATGAGTGCTCACTTGCGCTGGCAGAGAAGCTTTGCGGCAGTGAGGAGGCATTTGTTGAACTCATGAATCAGAAGGCTGTTTCGATAGGTCTTTCTGGTGATGTTAAGTTTTATAATCCACACGGACTTCCTGTATATGAGGATGATGTGCTGACGACTAAAAAACAGAATCATCTGACAGCAAATGACATGTTCAAGTTGGCATCATATATACTTGATAAACATCCTGAGATCACGGATATAACATCGATAAAGAAGACCAAACTTGAATCGTTTAGTAACTTCGAAGCGGTCAATACAAATATCCTGCTTTATAATGTTCCCGGATGCGTTGGCCTTAAGACAGGTACAACGGACAAGGCCCAGTCATGTCTTGTATCTGCATATGAGACTGAAGATAATGCAGGAAATACACATTATATCGTAACAGTGGTATACGGGGCGGAGAACAGTCAGACTCAGAGTTACACATCTCTGGTTCTCATGCGTTACGGGATACAGAGATTCAATACGATAACACTCGGGCTTGTACCGGACAGCGGAAAGCCACAGGAGATACCGGATGATCTGGAAGGCCTTATAGGTGCTGTGGTCAATACGGCAAGAAGGAACGCAAAATAGATTTGGTTTACATAACAAGATGAACAAAGATAACAAAGCGATAGTAAAACTTAAAAAAGGTGAGGGCAGATATCTTAAATCAGGCGGTGCCTGGATATTTGACAATGAGATAGATACCGTTGACGGTACCTATGAAAACGGAGATACGGTAAATGTCATTGATTTTGATGACTATCCTATGGGCATAGGATACATCAATGACAATTCAAAGATACGTGTCAGGATGTTTTCAAGAGATCCTAAGACTGTAATAGACGAGGCATTTTTTGAAAAGAGAGTAAAAAACGCCTGGGATTACAGAAAGACCGTTCTGGGAGATAAGGATATAAGCTCCTGTCGTGTGGTATTCGGTGAAGCGGATTTTTTACCGGGGATCACGATCGACAAATATGAGGATGTGCTTGTTGTACAGTCACTTTCTCTTGGCATAGACAGATACAAAGAGATCATAGTGGAATGTTTAAAGAAAGTGATGGCTAAAGACGGTATCGTTATCCGCGGTGTCTATGAGAGAAGTGATGCCAAAGAGAGAAAGAAGGAAGGACTTCCCTTACATAAGGGTTTTATTGGCAAAGAGTTTGAAACCGATATAGAGATAAACGAAAACGGTATCAGATATATGGTGGATGTCGTTAACGGTCAAAAGACAGGTTTCTTTCTGGATCAGAAATACAATCGTCTTGCGATGCAAAAGATATGCAAAGACAGGGATGTGCTAGACTGTTTCACACATATGGGAACATTTGCCTTAAATGCGGGATACGGCGGAGCAAAAAGCGTGCTTGGTCTTGATATATCCGATTATGCCATCAAACAGGCAAGAGAGAATGCAAAACGAAACGGTCTTTCGGATACGGTTAGGTTTGAAGTTGCGGATGTGCTCGATGAGCTTCCAAGACAGATCGGTGAGGGTAAGAGTTACGATGTGGTGATACTAGATCCTCCCGCATTCACAAAATCAAGGGAAGCAACCAAGCAGGCGATAAAAGGATACAGAGAGATAAACATGAAGGGCCTGAGACTTGTCCGCGACGGAGGTTATCTCGCAACCTGCTCATGCTCACATTTCATGACGCAGGAACTGTTCACAAAGACCATAAAGGAAGCCGCAAAAGCTGTTCACAAGAGACTCAGACAGGTTGAATTTAGAACACAGGCTCCTGATCATCCGATCCTCTGGTCAGCGGATGAATCATATTATTTAAAGTTTTATATCTTCCAGGTTGTTGATGAAAGATAGACACAGAAAAGCTTGATATACTTAATATCAGGCTTTTTTATTTCCTTATCAGATTCATAGTTTATTATCGGGAAATAACAGGTTTAAAACACCGTATTTTGTTGTTTGAATCATTTATGATCATCGATCAATGTTTTAATATATCATTAAGAAGTAAAAAACTTACTTAAGGAGAGGATTATATGAACGAGCATGAAAAGAAAATGATAGCGCCAATCATAGTGACAGTAGCAGTTGTACTGTATTACATTTTGTATTTTGGCCTGCTGATCTTTATTATACCCGGCGTGTTCAAAGCGATATTTGGTATCATACCGCTCATCTTTGCGGTTTTGATGATATATGTTTGTGTTCAAAGGATAAGAGAGATCAAAGGAGGAGAGGAAGATGATCTTAGTAAATACTGATTACATCAGTGGAAAAGAACTGGAGATGTTAGGATTGGTAAAGGGCAGTACGATCCAGTCAAAGAATGTGGGAAAGGATATCACACAGGGACTTAAGACTCTCGTTGGTGGTGAGCTTACCGCATACAATGACATGATGAATGAGGCAAGAGCACTTGCAACAAAGCGAATGGTAATGGAAGCTGAAAACCTTGGTGCAGATGCTATTGTTAACATCAGATACTCATCATCTGCCATCATGCAGGGAGCAGCTGAGGTAATAGCATACGGTACGGCAGTAAAGTTTGTATAAACGATAAGATCAGGGAATGAACAGGAAAGGGTATATTTATGAAAAGAAGAAGGATATTTGTCACTGCACTGTTAACGGTTTTTATCTCGGTTTTCCTTTTGGCCTGTGGAAAAACAGAAGTTACTGATGATGGGATAGTAGGAAGATGGAGCCATGTGACAGACGGTGGAAATGAACAGATCTATGTTTTTGAATCTGACGGTACGATCAAACTGGAAACTTCATTAGGTGATGCGAAGGGAACATATGAGATTAAAGGGGATACGATAAGTTACACAATGGTCATGCCTAATGGCATTGAAAAATCAGACTCGATGACATACAAGTTAAACGGTGATTCTATAGATCTTACCAAAAACGGAAAAACATATAATTACGTTAAAAAGTAGTAATAACTGTTTGTCAGTTACACAGATAAAAGATTAATGGACTTTTCTGTTTGAGAAGTCCATTTCTTGTATAATGAGGTATCACGGGAATGCGGAACGGGAATCAATTGTGATATAATTATATCCGGTTGAACGTTTAGCATGTGTAACATAAGAAGATGATCAGATAAAAAAGATCCGGTAGCAGAGGAAAGGCAGGGAAGAGTATATGACGGTTTGCCCTAACTGTGGAGCAAATATAGAAAAGGATGCAACAAAATGTCCCTATTGCGGATATATAAATATCGAGGGAGCAAAAAAGAAATACCAGCAGGATATCGATGAGATCAGGGACAATATCGCTGAGGTCAAAAAAGAACCTGCCAGGGAATTTAAAAAAGGATTGTCCAAAGGATTTAAGGTGATCTTATGGACTGTAGGGATTCTGCTTGTTATAGGGATCATATTGACTGTGATGCTGGTATTTCAACTAAAAAACCATCCAAAGATGTTTTTGTCTGCTGAGGATGAAGCCTATGCCTCAGCGTATAAAGCTGTGGCTGCCGAGGAGTTGGAAGCGGCATATCAGAACAATGATATAGAAGAGATGGCGCGTATATATGATAAGGCGTATTCTGAGGAAAGAGTATCCCTTTGGGGGGATCCGCACTATGAGACCGGATATGCGTCGAGCTGTTACATGAAATTAAAGAAATGTCTTCCAAATCTTGATAAGGAAAAGATGACCAAGAGGGAAGCTGAAGAGATAACATATTACTGCTTCTATTTCTATTACGAAGCTTATGGGGAGGATGGCAAAGATCTGTTTGATCCCATAAGGGAAGAAGAGATAATACCGATCATAAATAACAGGCTGGGATTCAGTGACGAGGATATGGAGAATTTCAGGGCTAAAGTCACAGAACGTGGCGGTGTCGTAAGAACAAACGTATATAAAGCAACTAAAAAGTATTATAAGGATTATAAATAATGCGTTTAGCATGAGGAAGATTTAATGAAGTGCAGATATTGCGGTAACAATTTGGGACTTGAAGACGAATTCTGTCCACACTGCGGAAAAGCAAATGATAAGGTCCAAAAGTATGTCAATGAGATAAAAAACTATCGCGAGGAATACGAAGAGACCAAAGAAGAGGTCGTTAAAAAGAAAAACAAGATCAGCAGCAGATCGGCGAGGATCGTTGTCATAGCTGTAATGGTGCTGTGTGTCATAGTGATGTTATTTATTACCATGAACTATTCTGATATAGATGCCAGATGGGAAAGAAAAGAGAAAAGGATAGAGCAAGAGGTAGAAAAGAATAAGAACGAGATCGATTCCAATTTAAGAAAAATGGAAGAGCAGAGAGACTATCTGGCGATGCTGTACTATATGGAGAATTACAGGTTAAGGAGCAATGCTGATTACAGCGAGTACTCAAGGGTGTTTACCGCAGTGATCCATTATGGAGTTATCCATTCGGATATCATAAATTTAGTATCCGGATTTAAGGGATACAGCATGGACCCCAAAGATACAAAGGGATGGTGTGATGACATAGCCATATATATTTCTGACTGGAACCGATATGTCGGAAATGAGACAAATGATTCATCGATGTATGCCGGCGAACATGCTGCTTTTGTTAAAGATATCAAAAAAGATATACAGGATATGGTTCAGGTATACTTTGAACTGACTAATGATCAGGCTACAGATATGTGGAACATGGAAAGATCAGAAATAGCAAAGATGCTTTATGATCAGTGTGCAGATCTTTATCCGGAGGATTAAAATGAGCAAAGAAAAAAAGAAAATCGATCCCCAGATAATTCTTCTGGATCTTATTATAGTGATAATGGTATTTGTTATGCTGGGAGTCGGCTACGGTCTGTATTTTGAGATAAGTTTTGATAAAGAGTATTCAAGCGGAATAAGGGATGCCAGCAAAATGTCTTATGAACTGAGTGAGAATAATTACTCATCTTTTATCAGAGATAACTATATCAATGAATACAATGGTTATAACGAGGCGGTATCATATAAAGCACTTGCCGATTACGTGGAAGCTTTGTCTTTGTACAAGGTATACTCTGCGAAAGGATATGATATGAGAGCTGATGAGCAGGCAAAGATCATGGACAGGGCACGAAGCGAAATGGGAGAGCTGACGATATTGGCGGATAAGGCAGATGCGAAATTTGGTATAGAACGTTAAAACTGTTCTTTCCATTGTTTATGGGTAAAACAAGGTAACAAAAGCGCGTATAATTATGTGGATTCTCATGTTGAATGTCGCCTTTTTTGTGTTATAATCTATGATGTTGATGTAATGGTATTTTAAATTTCAGGAGGAATAATATATGAACAAACCGGTTGTTTTGGTTGTTATGGATGGTGTCGGCGAGACTCCAGAAGAGCTCGGTAACATGGTCCTTAGAGCCAATACCCCCACCCTTGATGAGTTCAAGGCAACATGCCCATGGCAGACTATCAAAGCTCACGGCGGTGCCGTAGGTCTTCCCAGTGATGATGACATGGGTAACAGTGAAGTAGGACATAACGCTTTAGGATGCGGACAGATCTATTCTCAGGGTGCAAAGCTCGTAAATGAATCTATCGAGTCAGGTTCCATCTATCAGAGTGAGACCTGGAAGGATCTTATCGGATCAGTAGTAGCTAACAATAAAGTGCTGCATTTCATCGGTCTTTTATCTGACGGTAATGTACATTCAAATATCAGCCATCTTCTTGCTATGTTAAAGGAAGCCAAGAAGGAAGGCGTTAAGACTGTAAGAGTACATACACTCCTTGACGGACGTGATGTTCCCGCCACAAGCGCACTTGAGTATATCGATCAGCTTGAGAATACACTTAAAGAGCTCAATGATGATTCTTTCGACGGACGTATCGCATCAGGTGGCGGACGTATGACAATAACTATGGACCGTTACCAGGCTAACTGGCCTATGGTAAAGGCAGGATGGGATGTACATGTACACGGCGAAGGACGTCAGTTTGCAAGTGCAACAGAGGCTATTGAGACACTTCGTAATGAGACCGGTGTTATCGACCAGGATCTCGGCGCATTTGTTATAGCTGAAGGCGGAAAGCCTGTTGGTGCAATGGCAGACGGTGACAGCGTAATCCTGTTCAACTTCCGTGGAGACCGTGCTTTGGAGCTTTCAATGGCATTTGACGGAGACGCTTCATTTGACAAGTTTGATCGTGGAGCTATCCCGAACGTTAAATATGCAGGAATGCTTGAGTATGACGGTGATCTTCATATCCCTCACAGCTATCTTGTAAATCCTCCTCAGATCAAAGATACTCTCACAGAGCTTCTTGTTGAGAACAAGATCAAGGAGTATGCTGTTTCAGAGACTCAGAAGTATGGACATGTAACATATTTCTGGAACGGTAACCGTTCAGGAAAAGTTTCGGAAGAACTCGAAGACTATTGTGAGATCCCCAGTGATGTTCGTTCATTTGACGAGGCACCCTGGATGAAGGCTACAGAGGTTGCTGACTGTGTAATGGAAGCAATGAAGAGCCACAAGTACGGATTCATCCGTTGTAACTTCCCTAACGGTGACATGGTAGGTCACACAGGAAGCCTTGATGCTACAGAGATCGCTGTAGAGAGCGTTGATCTTCAGCTTGCACGTATCAAGAAGGTATGTGATGCTGAAGGATATATCCTTGTTGTTACAGCAGATCACGGTAACTCAGATCAGATGCTTGAGAAGAACAAGAAAGGTAATGTTGAGGTTCGTACAGCTCACAGTTTGAATCCCGTTCCGTTCATCATCTATGATAAGGATGAGCGCCATGAGATGAAAGAGGGTGCTTTTGGTCTTGCAAACGTTGCTCCTACTGTTGCAGGCCTTCTTGGGATCAAGCCTTACGACAGCTGGGAAGAGAGCATGTTAAAATAGAATCATATAGTGGATTTATGTACAGGCCGGGGTGAATAACCTCGGTCTGTTTTTGTTGAAAAAAACAGGAAAAAAGGATAGGATTTTAATATATGTATTTATCAAGGAGTAATAGATGGTCTATTCAAAAATCATGAAGAGAAAAGTACTTATCATATCTGTCATACTGAGCGCTTTTTCGCTGTTTGCAGGATGCGGTAAAACAGATAGCGCAGATTCAAAAGACAGTTCGTTTGATGATGCAAAAGCAATGATGCAGGAAATGAATGAAGAAGGGAAAAAGTCAGAAAACAATGCATCTTCTGATACGTCGAAAGATAGTAATGAGAATGCATTCAGTATCGATGGGCTTATCTATAAGGATGAACATGACAGAGAGTATCTGACTCCTACGACTGATGATTTTGAGATCATCATTTATGATATACCGACTGTCTATATCATTCCTAAATACACTGTATATAAGGACAGTTACGGTATACCTATGGGTTATGGCCTTTCAAGAGGCGGTGAGGAGTATACCGCTTCATGTAAGTATATAAAGGTAATAAGCTATGATGTTGAGAGTAAAGTCTCATTAAAGGAAAAGCTTGCTTTTGACAGCGAGAATGACGCATTAAGACCGGCACTTGCCTCATATATGGAAAACTGGATTGATTTTCCTGATGGAAATATTCCGGCTGATTTTGACGAAGAAGAAGCAATACTAAAGATATGTGATGAGAATGTGGTCTCATATGTAGGGGCTCAGGATTCAGGAGAGAAGATAAAGCGTTTTGGAAATATCTGGTATGGCAGTAAAGATGATAAAAGCACGGGAGGCTATAGTCTTTCTGATATATATATGATATCCCTAAGGGATGATACGAAAGAATTCAAGGCAAAGAATACGGATGATAATGGCTTGATCACTTTTACTATGCGCTACGAGTCATATGACAGTAATGAATGCAATGTTACCGTGTATTATTCAAAGCCTTTTAATCATGGAAAGACAAATGAAGAACAGATCACACTTGAAAGCATTTCAAAGAGACTTAACAATCCAGACGATGCGACAGTGTTTGCGCCAGAAACTGATGATTATCTTTACTATATCGATGGTGGTGAGATTAATCTTATGTCGTTTGATGAAAACGGTGATATCGTTCAGTGGGTAACCAGATACGATGACAGTCCGGACGGATACGGGAATGTGATATATGATGACGATTATCTTCCGTACTTTACTCTTTCAAAAGACAAGAGGATAAAATACGATCACACCTATAAGATTGCAAAAGACAATAACTGCCTTATCACAAAGTCAAGTTATGGACACACAATAAAGTTTGATTATATCTATAATTTCTATTTTGATATGGGTATATCAGACAATGCCACACTTGTACTATCAAAGGGTCTTACTAGAAATGACACACTTATGAAAAGTGATGATGATCCGATGATAGAAAAGATAAAAAAGATAGTACCTGAAGGAAAGAATGATTACATCATAACTATCGACAAAGACAAATACAGCACCGAAGGAATAAAGGGCTATTATAATGATATAGCATATTACAGGGCATTCATCGAAATCTTTGACGAGACCGGATACAACATAGACAGCATAAGCGTTCAGATTTTTGATGATCCCTCAATGATAGATGATGAGAATAAACGTACTTTTGGAACAGAACTTGATGAGAACGGAAATATTGCCGTAAATCATGAATTCTATGACAGATGGGCAGATGAGTTTAAACCTCAAACATACGAGAATCTATATTACTATCATTCAGAGATCACTGATGACAGATATAAATGGCAGGAAGGCAGGTTGGATGAAGATACATACTGGTATTATTTCTCAATTCCGTATCTGACTGATGAGCAACTGGAAAATATGGATGAATACTATAGATAAGCTATGAATAAAAGAAATATAGTAAGAGTTGAGGTGGGAGTGGATAAATGAAGATCAAGAAACAGCTTATATGGGTCATAATTGCTGCATTGAGTGTAAACCTTGGCGGTTGTGGTAATACAGGTTCAAACATAGAATCCAAAAGAAATATATCTGTCGATGAGGTCAATGGAGATACTGTTGTCACTTCACAGTCAAAACAGACAGATGCTTATAAGGGTATGCAGCTTATATCAGGAGACTGTGTAGAAGTTAAGGAAAGCAGTGATCTTACGCTTTTGATAGATATGGATAAGCACCTGTATGCGAACCAAAACACCAGATTTGCTATCGAAGCATTAAATGAAAGCAAGTTAATAAAGACAAGGATAGTGCTGGAAGATGGCTGTACTCTTATAGGTATAGACAATAAGCTGGGTGCAAACGAGAGCTTTAAAGTGAGCACACCCAATGCCACAATGGCTGTAAGAGGAACAGTTTTCTATGTTACCGTATCCGACTCTGAAGAGGGTAAAAAGACAGAGCTTGTCGTAAAGGAAGGCAGTGTTGAAGTAAAGACAATAGAAAACAGTTATGAAAGAACAGATATAGTAAGCGAAGGTCAGACCGTGACATATTTTGGACAGGCGCCGGATGATAGTGTAACCGAGCAGGTTTCTGATAATTCTGCCGGTGCAGAAAACGTTACCATATCATCTAAGGATATTCCTGAAAACAGAGACGAAAGTAAGGGCGTGTACGGTGTGTATCGCGGTGGAAACTATACGGTTGTCATAGTTAAAGACGTAGTATATGCATACAACAGAGCAGACGGGATAATAGTGGATGAGGATATCAACAGACCGTTTTGTGTGGCGACTGTCACAGACGGAGATGAACCTTTCTTTGCCAGAGAAGCACAGATAGTGAGCGATACTTTGATAACTGATTTTACATACAGGGATGATGTGAACGATCATGTGATGGATATGGAGTATTACGTTGACGGGGATACTCTGTATTATCGTCAGGTGATAAAAGAGTCAGATAGTGACGTATGTATTGTTTTGAAACGTACCAGCGAGGATCCCAAAGATGTATATATGTCATATATCACAGGTGATAACTCAGACAATGGTGAAGTAAAGAACGTAAGTCAGGGTGATATAGACAGATACTTAAACGATATGGGGCTGACAGGAGTCGAAGTAAAAGGATCAGTTCATGAGTTTGATGAATACTATGGCGGTGATCCTGAATATGAAAGAATGAAGGATTCAATGAAAACCTGGAGCAGTATTGGCTGGATGATGGAACTCTCAAGTCCCGTGACGATCGACGGGAATACTTTTACCGAATGTGGGCTTGGATATGATTCGGCATTTTATCATGACATTGACACCCAGGTACAAGCATCCGGATCTGGAATGTATTATGGATATTTTCAGCCGTACAGATCAGGGGATTCTAATCCTGATGAGGATGTAACAGAGAAGGTCATAGGAACTCCTACATATGTTTTTTCAGTAATAGAATGCAGATAGGAAGAATAAATGAAGTGGATGCGTAAACAAAAAGTAAACAGAATCGGATTACTGCTTTTATCAGTATTGTTCATTTTATCTTTCAGTGCATGTGCTAAGGATGTAAACAGTGGTGAAACAGTCGAATCTAACGGTGTGTCATCGGCTTTTATGGAGGCCAAGGATGAGATAAAGCAGGATGAGGATCTGGGAAACCATATCAGACCTACTGACGATATCGCAAGTGGAATCTATATGACTGTTATAAATCCGGCAACAGTCAGAGTGACGATAAACGATCCTTATATACTTGCGATGGCAACGGATCGTTCACAGATACAGTTAAAACTGTATCCTGATGAAGAGGCACAAAGAACGAACAGTGGCGCGATCGCATTCAAGATATCTTTCTATGATGACAGTGAAAAAGGAATGATCTGTAGTGTCTATCCTCAGAAATGCAAGATAGAACAAAACGATCAAGGTACTATGCTGACCGTGGATGAGGAGATACTTGATGCACAGGGGGCTCCTTTAGTGACCAGCGGTTTTGTAAAAGATACATCGATAGTGTTTGCTGTTCGATTGAGTAATGTTGAAAAACTCGTTAATGACAACAGATACTATTCGGCATATGTAGATTATGAGGTGTACACCAAGGGACAGCTGGCCGATGTAAGCAGGCTTAAATATATTAAACCAGATTTTAGTAATACAGATCTTGACGGCAAGGTGGATCTATCAATCTTTGATGAAGTATATCCGAGTCACTTTGTCATTGAACTTGATTACGATGAATACATATCGTATGCAGATCACGGATGGTTTTGGTTAGTTGACGATCTAAGCCCCATAGGTAAGGATCTGATGTGGGGACCAAGAAAGAACAAGAATATAACGAAGAAAGGCCTGATCATCGGTTCCATGGATGAATACGGACTGGTCAACTGTTACATCGTTCATATATATGATTCTCATGATGATCTTTTGGCCGATTACATGCTGGATGAAAACGTAAATATGACAAGTGAATTCGGAAAGACAAAGGAGGATGAGAGAATCCTAACAGATACTCTGTTTGATCGTTTCTATCCGGATGATTACAGTAACACATACGGATCATGGAAATATACGATCTTCGATAATATCATCTGTTATAAGTTCATAACAGCGACTGATGATCATTACAGTGTCTTTAATGATACACAGGTGCCAAGCATATATTGTGAGGTGGGCGGATATATAACCGATGGATTCGATATAGATGAGTATATAGAGACGGTATTAAGAGACGGCAGTATACAAAAGAAAGTTGATTACGAGTATTACTGGGATGATGTCACAAATGAGATGGCAGGCTATCAAACAGCCTTTTCAAGTATTGAGGTCAGCGGAATATATAACAGTGTCGAAGAGGCTACAGCAAGTAGTGATGATGAAAAGATAAAAGGTAAGAAAGACAGTATAAGAGCAGAGCTTGACGAGAATAAGAGAAAAGAGACAGAAGAAAAAATGAATGCTAAACAGACGATAGATCCCAAGGCATTCTGTACGATATATGATAATGACTCTGCTGATATATTATTAAATGACATAGATCTGGATGCTTTAGCAAAAGGTGATATGTACGAACTTGACTTTAACAGCTATACGATACGCCTGATAATGAAAGGAGATGAACCTGCCTGTTACATAGGCAGATATAAGGATGATTCTTTTGATTCACTAAGTGAGACTCCCTGTTATAGAAATCTTGATGCAGGACCAAATCACATAACGATTAATGCCAGTCTGTATCAGATAGAAGAGATAGGCTGGGAGCAGGTAAGTACGATAGAGTTTTACCTGACTGATAAGGATTCGAATAGAATCAAGATTGGAAACGTTAAGATCAATACACAATAAGAGTAAAAGAGGTCAAATGAAAACTGTCGGAAAGTTAGTTTTTCATTTGGCCTTTTGGGGTTATATAAGGCTTTTTTTAAACAAGGTGTTGACTTTCACACATAGAGTGTATATATTGAATATATACAATATCAAACAATGATGAATAAGTGCACATATTCATCATTGATTTTGCGCAAAGGATTGATATATGGACATTATTATTTCTAACAGTTCGGGAGTAGCTCTCTACGAACAGATTGAAGAACAGATCAAAAGTCAGATCATGACGGGAGAACTCCTGGAAGGTGATGCCCTGCCGTCTATGAGAGTATTGGCAAAGGAACTCAAGATAAGTATCATCACGACAAAAAGAGCCTACGAGGATCTGGAAAGAGACGGATTTATCTATTCAGTTACCGGTAAGGGAAGTTTTGTTAAGGGTATCAACAGCGATATCGTAAAAGAAAATATGAAGTTTGCTATTCAGGAGCTTCTGGAAAATGCCGTTGACAAGGCCATCCTTGGTAAAGTGTCTCTTGATGAGATGTGTGAGATGCTGACGCTTCTTTATGAAGATAAGAGTATGTGAGAGGATAAATAATGGATGATTCATATGTTATAGAACTTAAAAACGTAAAAAAGGATTACGGTGATTTTGTCCTTGATAACGTAAGCTTTTGTGTGCCTACAGGCAGTGTATGCGGATTCATAGGACAAAACGGCGCAGGTAAGACGACCACCATTCAGATAATACTGGATGCCATAAAAAGAGACGGTGGAGAGGTTTATGTGTTTGGAAAGAACATAGACGACGGAATGGCAGCTTTAAAGGAAGACATCGGAGTCGTATTTGATGAGATGGGCTTTCATGACTTTCTGACACCAAAACAGATCAATACTGTTATGAAAAACATCTATCAGAACTGGGATGAGAATGCGTTCTTTGATTATTTAAAGAAGTTCTCACTTCCTTCAAAGAAAGAGTGCGGTAAGTTCTCAAGAGGAATGAGAATGAAGCTGCAGATAGCCACAGCCATGTCACATAAGGCTAAGCTTCTTATCATGGATGAGCCAACCAGCGGTCTTGATCCTATAGTAAGAAACGAGATCATACAGATATTCAGAGAATTCGTCATAGAAGAGGATCATTCGATCCTGCTGTCATCCCATATCACGACAGATCTTGAAAAGATAGCCGATGAGGTTGTGTTCATAGACGCGGGAAAGATTGTCCTTTCAGGAAACAAGGATGAGATAATCGAAAAACACGGTATCTTAAGATGCAAAAAAGATGAAGTTAAAGAGATAAGCAAATCTCTTATCGTGGATGTCGATGTATCCAGCATGGGAGCTGAGATACTGGTGAACGACAAAAAAGCCGCATCAAAACTCTATCCCGGAATGGTCACAGACGAAGCAGGTTTAGAGCAGATAATGATCCACTATGTAAACAGTTCAAAAGCAATCTCCATATCCGAGAACTCAGGGAGGTAGCTTATGAAAGGACTGATAATAAAAGATTTCTACTGCATGAAAAAGCAGTTTATGAATTATGTGGCGATCATCATAGGACTGGTGGTCACAACGATCATGTTTGTGCTGAGTTTTAATTACGGAAATATCTATATCTCAAGGATGGATATGATCGCTGATGGTCAGGCCACTCTTGCAGATACGATCGAGGTTGCGAATCGTATCATGATCTTTCTTATGATGCTTCCTATAGCATGCGCAGGTGATCTGGACGGCCTTTTCAGAGCGGATAATCAGGCGGGATTTTATAAGATAGCTGCGGGCCTGCCGGTCACAACAGCAAAAAGAGTCGCTTCCAGATTTATAACAGCTCTTATGTTTGTAGCAGTCGGGGCTGTCATCGATATCGTTATATCACTTATTCTTTCGATGCTGACAGACATAGTAAAATTCTCTGAATTCGCAAATACGATCATCTCGTTTTCATCACTGATGTTCATATACGGAAGTGTTGTGATCCTGCTTATGTATGTGTTTGGAACAAAAGTATCGGGATATGCAGGTATCATACCTTTTCTCATTGTTGTGGCAGGACTTGTCATTGCCGGTTTTGACGGGATAAAAAGATTACTGGTATATGAAGATGACACTGTTATAAGACAGTATTTTAACAGCATACATACATTTATAACCTCCAGGTCATATGTGCTTTTAATCGCTGCTATCATCACCTTCGGGATCATATTTCCCCTGAGCATATTCTTTGCAGACAGGAAAAAGGGGGTGGCATGATGGCAGGTTTGTTATATAAGGATTTTGTCGGAATAAAGGGCAGGACACATGTGATCGTTCTTTCCATTTTTACTTTGGTATTTTTGGCGTTTAGAGTTCTGTTTCCCGGAAACTCAGGTGAAGTGGGAGAATTTTTTGACTATAGCGGGATAGTATTTGTCCCTATGATCGTCGTGGTAACCATTATGCTGATATCAAGAGCTACGACCATGATCATAGCAAACGATGAAAAACATAATGCAATGCAGTTTACAAAGAGTCTTCCGCTTGATAAGAATTCATATATCGCTTCGAAGTATATCTTTATTGGGATAATGACATATGTTTTCTATTCACTTTCATGTGTCTGGGGGACCATATTTATATCACTCAGTGCAGATGAAGGGATGAGTGATGTTACAAAAGCGCTGATGGGAGTCTTATTGCCTGTCTACGGGATGATGTTGATGATCGCAGCCATAGAACTGCCTTTCTTTATCACATTCGGAATAAAAAAAGCCGGGATAGTAAAGAATGCGATAATGGAGATATTAATGTTTCTTGTAGTGGGATTTGTTCTTTTCGGAGATCTAGATCTCTTACAGCATATTGATATCGAAGTGTTCGTACATTTCGCTGAAACACATGGGTTTGCGCTTATTGTTTTAAATGTGACACAACCTGTGGCAGTCCTGATCGTATATTATCTGTCATACAGGCTGACATGCAGAATCAACAAAGACAGGGAGGTGCTGGGATGACAGAGAAAAAAACAGAAGCAAAGCGCCTTATCATATTTCTTATAATCACATTTGCGATAACATGGGGATTATTCTTTTTTCCCTATGTACATGCCGGATACATATGGGCTGAATCTAATGATACGTCAGGAGATATAGATTCTCTTGTCGCTCTGGGAATGTTCGTTCCCACGCTTGGAATGCTGCTTGCCAGGTACATAACAAAGGAAGGCTTTACAGTTACCGGCAAGGATTCCATGATGCTGGGGATGTATTTTAAGGATAAAAAATGGATATATCTTTTACTGGCAGTATTATTGCCATATATCTATACGGAACTGGGATGCGTTATACGTCTTATCATTGCACCGGAAATCTATGATCCGAACAATGAGCAGTTGATCGAGATCATAGGACCTGAAAAAACAAATATTTTGATAATCCCGATAGCTCTTATCATCTCAGGGATATTTGGTTCATGTACAGCCTTTGGTGAAGAGGAAGGCTGGAGAGGCTATATGATGCCCAAGATGATAAAATTATGGGGCTTTAAGAAGGCGGTCTTGATAGGGGGATTTGTCTGGGGAATGTGGCACTGGCCGCTTACCTATGTGGGACATAATTTCGGTACTGACTATATCGGCTATCCGTTCACAGGATTTCTTGCGATGTCTTTCATGTGCATAATGATGGGGATCATGCTTACATACATAACTGTAAAGAGCGGATCTATATGGCCTGCGACCATATTGCATGCGGTATCAAATTGCGGACCATCTATCCTTGCATGTTTAACGGATCCTAAAAAGGCTGCCGGATGGCATGCTAACAGTATACTCACGTTTGGGTTTACCACCTTTCCCATGCTTGTTTTGGCTGTGTTTTTCTTTGTAAGGTATATGAAGAATGATGCGGTGGCATAAAGCTTAAAGCGGTGTTAAAATGTTCTCATGAGATTTTTGCATGGGAGGATAAGTCCTTGAAGAAAAAGCTTTTAAGACTGCTAATACTGTTCATGATCATATTTGCTGTCACAGGCTGTGCGAAAAGTAAAGAGCCTGAAGATGAAGAGACGATAGAAGAACAGACTGATAAAGACAGTAAAAAGAAAAAGGATAAAAAGAATAAAGAAAAGTCTAATAAAGAGCAGGAAGAAGCAGTGACCATGGTCGATATAACATCCGAAAAGTCGGTTATGAGCTTTATATCGGGTGAATGGAAACTCGTGGATACACTCAATGATAAAGAGTATGCGATCCTTAAGATAGATGAGGATGGTAAATGCACATTCACAAGAGAGTTTGACGGAGTTGAGCTTAAAGGAAACTTTAAGGTTAAAAAGCATGAGACTTATGACATTCAAAAGGATGAGCTTGTTGAGGAAAAGGAATATACAGGCTTTGAACTGTCATTTTCAGGAATGGATCCCGTAACAAAGATAGATATACCAGAACTGGATCTTTATACATGCGATGAGGAGACAACTTCCGGACTGATACTGGTATCAAGCAATCATCTTTTTGATTACATGTCTCTTGAATGGATTGGAAACGGTGACAGTTATATTTTTGAAAATGTTTTCCAGGACGTTGAGAGACTGTACGAAGAGTATGACAAAAACAACATGGTAAGAGTTCAGTCCGACTGGGTGTTCAGGCGTTTAAGCAGCGGTTCAAAAGACAGTGAGCCATTAAAAAACGAGGAGTTTTACGGCCTTATCTGGAACAGGGAAAGAACAAAGGATGAGGAGAGAAACGTCTATTACCAGTACTGGATCCAGCCCATGGAGGAACATGCAAAAGAGGCTGTCGAGGATTACAGTGCAAGAAGGTTCATGGAGGGATATTTCTCACAAAGATATATAAATATCTCACCTTACAGGTTAGACGATGATCTTAATACTTATACACTTTTGCATGAAAAAAAGCTCGAGGATACATACCCTTTGCTTATGTGTAAGTTTAAGACTGATCCAGAGGGAAATATCATTGATATAAAGGAAGTCGATGAATCGTACTATGGCATGTATGATCTTGGAAGCATCGATCAGGAATTCAGTTATGATGCTCTTAAATTCACCGTAAACGGCATGGAGTATGACATAACAGAATATGCTCCTCTTGCCAATGCCATCCTGGATATGTACCAGGTCGGTGACTGGGTAGTTGTGGAGACACATATAAATCCCCATACCGGTGCGTATATCCTGGTCAACACGTTGACGGGAAATGTTGAAAAGACGATATGCGGTGCGAATCTTACATGGATCGATGATGATATAACAACAGCTGTATATTCGAATTATTTTCAACTCTTCAATTTCAAGGATCATCTGATAGGTTCGACGGACGGAGATGAGATATACGAAGTTATGTATGATCCAAACGGCACTCAGGTTACCGTAAAGGATATGAATGACAATACATTTACGTTTGAGACCGATATCTCTGATGTAGCCATGTATGCATTTGCGGATTATAAAAGATCAGGCAAAGCGTCTTACTGGGAAAAGTTTGTAAGCAAGGCTCCTTACGGGGCACTGGCCTATGTGATCGAAAATCCGCCTGAGGATGTTGCAGCCTATCTGCCGGATGGCATTGTAGTGGATCAGAATACGACCGATAAAGTTGCTGTGGTCATCTTAAAGGATGATACAGTCGTAAATCTTTACGGGGGAAGTTATAACCTTACCACATACGAATTTGAAAAAGAGGACTTTATGGAAGTTCAGGGCTCCAAAGTAAAAGGCGGTGTGGCCGTATTTGACATGGTGATCCCGGAAGGCATGCCAAGCCGTTGCATGTATATATCAAACAGATTCAATGAGACGGCAACATTCCCTGTGACCACACTTTCTGGACAGTTTGATATATGCGGAGATTTCATACTGGCTGATTAGCTTTTTAAAATTCAATATTGCTATAAACAATCGATAAAAATATACCGATATAAGAAACAGAGAACATATTTTTTCTGCAAGGATGCAGAAGATGTTTTCTGTTTCTTTTTTCTTTGGTTACATGGAACGGAATCCGGTACTTAGAATATCTTTTTAATTTTCGAATTACTCCATGAAACCTAACTGTAACTACCATTTAATATACGGGGCACCGTATATAGGTGTCCCGCTTAAGGTGGTTTAAATTGCCTTCAAACGGAAGTGAAGGCTCATATGATCTTACAAGGAGGTAGGAAACATGATGAATGTATCATCAGCACAGGAAGTGCTTTCCAACTATGTGTCATCGACTGATAAGACTTCAAATGCAAAGAAGACAGATGAGACATCGGTAAAGAAAGCAAACTACGGGAAGACCGTGGGAGAACCGAAACTGTCTGACAAGGCCGCTTCTTACTACGAAGAGCTCAAGAAAAAGTATTCAAAGATGGATTTCGTGCTTGTGAGCAAGGATAAGAAGGATCAGGCCAGGATGATGGCTTCAAGCTTTGCCAATCCTCATAAGACGGTTGTTCTTATCGATGAGGAAAAGATCGAGAAGATGGCAGAGGATGAGAGCTTCAGACAAAAATATGAGGGACTCATCGAACAGGCATCAAGCGGTCTGTCACAGCTCAAAAAGCAGATGGATTCAATGGGAGCCGATGTAAAAGGTTACGGAATGACCATCAATGACGGAGGCACAGCTTCATTCTTTGCAGTTTTAAAGAAATCCTCAGATGCCCAGAAGGAACGCATAGAGCAGAAGCGTGAGGAGAAGAGGGCAGAAAAGAAAGCAGAGGAAAAGAAAGCTCAAAAAGAGAAGGAAAAGGAGCGGATAGAAGGCAAGAAGACCGATATCTTTGATGAGGTGGAAAACGATGACGATGTCGAGATCATCTATGCCTCGAGTGTGGAGGAACTCACAAAGAAGGTGGATGATTATTTCCAGAACTCAAGGATGAACAGCGTTATGACCGATCAGGAGATGATGGTCGGACAGCATATAGATTTTAAGGGATGATGATCTTATATAAATGAAAAGTCTTCTGATATTTATCAGGAGAAAGCGCTAAAAGCGGCATGGACGGTAAGTTTATGCTGCTTTTTGTTTTTACTGACAGAGGGTGGGATATCAAATTATGTGATTGAGCAGAATCTTTCATAATGGTAAAATAAAAGTTGGTATAAACGAAAGGCAGGAATGGTCAGTTGACAGATAAGATATATGAAAGAGACAGCTACAAAACAGAGCTCTCAACTGTAGTTACAGATTGTTTTGAGGAAGATGGAAAGGTTTACATAAAACTAAAAGAGACCATCTTCTTCCCCGAAGAGGGAGGGCAGTATGCAGACAAAGGCACACTTGTCTGTGACAACAGAGAGATAAACATCATTAACGGTGAGCTCATAGGCTCGGCATCAGAGGCTGAGACCGACATAAGGTATGAGGTTGAGGATAAGATCGAATCCGGGACAGAAGTATTATGTAAACTAGATTGGGCAACACGTTTTGACAGGATGCAA
The DNA here is from genome assembly GCA_017619635.1 of Lachnospiraceae bacterium. Classification (GTDB taxonomy): domain Bacteria; phylum Bacillota; class Clostridia; order Lachnospirales; family Lachnospiraceae; genus Colinaster. The sequence goes on along the minus strand of JAFZRZ010000012.1, from coordinate 13,115 downwards.
AACCACAGCGGAGAGCATATCCTGTCAGGCCTGATACACAATACTTACGGATATGACAACATAGGCTTTCACTTAAGTGATGATGAGGCTGTGACACTTGTCGTCAGCGGGATTTTGGATGCCACTCAGGTAAGAGAACTTGAAAAACAGGCAAACATGATCGTGTACAGAAACCTTCCGATCACAGATTCATATCCGTCAAAAGATGAGCTTAAGGACATTGATTACAGGAGCAAGATAGACATCGCGGGTCAGGTCAGGCTCATAACGATAGGTGACAAAGATGAGACCATTGATATTTGCGCCTGCTGTGCACCGCATGTGAAACTGACCGGAGCTATCGGTATCATAAAGATCATATCGTTCATGAAGTTTAAGGGAGGAACACAGCTTGGCATCCTTTGCGGAAGAAGAGCCCTTGAATACATAGAACACAACATTGATAATTTAGAGCTTGTTGCAAGAGGTTTCTCGACACATGCCGACAACGTGCCAAAACTCGTTGAGAATCTTAAAGAGGAGAATATGCGCCTTAACTCAAAAGTCGCAGAACTCACAGAGAAGATCATCATAGAGAATATAAAGTCAGGTGTTTATGATAAATGCGTATTTACTGACATGGATCTTTCGGCTGCCAACATGAAGAACATCTACAATGAGTTCATATCACTGCGCGAGGGCTTTGTTGGACTGTTTGTCGGAGATGATGAAAACGGCTACAGGTATTATGCGGGCGGTAAAGATGTCGATGCCAAAACACTGGCTGATGAGATGAATAAAAAACTTTCGGCAAAAGGCGGAGGATCCTCACAGATGATCCAGGGAAGACTGGTCTCAAAAAGAGAGGATATAGAGGCTTTCTGGAAAAGCATATAAAAACGGAGAATGAGTATGGATAAGTATAAAAAAGAGATGATCATATATCTGTCGATAAGCCTGGTGATGCTTGTTATCATCCTGATCTTGACAGCGGGAATAATAAAGAGATACAGATCAGACAGTGATGCTGTTCAGATAAGCACCCAGACGCAAAATGACGGAAAGAAGCTGTTTGATGATGCGGATATAGTTGAAGAGGTAGTCACCGTAAACACCCAGATAATAGAGGACGGATTAAAGGAGATGGGGCTTCTTACGACCGAGGAATATTACTTTACCCAGGTCGAGGAATACTCAAGCTCAAAAAAGGTCTTTATCTTTGAATCAAAAGCATCTTTCACATACAGCTATGACGGTGTGGTAACTGCAGGGATAGACTGCAATGATGTTGTGATAGATAAAAATGACGAGCTCAGAAAGATAACGATCACCATTCCTGAAGCGAAGATCTTCGGTGCCAATATCGATCATGACAGCTTCAAGATCTATGAGGAGAAGGAAGGTCTCTGGAACAAGATCGATATGACAAAATACAACGATTCTATAATAGAATTCGAAAATGCCGCTATTGAGAAAGCAAAGGCAAAGGGAATAGTCGATAAGGCAAATGAAGGAGCAAATAAGATAATAAGCTCATTTGTCAATTCACTTGTTGATTCCGATGAGTATGAGATTGAGATCGTTAGTAAGTAAGGAGAGCAGGATGAAGATAATAAAGAATATCCCGATTGTACTGGCATTTGTAATAATAGCGCTCATTTCTGTTGCAAAGATCACACCGAAAGCATGTGATCCTGCTGTCCATGTTCATACGATAGACATGATAGACACACAGATAGACAGTGTATTAAAGCTCACTGCGGGAGCGACGGGAGCATCGGCTGCCATATCCTTGCTTCCCGATGATCAGTGCACACCCATAGCACAGCAGTTTGCGGAACTGGGTAAATATTTTCTTATAGTCTTAAGTGCCCTTTATCTTGAAAAATACCTTGTGACAATGCTCGGATATGTGTCGTTTGGTGCGATAATACCGATAGCAAGCCTCGTTTTGTGCGCAGGGATCATAGCAAAAAAGACAAAGGCAAAGATATTCGCGGCAAAACTGGTCATAGTGGCATTTGCTGTTTATTTTGCGATCCCCTTAGGGATACTGGCATCAGAAAAGGTTTATTCGAATTATGCAGACAGCATAGAGCAGACTATAGGCATAGCCGATGAGATAAGCATACAGGATGAGGATACTTCATCGGTTGAGAAGTTTATCTCATGGATAGGTGATGCCGCAGGAACGATAGTTGATTATGTCACCGGTCTGTTAAGCAGGTTTATTGAGGCAATAGCCGTTATGATAGTGACATCGTGCCTGATACCCATACTGGTCGTTGTTGCGATAGTCTGGCTTATAAAGATACTGTTTAAGATCGATCTGTCCTTCGGGGATACAAAGGAAAAGACAGCCGGTCAGGAATGACATTTTTTGTAAAACAGTAGGTTAAATAATATTGAGAACACATGTGAAAATGTGTTATACTATTTGTTGGATTTTTTATTCTGAGTTTGGGGTTTATTTGATTATTGGGGCATGGTATGAATCAGCATTCTCGCTTTAATCTCCCTCTTTGTCTGGTAGTCGAAGAGGGTGTCTTTACGAGGACCGACGAGGTCCTTAAACGGTATCTTCCAGAGATAGAAGGGAAGAAGTCTTTGGTCATCACAGAGAAGTTTTTGCATGATCTGTACGGTGACATTGTTTCCGAGATACAAAAAGATCATAACGGTGCTGAAGTCTTTGAGGTTGTGACTGCGGATTTTGATGAGGCGGTCACGATAGCAAAGAAGATATGCATTGAGGATATAAAGGTAGTCATAGGCTTTGGCGGCGGAAGGGTTTTGGATGTTGCCAAATATGCTGCCTATGTGAGTAAGGCAGTTTATATCTGTCTTCCCACCAATCTTAGCAACGATTCTTTGGCTTCACCCTTTTCCGTGCTCGGTACTGAGGGTAGCAGCAGAAAGACGCTTGCCTGCAAGATACCCACTGCGATAATAGTGGATACGGATATGATACAGAAAGCCCCTCAGAGTCAGACACTGGGCGGTATCGGAGATACGATAGGCAAGTATACGGCAGTCTATGACTGGATGATGGCTTCAGAAGCGGAAGGCAAGCCGGTAGATGACTTTGCTTATTCGATAGCCTGGATGTGTTATGACTCAATTGCTCATTTTGACGAGAAGAATATAACAAGCGTGGCCTTTCTAAGGACACTTGCAAGAGCTCTTGTTATGGGAGGCCTTGCGATGGAGATAGCGGGTTCCTCAAGACCGTGCAGCGGAAGCGAGCATCTTTTCTGTCACGCGATAGAGGAGTATTATCCGCAGATAAAGATAAGCCACGGGATGGCCGTCGCACTGGGAAGTGTAGGGGCTGCAAACTTCCAGGGCAGAGACGATATGAAGATGTTGGAGGTATGCAGGGCATACGGACTTGATATAGATCCTGCCTCATACGGAATCGATAAGGATCTGTTTTATGAGATATGGAGCAGGGCTGCTTCAACAAGACCCAACAGGGTGACCATACTTAACAACACCGAGCTTAACAGGGAATGGCTCGATGAGATATATGACAGAATGCAGAATAATAAATGATTGAAGGAAAATATATAATCGGAGGGAAGAGTAAATGACACGAGAAGAGATCATTAGGTGCGTGAGAGACTATGTAAGGGACGATATGGCACAGTATGCCATACTTATCGACAGCCCCTGGGGATCAGGTAAGACCTATCTGTATGAGCATCACCTTGTTGATGCGGTTGCAACGGCGGTGAATGATGCGCCCAGAGAGAATATCTATATATCTCTCTACGGTATAGCAACGATCGATGCGCTGGCAAAGCAGCTCATGACAAATTTCATGCTTCATCTTAAATGGAAGAAGTATGGCTCAAGGGATATGTTAAATGCTGCAAACGGAATGCTGGCGATCGCAAGTAAGGCCGTATCTGTATCGATAAATGACATGGTAGCAATGGATATGAGCAAACCCAGTACCATGAAGGAACTCAGCAAGGTAAAGAACTTTGTCATCTGTTTTGATGACCTTGAAAGATGTACCATACCAGTTGATGAGGTACTCGGATTCATAGATAACCTTATCGAGCACTGCGGATGTAAGATAATCATCCTTGCAGATGAGGAGAATATAGGTAAGATCTATACAAACAGCAATCTCGAGCTTAAGTATCTTTCACTCTTGATCGGCGGAAAGAGCCTCTTAAACGAGCCTGAGGATGCAGACGGCAAGCCTGCTTCAAAGAAGAAGGATATATCTGCGATAAGCGTGGATGATCTTAAGAAGTTAAATGAGAATGTTTACTCAGTAAACTATGTATACAAGGATATCCGTGAAAAGGTAGTAGGTAAGACACTTCCTTACTATCCGAGCCTTAAGGAGACGATCTTAGAGGTTATAAACGGTGATCCTTCTGTAGGAACTGCAGCATATGTAAAGGATGAGACCTACAGAAAATTCCTTCTTGATCATATCGACAGGATCGAGAAGTCATTCATGGAGACCGACAACAGAAACCTCCGTATCTTCCTTCGCTGGATAGACAAGTACAATGAGATCTATAAGAAGACCAAGGAATATTACGGAAATGCCAAGCTTTACGAGACAGTTGTGGATTCATTCCTTCAGTACAGCATCTGGCTTTCAGGCGCTATCGGAAAGAATAAGAAGCTTGCTCCCTGGAACTCAGGTCTTAATGTCGATTACATCGTCTTTGAAGGAAAAGAGAATGAGCATATAATGCGTCACAGATTCATCGATGAGTGGATCACAAAGACATTCTGGGATGACCAGGCATTCAACCAGTCTGCAAAACAGGTAATAAACCTTGAAGAGCAGGAGAGCTTGAGAAACAAGAAGATCAAATCAACCGGTAAGGCATTATCAGAACTCCAGGATTGGAGGATCAAATCGGATGAGGAAGTTGAACTTCTTACAAACAAGCTCACAAACGAGCTTAAAGAAGGCAAATACTCATACATGGATTATCAGAACATCATCGATCTGCTCATATATCTTGGCAGGATGAAACTCTATAACAGAGATATCAAGGATGTTCAGAAGACAATGCTCGATCTTATCGATCAGGCGACAGAGTGTCAGGAGATCGGAAAGATGCCAAGGACCTTCGTATCTGAAGCTGAAAGAAAGCTCTATATGGAGATCTACGGACCTATCGAAGCTCGTATCGATGAGAAGAACAGAGAGATCAATATTGCTGCAGCGGTTGATAACAATAAGTATGAGAGCGCTGACAAGTTCATGGAGAACTGTACAGACAAGAAGGATTACTATATCGAGCACCGCTCATTCACGGAGTTCATCTCTATCGACAGGATAGTGGAACTGTTAAGAAGGAGCACACTCGAGGATATATACAAGATCAAGAAAGCATTCCTTGTTGTATATGACAGAGCAACCATCAATCAGTTCTATATGAAGGATATCTCAGAATTAAGAAGACTTAAGGAGATGATCTCAAACAGAGAGTTCTTCCCGATAACAGGCAGAACAAGAGAGATCGCCATAGAGAGTTTCACAGAAATGCTCGAACAGGTTATGACCTATCTCGGTGCATAAAGGATAAAAGAGTCAGTGGCACTGCCCATAACAGGCGGTGCCACTTTTTATAGTTTAGGGAGATTATTTCTTTTCAACCAGATTCTTGCCGTACCATTTCTTCTTATACCAGTACCACATGACTATCAGACCTCTTATACATTCATCTGAAGCAGTACCTGCAAACACACCTGCAACTCCGAGTCCTGCAACGATACCAAGACCGTATCCGACTGTGGCTCCAAGTCCCCACATGGTTATCATTCCGACGATCAGCGGGAAGATATAGGCACCGGCGGCTTTTAAACTGTTTACAAAGGTCATGTTAAGACATCGCCCAAGCTCTATGAATATATCAACGAACATGATCTTTTTGGCTAAAGATATGATCACTTCACTGGATGTGAAGAACTTTAACGTAAACGGACATATGAGCCAGTTTATAAGGGCAAGTGCAAATGTTATCGGAAGAGAGGTGCCAAGTGTCTTGAATACACGCTTGTATGCCGCATCCTCCTTGCCTGCCCCGACAAGATGTCCCGTTATTATCTGTGTCGACATTGCGGAGGCGTTTGAGAATACCATCGCAAAAGCGATTATGGAGTTACAGTAGACTCTGGCATTTACCGAATCATTGCCCATTGTGTTTACAAAGGATAAAAGGACCATCTGATACATGCTGTATGAGAAGTTCTCGCCTGCACTGGGAAGTCCGATCTTTATCATCTTTAATAAGAAGTCTGCAGGGAAAGGTTTTAACAGCCTGATCGATATCTTTCCTGTTCCTGTTCTGTAGAAAAAGACAAAGGCAACAACAAACGCGATCGTCCTTGACGTTACAGTTGATATGGCAACGCCGGCAACTCCGAGGTTTAAAAACTTTAACGGACCGTAGAGGAAAGAGTAGTTACCAATGATATTGACCACATTTATGATAAGAGACAGATACATACCGATCTTGGTATAACCGTTACATCTTAATATCTGCAGCATTACATTGGTACAAGCCTGCAAGAACATGGAGCTGCCGACAATGGCTATATAGGTCGCTGCGTACGGCATCATCTCTTTTGACACATTTAACATGTTCATGAGTTTAAAACGTGAAAGCACCAGAGCCGCACTTAAGACAACACCGATAACAAAGTTAAACGCTACCGCGAGCGTATATATCATGTTCATCTTGTCAAACTGCTTCGCACCCAGATACTGTGCTACAACGACACTTGTTGCCGTTGCGATGATGTTGAACATGATTATGACAAGGAACATCAGCTGATTGGCATTTCCCACAGCCCCCACGGCATTTTCCGAATAATGGCTAAGCATCATGGTATCAACGTTGTTGAGCAGTATATTAAGGAAGAGTTCCATGAACATGGGACCCGCTATCAGCAGTAATGGAGTTTTTTCATCTATAACAAGAGTCTTGTTCTTTTTCATATCATTACCTGCATCCCTTTGGGATATCAACCATAATACGATTAAAGGGCGTTTCTTTCAATTTTAAAAGTAGACAAAAGTGATGTCAAAAATATGCATTTCTGTATATTTTATGTTGAGATTATTTCCTAAAAATAAAAAGTTATTAAGCAATTATAAACATTTAGCACTCTGCGTTGACGAGTGCCAGATAAGGGTGTAAAACATAATCAGGTTCAGGAAAAACGGACCAAGAAAAGTAAAAGAGGGTAGTAAGAACATGTTAACAAGGAGGATAAGATTATGTTGATGCCCAGTATTTTCGGAGAAGATTTTTTTGATAACTTTTTTGATGATTTCACAAGACCGGTAAGAAGTGCAGCCAAGGGTCACGGATTCGCGAACATGCCTCAGGTGCTTCCTCAGGTGCAGACACCTTCAATGAGGACAGATATCAAGGAGACCGAAGGCGGTTATGAGTTCGATGTTGAACTTCCCGGATATGCAAAGAGTGATATCACAGCAGAACTTAAGGACGGATATCTTACGATCACAGCTAAGAAAGAGACAGTTAATGAAGAGAACGGCTCTGATGAAGTTGTTGACGACAAGAAGTATATCAGACGTGAGAGATATTATGGAACCTGCAGAAGAGCTTTCTATGTAGGCGAGGATGTAACACAGAACGATATCAAGGCTAAATACGATAACGGTATCCTTCAGCTGTTCGTTCCCAAGATCGAGCCTGTAAAGGTTGAAGAAGAAAAGAAATATATCAATATTGAAGGTTAATCTTTTACAGCAATTAACCGACTTTATATAATTCCTTTCCCTTACTGACTCCCGGAGTTTTACTTCGGGAGTTTTTATATGGCCTTTTTGATTTGACTATTATAAGGAAGCAATAGTATAATTAAGCCTACATAATGCACCGAAAACGGGAGGAGAACTATTATGGCAAAAAATAATGATCAGGGACCTGCTTACAGCAAGCCGTCCAGACTGCCTATAATAATAGCTGCTGTTGTAGTGGCTGTACTTGTGATAGGCGGAGGATTTGCTTTCTACTGGGTCAACAGACCTATAAACAAGGTCAACAAGGCGATAGAAGCAGATGATATCGAGACTGTAGATGAGTATTTTGACAAACTGTCTGATGACGATAAAGAGGATGTCGAGGAACAGATGCTTGATTACGGTAAGGATCTGTGCAAGGCTTATATCTCAGGCAAGAAGGATTACGATGAGGTAAGCAAAGAGCTCGATATTCTTTCTGGCGGTGTCCTTAAAGGAAACAGTGATTTCGACGAGATGGTAAAGGAAGTCGAAGAACTCAAGAAATCAAGAGACAACTTCGAGGCTGCCAACAAGGCATTCGACAAGGAAGACTATGAAAAAGCTCTTGATCTGTACGCTAAGGTAATAGAGAGCGACAAGAACTATGAGACAGCTCAGGATAAGATAAAGGAATGTGAGTCCAAGATATCACCTGATGTTGTCGGTAAGTGGCAGTGTACAATAGAGATCGGACCTGCACTCTTAAGACAGGTCGGTGTTACATCCGATGAGTCAGACTTTAAATTCCCCATCGTATGCACACTGGAATTCAAGGATGATGAGACAGGATGCATGGGTATCGATAAGGAAGGATTCATGGAGAACATGGACACATTCATCGATATTGCTGTTGAAAGTGTTCTTAAGATGTACAAGACCGAGTACGGTATGTCAGAAAAAGATATAGACAGGCTCTTCAAGTCATATTACGGAATGGGATTCAAGGAATACCTTAAGAGCTATGTGGCTGAGGCGGATCTCGGAGATACATTCGATACAATGGACTTCACATATGTTATCGAGGGTGACAAGATCATTGCTACCAATGATCAGGGAAATATTGATAAGTTTGATATCAAGGATGACACACTTGAGATGAATGATGTTGACCTTGATTCATATGCTTCAATATCAGAACTGGGAGTTGAGCTTCCTTTGGTATTTGAAAGAGTTGATTGATAAGTAAAAGAATAAGAAGCGGAGTCTTACGACTTCGCTTCTTTTAGTTTCTCTTCATCGATCTTGCCTTCGGCGATCATGTTCTTTATCCACAGCTGCAATGAATCGGCGGTTCTGGATATCTTGTTTAGTTTATCCTGTATATTCACAAAATCAACAAACTCATCCTCGGTGATATTGCTGTCTGCGGATATCTCTATCAGACGGTTTTTGTCATCGTTGATCGAATTGAGAGTTGCCAGCATCTCAAGAACTATCTGTGAAAGATCTTTAAGATGTATCTCGGGAACATATTCTATTCCGATCGGACAATCATGTGAGCAGTAGTAGTTGCAAAGCTGTGCTTTCTTGTAGCACTGTGACATTGCCAGTACCTCATCGGGATGAGGAAGGGACTTCTCACTTTCGATCTTCTCAATCCTTTCAGGAGAAACAAAGCCCATTGCTTCGCTGGCCTTTTCACGGCTCATGCCTGTCTCTTCACGGCTGATATGATATATGTTTTTGTTCTCTTTAACTGATTTCTTACCCATTATAACCCCCATAAACTATTTAATGTTCTTAAGACTGTAAGCATGTCAAACGACAACATACATACGTTAAAATTCTAACCTTTTAAGAGCTAAAGGTCAATTCTTTTATGTCAATCGAGGCGTTTTTGTGGTATTATTATTCTTGTTGAGAATAATTGTCTCAGGGGGATCCATTTGTGAATATTCTTTTATTTTTGATCATAATCCTTGCGTTTATCGTACTGATTGGAATACTCAATGAAAAGGTGTTCCATCTTCAGAGTGATATTGCGCTCATATTCTTTTCGCTGATCATATCACTTACCCTGATGGGAGTAAGGTTCATATTTCCCATCGACTCACTAAAGATGTTCATCGACAATCTGGGAGATTTCGGATTTGAAGAGTACTTAATGGACGGAGTGCTCTGTTTCATGCTGTTTGCTGGAGCGAGCAAGGTAAACATGGGTAAGTTCAGACAAAACTTAAGGCCAATATGTCTTCTTGCGCTTTTGACGACACTGATATCTTCATTTTTATATGGTGCGTTATTCTTTCTTGTGGCATCTGCTTTCAATATACCGATGGATATATGGATGTGCATACTGCTCGGATGCGTTGTCTCTCCGACAGACCCCATAGCGGCCACAGGTATCCTAAACAAGATAGGACTTTCAAAAAATGTCTGTTCCGTTATTGAAAACGAGTCTCTGTTTAACGACGGTACAGGCGTTACACTGTTCATATTTGTAAGATCGATAATAATACATACCGGTGACAGCAACTTTGCAAAGCTTATGTTTAAGGAGATAGTGGGAGCGGTGGCTGTTGCTCTTGTTGTCTCATTTGTTCTGTTTAAGCTCATGGAACTGACAAGAGATCCGATAAGATACATTCTGATATCACTTCTTGATGTATCAGCCGTATATATGATCTGTGAGCATATGGGCTTTTCGGGTGTCATAGCCTCCGTTGTATGCGGTATGTTCTTCTCTTATTCGATGGATAAGATGGAAAGAAGAGTGAAAGTGATAGATCCCAGAGAATATTATGAGGATTTCTGGGAGATATTGGAGAGCATGTTGAATGCGATCCTCTTTGTCATGATCGGTATGCTGGTATTAAACCTAAGGATAAGTAAGTATATATTCATACTCATACCCGCAGCCATCCTCATCCTTGTCTTCTCAAGAGCGATGGGAGTTGTGGTAAGCAGCATACTTACCGGAAAACATATCCCGGGTAACTATAACCTGATGGAGTTCACAACTCTTATGACATGGTCGGCACTTAAGGGTGGACTGTCGCTCGCGCTTGCGATAGGAACGGCAGAATATCTGGAACCCGAGATAAATGATGTGTTCATGAATGTAACTTATCTGACCATATTCTTTACTGTCCTTGTTCAGGGATTGTCCGTAAAGAAAGTATATTTCGCATTGGAAAAGCATAAAGCAAACAGGATCCTTAAAAAATCCGGTATGAAAGGTGAGAGAGTATGAAGATCATAATAGTTGGACTTGGAAGAGCGGGAAGTTATCTTGTAAGAGTATTATCGGATGACGGATATGATGTTACTGTGGTCGACACCGACAAGAGCCTGGTGGATGCCATAACCGACAAGTACAATGTTAACGGTATAGTGGGAAGCGGAGCATCAAAGGAGACCCTTTTAAAAGCAGGCGCCGATACCGCAGATGCACTTGTTGCTCTGACACATATAGACGAGATCAATCTTTTAAGCTGCATGCAGGCTAAGTCTCTGGGAACAAGAAGAACGGCAGCAAGGCTTTTGTTGCCTGATTTTGTTCATGAATCAGACTCACTTGGCAGGGAATACAATATCGATTATTTTGTAAAGCCCAAACTTGATATAGCAGAAGAGATATACAGAAATATCGGACTTCCCGGTTTTGTTAAGATGGAAGGTTTCTTTGGAAACGAGGTTCAGATGATAAACTTATCTGTCCTTGAGTACTCACCGCTTAACGGAAAATCTCTGATAGAGATTAAACAGTCGCTTGATCTTAACATGCTCGTATGTACTGTTATAAGAGACGGTAAACTCCATGTTCCGGACGGTACATTTGTTATAGAGACGGGAGATCAGGTAGGTATTGTCGCAGCCAAATCAGATATACAGGATATTTTGGACAAGCTGGGCATAATAGTAGAACCAGCAAAGAGTGTTGCCATCGTCGGTGGCGGTATAACAGGTGAATATCTTACCGACATGCTCATTAAGGATAAGAAGAATCTGACCATTCTTGAGAATAACATAGACAGATGCAGGCAGCTGATGGAAAAATATCCGTCTGTGCAGGTGTCATATTCCGAGGGTGATATCACAGAGGTTTTGGAAGAGGAGAATATCGGAAAGAAGGATGTTCTGGTATCTCTTACAGACAATGATGAGACCAATCTTGTTATAAGCATGTTCGCATGGTCACAGAATGTTCCTTCCATAATAACAAGAGTGGACAAGACCGGACATGTCAAGCTTCTGCATAAGGTAAACATGGATATAACCGTATCCACCACAGAGCTTTCTGTCTTAAAGATGTTAAGGTTCATAAGATATTATGAGATGGGTGATGCCCAGAACGATATAGGAAAGTTCTACAACATAGCAGACGGAAAAGCTGAGGTAATGGATTTTGTCGCAAATGAGAGTTTCTCAAAGCTTGATGTGCAGTTTAAGGAAAAACAGTTCAAACTTAAAAAGGATGTTCTGATAGCAGGAATCATAAGAGACGGAAGACTTATAATACCTTCAGGAAATTCAAAGATAGTCAAAGGTGACAAGGTGATAGTCGCCGCAACTAAGAAGGCTCAGATAAGAAAGCTCGAAGAGATACTTGCCTGATTCCTTGACACGATATATTTGAACATATATAATTGCTTTGTTTTGACGCTGTGGTACAAAAACAGTATCACTTAACAGTTATATACTTGGGAGGTATATTAAGATGGCAAATAAGAGGGAATGGAATTTTACTGAAGGTGAGAACACCTACAACGTAACATTTGAAAAGAACAAGTTTATTTCCGTAAACGGAAGCGAGCCTGTAAAGATCGCAAAGATCAAGTCTAAAGAGAGCAACATCCTTGAGGCAGTTTATGATGTTGATCTTGGTGACGGAAAAATAGCAAAGCTTTGCATGAGAAAGAAAGAGTTCACTCTTGTCTATGACGGAAAGAACGTTGAGAACGGTCAGCCTTATGAGATCACAAACGTTCCGAAGTGGGCATTTGTATTTGAAGTATTATATATAGTAAACTTCTTCCTTATAATGGGTGGAGCGCTCGGTGCCTGTGTATCACTCATCGGTGCTGTAGTATCCGCAACCATCGCTTCAAACAAGAAGATGAACGGTGTTGTAAAGGTAGTGCTCTGCATAGGCTTATATGCAGTACTTACCGTTATTTCTTACTTTGTTGCTTCAAGCGTTGCTGCAACATTAAGAAAATAATAACGATTGACATTAAAAGGGATCGCTGTCTGGCCAATGTCATTAAGTTTACATTGAACACTTAAGGGTCTAACCCAAAAATCAGCAAGAGCGATGGAGATATTTATATCTTCACCGCTCTTGTTTTATTTCTGAACATCACAATTAGACAGACAAAAGTCTGTCTAAAATAGT
>JAFZRZ010000011.1 GCA_017619635.1 Lachnospiraceae bacterium | reverse complement strand
AGATGTCTCTGTCCGCTATCGCAGATTACATTGCGGATTCTGTAGAGACCAGAGGCAACAACGGCGAGAACTTCGGTGTGGCTATCATTCCCGAGGGTATCGTTGAGTTCGTTCCCGTGTTCTCCAAGCTCATCGCTGAGATCAACGAGCTTCTGGCCGGCGAGAAGACCGAGAAGTTCAATGCTCTTCCCGACTGGGCTGCAAAATATGACTTTATCAAGAGCGGTCTTACCGCTGAGTCCTTTGCCGTATTTGAGATCCTTCCTCAGTTCGTTCAGCAGCAGCTCTTCCTTGAGAGAGATCCTCACGGAAACGTTCAGGTTTCTCTTATCGAGTCTGAGAAGCTCTTCTCTGAGATGGTTAAGAATGAGCTTGCAAAGAGAAAGGCAGCAGGAACATACAAGGGTAAGTTTGGAGCACAGCATCACTTCTTCGGTTATGAAGGAAGATGTGCATTCCCTTCAAACTTCGATGCGGATTACTGCTACTCACTTGGATACAATGCATTCATGCTCATCCAGTATGGTTACACAGGATACCTCTCAAAGGTTTCAAATCTTTCAAAGCCTGCTGAAGAGTGGGTTGCAGGTGGTATGCCTATAACAAAGATGATGAACATCGAGAGAAGAAACGGTCAGGATAAGCCTGTTATCCGTAAGGCACTTGTTGAACTTGACGGTGCTCCGTTCAAGTACTTCGAGGCACACAGAGAAGAGTGGGCAGTTAAGACTGCATTCACATATCCCGGTGCTATCCAGTACTACGGACCTTCTGAAGTATGTGATCTTACAACAAGAACACTTGCTCTTGAAAAGGGTCAGAACTAATATTTAACCACTGATACTTAGAGGCGATAAATCCTTAGGGTTTATTGCCTCTGTTTTTTTGTGGTATAATATTAAGGTGTTTGAACATAAGGAGTCTCATATGAATGAAAAGATAGCACTTCTCATAGATGCGGAGAATACCAGCGTAAAGTACCTCGATGTCGTTTTAAAGGAACTTAAGCAGTACGGAGATATATCGTTCCAGAGAATGTATGGTGATTTCTCTAATCCAAAGATGTCTGACTGGGCCAAGAGAGGTCTTGATTATGCGATAGTGCCGATACATCAGGCCATATACAAGACAGGTAAGAATGCGGCTGATATCATGCTTGTCATCGATGCCATGGATATCCTGTATCAGAACAATGTTGACGGATTCTGTATAGTGACTTCCGACAGCGACTTCACGAGACTTGCCAACAGACTCCGTGAAGGCGGAAAGAGAGTCATCGGCATGGGAAAGAGTGATGCCTCAAAAACATTCATTTCAGCATGCAACGAGTATAAATTCCTTGACAAGATAACGGATGACGATTCCGATTCCTATGATGGTCCCGATAAGAAGGACAGTGCTGTCACTCCTTTAAGTGAGATAAAGATGGCTATTAATTACATCGTTCAGCAGGCTGAGAGCAGAGGTGAGGAGGCATACCTTGGTTCTACAAAGAGCCAGCTTCAGAGAGAGTTTGCGGATTTTGATGAGAGAAACTACGGTTACTCACTCTTCAGGAAGTTTATAGAGGATGAGACAAAGTTTGAGGTAAAGCAGAAGGGTTCTTCCGCTTATATAGTAAGAAAACAGCAGGAAAAGAAGCAGGATATAACACAAAAGCTCGAAAAGTATATACTTGATAAAGCAGCTGGCGGACCCGAACTGGGTGATCTTGGAAGGGATATCCATACAAAATTCCCGAATTTCAAATACAAGGAGCTCGGATATTCAAAGCTGTCCAAATATATAGAGAGTCTTCCGCAGGTTAAGATAGTGACACAGGACGACGGAAGCAAGAATTTTGTCATATTAAAAGAAACGAAGGAAAAGAAGGAATAGACAAAAATTATGAAACTCAACGATCTTAGAAACAAAAAATGGTATAACGGAATGCTCATAGCTGTCTGTGCGGTCATTCTGTATGTGGTGCTTTCAAACTTAACAGGTGTGCTTGGAGTCATAAGAACATTCTTGGGATATTTCACGCCGCTGTTTTTGGGCTGTGTACTGGCATATCTTATGAACCCTCTGGCCAGATTCTTTGACAAGAAGGTGTTCAAAAAGATGAAAAAGGAAAAGCTAAGATGGTCCGTATCAACCGTGCTGGCTGTAATAACGGTCCTTTTGATGATAGGCTTCATACTAGGTACTCTGATACCACAGCTTGTGGACAGCATTAAGACATTCTCCGGAAATCTGGACGGATATCTTATAGCATTAAAGGAACTGACGATCAGATGGCAGATAACAAAATATGTTGATATAGATAAGCTGATGGCTTCTTCCGAGAACATATGGAAGAATGTAATGGAGTATGCATCCGACAACATAGAAAACATTGTGGATGCGAGTGCAGGTGTTGGTAAATCACTTGTCAACTGGCTTTTGGGTCTGATCCTTTCGATTTATCTTCTTATGGCAAAGGATTCTGTTAAGTCTGGGGTGGCAAGGCTTTTAAAGGCAATCTTGCCTCAGAAGAGCTACACCTCGTTTAGAACATTTCTGGTAAGATGTGACGATATACTTTCACACTATATCATATACAGTCTCATCGAGTGTATTCTTATAGGTATAGTCAATGCAATCTTCATGAGCATCATGGGAATGCAGTATGTCGGAATGATCTCAGTTGTTATAGCAGCGACCAACCTGATCCCGACATTCGGTCCCATCATAGGCGGAGTGATCGGAGCATTCATACTTGTTCTTGTAAATCCATGGCATGCACTTGCCTTTATCATATTTGCGCTTGTTTTACAGACAATAGACGGTTACGTGATAAAGCCGAAGCTTTTTGGAAACTCTCTTGGAGTATCCGGACTTTTGATACTGATAACCATAATAGTCGGCGGAAACATGTTTGGTGTTGTAGGTATCCTGCTTTCGATACCTTTTGCGGCCATTATAGATTTTGTTTATAAAGATTATCTTCTGGTAGCGCTTGAAAAGAAAAAGACGAAAGCTTGAGTGTGGACTGCACGGTATGGTATACTTAAAGTACAGAAGGAGGTATACGCCATGAGATGTAAAAGAACACCTATTGAAGCTGATGTTTTCGAGTATAAGGTTGGAAGCAATCTCGAAGATGGTTGGGAGCCTTTTTCGGATGTAGTGACCAAGATGTGGATAGTGACAGACAGACTCATTAAGATCACCAAGGATAACGGTATCGTTGTATGTCCGTACATTACTCACAGAAGAGGCCGTACTTTCTTAGAAGAAGGAGATTATGTCATTATCGATGATGACGGCACAAAGCATGTATGCGGAGCCGACAAGATCTTCTTAAGATACGAGAGCATAGAGAAGTAGGAGACCTGATGATGGAAGAAGCTAAGATCGATGAGATAATGAACATGATCGATTCCAAGATGGAAAGCGGTGTCGGAAGACTGTCCGTTAAGTTTGAGGAGGATCAGCAGGAGGGAACCGTTAAGGAACGTTACCATCACGGCAGATGTGATGTGGGAAGTCCCTGGGCCAAAGGAACTGTATCAAACTGCGATCTTTAAAGCGGGTAGGTTTTAAACACCTTTTATTTGAGTGTGTCTTAATATGATATTTATGAGATCTTTCATATTCAAAGAGTATGGAAGATCTTTTTGTATGTACAAAAAAATACAGCCATCAGGCTGTATTTTTATAAGATCTATTCCGTAAGCTGTCTGAAATAGAGATTGTGAGCTTTCTGATATTCCTCGTTATATTTCTCATCATCACCCTGATGCAGTGAAGATATGTAAGAATGAGCAAGTTTGGCGCGTTCAGGATGAACCCTTACTATGGTTGATATTCCGACATTTGAACATGTATCGGATATCCGTGAAGCGTTGGTGAGGATCTCCAAAAACAGGATTCCTGCTCTTACGCTGCACTGACCTTCACGAAGTCTCTTTAAGTGATTATCATGCAGGGTGTTTGCAAGATCATCCATTACCTCTTCCAAAGGCTCTATGTGAAGGGCGGCATCAACATCACGTTTCTCAAATGTTTGCTTTGCATAGTCCATGATCGAACTCAACAGAAGCCTGATAAGTGAGAGCTCCTTTAATGCCATGCTGGATAGCTGTATATCCTCATCGTGCATTTCTTTGGCTGTTTCTGCGATATGGACCGCATAATCACCGAGATGTTCGAACTCTGATACCAGTTTATGGTACTGTGTAAGGATATGTATGAAATGATCCTCTGTTATGTGAGGAGACATCTGAACGAGATAATTATCAACTTTATCCGTCAGCATATCTATGTTTTCTTCCTCGTCGAGGATCTCTTTAAAGGTATCCTCATTAAACTCACTGATAAGATCGAATGCCTTGTCAATACTCTCATATGATGATGTCTGCATGGTGCTCAAAACATCATAGCAGCTGTTTAGAGCGATAGCCGGCATTGAGAAGAATACAGGGTTTAAAGCTGATATCTTCTCAGCATATTTGTTGGTCTCTTTGGTATCATCCTTGACTATCCTCATAGCCAGTTTCTTATGTGCCTGAACAAAAGGAAGAAGGACTACTGCACAGCCTAAGTTAAACACGGTGTTGGTGTTAGCGATACCGCCCGAACTTAACGGACGGGTCCAGAGATTATCAAGAAGTCCCATTCTGTGAACGATCGTCACAACCGCAACAACCAGTACAGTCTTGCTTAAGTTATAAAGGATATTTATGATACCAACTCTCTTTGATTCCGGATTCGCTCCAATAGAGCATACGATAGCGGTGGTAACACAGTCACCAAGATAAATACCTACGAGTACGATGTATATTGTCTTAAAGGGAATTCCCCATGCCATTGAGAAAGCCTGTAGTATACCGATGGTAGCAGAAGAGCTCTGCAGGATAAATGCTACACCTGCACCGGATATATAACCAAGAAGCGGGTTATCACCCATGCTTGTGAAGACTTTTTCAATGAATCCGCCATTTGCAAAATCATTGACCGATGCGGTCATGTTAAGAAGTCCTGAGAAAAGTATACCGAAGCCAACCGCGATACCGCCGATCCTGTCTGATTTTGAGAACTTGCAGAACATGATGAGTGCCACACCTATGATAAGAGCAAGGGGAGCTAAAGTTGACGGTTGGAAAAATCTTAAGATAGAGCCGGATTCGGCTTCGACATCAAGAAGTCTGATTATCTGACCTGTTACCGTTGTACCAACGTTGGCACCGATGATGATACCGAGCGACTGGTCGAGTGTTATGATACCTGCGGCAACAAGACCTGAAGTGATTACTATGGTCGCTGTGGAGGACTGGATGATAGCGGTCACCGCTATACCTAAAAGGAATGCTTTAACGTAACTGTCTGTGACTTTACTCATTACCACTTTCAAGGTACCGGAGGAACCTTCTTTAAGGTTACTTCCCATAAGCCTCATTCCGTAAAGGAACATGGCCAGACCACCGAGCAATGAGATCACGCTGAATATGTATTGCATATTAAAAGTCCTCTCTATAAACAAAAACCAAAAAAATTATAGCAGAGTAATGTGGTTTGCACAAGGAATATTAAGCAGCGTAGCTACTTTACATCGGACCGTAGCCGGTCTGGGTCGCATATACAAGGAAGACAAGGGCTATCAGACACCATATGACAAATATGGGTAAAAGGAATTTTAGCCATTTACTGTAAGGGACCCTGCATATGGCAAGGGCAGCCAGAATCTCACCGCCTGTGGGTGCAAGTACGTTTGTGAATGCATCACCAAGCTGGTAAGCAAGCACTGCTGTCTGTCTTGTGATCCCTGCGGCATCCGCTATGGGTATCATAAGAGGCATGGTGGTTATAGCCTGGGCACTTCCTGAGGGGACGACCACATTGAAGATGCTGTGTATAAGAAACATTACGCATGCCAAAAGACCTGTCGGTATCCTGTCCATTCCTTCAGCAAGATAGTGAAGAAAGATATCGAGTATATTGGCATCACTTAAAAGTACGACTATAGAATTTGCAAGCCCGATCATAAGAGAAGGCAAAAGCATGTCATGACAGCCTTTTTCAAACGCACGACATATCTCACCGGGTTTTAATCCGCCTAAAAATCCGCCAAGAACACCTGTCAAAAGAAAAATGGCTGCAAGCTCATCCACATAGTAGTCCTGGGTTATTATGCCCCAGATCGATATTGCTATACCTACCCCGAACATGGTAAGTACAAGAGTCTGTCTTGATGTTAAGGGGGAAACCTTCTCGAGGTTAAGTTTCTTTTCTTTGTTGTACTTTGAATCGTATTCATAGGCTCCGCTTAATTTGGGAGTCTTCTTTATGATCCTTGAATACCACAGAACATAAATGATAGAAGCTGATTCCAGTATGATGAACAGTATTATTCTAAGATCCATTCCGGAGAATCTTTCCAGACCTGCGATCTCCTGTGCGGTACCGACAGTAAAAGAGTTGGTTATACTTCCGCCATAACCTGCGGCTGCAGCCAAAAAGATCATACCAACGGCTGTGAGTGAATCATAACCGATCGTTATGCATATGGCTAAGATAAGAGGAACAAAGACCAGGAATTCCTCAAAGTTTCCGCAAAAAGCAGAACCGCAGCCAAAGAAGATCATAAGTATCGGTACGATAAGGAATTCCTTGCCGCTTAGATTTTTTAACATATTTGCAATGCCGACATTAATGGCAGATGTGGCATTGAGGATCGAGAACATACCGCCTATTATGAGCAGAAAGAAGATGATGGAAGCTCCGCGCTGCATTCCCTGGGTCACCGATAAGAGTAACTGCCATGGTGTTACGGGAGTTCTTTCAACATATATAAAAGAATCGGGATCTATAAGCTCGGTACCATCAGCTGTGGTTATCCTCTCATAGTTTCCGGCCGGCACTATATAAGAGATCACAAAACAGATGAGCAAAAGACAGACCATCATAACAAATGGGTGGACGCTTTTATGCTCATGTTTGTTATCAGCCTGATTACTCACCGGGCTGATAAATGCTTTGAGTTTACCCATTGCTTTCTCCTTTTCTAGAGACCAAGGCTCTTCTGGAAGGCCTCGCTGTCTTCTTTCTGGGCTTCCTTGTTGTCTTTATCATTATCACGTCCGGCATGCTCGGCATGAGTGGCGAATACTGCAGCATCCACTTTTGTTCTGTCAAGTTCACCGTCCTCATATAACTCGAACAGTGCGCCGCATACTTCATCATCAAGCTGTGTTCCGCGGATCCTCGTTATCTCGTTCATTACGACCTCTATATCCAGTATCTTTCTGTAAGGTCTTGTTGAGTACATGGCATCAAAGCAGTCAGCAACAGCTATGATCTTGGCAACTTCGGGTATTTCATCACCTGTAAGACCATTAGGATATCCTTTGCCGTCAACTCTTTCATGGTGACAGCCGGCGCCTGCAGAGAAGTCTTTTAGGATGCTCACTTCCTCTAACATCTCCGCGCCGTTTTGGGCATGAGTCTTCATGATCGCATATTCTTCGTCATCAAGTCTTTCCGTCTTGTTTAATATCTTATCGGGGATAGACAGTTTACCTATATCATGTAAGAGTGCTATGTTGTAGAACTCATTTATCTGATCCTTGTCATAACCCCTCTTATCAGCGAGTTTTTGCGCCAAAAGCTTTGTGTAATAACCTACTCTGAATGAGTGGCCTCTGTTCTGTGTATCTCTGAGGTCGATGCATTTGGCAAATGCATGCATGATCTGTCCTATGAACTTACGGTCTGCTTCCTGCTTTTGAAGCAGTTCCGCATTGAGTTTATTAAAGTGATCCCAGATCACATATGCAACTATGGAAACTATGATGAGAGTGAGCAGTACCCAGAACCATTTGCTCTCATATACGCTTGTCTCTTTGATGATCCTTATGGTGGTGGATTTGTCGATCTCACCGGTCTCATCGTTTATTACATTCAAATGGAAGGTGTAGCTGCCACCGTCAAGGTTGGTGTATGTAACGGTACCAAGTTCCTGTTTGGTCGTGGTATAAGGCTGCTTTTCAAATCCCTCGAGGAAGTAACTTATCCTTGGATTGTTAAGACCGTAGGTTATCGCATACACATCTATATCCACACGTTTGCAGCCTGCAGGAACGGAGATGGTGGAATTGTCTGTAAGATACTGGGTCCGTCCGTCTATCTCAACAGATGGTATCGAGAGCAGCACAGTGTCATTATTGCCGGATTCCTGATTGATGTTGACTGCGCATACACCAGTGGTTCCCGATATGTATAGCTTTCCGTTATCATCCAGGTAACTTCTGGAGTTACTGGTCGTTATATAGGGCAGACCGCTTTTGGTGTTGTAGAAACTGTACTGTATGTTCTCATCAGCAAGAAGCTCGCTCACTTTAGTGATATATATACCGTTTGAAGATAGGATCCACGCTCCGCCGTGAGTATCTAAAAAGATATCAAAGTTGTTTGAATAAGGGAATGTGGTGACAGGAGTGATCTCACCATCCTTTATATATTCGATCGAGTTTGAAGTTATCAGCCAGAACAACTGGTTTGAGTCATCCCACTTGATCTGCATGATGACACCGCTTGTAAGCCCGTCCTGAAGGCCGCGGTGAGAGATACTTCCACGGTCATAGATATATATTCCGTCACCGTCGCTTCCAAGATAGAGTTTACCATCGGGGCCTTCCTCTATGGTAAGTATCTCAGGGTTGCTCAGGCCGTTATTGGTGTTAAGATGAGTGGTCACTTTTCCGTTTTCTATGATATACAATCCCTGACCGCCGGTAGCTACGGCAAAGCTGCCGTTTGAACACTCTTTGATGTCTCTTATTCGATCGGAATCAAGACCGTTTGATTCATTGTAAGTGATTATCTTATTTTGAGGAGTGTAGCATATAAGACCGTTGTTACTGTAGGTGCAAAGCCACATATTACCGTCTTTGTCATGCTTGATACATCTTATCCTGACACCGTCCAAAAGCTCTGTAAGATCATTGTATTCACGCTTGTAGGTCTGCATGTTGATAAGAACAAGGCCACTGTCTGTTCCAAGCCAGAGAGTATCGTTTAATACACATGTGGAGTTAACAACAGTGTTGTCGAGTTCTGTCAGTTTGCTTATATCTGTGAATCTGTCCGGTACGAGCTTCATGACGCCCTGTCTTGATGATGCAAACCACAGGTTATCCTCATGATCCGTGATCATAGCCGTGACAGAATTATCCATGGGGATATCGCTAAGGAAGGTGCATTCGTTTGAACTGTCAACGTATCCTATACCGTTTGTCGCACATACCCAGAGAAGATCATCGACCATATGGATACAGTTTATGTCCTTTAATGGATTCAGTGAGAAAAGCCTTTCGATCCTGAGTCCTTTGCTTATATCGACTTTAAGGTAATCTGAATCGATCGTTCCCATATGAAGATATTTTGGATCATCGGGATCCGGATAGATGCAGTGTATGGGATTTAATCCGAGCTGTTCAGGATTGTAGAATGAGCTGATCCTGTGATCTTTCATCTCAAAGAGCGCACCGTCTTTTGTAAGACCGAATATCCTGTCATCAGTTGTGCGGACAAGAGAAGTGATATATGCTGCGTTTATCTGAGGATCGTTGATCATATGAAATTCAAGTTCGGGATCGATGTAGCAGAGTCCCTCTGTTGTTCCTATGATTATGTTTCAGTCAGGATCCTCAACCATAGTACGGATGGAATATGAAGTCATTCCCTCTATATGACCGTAAGAGAACAGGGTGCCGTGATCGTAATATGCGACACCGTTTTCATTTGTGCCTATCCATATCCTGTCTTTGGAATCAACATAGAGGCTGTATACACTGGTGACTCCTGTAGTTGAATCAAAACGATGGAAATCGGTACCGTCGTATCTTACAAGACCGGAGTAAGAACCGATCCATATAAATCCGTCGGAACTCTGCACTATGTCATTGGCATCCGATGTGGGAAGACCGTTGTTTGAATCGTAAAGAATAGACGTGTAATCAGAGCCTGTTCCAAACAGATCCCTTCTGTTTGCAGAGTCGGCTCTTGAGCCAAAAGGCAGCAGCATTAACGCGAATAACACAAAAAACGCTGTACACAAAAAAGACCGTGTAAAACGATATACCAATTCTTTCATATTTTGTTCCACCTATCACTGAAAAGACATGTAAAATCTGTCACATCAATTTTACTCTTAGTATGTGCATAATTCAATGTATATGCCTGAAAATCTGTTACGCATCAGGGAGTAAAATATTTTAGTGTTGGTAAATTATTTTATACACAACGTAAATGAATGGAGGGATGGTGAATATGTTGACAGCCAATAGGAAAATGAGAGGCCTGGCTATGATCTTGGCTGGTATAATGGCTTTCCTCGGAACTTTTGTTAATCTTGGAATGCCTATATGGGCCGATGATCCGACTATATATGAATGCAACCTCAATGTTTCTTCATATGACGGAACTATGGGCAGTGTAAAGTATACTCAGAATGGTGAGAGTTGGACAGTTGTTGATGCTCAAAACGGAGTCAGTGATGTGACTGCTACAGCGGTGTTATGCGTACCGGAGCCTGGTTGTCATTTGGTTTCGTTTAGATTTAACGGTGATCTGATAAATAATTCGGATCATGCTGATTTCTTCACACAGGGTAATAAGAGTGTATCTGATATCATTTTTGAATCAGATGATGAAAATGGAGGTGAAGAACAGCCTCCGGCATTTCCAAAGCTTACGGTAGCTTCTTATGATGATACATATGGTAATGTCAAATACTGTGTGGATCACGGAGAAGATAACTTTGAATGGGTCACTGTTGGGCCCAATGGCGTTCAGAATGTTGAAGCGGTAGCTGTCGTTATAAATCCGATCGAAGGATACAGACTGTCAGATTCGATAGTCTGTGAACCGTCAGTTTTTGAAGATAATGAACAGCATCAGGTGGATATGGCAGGCGGACTAAAGTGTCATTCTGAGATCTGGCTTGGATTCGGACAGACATTTTCGATCAGTTCAATATCTTTTGAGGAAGGAGAAATACCTGCAAACGATAATCCCGGCGATGATGGCTCGATCCAGATAAAGGCAACTGCCTACGATGACACTCATGGTAAGATTCAATACAGTATTGATGAGAACGAATGGTCTGATATTCCTGCAACAGGTATCAGCGAGGGAGTTGAAGGCGCATTTGTAAGAGCGGTTCCGGATGCGGATTACAGTGTCAGTTACAAGATAGATGGTAACAATATCTCTGATACAGGATCTCACGGACTGGAACTGAATCCTTCTCTTCACTGGATCCAGGATATCACCTTTACATCGAGTTTAAAGAAGCTTACTGTCAGTGCATATGATACGCAGTACGGAAAGATACAGTATTCTTCAGATGGTACTGCATGGATTGATGTCGCAGCCACTGGTGGAGAATACACAGCCAAATATGTAAGGGCAACAGCTGCTGAAGGCGGCGTTCTTGACAGTTATAAGTTAAACAATACCCTGATCGCCTCAGATACGTCACAGAAGCTTACAAATGATACGGCAATAACAGATGTGAGCTTTATCGCAGGCGGAGGTACAGGCGGAAAATATACTGTTAACATCGAATGTTCAGATGGTGTTAATGAAACAACAACGATAACCTTCCTTAACAAAAACGGACAGACTCTTGCAAGTACACAGCAGTCTGTGCAGGCAAATGATATACCAGCTGGTACCGCAAAGATAAGGATCGCCGTTGCTGGTGAAAGAGAATTTATGCGTACCACACAGGTTATAAGAAAGAATGCGGGAGAGAGCTCAACCGACAACATGGGTACGGAGATAGAGCGCAGACCGATTGAGGATGCATTATGGAATAACGGTGTGGCTGAGTTCACTGCAAACGAAGCTTTCTCTTATAAGATAAATATCGTTTTCAATAAGAAAAAGAACGTCAGATGGAGATATCCTTCGGACAGAGGTACAGGAGATACACAGGAAGATGAGATTGTAGAGCATGCTAAGTTATACAGACTGAATGCTCAAAGCGATACCGATATCGATCTGACAGATTATGATCTTAATAAGGATCAGGAACTCACAATAGGTGAAACATATTATTTCCTGCTCATTCCGGATTACGGATACCAGGTCAGCAGTCTTCAGATAAACGCAGGTCCCAACCTTTTACCTATAGCCGGCAATAATAACATGGGTGTGTTTAAATTTACGATGGTAAACTCAAATTTCCATTTTAAGGGTATAGTATCTGAAGCGCAGGACATTGTTTATACAGACAGTACAACAGTCAGCAATGCTACCATCGCTAACGGTGAGAATGCAACTGACAGCGGTAATGTTAAACTTACTGTAAAGGATGCACCGCTTGATACAGATGCAGTTGATGTTGTAGGCGAAGGAGCAATGGCTCTTGGTACAGTGGATATCGATCTTAATAAAGTAGTTTCCATGGGAAACGGAAACTATTGGAGCAGCGATATATATGAAACAACAGGTGCTGTAGTTGTAGGTCTTATGGTGGATTTGGATGATATATCCGCACAAGATGAGCTCTCAGTGGTAAGAGAGCATGATGGAGTCAGAACTGAACTGGATGCTGAATACGATCCTGACACAAAGATGCTGACTTTTGCAAGTGACAGGTTTTCTAATTATACAATTATAAAGAAAGCAGCTGATCAGGAGGGCGAAGAATCTCCTGTTGCGAATGATGGAAAAGATGCTGATGACGATGATGACAGTGATACATCGAATACATCAGGAGATGGCAACAATAATGATAATACGCCTCCGGCTGTTAACAATTCGCTTGGAACACTGGTTGGCGGAAGTGAGATAAAAACTTGGCAGGATCTTGAAAACATACTGATAGATACAGCTAATAAGACAGGTGCAAAGAATAACAGGAAGGGACAGCGCGAACTTGTTCAGGTTGTGTTAAACAGAACTAACTCAATATTAACTGAAAGCGTTTTCAAGGCTCTCAGAAGAAGTAATCTGTATGGACTTCATACCTTTGTAGGAAACGGAACGGCACTGACGTTCATAAATGATAACAGACTTAATTCCCAGCAGGCTGTCGATCTTAGCTGTAAGGTCACTACCGGAAGCCATAACAAGAAGATTGAGTTCAAAACCTATACAAGGTTAAAAGCAAGGACAGTTCTACATACAGTAGTTCCTACAAATGTCAAGTCTGTAATGCTTTACAAGTATGATGCCAACGGAGTTCGTAAGCTCGTTGGAAGACTTACGCCAACAGATGAAGGCAGGGTTTGCTTTGCTGTAAGTGAACTTACAACATACGAACTTGTATATTGATCCTAAGAAACAGGGCTGTGAATGGACGGCCCTGTTTTTAACTAAAATCTTCCTACTTTTTAGAATATACCGTGAAAAAACGCAAATATTATGATATAATCATAGAAAAGAAAGGAAATGTCAGACATTATTCTTAGAAAGGAGCCGTGATATGGATTATTATGAGATTGTTGACAGAGTAAGGGATGGCTTGGAGAACGCCGATGCACGTGAAGTGTTCGAACATGTTGCGGTTCAGGTCAATATCACCGGAGAAGGAGAGGGAAAGTTTTACGTTGAGATAGCGGCCAGACAGGTATGTGTCGAACCTTATGAGTATTATGACAGGGACGGTCTTTTGATTGGAGACGCCCCGACACTGATAGCTATAGCGGACGGCAGTATGAACATTTTGGAAGCGATGAAGAACGGAAAACTCCGTGTTGAAGGAAACTGGGAAAAGTTAAAGCTTCTGTACAAGGTAAGGATCAAGCCACCGCTTAAGAAGTAAATTGAAGGGAAACAAAAAAGAACGCCAAAACGACGTTCTTTTTTGTTGCATCTTATTAAAGAGCAGCCTTGATGGCATTTAAAAACTCATCGTAGGTCTCAAGTGCGGGATACTGAGGATATTCCTTCTTGATCGCATCTGTCGTGCGGAAGAGGAAACCCGCCTTGCTGGCCTGTATCATACCAAGATCGTTGAAGCTGTCACCGGCAGCTATCGTATCAAAACCGCATGACTGAAGAGCTTTTACAGTTGTCAGTTTTGACTGAGGGCAGCGCATCTTAAATCCTGTGATCTCACCGTTGTCGGCAACCTCGAGAGTGTTGCAGAAAAGTGAGGGCCATCCAAGCTTCTTCATGAGAGGCTTTGCAAACTGGTCAAATGTATCGCTTAAGATAACTACTTGAGTGAGTTCTCTCAATTTATCGAGGAATTCTTTTGCACCATCTAAGGGCTCTATAGTAGCGATGGTATCCTGGATCTCTTTTAATCCGAGACCATGCTCTTTTAAGATCTCGATCCTGAATCTCATCAATTTATCATAATCTGGTTCATCTCTTGTGGTCCTTCTGAGTTCGGGGATATTTGTTGCCTCAGAAAATGCGATCCATATCTCGGGGACCAGCACACCTTCAAGATCCAAACATACTACATTCATCGTTATAACCTCGTTCTTTCTTAAAACATGTATGGTTTATTTTAATATTATGGGATTAAAAAAGCAATGATTTATGATAAAATGTCCTTTAGGCTGACTTTTTAAATATGTCTGAATGAGCGGGGAAGATGATGAACATCATATGCGATGTGTTTAAACTTAATACGAACAGACATCATGGTACCAAAGATGAAAACATCACCATGCGTATATTGGGAGCACTCGGGATCATATTTGTGGTCGCGGGTCATCTTGATCTGCAGATCTTTAACGTATTCGGACTCTTTCCTTATTATTCATTTCATGTATATATATTCCTTTTTATATCGGGATACTTTTTAAAGGAGAAGGATGAGAAGGATATCACAGGATTTGTTACAAGGAAGATACAGAATCTTCTGGTTCCTTATTTTATATGGAACCTCTTTTACGGCATCATGTCCACAGCCCTTAATTCACAGGGGATCACGGTAGGGCAGACGATATCACCCTACAATCTTTTCATCGCACCTTTTCTTGGCGGTCATCAGTTCATGCTGAATTTCCCTGCATGGTTCATACCTGCATTGTTTCTCACTGAGATTATCAATATATTTGTAAGAAAGATAGCTTTCGCTGTTCTTTGCCGGGTAAAGAAGGAATATGTGGAGGTACTTTTATTTGCAGGATATACCATACTTGGAATACTGACTGTATGGCTTGCGATAGGAGGACATGTCTGGGGACACTATAAGGATATAGGAAGGATATTCATCATGTTCTTCGGTATTCAGTTCGGAAGGATATATAAGCTGTTTGTTGAGGGAAGACTTAAGGAAACGGCTCTGTTAGATGTTGTTTATATTGCAATCCTTCTGGGAATACAGTTTCTGATCACCCATTTTTGCGGAGGCCTTGCTTTCAGCACGGTATGGGTCACGGGTTTTGCAAACGGACCCGTCATCCCTTTCATAACTGTTATGACAGGAATACTGTTCTGGCTTCGTATATCACACCTGCTTTCACTTCTCGGGAAAGCGTTCCCTGTAAACAGGATGCTCATCTATATAGGCAGAAACACCTTCAATGTGATGATGCATCATATATTTGTTCTTTTTATCATAAACAGCATCTGTTTCATGCTCTCAAACAGACTGGATATGATAAAGGGATTTGATACGCTTGCGTATTCAACGGATGTTGTTTACGTTTACTGCTATGCGGGACAGCTCCTATCAAGACTTGTGGATCTTTTATTGATGGTACTTATCCCGTGCATTCCGATTTACAGCCTTTTTCACAGAAACAAAGAAGGAGTGAATGGATAAAAACGTCATATATTCTTTTGTGAATATATGTTATTATATAATTTGGAGCTTTAATCAGCCCTGCTGCAAAACAGGGTAACAGGTCAAGGAGGAAGATATGTCTCTGCAGGCAACATTAAAAAGGAATATTATTGAAGATCACATTGAAGATGAACTTGTTTCCATTGCCGACAAGGTATTCGGAAAAAAGTTGGAAGAGTGCTCTGACAAGGAAGTCTACTACTGTACTTTATATCTGACGAAATCCCTTACGGAGTCTACGACCGAGATATCAGGTCCGAAGAAAGTCTACTATATCTCCATGGAGTTT
The DNA here is from genome assembly GCA_017619635.1 of Lachnospiraceae bacterium. Taxonomy (GTDB): domain Bacteria; phylum Bacillota; class Clostridia; order Lachnospirales; family Lachnospiraceae; genus Colinaster. The sequence continues at coordinate 47,877 of JAFZRZ010000011.1, read as the reverse complement.
CTTATCGGAAGACTCCTTGCGAATAATCTTATAAATTTAGGAGTTTATGACAAAGTAAAAAAAGTACTTGAAAAATACGGCAAGGATATAAATCTTATAGAAGAGTGCGAGCCCGAACCGTCTCTTGGTAACGGCGGACTTGGAAGACTTGCGGCATGCTTTTTGGATTCGCTCGCAACATTAAACCTTCCCGGTGACGGAATAGGTCTTAATTATCATTACGGTCTGTTCAAGCAGGTGTTTAAGGACAGGGCTCAGTCAGCAACACCGAATCCCTGGATAGAGCATCCCTCATGGCTCAACAAAACAGACATAAAGTTTGATGTAATCTTTGGAGATCACAAAGTGACATCAAGACTCTATGACATCGATGTTATAGGATATGACAGCGGCGTTAACAAACTTCATCTTTTTGATGTAGAGAGCGTTGATGAATCGATCGTTAAAAAGGGTATCGATTTTAATAAGAAGGATATAGAGAAGAATCTGACATTATTCCTTTATCCGGATGATTCAGATGAGGCAGGAAACCTGCTTCGTATATATCAGGAATATTTCATGGTAAGCAATGCGGCTCAGCTCATCCTCTGGGAGATGAGAGAGAACCACGTCGATCTTCGTAAACTCGACGAGCACTGCGCGATCCAGATAAATGATACACATCCTTCAATGGTCATCCCTGAACTTATCAGGATACTTGTTGAGGAGAAGGCATTCTCAATGGATGAGGCTATAGAGGTAGTCAGCAAGACCTGTGCCTACACAAATCACACCATACTTGCTGAGGCACTTGAAAAGTGGCCGTTAAAATACCTTGAGAAGGTTGTTCCGCAGCTCGTGCCGATAATCAAGGAACTGGATAAGAAAGCCAAGAAGAAATATAAGGATCCTAAGGTTGCCATCATCGATAAGGACAAGAGAGTCCATATGGCACACATGGATATCCATTACGGTTATTCGATAAACGGTGTTGCGGCTATACATACAGACATACTTAAAGATACCGAGCTCAATCATTTTTATAAGATCTATCCCGAGAAGTTCAATAACAAGACAAACGGCATCACCTTCAGAAGATGGCTGATGAGCTGTAACAGGGAGCTTGATTCGCTCATCTGTGAGACTATCGGAAAAGAGTACAAGAAGGATGCTTCAAAACTCGAGAAGCTGCTTGAGCATGCAGACGACAAGGAGTTTGTATCAAAGATAAGAAGCATCAAGGATGACAAGAAGAAAGCTCTTGCCGAGTATATAAAAGAGCATGAAGGCGTAGAGATAGATCCTACATCCATATTTGACATACAGATAAAGAGAATGCATGAGTACAAACGTCAGCAGATGAATGCGCTCTATATCATTCACAGATATCTCGAGATAAAGAACGGCAAAAAAACTTCTTCAAAGGTTACGTTTATCTTCGGAGCAAAGGCTGCTCCGGCTTATATAATCGCACAGGATGTCATTCATCTGATCTTATGTCTGCAGGAGATCATAAACAATGATCCCGATGTTTCGCCTTACATGAAGGTCGTGATGGTTGAAAACTACAACGTAAGTTATGCCGAGAGACTTATACCTGCATGTGATATTTCAGAGCAGATCTCGCTTGCAAGTAAAGAAGCCAGCGGTACAGGTAACATGAAGTTCATGTTAAACGGTGCCGTGACACTTGGAACCGATGACGGTGCAAATGTTGAGATACATGAGCTTGTCGGAGATGAGAACATATATATCTTCGGTGAGAAATCGGATGTTGTCATCGAGCATTACGCAAAGGCTGATTACGTTTCAAAGGATTACTATAAGAAGAGCAAGACGATCAAACAGGCTGTTGATTTCATCGTCAGCAAACAGGTTATCAAAACAGGAAACAAGGAAAAGCTCGAGAGACTTTACAATGAGCTTTTGAATAAGGACTGGTTCATGACACTTCTTGATCTTGAGGATTACATCAAAGTCAAGGACAGGATGCTTGATGATTATGCTGACAAGGACAGATGGAACAGGATGATGCTCGTTAATATAGCAAAAGCCGGTTTCTTCTCATCTGACAGAACCATTAAGCAGTACAATGATGACATCTGGCATCTTACCAGTACGGAGTAGATTTTAAAATGCGAAAAAGCGGAATACTATTAGCTATATCCAGCCTGCCGGGAAGATACGGCATAGGCACTTTCAGCAAGAATGCGTATGCGTTTGTTGATTTTCTTGACAGGGCCGGACAATCCCTTTGGCAGATACTGCCCTTGGGACCTACCGGTTACGGAGATTCACCTTACCAGTCATTCTCGACATTTGCCGGTAACCCTTATTACATAGATCTTGATGAGTTCATAGATAAGGGCTGGCTTACTGAAAAAGACTGTGAGGCTTATGATTACGGTGCATCAGGCAGCGTAGATTACGAGCTTATCTATAAAGCCAAATTTGCGTTGCTCAAAAAAGCATATAAAAAGAGTGACATATCAAAAGACAAAGAGTTTATGGCATTCAAAAAGGAAAATGCTTTCTGGCTGGATGACTATGCTCTCTATATGTCTGTCAAGGATGAGCATCTCGGAGGCGCATGGACGACCTGGGATGAATCTCTTAAGTTGCGTAAAAAATCAGCACTGGACAAATACAGAAAGAAACTGGCTGACGAGATCGAGTGCTACTGTTTCCAGCAGTACTATTTCTACAGACAGTGGAAGGCACTAAAGGCTTATGCCAATGAGAAGGGAATACAGATAGTGGGTGACATACCCATCTATGTGGCAATGGACAGTTCCGACACATGGTCTCATCCCGAGCTTTTTGATCTTGATGAGAACTGTGATCCTGTCAATGTGGCAGGATGTCCTCCGGATGCGTTCACCGCACTCGGACAGCTCTGGGGCAATCCACTTTATAAATGGGACTACCATAAAGAGACAGGATACGAGTGGTGGATGACAAGAATGGAGCATTGCTTTAAGCTCTATGACATAGTCCGCATCGATCATTTCAGAGGATTTGATGAGTATTATGCCATCCCTTACGGAAGTGAGAACGCGATTGTCGGAGAGTGGCTTCCCGGTCCCGGACTTGATCTGTTCAAATGCATGAAGGAAAGACTCGGAAAGAAACAGGTCATAGCAGAGGACCTGGGCTTTTTGACGGATTCCGTTATAAAGATGGTAAAACGTTCCGGTTTCCCGGGGATGAAAGTATTACAGTTTGCTTTTGATTCAAGAGAGGAGAGCGATTATCTTCCTCATAATTATGAGCGTAACTGTGTGGTCTATACCGGAACACACGATAATGATACAACGAGACACTGGTTTGACACACTCGCAAGAGGCGACAGATCGTTTGCCAAGAGATATCTTGATATAAAGACATCAAAGGATGCCGTTAACAAGATGCTGCGAGCTGGTCTGGGAAGTGTCGCTGATACATGCATAGTACCCATGCAGGATTATCTGGGACTTGGCGGCGATGCCAGGATGAATTTCCCGTCAACACTGGGAAACAACTGGAAATGGCGACTTGAAAAGAACATGATGAGTGAGTCGACAGCCGAAGAAATATACAAGTTATGTAAACTATACGGAAGGGCAAAGAGGAGATTATGAAACAGATCGAGAAAAAGATAAAAAGAAGAATGGCGCTGCTTGCGCTGGGAGTAGCTGCGGTAGGACTTTTATTACTGCTGATATTCTTTTCGGATTATATACCGGTAGGAGAGGAGCAGAACCTCGATGAGATCACGGCAGATCAGATCGTGGAAGGAAGAGCAAGGATAACCGTTTACTATGTATATGATTATTACTGCTATTTCACAGAAGGCACATCAGACAAGGAAGTACAGAGAGATTACTTTGTCAGCATGGGACCTGACGGCGCCGAGTATGTGGGAGTCGAGCTCAGAGGAAAGAAAAACGACAGAGCATACAATCTCATGAACGATATCATCGCTGCCGAAAACGCAGGAGAGGAGCTCGATTACAGCTAGCTTGATTATTTCACCGTAAAGGGTAAGATACAGAAACTCACGGGTGATGATCTTGCTTATTACAATTCATATATGGAAGAATGTGCTGCTGCATATGATATGTCTGTCGATGAAGTGAAACAGTACTTCGCACCTTATGTTCTGGTTGGTGCAAAAGCAGGTTCAAGAACGGAACAGACAGATTATGCCGGAATAATCGTTGCAGCCATTTTCCTTATCGCGGGCATAGCACTTTTATTCTACGCTTTGTTCGGAGATCACTTAAAGGATGTGACGGTATATGCTAACGAGGTTGGAAGCAAAGATCTTGCATACAGCCGTATCGAGAGATTCAGAGATTCTACCCCTGAAAGATACGGTGTAAGGGCAAACGATGAGTTCTTCCTCTTTGAGAGCGCGATGAGCCTTAATTTTTCAAAGGCAAAAGATGTACTGTGGATATATCCTTATATAGTAAAGAACAAATCCGCATTCATCACAGTCAGCAAACAGTATTACGTAAAGATCAGACTTAAGAATGGAAAGACTGTACAGGTTCCCGCAAAGAAGGACACCATGGATGAGATGATGAACTACTTTGCATCGATCATCCCGGATGCGATATTTGGTTACAGCAACGAGCTTGAGAACATCTTTAATAAGAATCGCAGCCAGATGATAGCAGAAGTTGAAAGAAGAAGAGAAGAGAGACTTCGTGGCTCTGCTTTTAACGAGGGAACACCGAATTATGAGACAAAAGAGGATGAGACCTCAGGCTATGAAGTAAAAGAAGAGCAGGTATCAGCAAATGATTATGCTAAAGAAGATATAAATAACGTCGGACCTGACAATGGTGATGCATATACAGGTTCTGAGTTTAACTGATCGAAAGGAAGAGATATATGACAAAGGTAGCACTGCTTTTTGCACAGGGGACAGAGGAATGTGAAGCTTTAAACGTTGTTGATATTTTAAGAAGAGCAAAAATGGATCTTAGTATCATATCGATAAGCGGTGACAAAACAGTCACAGGTTCTCATGATATAACGATAGTTGCTGACGAGATCATTGAGGAGCATGATTTCTCATCCGATGATGTTCTGGTCATCCCCGGTGGAGCCCCCGGAACCGACAACATGGAAGCAAATTCCTATGTACAGGCAGCTCTAAAAGAGATGTATGAAGCCGGCAAACTGGTATGTGCTATATGCGCCGCACCAAAGATACTGGGACACGGCGGATACCTTAAAGGAAAGAAGGCCTGCATATATCCAGGTATGGATGCCGAGCTTACAGGAGCTGATGTTAATCATAACGAAGTCAATCATGACGGAAATGTTATAACCAGCAGGGGACTCGGTACAGCGATACCTTTTGCACTTGAGATCATCGCAGCAGTTCAGGGACAGGAAGCTGCTGAAGAAATGGCAAAAAAGATCGTTTTTAGGGCATAAAATACTGTGTAGATTTTAAAAGATTATTATGCTATAATATATGCCGTCTGTAATCAGAAATATTAGGAAGGAAACAATAAAAATGAGCGTACAGGTTGAAAAATTAGAAAAAGGAATGGCTAAGCTTACCATCGAAGTACCCTACGAGGAGCTCGAAAAAGCCATTGAAAAAGTATATCAGAAACAGAAGAAGCAGATATCCATACCCGGATTCAGAAAAGGTAAGGTTCCGCGTGCCATGGTAGAGAAGATGTACGGTAAGGGAGTATTCCTTGAGGAAGCTGCCAACCAGGTTATACCCGAGGCATATGAGAAGGCTTATGATGAGTGCGGTGAGGAGATCACATCAACACCCAAGATCGAGGCAGTTCAGTTAGAGCCCGGAAAGCCTTTCATCTTCACAGCTGAGGTTGCATTGAAGCCTGAAGTTAAGCTTGGCAAGTACAAGGGCGTTAAGATCGACAAGGTTGATACAGAAGTAAGTGAAGATGAGATCAATGCAGCTATCGATAAGGAACGCGAGAACAATGCAAGAAGCATCAGCGTTACTGACAGAGCTGTTCAGGATAAGGATGATACAGTTATCGATTTCGACGGATATGTTGACGGTGTAGCATTCACAGGCGGAAAGGGTGAGAACTATCCTCTTACCATCGGTTCAGGTGCATTCATACCCGGATTTGAGGAGCAGCTCATCGGCAAGAACATCGGTGAGGAATGCGAAGTAAACGTTACATTCCCTGAGGATTATCACGCAGAAGACCTTGCAGGCAAGGCAGCAGTATTCAAGTGTGTAGTTAAGGAGATCAAGCAGAAGGAGCTTCCTGAGCTTGATGATGAGTTTGCTTCAGAGGTTTCTGAGTTTGATACACTTGCAGAGTACAAGGAAGACGTAAAGAAGAAACTTACAGAAAAGAAGGCTAAACAGGCTGCAGAAGCAAAGGAAGAGGCAGTTGTTGAAGCTATCATAAATGATGCAAAGATGGAGATCCCGGATGCAATGCTCGAGACACAGCAGAGACAGATGGTTGAGGAGTTCGCACAGAACATCCAGCAGCAGGGTCTTTCATTTGAGCAGTATCTCCAGTTCACTGGTATGTCTACAGACAAGTTCATGGATCAGGTTAAGCCTCAGGCTCTCAAGCGTATCCAGTCAAGACTTGTTCTTGAAGCTATCGTAGAAGCTGAGAAGATCGAAGCAACTGAGGAAGATCTCGATGCAGAGATCAAAGAGATGGCTGACATGTACAAGATGGAAGCTGACAAAGTAAAAGATATGATGGGTGAAGAAGGCAAGAAGCAGATCATGAAGGATATCGCTGTTAAGAAGGCAGCTAAGATGACTGTTGAGAGCGCTGTAGAGAAATAATACCTATCGTATTGACGTTTAAGTAATAGTGTGAAGAGGCGTATTATGAGTTTGATACCTTATGTCATAGAGCAGACCTCAAGAGGTGAGCGCTCATATGATATCTATTCAAGATTATTAAAAGACAGGATCATCTTCCTTGGAGAAGAGGTAAACGAGACAACAGCTTCTATAGTTGTTGCACAGTTACTTTTCCTTGAAGCCGAGGATCCGGAGAAGGATATAAGTCTGTATATCAACAGCCCCGGCGGTAGTGTAACGGCAGGTATGGCTATATATGATACCATGCAGTACATCAAGTGCGATGTTTCTACCATATGTATAGGTATGGCTGCAAGCATGGGCGCATTCCTTCTTGCAGGAGGCGCAAAGGGTAAGCGTTATGCTCTTCCCAATGCCGAGATAATGATCCATCAGCCGCTTGGAGGAGCTCAGGGACAGGCTACAGAGATCCAGATAGCAGCAGAGCATATCCTTCAGACAAAGAAAAAGTTAAATACCATCCTTGCTGAGAATACAGGTAAGGATTATGACACCATCGCAGCTGATACTGAACGTGACAACTGGAAGACAGCTGAAGAGGCTAAGGAGTACGGCCTTATAGATTCGGTTATAACAAAGCGCAGTGAAGAATGAGGTAACTGATGGCTAACAAGAGTATGTCAGGACATGTCAGGTGTTCTTTTTGCGGAAAAAAACAGGATCAGGTCCGTAAGCTCATAGCAGGACCGGAAGGTGTTTATATCTGTGACGAGTGTATAGATATCTGTGCCGATATGATAGCTGAGGAATTCGGAGATGATTTTTCTGATCAGGCTGATGACGATATGGATATCAACCTTTTAAAGCCGGTTGAGATCAAGAAATTCCTCGATGAATATGTTGTTGGACAGGAACTTGCCAAAAAGGTGTTATCGGTAGCCGTATATAATCACTACAAGAGAGTAACGGCAAAGCAGGAAGACGACGGAGTTGAACTGCAAAAGTCCAATATCATCATGATGGGACCGACAGGATCAGGTAAGACATATTTGGCCCAGACACTGGCAAAGATAATCAATGTTCCTTTTGCTATTGCGGATGCAACAACATTGACAGAGGCAGGTTATGTCGGAGAAGATGTTGAGAACATCCTGCTTAAGCTTATACAGGCAGCAGATTATGATGTAAAAAGAGCAGAACTTGGCATCATCTATATAGATGAGATAGACAAGATCACAAAAAAGAGTGAGAATGTATCGATCACACGTGACGTATCCGGAGAAGGTGTCCAACAGGCACTTCTTAAGATAGTAGAGGGAACGATGGCAAGCGTTCCGCCACAGGGTGGAAGAAAGCATCCCCATCAGGATCTTATACAGATAGATACATCGAATATACTTTTCATATGCGGCGGTGCATTTGACGGGCTTGAAAAGATCATAGAAGAGAGACTGAACCGTAAATCGATAGGTTTCAATGCTGAGATCGCTCAGAAGTCGGGTGATGAGATCGGAAAGCTTTTAGCTCAGGTAAGCACACAGGATCTGGTTAAGTTCGGACTTATACCGGAGTTTGTGGGACGAGTTCCGATAAGAGTCGCACTCGAAGGACTTGATAAACAGTCGTTGGTAGAGATACTGACACAGCCCAAGAACGCTTTGGTAAAACAGTATCAGAAGCTGTTCAGATATGACGGAGTCGGACTTAAGTTTGATGACGAAGCAGTGGATGCCATAGCGGATGAGGCATATACACAGAAGACCGGAGCAAGAGGCCTTCGTACCATTATGGAAAAAGCCATGATGGATGTGATGTTCACTATACCTTCGGATGATTCGGTACAGGAATGTATCATAACAAAAGATGTAATAGAAGGAAAAGCACAGCCTACGATAGTGCGATAATTTAAGCCCCTATATGGGGCTTAAATATTTATATCAATAACTATTGACATTAATGAAACTAAAGAGTATATTAAGTGTACTAATTGGATTAGTACACCATGGAGAAACTTATGGTCATAAGAAGCGTAAATCTTGAAACAGTGTGCGGAATAACAAGCAAACTTCCGGAAAATGAACTTCCGGAGGTTGCATTTGCGGGTAAGAGTAATGTTGGCAAGTCATCACTTATCAATGCTCTGATGAACAGGAAAAGCTATGCCAGGATCAGTTCTCAGCCCGGTAAGACACAGACGATCAACTTTTACAATATAAGCGATGAGATCTACTTTGTCGATCTGCCCGGATACGGTTATGCCAATGCCAATGTAAAGGTAAAGGCACAGTGGGGTAAGATGATAGAAAGATACCTTCATACATCCAAAGCCTTAAAAAGGGTATTTCTTCTTATAGATATAAGGCATGCTCCGGGAGCCAATGACTGTGAGATGTATGAATGGGTCGTAAAGAGCGGTTTTGAACCAGTGATAATAGCGACCAAACTTGATAAGATAAAGAGAAGCCAGACAGACAAGCAGATAAAGCTCATAAGAGAGACACTCGGATGTTCAAAGGAAACGGTGATCATACCTTTCTCTGCAGAGACAAAACAGGGCAGGGATGAGATATACGCCATACTGGATTCTATAATAGGATGATGTATATTCATCATATCGGGGAGATATAATGGCACTGACCATGGAAAAGAAACATACTTCGGTTATGACAAAAAAGTTGAAGAGAAAGACAGCTCTGTTTCTTGCTCCCAGCGTAGGAGGGGTGGCAACTTTTTTTGTTGTACCTTTTCTTGTTGTCATCTATTATTCCATGGTAGATAACCCGATCAGCAAAAACTGGGTGTTTCTTGATAATTTCACAAGTATAGTGCAGAATAAAGCCTTCAAACTGGCAGTGACCAATACGGTCAAGTTCTCGCTGATAAGCGTTCCGCTGATAGTTATACTGTCACTTATGGTCGCATTTGCACTGGATAAGAACGTCCTTGCAAAATCACAGATAAGATCTAGTATATTGAGCCCCATGATGGTGCCCATAGCATCGGTCATACTGATCTGGCAGGTGATGTTTGATTATAACGGAGTGGTAAATGAGATAATCACCCGTTTTGATATAAGCAAGATAGACTGGATGAAGTCTGATCATGCCCAGATAGTCATAATCATCTTATTTATATGGAAGAATCTGGGTTACAACATGATCCTCTTCATGGCTGCGATCTCAAATATCCCTAAGGATCTTATAGAGGTTGCAAGGCTCGAGAGTGCATCGGACTGGGCTATCTTTAAAACGATAAAGATAAGGTATCTTTCGTCTACGATACTGTTTGTGACAATAATGTCACTTATAAATTCTTTCAAGGTATTCAGGGAGATATACCTTTTGACAGGCGATTATCCCTATGAATCCCTGTACATGATGCAGCATTACATGAACAACATGTTTGCGGCACTTGATTATCAGAAGCTTTCGGCAGCTGCCATACTCATGTCACTTGTCATGATAGTACTGGTGGGACTGCTGTTTGTAATAGAGAACTTTGTCGGAAAGGACTTGGAGGATTAGCCTATGAAGTACGACAGAGTTACACATAAGAAGAAAAAGAACAGAATAAAACCGATCACATCTATAGTACTCGTACTGGTTGCGATCATGTTTGTCATACCGATCATCTTTACCATATGCAATTCATTTATGGCAGAGAGTGAGATCGCGGCAAACTACGGAAGGGTATTTGCAAGTGTCACGGGAAAAGGCAGTTCAAAGTTCATTTCCGAGACCGTGCATCTTAAGTTCATACCCGATATGGTCAGCTTCAAACAGTACTTCACCGTTTTATTCAACAGTCCGGATTATCTGTTGAAATTCTGGAATTCGGTGATACTGGTAGTACCGATAGTGCTGTTCCAGCTGGTTGTGGCAATGCTGGCATCATACGGATTTGCGCGTTACAGAGGAAGGATCCGTGAGATAATCTTCTTTGCATATATAATACTGATGCTCATGCCGTATCAGGTAACACTGGTGCCAAACTTCTTTGTAAGTGAATGGCTCGGCATAACAAATACAAACTGGGCTATATGGCTTCCGGGTATATTTTCACCGTTTGCCGTATTCTTGCTGACCAAGTGCATGAGAAGGATACCTGCGGGTATAATAGATGCTGCAAGGATAGACGGTGCGGGAGAATGGAAGATATTCACCAAGATCTGCTATCCGCTTTGTAAGAGTGCGGTCGCAAGTGTATGTATCCTTCTGTTCATAGATTACTGGAACATGGTCGAACAGCCGCTAATTCTTTTAAATGACAGTGACATGCATCCTCTTTCAGTATTTCTTTCAAAGATAAATCAGGGTGAGATTGGTATAGCATTTGCTGTGGCGACCATCTATATGATACCGACTCTGCTCGTGTTCCAGTACGGTGAGGAATATCTTGTCGAGGGAATAACATATCAGGGCGGAATGAAAGGCTAAGGCTTGATAATGAATAACGAGTCAAAAGAAAACAATACCATAAAACTGAAAAAAGACGTGGTCAAGAACATAGCCATAGTTTTCCTAAGCATCATGCTCATACTGACCTTCTTTTCAAACAGTATCATGAATAAATCACTTCCCGAGGTGGCCACCAAATATATACAGAGTGAGACCATCACAGAGAAGATAAGAGGAACCGGAGTTGTTGAGGCCGACGATCCTTACAGTGTCATGGTTAAAGACAGCAGGGTCATCCACAGTGTTGCAGTTAAAGAGGGAGACACAGTATCGAAAGACCAGGTTTTATTCTATCTGGAAGAAGGTGACAGCGAAGAACTCGATAAAGCACAAAAGGATTTGGAAGACCTTATATATAAGTACACTGCAGGTGCTCTTTCGGGTGAGATGAGCGCACAGGCATACAATCAGGCAACCAGCGGTCAGGTTTCTTCCATGGCTGTATATGAGGCCCAGATACTGGCTGCAAAGCAAAGGGTGAAAACAGCTCAGGAGAATGTTGACAGCATAGCACGTCAGCAGACCGTGGCAAGCGGTAGCACAGACAGCGACAGTGATCTTAACCAGGCAAAGCTTGACCTTGAAGAGGCTCAGATCAAGCTTAATACCGCAAAGGCCAAGTATGATGAGTTAAAGGCTGTCGTTGATGCAGGAAACTCTAACACAACTTCTGCGCAGAGCGAGAAAGATGCAGCTGAGTTAGAATTAGCTAATGCAAAAGCTAAGTATGAAACAAAACAGGATGCTATAGTTGCACAAATAAATGATACATCCATAACAGCATTTAAAAATGCTTACGATAACAAGTATTCTGCACTAAATTCTAAGAATGAAGTGTCTGAGCTTTTGTTTTATGGTACAGATCCAAACAAAGATGAGAAAAAGGCAATTAACGACGCTGATGCACTTAACGATTGGATATATGCAACTAAATCAACAATCGCTGAAGCAGAATCTGAGATAAAAGATATAACGGAAGCATATAAAGCATACATGGGTGCTATATCTGATTACAGTAGCAAAGATGCTGCGATGGAAGCTGCAAAGAATAAGTATAATGAGTATAGCAGTGCCGTGAGTAAACTCTCATCTGCTGAATCGGATTACAACAGTGCAAAGAACAAGGTTGATGAGCTGACCACGAAGATCACAAGACTGACAAATGAGCAGTCTGAGAACAAAGCAGGTAATCAGCAGCTTATAAACGACCTTGCTATAAGAAAGGCAGATGCCGATCTTGAGCTTGCAAGAGCTAAAGAAGATCAGGCACAGCTTTTACTTGATATAAGCAAAACACTTGATCTTGCCAATCAGAATTCAATCATAAGAGAACAGCGTGAAAAGGTAGAGAAGTTAAAGCAGGATGCAAGCGGTGCACAGATAACTTCTCCTGTTGACGGTATAGTTCTTTCCGTTGCAAAGAAAGCAGGAGAGACAACATCGGCAAGTGATCCGGTAGCGACCATACAGGTTGCAGGCAAGCCGATGTACATGAAGATAACGGTATCTGCCGAACAGGCTAAAAAGGTTCAGGTCGGTGATACGGCAGAGCTTCAGAATTCATGGTATTACAGTGATAACATGATGATCAAGCTTGCAAAGATAGTGAACGATCCCAATAACCCGGCAAAGAGCAGACAGCTGGTGTTCAGTGTTGAGGGTGAGGTAACAAACGGTGAGTCTTTAAGCATCTCTGTCGGACAGAGAGCAAGAGAGTATGACAGGGTTGTGCCTAACAGTGCCATAAGAGAGGACAATAAGGGCAAGTTCATCTATACGATAGAAGAGAAGGGAACTCCTTTTGGAAACAGATATAAAGCCAAGAGGATAGATGTCGAGGTTATAACAAGTGATGACAACAACACCGCTATAAATGCCGATGTTGACTCATGGGCATATGTCATAACGACCTCGGATAAACCCATCAGTCAGGGTCAGCAGGTCAGACTGAGCGATTGATTATGAAAAAGAAGATATTCATATGCTTATCTCTGCTCTTGGTAGCAGTTTTGAGCATATATGTCAGTATAAAAAAGAATACGCTTTACGATCAGCTTGCGGCAGAGAGATGGACCGATGACGGTGACATGGCTCAGATCTCACTGTTTTATCCCGTGAGGATGACCACGGAGCTGGATTCGATGTTTTTCACGGATCTGTCACACCGTATTCAAAACGCACTTGATGATTCGGCTTATTCTGAAGCTGCAGGAAAAAAAGACAAAACCGGGATAAGCTTTCCATATTCGGTAAGTGTTACGGGAGAGGCAGTTCTTTTGTCGGATTCTTCTGAGGTCAGTGTGAAGACATACGGTGTTGAAGGAGATTTCTTTACGTTTCATCCCGTCAATCTTCTATCGGGAGCTTATCTGTCGCCGGATGACCTTATGGAAGATGGCATAATCTTGGATGAAGATGCCGCCTGGAAACTGTTTGGATCTTCGGATATAGCAGGTCAGACGGTAGTACTTGCCGGCGTACCTCATATCGTAAAAGGTGTGACCAGAAAAGAGGAAGGCGTTGTCGCTAAAGAGGCAGGTCTTGACGGCCCCATGTGTTACATGAGCCTTGACAGCCTTGGTAAATACGGCAGGATCTACGGCTCCTACGATTATGAGATGATTCTTCCCAATCCTGTGGAAGGATTCGCAAAGAAAACAGTCTCCGAGGTTTTGGGAAAAGATCTCGAGGAGCTTATCATATGTGAGAACAGCAGGCGATTCAAAGTAAAAGAGCTTGTTGAGATAATAAGAACAAAAAAACTACGCTCCATGTCTACAAAAGGAGTTGTGTTTCCATATTACGAGAATATAGCAAGGTCATGGGAGGATACCTTTTCTGTTATCTGTTTGACAGTGATCATCATACTGACGGTTAACCTTGCGATATTTGCCATTTTCATATTCAGACTGTTACGATCGCAGACTTTTAAAGAATTTAAGAAGCGGTTGAAACATAATATAAAGATTCTTATCAGTGAACTGATAAACAGGAGGGAGTTTAAGAAACACTATGAAGAGAATTAAAAAAATCATCGCGATGATTCTTGTTCTTACGATTGCTGTATCACTTGCGGCATGCGGAAAGAAAGACGGGGATAAGGATTCATCAAAATCAGGAAAGAAAGGTGACAAGGGGGATACAGGTGAATCTGTAGAAGAGATCATAGCTGATATCAACAACTATGTATACAAGAGTGAACCTTTCAACATTGCAAGTGATGAATATGTGGGAAGATGCAAGATCTTTAATGACACTATCTACATCATGAGCGTAAGTTATGATTATCCCGAAGGAGATGACGGAGATGTCGAACTCTATGAAGAGGATACGTACAGTACGGTCATACCGGACGACGGAGCACCGGCAGAGCCAGCAGAACCTGCTGAGGTATTCGTTGATGGTCAGGATATGGGAACTGAATCCACAATGAATTTCAAACTTTTGAAATATGATCTTTCGGGAAATAAGATCGGTGAGTTTGAAAAGCAGTTTTCGGGTGAGACCAACGTTCCGGATTTTTCTGTAGATAAAGACGGAAACATCCTGATCATAACCGAAGAATACAGTTATCATGAGGATACAGGAAACTATGCAGGTGATTACAGCCTCATATGTATGAATGATAGCGGAGATGAAAACTGGAACGCAGTACTTAAGGTGGATAATGCCGGTGATTATTTCTATCCCAACAGTTTGAATATCAAGGACGATATGATCATTGTATCCACAAATGCCGGTATCTATACCTTTGATAAGCAGGGTAACAACACGAATCATATCGGTGATCAGATGGGCGACACTGACTGGAACTCATCATTCCTGTTAAAAGACGGAAGAATGGCTGTTGTTACATACAGTGCGGATAAGCCTGTAATGTCTGCATATAATCTGGAAAGCGGAAAGAATGAGGAGACATTTGATCTTCCTTTCAGTATCTGGAATTATTCGGTAAACCCGGGAATAGCACATGATCTGATCCTTTCCAATTCAACCGGACTTTTCTATTACAACTTCGGTGATAAGGAAGTTACAAAGATGATCGATTATATCGCATCGGATCTTTGTACATACTCTGTCTACAACGTATGTGAGATAGACGATAAGACATTTTACGGATGCTACTATGACGATCTTGATGAGTCAGAGAATCCGACCAAGTTTGCGAAATTCACAAAGATAGAGCCGAAAGATGCCGGAAACAAGACAGTTCTTTCTGTAGGCGGAATGTATATCGGAAGCGATGTAAGAAAGAACATAATCCTGTTTAACAGAAGCTCGGATAAGTACAGGATCATCACAAAGGATTACTCTGTATATGATACAGACGGTGATTACTCAGGTATCATGACCATTATGAATAATGATATCATCGCAGGAACAATGCCTGATATCATGCTGCTTAACACAAGCCTTGATATTAACAACTACTTTGTAAAGGGCACATTTGAACCTCTTGATAAGTACATTGACAATGACCCGCAGTTCAACCGCTCTGATTATATGGAAAACGTGCTTGATACTTTAAGCTTTGACGGAAAGCTCTACTGTATAACACCTTCATTCTATGTAAATACCATGATAGGTAAGAAATCCGTTGTGGGAGACAAGAACCTTTCACTGGATGAACTTGAGAGCATAGCAAAAGACTGTGGTTCGGATACAGAAGTATTCTTACAGATGTCAAAAGAGCAGTTCATAAGAAACATCATGTACTACAATCCCGGAGAGTTCATAAACTATGAAACGGGAGAGGTTAAGTTTGATTCACCTGAGTTTATTAAGATCTTAGAGTTTACAGACAGTCTCAAGGATGAGATAGACTACGGTGACTATGATGAGAACTGGAGAGATTACGAGACAGCTTTCCTTGAGAACAGAGCTCTGGTAACAGTTTTATCACTTTACGATTTCAGAGACAGCCTGTCATATTACAGATATGCACAGTTTGGAGAAGAACTTGGATTCATCGGATTCCCCACATCAGAGGGAAGCGGAAACACAATAGGCTTTGAGAATGCATTTGCAATCAGTGCCTCATCAAAGAACAAGGATGCGGCATGGGAGTTCTTAAGAGATTATCTTTCAGATGATTTCCAGGATAAGATATCATGGGGCTATCCATTAAAGAAATCCTCTCTGGAGAAGATGGCAGATGAAGCGTTAAAACCCCGTACATATATCAATGACAAGGGCGAAGAGGAAGAGTACAAGGATTCTTTCTGGATCAACGACAAAGAGATAGTTGCAGAGCCTCTGACTAAGGCAGAGATAGATGGCTACATGAATGTGATAAAGAGTGCTGACAAGCTTGTAAACTATAATGAGAGCATCTCAGATATAATCATTGAGGAGGCACAGAGCTACTTTAGCGGACAGAAGGATGCGGCAAGTGTTGCCAAGATAATACAGAGCCGTGTACAGATCTACGTGAATGAGAACCGTTAGGATAAAACACTGACAGTATAAACTAACAGAATAAAACAATAAAAAAGATTTTAAGACCTTGTGAAGAACGGGTTTTAAAATCTTTTTTTATATATGTATGAAATTGGTTATCAGACTTATCAGACCGCATCGGACATTATAAGATCAAGCATTATGGCTGCTATCTCGGGATCGAACTGTTTACCGGCACAAACATCGAGTTCGTTCATTATCTCTTCCTTGCTGAGTGCGTCTCTGTAGCAACGGAAAGAACTCATTGCATCGTAGGAATCCGCTACACAGATTATACGTGCTATCAGCGGAATGTCGTCGCCTTTAAGTCCCTGAGGATAACCGGTTCCGTCATATCTTTCGTGGTGATACAGCGCTCCTGAAATAATATCGGGGATAGCACTGAATTCTTTAAGCATTTCCGCTCCCTGAGTAGTGTGAGTCTCGATGATCTTACGCTCTTCAGGCGTAAGCTTTGCAGGCTTGTTAAGGATGGCATCCGGAATACTCATCTTACCGACATCATGAAGAAGACCTATATAGTAGATGTTATCAAGTTCTTCTTCTGTAAAGTTCATGTGTGAAGCGATCATGCGTGTGTATTTGGCAACCCTTGAAGAGTGACCATTCGTATACGGATCTTTTGCATCGATGAAGTTTGTGAACGTATTTATTGACTGAACGATTATCTGACGGTCCATTTCCTGTCTGCGCTTATAGTAAATGGACATTATACGCACAGAGAGCGTAGAGAACAAAGCGATAAGCCATACCATTGACAGAACACACAGTATCCAGAAGAGTGCGAAATGCGTATATCTGTAGATAGGAGTTCCTGTTATCGTAAACTCATCGAATTCATTTGTTACACCTGAAAACAGGATGAAACCGAAAGTTACGTTTTCGCCGGGTTCAATATCATTATTGTAATCAAGACCGGTTACCTTTACTGTTCCGTCAGGGGAAACATCGTAATTACCGCTCCAGGAATCGTTGATCTCGGAATTGGGAGGCAGAACAAATGATACTTCCCAGTCTACGATAGGAAATGGGGTATTGTTCTGGACTGTGGCATCATACTGATTGGCCTTAACACCAAAACTCTCAAGCCATCCCTTTGAAATGACCATCTCGGCTCCAAGATCTCCGCTGGAGATACTGTCTGATGAACCCTGATGATATGTTATCGGCTGGGCATTGTTTACCAGATACCTTATATATATGAAGCCAAGAATTATTAAAATGAGAATTGCCCCATATAAAATGGGGAGTTTTTGAGATAGTTTCTTTAGCATAGTGTCATTCCTTCATTCTAAACACCTTAATTTTACCTTAATTATCTTAAAAATTCAATAAACATAGACAAAACATGTAACTTGTAATAGGGATTTCATATGTCTGTAAAATTGATTTTTAGGCCATAACATGATATAGTAGTTAAAGATAGTGCGCACATACAATATGCAGTGTATACTGCATTTTTATCCGGAGGATATATGAGAGAAGAGTGTTACTACAACGATTATGACAAAAAAGAGAATCTTCACTTTGATTCTAAGGTGGTACACGGAGCGTTAGGCTGCGATCCAATGACGGGTTCGTTAAGCTTTCCGATCTTCCAGACTGCAACATATAAACACAGAGCCTTCGATGTGTCTACGGGATATCTTTATTCCAGACTGCAGAACCCGACCCGTCAGGAGTTGGAAAGAACGATGGCTATACTTGAAGAGGGTTATGAGGCATTCGCTTTCACATCCGGACAGGCTGCCCATATGGCACTGTTTGGAATGTTAAAAGCAGGAGACCATATCATACTTTCAGATGATCTTTACGGCGGTACATACCGTATAGCCGAGGATATATTCAGAGAACTCGGATGTGACTTCCAGTATGTTGATATGTCAGATATCGAGAACCTCGAAGCGGCTATGAAAGATAATACCAGGATGGTATTTTTGGAGACACCCACCAACCCGATGATGAGAGTTTCTGATATAAGAAAAGTTGCTGCTGTGGCACATAAATGGAATGCCGTATTTGTTGTTGACAATACATTCCTTACACCTTATTTCCAGAAACCCTTAACACTTGGGGCTGATATAGTGACTCATTCGGGAACAAAGTACATCTGCGGTCACAATGATGTCATAGCCGGAATACTGGTCATAAAGGATGATACATATTCAGATCATTTCCATATGCAGTTAAAGAGCAGAGGAAACGGACTCGGTCCCATGGATTCATGGCTCCTTATCAGAGGTTTAAAGACTCTTTCACTCCGTATGGAGAAGCATAATTCCAATGCAAAGATAGTAGCGGAGTGGTTAAGAAAACATCCAAAAGTAAAGAAAGTTTACTATGCGGGATTTGAAGATCATAAAGGTTATGAGATAAGCCTTTCACAGACAACGGGATTCGGAGGCATGATCTCTTTTGAGCTTGATTCGCTGGAGACAGCAAAGAAGCTTTTGACGGATGTTAAGATGATACTCTTTGCAGAGTCTTTGGGAGGTACAGAGACACTGGTAACATATCCGTTGACACAGACCCATGAATCAATACCGGCAGATATCAGGGAACAGCTTGGTATCAATGAGAGATTCATAAGGATCTCAATAGGTATAGAGGATCCGAGAGACATAATAGCGGACCTCGAACAGGCTCTGGGTTAATACAGATTCATAGAACAGAAACATATGCAATGCTTCGAGTGATCGGGGCATTGCATTTCGTGTGTATAGAGATTGTACATAAAGGGGACTAAAAATGGTTATACCTTTTACAAAGATGCAGGCATACGGTAACGATTACGTGTATATTGATGCAACTAAGGTCAGCGTTGATGACTGGGTTGATCTTGCCATTAAGATATCAAACAGAAACTTCGGTGTTGGCAGTGACGGCATGATACTGATATGTGATTCTGATATCTGCGATTTTAGGATGAGAGTCTTTGATCCTGACGGAACAGAGTGTGAGATGTGCGGAAACGCCCTTCGAAGTGTTTCTAAGTTCGTATATTACTACGGGATGACCGATAAGAAGGAACTGACAATAGAGACTATAGGCGGACATCAGCATGTTGAGCTTGATGTAAAGGATAATGAGGTTGTGAATATCCATGCCGATATAGGACTTCCTGTTTTTGATGCAAAGAGAGTACCGGTCATCGTACCTCCTAACGGTGATGGTAAACAGAAAGAAGAGCTGTTTGATGTTCCTGTGACGATTGAGGACAGAGTGTTTAGGATGTCTTCGCTGTCATGGGGTAATCCCCACACTGTCATGTTCATAGATGATGTTGATACACTCGATATAAAAAAATACGGACCGGCGATAGAAAACCATCCAATGTTTCCGGCAAGGACAAATGTCACATTTGCCCAGAAGGTCGATGAGAATACGATAAAGATAAGAGAATGGGAAAGAGGCACCGGTGAGACGATAGGCTGCGGTACGGGTTGCTGCACTGCGGTGGTTTTTGGAAACAGACTCGGTATCACAGGCAGACATGTGGACGTCCATCAGATAGGCGGAGTATTGCATGTTGACTGGGATGAAAAAGATCATGTGCACATGGTAGGACCGTCTACGGTCGTTTATGAAGGAGAATATTATTATGAAGCTTAATGAGCTGCTGCAGGGAGTTGAATATGAATTACTGCAGGGAGATTTGAACACAGAGATATCCGCTATCGAATATGATTCGAGAAAAGTGAAAGAGAATTCGCTTTTTGTGTGTATGAGCGGATTTGCTTCTGACGGACACGGGTATATAACAAGGGCCCATGATCTAGGAGCAAAGGCTGTCATAGTTGAAAAAGATCTGGATGGCTGTCACGAAGCACTTGAAAAGAAAGCAAACGAAGACGGTTTCGGTGACATATATGTTCCCTATACGATGACCGTTGTGAAGGTTTCAGACAGCAGAAAAGCTCTTGCTCAGATAAGTGCTGCATGGTTTGGTTATCCCTCAAAGAAACTTGTAATGATCGGACTTACCGGAACAAAGGGTAAGACCACAACGACTCATATGATAAAGAGTATCTTAGAGTCTGCGGGACATAAAGTGGGTATGATAGGCACTATGGGTTCAATGATCGGTGAGATGAAGATACCGACAAAGAATACCACACCCGAGTCATATGAACTTCACAGTCTTTTTGCGAGGATGGTCGATGCAGGATGCAAGTATTGTGTAATGGAAGTTTCAAGCCAGGCGTTCAAGCTTAACCGTACTTACGGTATAACCTTTGATTACGGAGCTTTTTTAAATATCTCACCCGACCATATCGGACCAGGAGAGCATGAGGACTTTGAGGAATACTTTGAATACAAAAAACAGATATTCTCCCAGAGCAGGACTGCTGTCATAAATATCGATGATGAACATGGCGCAGCTCTTGCAAAAGAAGGAGTGGCATCTGAAAAGCTTCTTACAATATCAACAAGAAAAGAGGCATCTCTTTACTGTGACAAGTTAGAGGATATATGGGAGCCTGATATACTCGGATCAAAGATGCATGTAAAAGGCCTTATGGAAGATGCATTTGTTATACCGATGCCGGGGCGATTCAATGCGGAAAATGCTCTTGTTGCAACAGTTATCTGCAAATCATGCGGAGTATCCAATATCTATATAGAAAAAGGATTAAGATCGACCACCGTAAAGGGAAGGACTCAGGTTGTAAGAGAGGCATCGCATATCGCAACATTTATCATAGACTATGCTCATAATGCGCTGAGCATGGAAAGCCTGCTTAGCATGTTGAAAGGTTACAAGCCTGAAAAACTCATATGTCTTTTTGGCGGCGGCGGAAACAAGCCCAAACAGAGAAGATATGATATGGGAGCAGCTGCAGGAAAGTATGCTGACCTTACTATCCTCACAGAGGATAATCCGAGATATGAGGAGATAGAGAATATCAACAATGATATCATAGTCGGACTTGATGCATTCGGCGGTAAATATGAGATCATACTCGACAGAAAAGAAGCGATAGAATATCTTATTGATACGGCTAAACCCGGATACATTGTTGCACTTATAGGAAAAGGACATGAGACCTATCAGGATGTAAAGGGAGTAAAGACATATTTCTGTGAAGAGGAGATCATCAAGGAATATGTTAAGAATAAGTCTTGATAAGAGATAACGTTTAGTTTATTATAATCAAGGTGGTTTTAGGACATTTTTTAGAAACAGAGGTATTGATAAATGACAACAGCAGAAAAAGCTTTAATGCTTCATGAACAGTGGAACGGTAAGTTGGATACAACGGCAAAGAGCCAGGTTAAGACAAGAGAGGATTTGGCTCTTGCATACACTCCCGGTGTAGCAGAACCCTGTAAGGTTATAGCCGAGGATAAGGAAGCAGCATATAAATATACATGGAAAGCAAATACTATAGCAGTCGTTTCTGACGGAAGTGCGGTTTTGGGACTCGGAAATATCGGACCTGAAGCAGCTATGCCGGTTATGGAAGGAAAGGCTGTACTGTTTAAGGAGTTTGGTGGTGTTAACGCTGTTCCGATCTGCCTTGATACACAGGATACAGAAGAGATAATAAAGACAGTCACATACCTTGCTCCCACATTTGGTGGTATCAACCTTGAGGATATCTCAGCACCCAGATGTTTTGAGATAGAAGAGAGACTTAAAGCCACTCTTGATATACCTGTATTCCATGATGACCAGCACGGAACAGCTATTGTTGTTCTTGCAGGTATCATCAATGCACTTAAGGTTATCGGATACAAGAAGAAAGAAGACTGCAAGATCGTAGTTAACGGAGCAGGAGCAGCAGGTGTAGCTATAACAAAGCTTCTTTTAAGCTACGGATTCAAGACAGCCATCCTCTGTGACAGAACAGGAGCAATAAGTTCTGAGAGAACAGACCTTAACTCATCAAAGAAGCAGATGCTTGAGATCACAAATCCCAACGATGAGAAGGGTAAGCTTGCAGATGTTATAAAGGGTGCGGATATCTTTATCGGAGTCAGCGCACCCGGAACAGTAACCCAGGATATGGTAAGGAGCATGAACAAGGATGCGATCATCTTTGCAATGTCAAATCCCGTTCCGGAGATCATGCCTGATGAAGCAAAGGCGGCAGGTGCTCGTGTTGTAGGTACAGGAAGAAGTGATTTCCCCAACCAGGTAAACAACGTAGTTGCATTCCCCGGAATCTTTAAGGGTGCTCTTGAAGGAAGAGCAAGACAGATAACAGAGGAGATGAAACTTGCAGCCGCACTTGCTATAGCAGATCTTGTTCCCGAAGACAAACTCAGTGAGGATAATGTAATGCCTGAGGCTTTTGATCCCCAGGTTGCAATAAAGGTGGCTGAAGCTGTTAAAGCCTGCATAAAATAACAAAACAAAAATAAAAAGGCTGTGTCATCTGAGATGACATGGCTTTTTTTACATGATGAGATCCAATAATGAAGATCAGTGAATATTTTGAGACGTTAAAAACAAAAGATATCGTCTGCTGGGGCAGCGGAAAGCATTTTCGAAATATCACATATCCTTTTTTGTGTAAAAGCGGTCTGATAGATAATCTTAAAGGCTTTGTTGACTTTCCGGGATTGTCTGATGCTGTTTTGGAAGAGCGCTCATATGACAGGATCAAAAAAGAGAAACTCTCAAAGATGGACAGCAAAAACACAGTGATCCTTATTGCCGTCACCGGTTACGAGGAGATCCTTGCCCAGATACGATCAGATGACGGCTTGGCTAAGATCAAAGCCATTCCATCCATTTATCTCGAAGCTTTATATGAGGATATGCTGCTTTTATCGGTTGATAAGCCACCGGCAGATTTTAGAAAACATGATACCCTGGTAATACCAAAGATAATCCATGGGATATGGTTTTCGGGTGATCCCATGCCTGAACTGTACCAAAGATGTCTGGAATCCTGGAGAAAGTATTCTCCTGATTATGAGATCAGGATATGGAATCTAAAGACATATAAACCTGATGACTGTCTGTTTTTTGAGCAGGCTGTCGTGCATAAGAACTGGTCTTTTGCATCAGATTATGCCAGGGCGGATCTGCTTTACAGGTATGGCGGTGTATATATGGATCTGGATGTAGAGATGCTTCGTCCCATTGATGATCTTTTGTACAATGATGCCTATATGGGCTTTGAGTCCCTGGATCGTATCGAATGCGGCTCCGGAATGGGAGCAAGACCAAATCATCCGATCCTTAAGGAGATCTGTGAGAGTTATGAGAACAGGCCGTATTTAAGAGAGGATGGAATGTGGGACAATTCCACCTGTCCGGTGCGTTATACCCAGGTCATTGAAAAGCATGGCCTTAAGAAAAACGGAGGCTTTCAGTCTGTAGAGGACATTACGGTATATCCTTTTGAGATGCTTACAGGAAAAAGCTTTGATACCGGGATTGTCTATAAGACCGAAATAAGTTATACTTTACACCATCACAATGGAAGCTGGATCCCGGGGAAAGCTCATAGTGCGATCTGTGAGAGATATAAGAGGATTCAGGCCTTTATGGAAGATAATGGTATAACGGTGTGAATGATCCCGTTTATTTTGATATATATCGCAATATTACAACCATAAGTCTCATGTGAAAAAGCAAATCTTATTAAGAACTAACTTTTGGGGAGAGATATACATGTCTGTTAAAGATAAGAAGAATAACCGCAATAGAAACATGTTTTATATTTTTGCGGCAGTTACGATAAGTTTCGTGCTTGCTATCATTGTTTCGATCTGGTCATTAGCTTCGCTTGCAAGAGAAAACACCAAAGAAATTGATACAATGCTCACATACCGGATATATGATTCGATCTCAAGCAGTTTAAATGAGCCTATCATAGTTGCAAAAACAATGGCCTGCAATGATTTCCTCTCTGAGTTTATCAAGAATGAGGATTCCATGAGCGAGGATGAGGCTATTGCTGTGATGCAGCAGTATCTGAGCAGTGTTAAGAACGGGCTTGAGTATGATTCGGCATTTTTGATCTCTGAAAAAAGCAGAAGGTATTATACATATGAAGGACTCAATAAGATCGTTGATCCTGAGAATGATGATCACGATATCTGGTACTCGATATTTGTCGAAAAAAACAAGCCGTATGATCTTGATGTAGACAGCGATGAGATGAACAAAAATCAGTGGACTGTCTTTGTGAATGCCAGAATAGAGGACGAGAACGGAGAACTTTTGGGTGTATGCGGTGTCGGAGTCAAGATGACGAACCTTCAGGAGCTCTTTCTTAAGGCTGAAAAAGAATATGATGTCAAGATAAACCTTGTAGATAAGAATGGCCTTGTACAGGTCGACACTGATGATATCAACATTGAAAACGCATGGCTTGATACAGAAGTGCTGAGCCAGGAAGAAACCGATGAATACAAGTATCAGACAACAAGCAATAATGAATTTGCAGTATCAAAATATGTTGAATACCTGGGTTGGTATCTGGTTGTAAGAAGTGCCCCGACATCGATCAGTAAAGAGTTTTTGATGATCATCATCGGTAATATCGTGTTATTCTTGTTCGTTATGATAATACTTATATTTACGGTATCGGTGATCCTAAAGCGAACAAGGAAAGAACGTGACGAGAGAGAGAGACTTCTCATTTTATCCGAACGTGCAATGGCAGCAAGTGAGGCGAAATCATCATTCCTTTCGAGTATGTCGCATGAGATAAGGACTCCTATCAATGCCGTTCTTGGAATGAACGAGATGATCCTTCGCGAAACACATAACGGGAACATTTTGGAATACGCAACAAATATTCAGAATGCAGGAAAAACACTGCTTTATCTGATAAACAGCATACTGGATTTCTCCAAGATCGAAGAAGGAAAGATGGAGATCGTTCCCGTACGCTATGATACTGTTTCTCTTATAAATAATATCGTGGCTACCGTTACTGAACGTGCAAGATCCAAAAAACTGGATCTTATACTTGATATCGATAAAAATCTTCCCTCTGAGATGTTCGGAGACGATGTAAGGATATCACAGGTTATAATGAATATCCTGACAAATGCTGTTAAATATACGGAGCAGGGATATGTTAAGTTCACCGTGCGCAAAGAAAAAAGCGAGGGTGACCGTATTGAACTGTTTGTGTCAGTAGAAGATACCGGTATCGGGATCAAAAAAGAAGACCTGCCCAAGCTCTTCGAATCATTTGAGAGGCTTGATGTTGAAAAGAATCACAGCATAGAAGGAACAGGACTTGGCATGTCCATTGTTGTTAACCTTCTTCGTATGATGGACAGTAAGATAGAGGTTGAAAGCGAATATGGAAAAGGTTCCACATTCTATTTCACCATATCTCAGCAGATACTCAATGAGACACCTATCGGCGATTATACTGGTAAGACCGAATTGATATGTAATAAAGATACGATCACTTTCAGGGCGGAAAAGGCTAAAATACTCGTAGTTGATGACAATGAGATGAACCTTAAGGTAGCCAAAAACCTGCTTGGTCTGTTTGGCATCACGCCGCACGTTTGCGGATCCGGTCTTGAAGCTATCGAATGCTTGAGAAAAGAGAAATTCGATATGATCCTTTTGGATCATATGATGCCAAAGATGGACGGTATCGAAACCCTGGCACGTATAAAAGAGGAGAATCTCATTGTCCCTGAAACAGCAGTGATAGCATTAACTGCCAATGCGATAAACGGAGCACGCGAACAATATCTGGAAGCGGGATTTCATGACTATCTTTCAAAACCGATCGAAGTCGAACAGCTTGAAGAGCAATTGCGCAAGTGGCTGCCTGAGGATGTGTTAAAGGAGCAGGAAGATGAGATATTGGAGTTTGCACCGGAATCTTCAGACAGTGATACAGTAAAGATACACTCAAACGATTTTTTGGATAAACTCGAAGAGATCAAAGTTGATACAAGATCAGGAATCCATTACTGTGCAGGTGATAAGGATTTTTACTTTGATACGTTATCCGATTATGTTGGATCTTATGCTGAAAGAATCAGTGAGCTCAATGAGTTCTTTGAAGCAAAAGCATGGAATGATTTTGAGATCAGGATTCATGCAGTCAAAAGCGCATCAAAGACCATAGGAGCGGCTGAACTGTCAGAGAAAGCTCTTAAGCTGGAAACAGCCGCATCTAAGTTGGAAGCCGACTATATCGAAGAGAATTACCCGTCATTTGCTGAAGACTATGCTGGGCTGACAGAGCAGATAAAACAGATCATAAACGGGTAAATGTGAGCTCTGATATATAGATTTAGATCAAAACATAAACACTTTTTGTGGGAAAACATAAAAGAAGAAGCTTATTCGGCTTCTTCTTTTATCTTCTTCATATGTTCTTTTATCTTTACTTCATATCCGTTGCCGGATGGCTTATAGAATTCTTTTCCCGAAAGCTCATAAGGAAGATACTGCTGTTTGACATAGTTGTTCTTATAATCATGAGCATATTTGTATCCAACCCCGTGACCAAGTTTGGCAGCACCTTTGTAGTGAGCATCCTGAAGATGGGGAGGTACAGGAAGATTGCCTGTTTCCCTTACGGTATTCTGGGCGGCTTCTATGGCGCATACCGCAGCATTGCTCTTGGGCGCGGTAGCCACATATGTGACTGCCTGAGAAAGGATGATACCTGATTCGGGCCAGCCTACTCTTTCAACCGCCTGTGCGGCAGCCACTGCAACCTGAAGAGCCTGCGGATCTGCATTTCCTACATCCTCACTCGCACATATCATTATCCTTCTGGCTATGAATTTCACATCCTCACCGCTTTCTATCATCTTTGCAAGATAGTAGACAGCCGCATCCGGATCTGATCCCCTCATACTCTTTATAAATGCTGAGATCGTGTCATAGTGATTGTCACCGGTCTTGTCAAATCGCATGACTTTACGCTGTATGCAGTCCTCGATTATTTCTTTTGTTATATGAATCTTTTGATCATCTGATCTTTCTGTGGTCAGTATCGCAAGCTCAATGGCATTGAGAGCATGTCTCGCATCACCGTCTACTATCTGGGCCAGTCCTTCAAGGGCTTCATCCGTTATATCGGCATCGTATGCTCCCATACCTTTTTCACTGTCATTGACCGCACGAAGTATCAGGGTTTTAAGATCATCGACAGAGAGTGGCTTTAACTCAAATATATGAGAGCGGGAGATAAGAGCTCCGTTTACCTCAAAGTAAGGATTCTCTGTGGTAGCACCTATAAGTATTATCGTACCGTCCTCAACAAAGGGCAGAAGATAATCCTGTTGTGCCTTATTAAAACGGTGGATCTCATCTATAAAAAGTATCGTCTTTTTACCGTACATTCCCTGCAGGTCTTTTGCTTTTGATACAACATCCTCCATATCTTTTTTACCGGAGGTTGTCGCATTTATCTGCATGAACTCACTGCTCGTTGTTGCAGCGATGACTTTGGCAAGAGTGGTCTTTCCGGTTCCCGGAG
This sequence comes from Lachnospiraceae bacterium, assembly GCA_017619635.1. GTDB lineage: Bacteria > Bacillota > Clostridia > Lachnospirales > Lachnospiraceae > Colinaster. The sequence continues at coordinate 19,765 of JAFZRZ010000011.1, read as the reverse complement.
GACCGTAGAATATCACGGAACTGAGTTTGTCTGCTTTTATCGCACGATAAAGCAGCTTATCCTTTCCTATGATATGCTCCTGTCCGACCACTTCATCAAGCGTTGTAGGACGCAGTCTGGCTGCCAGCGGAGATTCTTTTTCTTTAGTTGTTTCTCTCATGTATTCAAAGATGTCCATGCAGATATTCTATCATAAATTGCTATGTTTAGGGGACAGAATTTGATATAATCATTTTGTATGGGCATCTGTTGGCAAAGTGCTGTGTTAGCAGTGCGTTGTTTGCTGTTTTAGTGTTGTATTGGAGGAAGCTGTATGGAATTCTTACCGGCAAAGAAACTTGGATTTGGCTTGATGAGGATGCCTGTCACGGATCCTGCGGATCAGGCCAGTGTCGATATCGATCAGGTGTGTCAGATGGTCGATGCCTTTATGGAGAATGGTTTCACGTATTTTGATACTGCATGGATGTATAACGGATTTGCCAGTGAGGATACAGTAAAGAAGGTTTTAACATCAAGATATGACAGAGAAAAGTTCACACTTGCGACCAAGCTTCACGGAGGTTTTATCAATACGAAGGCAGACAGGGATAAGATCTTTGAAAAGCAGCTTGAAAAGACAGGTGCAGGCTATTTTGATTATTATCTTATACATGGAATAGATGAGGCACTGCTTTCAAAATATGAAGAGCTGGATTGCTTTAACTGGCTGCTCGATAAAAAAGAAAAGGGTCTGGTAAAACATGCAGGCTTTTCTTTCCATGACTCGCCGAAAGTCCTTGATAAGATACTGACGGATCATCCTGAGATGGAGTTTGTACAGCTTCAGATCAATTATCTTGATTGGACAAGTGAATGGATACAGTCAAAAGGATGTTATGATGTGGCAAGAAAACATGGTAAACCTGTCATCATCATGGAACCTGTAAAGGGAGGGACACTCGCAGATGTTCCTGAGGCAGGTCAGAACATATTTAGGGAAGCAGATCCAAACCTTTCTATACCAAGCTGGGCTATAAGGTTTGCTGCAAGTTTGGATGGCGTTATGGTCGTTCTTTCGGGCATGAGCTCTACTGAGCAGATGAACGACAACATCTCCTATATGAAGGAGTTTATCCCGCTTACCGAAGAAGAGAAGAAGCTATGCTTTAAGGTGGCTGATGTGATAAATTCGAAGATAGCGATACCCTGTACCGGCTGTTCATACTGTACAGGAGGCTGTCCGATGCAGATAGCCATACCGCAGTATTTTTCTCTTTATAACGAGGATATGAGAGAAGATATGAAAAAGAAAGGCTGGACCATGAACTTCTCTACTTACAATACGATAGGCAGCAAGTTTGGAAAGGCCAGCGAATGCATAGGATGTGGCCAGTGTGAGGGAGTTTGTCCACAGCATCTTCCCATAGTGGACAACTTAAGACTCGTTGCCGCTCATTACGAGGGTTAGTTATGAAGAATGATTATAAGATAATTCTTGCTTCAAATTCACCAAGGAGAAAGGAACTCCTTTCCCAGATAGGCTTTGAATTTGAGGTATGGCCATCAAACTGTGAAGAGGTGATATCACAGACTGAGCCGTCAAAGGTATGCACCGAGCTCTCGAGGTTAAAGGCGCTTGATGTGGCATCCGGGATAAGGACATACAATGAGAATCATCCGGGACTTGCTCAGGACAGGGATCTTATAGTCATAGGCTCTGATACGATAGTTGCCCTTAATGACGAGATACTTGGAAAACCAAAGGACGATGAGGATGCCAAAAAGATGCTTAAAAAGCTCTCAGGCAGAGAGCACAGCGTATATACGGGAGTGACTTTTGTGTTTATGTCATCAGACGGACGCGTTGGTGAGCACAGTTTTTATGAAAAGACAGACGTGTTTGTCTATGATATAGATGATGATGAGATAAAAGAGTATGTGGACAGCGGAGAGCCTTTGGATAAGGCAGGGGCTTACGGCATACAGGGAAGCTTTGGAAAGTATATAAAGAAGATAGAAGGCGACTACTACAACGTGGTTGGACTACCTGTATCAAGACTGTATCACGAACTTAAGAACATCATTGAATAAGAGTTCTGACGGTTTACATAAAGCTGATTAAATGAGCCATGACATGTTGTTGAATGGAGCAGGATATGGAATTTGAAGTTATAAAAAACGGCGTTCCGGCTGAGATAATAGTTGAAGATTCATCTTTTGACGGTGTGTTTAAGATTGCCAGTGTTCTTGGAGATGATCTCGAGAGTATATGTGATAAGAGACCATATATAGGCTCGGGACTCTTTGAGTGCTTATCAGACCGTGTCATCATATGTGCTACCGTTGGAAAGAGCGAAATACTTGATAAACTCGCAGATTCTTCAGTTGACATCAGTGTCATAAAAGACAAGAGAGAATGCTTTTTGATGACATCTGTTGAAATATCCGCTATAGATGCTGACCGAAGCGGTCAAGCTCTCATCATAGCAGGTTCAGACAAGAGAGGCACCATTTACGGGATGCTTGCACTGTCTTCTTATTGCGGTGTGACGTCACTTGTGTATTTCGGTGACAGCGCTCCTGTTAAGAAAAGCGACATTATGTTAACTGATACTGTGATCCTTAAAGACAGATCGCTCCTGACAAGAGGAGACAACACCTTTGTATCAAAGGAGCCCACGATCGTTTACAGAGGATTTTTCATAAACGATGAATGGCCCGCATTTGGAAAGTGGTGCAATGATCATTTTGACGGATTCACATCTTCATGCTATGAGAAGCTCTTTATATTCCTTTTGCGAATGAGAGGAAACTTCCTGTGGCCTGCCATGTGGACTTCAGTGTTCTCAGAGGACGGACCGGGAATAGAAAGCGCCAAGCTCGCAGACTGCCTTGGCATAATCATGGGCACATCTCATCACGAACCGCTTTGCCGCGCAGGTGAGGAATGGCAGCATATCTATGAGCAGTACGGTGAGAGCAATGCATGGAATTTCATTTCCAATAAGGATGCGATAACGAGGTTCTGGAAAGACGGTCTTATGAGAAACCGCAGATTCGAGAATCTGATAACGATAGGTATGAGAGGAGAGGCTGATTCAAAGCTTCTTTCTGAAGATGCCACAATGGCTGACAATATCAAGGTCGTTAAGGATGCCATCTTAACACAGCATAAACTAATAAAAGAATGCATAAACGAGGATATCTCAAAGGTTCCGAGAGTTCTTGCCATATATAAAGAGGTTGAAGACTATTATTACGGTGATGAGACCTGTGAGGGACTTAAAGACTGGGATGAGCTTAAAGATGTCATCTTCTTACTCAGTGATGACAACTGGGCCAATACGAGAGGACTGCCGAAAGAGGATGAGAGATCTCATCCGGGCGGATTTGGCATGTATTATCACTTCGATTATCACGGCGGTCCGATAAGCTATGAGTGGCAAAACACCAGCAGACTTACAAAGACCTGGGAACAGCTGACACAGGCTTACGAATACGGTGTAAGAAAACAATGGATAGTCAATGTCGGAGATCTTAAGGGCAATGAGTATCCGCTGACATATTTCATGGACCTTGCCTATGACTATGAGACATGGAGCAGGGAGGATATGATCGACACATATATGGATGAATGGGTCGATAAGCATTTCCATGCCCAGATAGAGGGCGAGAACAAGCAAAAACTCCTTAGTCTTATAGAGGGTGTGACAAGGTTAAATGCTCAAAGAAAGCCTGAAGGCCTTAACAGTGCTGTCTATGATCCTGTAAACTTTGGTGAAGGAAGCAGGGTTTTAAACGAGGCAAAAGAATTAAGTGCGCTTGCGGATGAATTAAGAAGAGATCTGCCTGAAAGCTGTCTGCAGGCTTATGAGAGTATGTTCTATCACCAGTTCAGGGCAAGTCTTAATATCTTAATGATGCAGCTTGAAGCAGGCATGAATGCCTACCTTGCACAAAACAGGATACTCATGGCCAATGTCTATGCGGAGTCTGTAAAAGACAAGGCTAAGCTGATGGGAAGCTATATAGATGAATATAATGAAATGCTCTCTGGCAAATGGAAACATATGTTAGAGTCCGGACATACAGGACTAAGAACATGGGATGACTATGACTGGGGATACCCTGTATCTGTCAATGTGAATCCTATCCACAAAGGAAAGATAGCCGTGTATTTTGCGGGTGAGAGATACATGAGCCTGGGTGCTCACTGGCAGTTTGGAAAGCCTCTCGTAAACAGGAGCATGCTCCTTCCCGATACGGACAGCGTTAGTATCGTTATTGATTCAAGAGGCGATGTTGATTTTGATTATGAGGCAGTATGCGACAATGATCAGATAACATTAAAGAATGATAAAGGAAGAGTGACCGTATCAGAAACACCGAGGGCTGTCATCGAAGTTACCTGTGACAAGAAGGCACTTCAGGGAAAGATACAGGCACAGATCACTTTAAATGTTAAATTTGATGATTCAGAAACGACTGAGGTCATTTTGCGCGTACTGGCTTCTCCCATACCGGATCTTTCAAAGGTTGCCGGCGCATTTGTAGAGCATGAGGGTATAATCAGCATGCGTGCGGAGCATTTTTGCGGCCGTGTACCCGTAAAAGAGAATGAAGGTTATAAAGTGATAAAATACCTTGGAAGGGAAGGAAGTGCAGTCAAGTGCTATCCGCTCACCAAGGATTACCGTGATGTGGAGGATGCACCAAAACTCACATATGATGTGATCGCTTCCACTACAGGGGTGTATAATATAGAAGTTGACATGCTTGCAAGAAATCCCGTCGTGCCGGGAGATGACATGATACTTTATGTATCTTTAAATGATGGCAAGAAGATTAAACTTAACGGAGTAGGTAAAGATTTTTATGCCGGCCATACCTGTCCGCAGTGGTGTGAGGGCGTTTTGGACAATGTGAGACGCATCACGGGCAAGGTGGAGATGAAAGCCGGTTTAAATACCATAAATGTTTTTGCCGGAAGTCCTAACGTTTCTTTTGACAAGATAATACTCTGGAAAGAAGGAATGAGCCTTCCTCACAGTTATCTGGGACCGAGGGAAAGTTACAGAGCTTGATTTTATTTGAAGGGGAGAAGATCTTATGAACGAGATCATACTCGAGATATCGGCGTTTTGTGTCGCGCTGTTTTGTATCGTCGATTGCTTTAAAACAAGAAAGGACCTATATCTGCCCATACCGAAAGGCTGGTCAGAAAAGGTATCGAATCAGCATTTCACATACCTTGCACTTCTTGTATCACTGATGGTGTCGGCATTCTGCTCATCGGTGGAGATAGCGCTCGAAGAATATATGATACACAGCGAGCTTTTGCTGTATATCTTAAACGAAGTTTATTATCTTTGTCATACAACACTTCCTTTGTTTTTCGCACTGTATATCGTAAATATGACAGACGCGGGAAAGGGCAGGAAGGCCAGATTCTTTCATCTCATATCATTACCTTCTCTGGCGGGTGTTTTCCTTGTAATCATTAATCCGTTCACAAAGATGATCTTCTATATAAATGAGAATTACACCTATACAAGAGGTGATTATCTGTGGGTGTTATACGCCATAGCAGTCTGCTATATCATCATGGGTGTTATAATCTTCGCCTTATTTAAGAACAGACTGTCAAGGATGGACCGTTCGGCATCCATCATCCTTATATTCATAGCCGTACTCGGCATATGCATACAGGCGTTCTTTTCAATAACCGTTGAATTATTCTTTGAGGCTGTCTGCTTCCTTGGATTTAAGGTTTTGCTTGAAGACAGCAGGATAAGGGAAAGAAGCGGAAAGGCCAGCAGGATAAGCAAGAGTTTTATAGTGGTAATAGCTCTTATATTTTTAACGGTCATAGCCATGAATATCAGCCTTATCTATCATGCAGGCACGGATCAGACCGAGCAGATAGGTAAGATACAGGTTGACAGTATCAAAGGCGATCTGCAGGAGACTATCTCCGATGCTGAAGGAAATCTGCTGAGGATATCAATGGGTATGGAACAGCTGATGAGTGAAAAGGCAAGTTTGAGCGAACTTGAAGAATACGTCAGCCAGCAGCAGCAGTACTACTATGACCTTAGTAACGGAAACTGTTTCAACGTCTATGCGGCTTCAAGCGGATGGACGATCATACCTGCGTTCGATATGCCTGAAGAATATCATGCAACGGAAAGAGTCTGGTATCTGGGGGCTAAACAGAATGCCGGAAAGATATATATATCGGAACCTTATGTGGATGCGGCTACAGGCGATCTTTGCTTTACGCTGTCTAACCTGCTCTCAGACGGTGATGTCGTTCTTGCGATGGACTTTACACTTTCCAAAGTCCAGGATTCTATACAAAAGATGGGAGGAGATGACAATCAGCTTGCTATCATCGTTACCGAACAGGGAACGATCGTAGGATGCAGTGATACTGAGCTGCAGGGCGAGATCCTCTCGGAAGTGCTTCCTCAGTATATGGATGTTTTTGAAAGAGTAGAAGCTTCAAATGAACACAGGAGCTTTACAACGAAGATAGACGGAAGCAATAAGATAATCTTTTCTTCTGAGACCGGTAACGGATGGCAGCTTATCCTTGGCGTTGATTCGGATTCATTCTATGCAGCTATCTATAATCAGATGATCATGCTGGGAGCCATAGACCTCTTGATGGTCGCTGTAATAGTTGTTTTCTACATGATGAGTCTTAATAACCAGGAAAAGGTTGAGAACACGCTTGTTGCGACAGAAGGCTTTATCTCAGGTCTTGCGGAAGATCTAAAAAAGCCTGTTGATAAGATAGCAAAGCTCACAGAGGATTCTTTCAAGGATGATGCTGATATCCTGGGACTGCTAAGAGAGATAAGGGAATCTGTTAAGAGACTTCAGGAAAAGATGGAAAATCTGGTCTCTTATTCGAGCATCCTTAAGGGAAATATGTATGACGGAAACCAGAAGAAACTTAACAGGGTTAAAAAAGCTTCTGTTTCCAGCAGATATATCAGAAACGGTATCATAGGAATACTTATGATAGCACTTCTTATCGGTCTTGTACTGTGTCTGAGTACATCAACCAGATGGGGACAGACACGTATAAGCAAAGAGGCTGATAAGTATACGAGTGAGCTTACTCAGTGGATGCAGCAGCAACAGAGCATCCTAAGGATGTTCACTGATGTAATATCGGCAGATCCGACGGTATTGGATGATTATGATGAGGCTGTTAACTGGCTTAACGATATCGCACAGAATTACAGCGAGATGAGCTTCTGTTACATGGCAAATCCCTATAAGGAACATGCCGTTATAATGAACAACGGATGGGTGCCTGAACCTGATTACAAAGTTGAGGAGAGACAGTGGTACCTCGATACGGAAAGATCAGGAGACGGTTACAGTATCTCTGTTCCTTATTTTGATGCACAGACAGGACTTTACTGTATCACATTTTCAAGAATAGTATATTCAAAGGACGGAGAATTCCTGGGAATATTTGCGATAGACTGTTACCTGGACAAACTGGTAGATATCCTTGATGACAGTTACAGCTCAGAAGGATATGCTTTCCTTGTCGATCAGGACGGTACGATAATAAACCATCCTGACAAGAAGTATGAGATAACGAGTGAATCGAGTGTAAATATAGAAGATACCGAATATGCTGATGTATATCATAAGGGAAATGTATTCGGTATGAAGGATTATGACGGCAGACTGGTATCATGCTACACGGAAAAGAGTAATATCTCAGGCTTCACTGTAGTAGTTGTCCAGAGCTGGTGGAGCATTTACGGAACAGTACTGTTCATGACACTGATCTTTTTGCTGATGATAGTTGTTTCTATCGTCTCTGTAGCGGTGCTCATTAACAGGTTCATCAACTGGCAGGAAGAGACAAACGAAAAACTCGTTGAGGCAGCAGAGACCGCTGTTAACGCAGGTAAGGCAAAATCTAGATTCCTTGCACAGATGTCACACGAGATCAGGACTCCCATCAATGCCGTTTTGGGTATGAATGAGATGATCCTTCGAGAATCAAATGATGAATCAATAAGGGATTATGCCGTGAATATCCAGACAGCAGGAAAGAACCTGCTTGGCCTTATCAATACTATCCTTGATTTCTCAAAGATAGAAGAAGGAAAGATGGAGATCATACCTGTAAGATATGATACATCCACAATGATAGGAAATATCGTTAATTCTATTGCATCAAGGGCAAAAGAAAAGAGCCTTACATTTGAGGCACACATAGACAGTGATATACCCTCTGTTCTCTACGGTGATGATATGAGAATATCACAGGTGGCCATAAATCTTTTGACAAATGCTGTTAAGTATACAAGAAGCGGAAGAGTAGATCTGTTTATAACAGGCCGTATGAAGGATGAGGAGACATTAAGCCTCGGTGTCAGGGTAAAAGATACAGGTATAGGTATCAAAGAGGAGGATCTGGGAAAACTCTTTGAATCATTCACCAGACTGGATGAGAAGAAAAACAGGAATATCGAGGGTACCGGTCTTGGAATGTCGATAGTCATCAGACTGCTTGATATGATGGGATCAGGACTGAATGTAAACAGTAAGTACGGAGAGGGATCGGAATTCTCATTTGAAGTAGATCAGCCGATCGTTGATAAGACACCTATAGGTGATTATGAACAGAAGATGAGAGAAGAGGCAGAAAAGAGAGAAGAAGATAAGTATGTTTATGCTCCTAAAGCAAGACTTCTTATCGTGGATGACAACGATATGAACCTTAAGGTTGTCAAGAATCTCTTAAAGCAAAACGGAATAGTACCCGATCTTGCAGAATCGGGAGCAGAGACTCTCGAAAAACTTAAAGACAAAGTCTATGACATCGTACTGCTTGATCATATGATGCCGGGTATGGATGGTGTTGAGACGTTAAAGAAAGCAAAAGAAGAGAATCTCATCCATGATAACGAGACTGTTATCGCTCTTACAGCAAACGCTGTTGTAGGTGCAAGGGAGAAATACCTTGATGTGGGATTTGATGATTATCTGTCAAAGCCTGTTGAGATATCTGCACTCGAGGATGCACTGGCTAAATATCTGCCTAAGGAAATAGTTGAATTCAGATCAAGATCTGAAGAAAATAAGGAAAACATAGAAGTAAAAGAACCTGAAACATCTTCGGAAGATGAGATCCTGGAATTCTTCCCGGATGAAGAAGTTAATGAAACACTACCTGAAAGCAGGGATATGAAGGAGGTTTTGAGCGTCCTTGAAGAAAACGGTATCAACACTTCAGAAGGTATAGGATATTGCGGAAAAGATGAGGAATTCTACAGAGAGGTCTTACAGGATTACACGAATTCATCTGAAAAGAGAATTGATGAGCTTAACAGTGCTTTTGAAACAGCAGATATAAAAATGTATGAGGTCAAGTCACATTCTTTAAAGAGCATGGCAAAGACTGTAGGAGATATAAGGGTCTTTGAAATGGCGAGAGCTCTCGAAGAGGCTGCAAAAGAAGGTGACATCGATAAGATAAAGACTGATCACCAGAGTCTTATAGACGAGTATACACGTAAGGCAGAGATAGTTAAAAACGCTTTATAAACTGTTTATAATTTTTTCTTTCTTTCTTAATTGATGTATTTTCTCAAGGTGATATATTTGAGTCATAGAGGATAAGGTATGCGTGATCTGAAGGAGGTCACGCATACTTACTGTGATATAAAGGGAGGTGGCGTTATGGATCCTAATAAGTTTACACAACAATCTCAACAAGCAATAATAAAATGCAATAGCTTGGCGGTTGATTATGGTAATCAAGAGGTTGAAGAGGAGCACATGCTATATGCGCTGCTCACTCTTGAGAACAGTTTGATAAAGAGCCTTATCGAGAAGATGGAGATCAATGTCGAACATTTCATGGACAGGGCTGAAAAATCTCTTGAGAAAAGAGTGAAGGTTTCCGGGGGCGAAATATATACAGGCAAGTATCTGTATAAAGCTCTTTTGAAATCGGAGGATGAAATGAAAGCCATGGGCGATGAATATGTGGCTGTAGAGCATATATTCCTTGCCATGATTAAGTATCCAAATCAGGAATTGAAGGCGATATTTAACGAATATGGTATAACGAGAGACAGGTTTTTGAAGGCTTTGCAAAGCGTGAGAGGAAATCAGAGAGTAACCAGCGATAATCCCGAGGCTACGTATGATGTGCTCGAAAAGTATGGCATAGAACTTGTGTCAAAGGCAAAAGACGGAAAGATGGATCCTGTCATCGGAAGAGACGAGGAGATCAGAAACAGTATCCGTATCCTTTCAAGAAAGACGAAGAACAATCCGGTCCTCATCGGTGAACCCGGTGTAGGTAAGACTGCGGTTGTCGAAGGTCTTGCTCAGCGAATAGCAAAGGAAGACGTACCTGACGGGCTTAAGGATAAGAAGATCTTTTCTCTTGATATGGGAGCACTGGTAGCAGGTGCCAAGTACAGGGGTGAATTTGAAGAGAGATTAAAGGCAGTCCTGGATGAGGTTAAAAAGAGTGACGGAGAGATAATCCTCTTTATAGATGAGCTACATACTATAGTCGGTGCAGGAAAGACAGACGGTGCGATGGATGCCGGAAACATGTTAAAGCCCATGCTTGCAAGAGGTGAGCTTCACTGCATAGGTGCGACCACTCTCGATGAGTACAGACAGTATATCGAAAAGGATGCTGCTCTTGCGAGACGTTTCCAGCCTGTCATGGTCGACCAGCCCACGGTTGAAGAGACCATATCGATCCTTAGAGGCCTTAAAGAGAAATACCAGGTATTCCACAGCGTAGAGATAAGGGATAACGCCCTTGTTGCGGCAGCAGTTTTATCTGACAGATATATATCAGACAGATTTCTTCCCGACAAGGCAATAGACCTTGTTGATGAGGCATGTGCTCTTGTTAAGACCGAGATGGATTCAAAACCTACCGAGATAGACGAACTTCAGCGTAAGGTAAATATGCTCGAGATCGAGGCCATGGCTCTTAAGAAAGAAGATGACAAGGCGAGTCAGGACAGGCTTGTAAACCTGGAAGCTGAGCTGGCAGATCTTCGTGAACAGCTAGATGCACTCAATGCACGCTGGGAGAATGAAAAGAACAGCGTTGATAAAGAAAATGAACTTAGAGAACAGATAGATGCCGCAAGGACAGCTCTTGATATAGCAAACAGTCAGGGCGATCTTGCAAAACAGTCTGAACTTATATATGGAACGATCCCTGAACTTGAAAAACAGCTTGAACAGATAAAGAAGGAAAATGAGAACAAAGAGCTTTCACTTGTACACAAGGCTGTAGAAGAAGACGAGATATCAAGGATCGTATCGCGTTGGACAGGTATACCGGTATCTAAGCTTAATGAATCCGAGAAGAATAAGACACTGCATCTTGATGAGGAACTCCATAAGAGAGTAATAGGTCAGGATGAAGGCGTTACCAAGGTGACTGAGGCTATCATAAGAAGCAAGGCCGGCATAAAGGATCCCGGAAAACCGATAGGATCATTCCTGTTCATGGGACCTACCGGTGTAGGTAAGACAGAACTCGCAAAGTCGCTTGCTGAGTGTCTGTTTGACGATGAGAACAACATGATAAGGCTCGATATGAGTGAATATATGGAGAAGTTCTCCGTAAGCCGTCTTATCGGAGCACCTCCCGGATATGTTGGATATGAGGAAGGCGGTCAGCTGACAGAAGCTGTAAGGCGTAAACCTTACTCAGTAGTACTGTTTGATGAGGTTGAGAAAGCCCATCCCGATGTATTCAATACACTGCTTCAGGTTTTGGATGACGGCAGGATAACAGATTCACAGGGAAGGCTTATAGACTTTAAGAATACTATACTTATCATGACTTCAAACATCGGTGCACAGTATCTTCTTGAAGGCATAGATGATGACGGAAATATCACTGATGAGGCAGCAGAGGCTGTAAACGAGGAACTCAGAGCAAGTTTCAGACCAGAGTTCTTGAACAGACTTGATGAGATCATCATGTTCAAGCCTTTAACCAAGGATAATATAAGCAATATCGTAAGTCTCATAATAGATGATCTTAACAAGAGGCTTTCAGACAGAGAGCTCAAGATAAAGCTTACCGATGAAGCTACAGCATTCATCGTTGACCAGGCTTATGATCCGATATACGGTGCAAGACCTCTTAAGAGATATATACAGAAACACGTGGAAACCCTTGTCGGTAAGGCCATACTTGAAGGCAGAGCACAGGAAGGAGAGACGGTCACCATAGACGTTTCGGACGACAGTCTTGTTATAAGATAATATTGTTTTTTGACATACCACCCGTTTGAATTTAAGAACGGGTGGTATTTTAAATTTAGCAATGTGTTTATTGCAAAAGATGCCGTTCATTTGTATAATGATTAGGAGTGATTTTGATTGATACATTCAGGTAGTTATGAGTGAGGACAATATGCCTGCAGGCAGGCGTAAGAGAGTAAATTTTATAAAAGGATGTCTCGTCACTTTATTTCTGGTCATGATCATAACACCGATCATAATAAGCGCAGTCTCATTAAGCTATGTCAGAAAGCTGAATGATAGTGTAGATGAGCTGAACGACCGGATATCAAAGTTAGAGCTTACATATATGTTGAAGAGCGAGGCTGATGAAGGCCTCAGCCAGCTGAATCAGGAGAAAGCACAAAAGGATCTGGAAGAGAAAGAACTCTTATCTGAACCGGAAGAGACGATCGTTCAGGAGATCGATGAAGTTATCACCGGGAAAAAAGTCTATCTGACTTTTGACGACGGACCCAGTCCCAATACGGAGAAGATCCTTGATATCCTTGACGAATATGATGTAAAAGCGACTTTTTTTGTGACAGGTTATCAGGCTGAAAAGCACCCGGAGTGGTATAAGGAGATCGCAGACAGAGGACATACGATAGGAATGCATTCCTACAGTCATGTGTACAGTGACATATACAGCTCCACAGATGCTTTTTTTGCGGATATAGACAAGCTGCATGATTTTATCCAGGAGAATACGGGAGTTGATTCACATTACCTGAGATTCCCGGGAGGATCCAGCAACAGGGTCAGCCGTGTCCCTATGAGCGATCTTTGCTCGATGGTCATGGACAGGGGATGGATATATTATGACTGGAACATATCCAGTCAGGATGCAACATCACCATCACCCGGAAAAGACAGGATAAAAGCAAATGTACTGGCAGGCATAGGAGAGCATGAAAGCAGCATCATACTGATGCATGATGCGACAGAAAAGAATGCAACCGTACAGGCACTGCCGGAGATAATCGAGGGCATACAGGCCATGGACGACACGGTCATATTGCCGATAGATGACAAGACAGAAGAGATCAGGCATCTTTCGCCGGTCTTTGAAGAAAATGAGATAAATGATACGGAGGATTAACCGATGGGCTTTTTTCAGGATTTGAAAGAGGACTTGTCACTGGCAGTCAGCGAATTGGCCGGTGAGGAAAAGGTGAAAAGCACAGGAAGCGAATTGGATGTCTTTGCGGCAGCCGAGGAGTCTATGGGTATAGAGCACAATGAGGAAGCAGACGAAGAGGTTCCGCAGATAGAGGAAGCACTCGGATCCTTCCTTGATCAGGTTGCAGCAAATGCTGAAGAATCTGAGAGCAAATATGAGGAAGAGCCCAAACAGAGGATCCCTTCAAGCGAGGAATTAAGCTTTGCAGCCAAAGCAGCGATCGCCAAAGCAAGTGTTGTCTCAGCTCCTCAGGAGGAAGTTAAGCCTGAACCCTCATATGAGCCCGAAACACCTGTCTCAACCTATGCAACTTATGAGAGACCTGCATATACAGCACCCAAGACTGAGTCATATTCAAGCGCAAAGGAAGAGGTAAGCCCTACCGATGAGCTTGCAGTCGTAACAGCAAACATGACAGTTAACGGTGATATGTCATCTACAGGTTCGCTTGATGTGATGGGATGCATCAACGGTAACGTAAAGGTATACGGAGAACTTAATATAACAGGCGCTATCAATGGTAATGCGGAGGCAGGAAACATTGTTGCTGCCAACTGTAACGTTATAGGCGACCTGAGAAGTTCAGGTGCGATAAAGATCGGTTCGAAGGCAGTGGTAAGAGGTAACATATTTGCTACCAGTGCGGTAATATCGGGAGCTATAAAAGGCGATATAGATGTACACGGTCCGGTCATCCTTGACTCGACAGCCATCGTTATGGGAAATATCAAATCTAAGGCTGTACAGATCAATAACGGTGCGGCAGTAGAGGGAATGTGCTCACAGTGCTACGCAGATGTAAGTCCGTCAGCATTTTTCAGAGAATAGGAAAGGAATAACATATCATATGAAGCGAATCATGCTCAAACTCAGCGGAGAAGCTCTTGCAGGTGAAAAGAAACAGGGCTTTGATGAGGAAACAGTAAGAAAGGTCGCTCTTCAGGTTAAACAGCTTGTCGATGACGGTATTGAAGTTGGTATAGTCATCGGAGGAGGTAATTTCTGGAGAGGAAGAAGCAGTGAGAACATAGACAGAACGAAAGCTGACCAGATAGGAATGCTCGCAACTGTCATGAACTGCATCTATGTATCGGAGATATTCAGAAGCGTGGGTATGATGACAAATATACTCACACCTTTTGAGATAGGTTCATTCACAAAGCTTTTCAGCAAAGACAGAGCCAACAAGTACTTTTCAAAAGGAATGGTCGTATTCTTTGCAGGAGGAACAGGTCATCCCTATTTCTCAACAGATACCGGAGTTGTATTAAGAGCTATAGAGGTAGAGGCAGAAGTCATTCTCCTTGCAAAAGCGGTTGACGGTGTATATGATTCAGATCCGAGAGTTAATCCGGATGCGAAGAAGTATGATGAGGTCAGCATAGATGAAGTTATAGAAAAGAACCTTCAGGTTGTTGATATGACAGCATCGATTATGGCAAGAGATAATAAAAAAGAGATGTGGGTGTTCGATCTTAATGAGGAGAACAGCATCGTAAATACGATCAAAGGCAAATTCAACGGAACAAAAGTAACGGTTTAAATAAACAGGTATACTAAACTACAAGGGAGGTTTTTATGGACGCAAGAATCGAGGCATACAATGATAAGATGCAGAAGGCATATGATTATCTGTTATCTGACTATCAGACAATAAGAGCAGGAAGAGCAAATCCTCACGTGCTCGATAAGATCAAGGTAAGCTATTACGGAACACCCACACCTATTCAGCAGGTTGGAAACATATCTGTTCCTGAGGCTCGTATGATACAGATAGCACCCTGGGAGAAGTCACTTATCAAGGAGATAGAGAAGGCGATACTTGCATCAGACATAGGTATCACACCTTCAAATGACGGAGCAGTAATCAGACTGGTATTTCCGGAGCTTACAGAAGACAGACGTAAAGAGCTCGCAAAAGAGATAAAGAAAAAAGGTGAGGATGCAAAGGTTGCCATCAGAAACATAAGAAGAGATGGTAATGAGGCATTCAAGAAGCTCACAAAGGAAGATGTGAGTGAAGATGAAGTAAAAGATCTGGAAGATCAGCTTCAGAAGCAGACGGATAAGTTTATCAAGGATATTGATGCTGCCGTTGAAGAAAAAACAAAGGATATAATGAAAGTTTGATCAATATGAAAAGGGACACCCCGGTGTCCCTTTTTCTTAAGGGAGTAAAACATGAACATACCTAATCATGTGGCAATAATACTGGATGGTAACGGCAGATGGGCCAAGGCAAAAGGACTTCCTCGTACTGCTGGACACGTACAGGGAGCAAAGGTGGTCGAGGACATGTGTGAGATCACCTACAACATGGGAATCAATTATTTCACCGTATATGCATTCTCGACAGAGAACTGGTCGAGACCTGCAGAGGAAGTAGAGGCTTTGATGAAGCTTCTTAGAAACTATATGGTGAACTGTAAAAAGAGAGCAAACAAGAACAATATGAAAGTCCGTGTTATCGGAGACAAGAGCGGACTCGATGAAGATATAAGAGAGAAGATAGAAGACCTTGAACAGGCAACCGCATCAAATACAGGACTTCACTTTACAATAGCCATAAACTATGGTGGAAGAGATGAGATAACAAGGGCGGCAAGGAAACTGGCAAAAGAGGTTGGTGATGGTAAGCTTGCTCCTGAAGATATAACGATAGAGAAACTTGGACTTGCACTTGATACAGGAGATTATCCTGATCCTGATCTTTTGATAAGGACATGCGGAGAACAGCGTATATCGAATTTCCTTTTGTGGCAGCTGGCATATTCCGAGTTTTATTTCTGTGATAAACCATGGCCGGACTTTGATAAAGAGGAACTTACAAAGGCAATCGAAGCATACAACGCGAGAGACAGAAAATTCGGCGGATTGTCACAAAAATCGTAATTTTTATTAAAACAAGATTTAATTTGAGAGGTTAATTATGCTTAAGACCCGTGTTCTGAGTGGGATCGTTTTGGTTATAATAGCGACAGTTACATTATTATTGGGAGGCCTTGTGCTCTTGCTTACACTGGCCGCCATATCGTTCATTGCGTACTTTGAGCTGTCGCGTGCTATAGGACTCCATCAGGCGGATGGCAAGCCTGCAGTACTGGAGATAATAGGATATCTTTCCATAACCGTTTATTACGTGCTGGTATTTCTTGGACAGTCGGAGAGATTCTTTACGGTATGGATGATACTTACGCTTTTATTTCTTGCAGCTGCTTATGTGTTCACATTCCCAAGATATGCTGCAGGAATGTTCATGGGTGCTTTTTTCAGTATACTCTATGCACCGGTGATGTTTTCCTATATATATATGACCAGATGTATGGAAAACGGTTTCTGGCTTGTGTGTCTTGTGTTCATGTGCTCATGGATGTGTGATACATGTGCATATTTTACGGGCATGAAGTTTGGAAAGCATAAACTGGCTCCCGTACTCAGTCCCAAAAAGTCTATTGAAGGAGCCATAGGAGGAGTTGTCGGTACGGCACTCACAGGCATCATATATGATCTTATAATGACTTCACTGGGAATACTTACATTAAACGATATGTGGATGTGCATAGTGATCGGAATAGTCGGAAGCATATTCAGTCAGATCGGCGATCTTTGTGCATCTGGAATAAAGAGACATTACAATATAAAGGATTACGGAACACTTATACCGGGACACGGCGGCATCATGGACAGATTTGACAGTGTGATCGTGACAGCCCCGCTTATATATTTCCTGGCTAAGCTGTTCATTCAGTGATCGGATAAAGGAACGATATGAAGAGGATATGTATACTCGGGTCCACCGGATCTATCGGAACCCAGACACTTGATATAGTAAGAGAATACAGCGATGATCTTAAGGTCATCTCTCTGTCGGCTTCAGGCAGTGTTGACAGAATGGAGGCTCAGATCAGGGAATTCGAACCAAAGATGGTGTGTATGTTCAAAGAGGATGCAGCAGACGAGTTAAGAAAGCGCGTTGCTGATACCGACACCAAAGTGCTGTGCGGTATGGACGGACTCATTGAACTGTGTGAAGATGATGAAGTCGATATGGTTGTCACAGCTGTTGTGGGCATGATAGGTATCAGACCCACCATTGCAGCGATAAAGGCCGGTAAGGATATAGCACTTGCCAATAAAGAGACTTTAGTATGCGCAGGACATATCATCATGCCTCTTGCCGAAAAGATGGGAATTAAGATACTTCCTGTTGACAGCGAACACAGTGCGATCTTCCAGTCTATGCAGGGATTCCCGAAAAAGAGCGTTGAGAAGATCTTACTTACAGCATCAGGCGGTCCTTTCAGAGGAAGGAAACGTGAAGAGCTGGTTGACATAACGTGGAGAGAGGCTTTGAAGCATCCCAACTGGACAATGGGGCGCAAGATAACGATAGATTCGTCAACCCTTGTAAATAAAGGGCTTGAAGTGATAGAAGCCAAATGGCTATTTGGGGTCGAGCCTGACAGGATACAGGTCGTACTTCAGCCACAGAGCATAATCCATTCGGCAGTACAGTATGTTGACGGTGGTATCATCGCTCAGCTTGGAACACCGGATATGAAGCTTCCGATACAGTATGCATTGTTCTATCCTGACAGGAGACCGATGAAAGAAGAAAGAGTGGATCTTTTCAAACTCGGTCAGATAATATTTGAAAAGCCTGATATGGATACTTTCCTTGGACTTAAGCTTGCATACAGAGCCATTGATGAAGGCGGAAGCATGCCTACCGTGCTCAATGCGGCAAATGAGAAAGCAGTTGCGCTGTTCTTGGACGATAAGATACATTTCCTTGATATATACGATATCATCGAAGAATCCATGAACAGGCATGAAAAGATAGAAGCTCCCACTGTAGAGCAGATCCTTGAAGCTGAGGCGGACTGCTATGAATTTATAGCATCAAAATGGAGCAGTTAAGATGTCGGTAACAACTATCATATGGTTTATATTTGTTTTTTGCATAATAGTCGTATCCCATGAGTTCGGGCATATGATCATAGCAAAGATGAACGGGATACAGGTCGATGAGTTCTCGATCGGTATGGGACCTAAGATCTTCGGATTTCACAGAAACGGAACCTATTATGTGCTAAGATGGCTGCCTCTCGGCGGTGCCTGTATATTCGGAGGCATGGGAGAGGAAGACCTGCTGGAATCCGTCAAAAAGGGTGATGGCAGCAAGGAAGATGAAAGCGAAGAGGATCTTACGCAGGAGATCATCGAAGACAGTACGGATGATATAAGCTCAGTAAAAAAATCGCTAAAGTTTAAAGAGGCTCCGGTCTGGGCAAGGATATCCACTGTTGTGGCGGGACCGTTATTCAATTTCATCCTGGCGTACCTGATCGCACTGGTGATTGTATGGTTTTATGGTTCAGATAAACCGGTGATCCAGGAGCTTATGGATGGATATCCAGCAGCGCAGGCGGGATTACAGGTTGGAGATGAGATCGTAAAGATAAACGGAACACATGTGTATGTAGGGCGTGAGATATATGTTGATGTGTTCGTCAATAAAGACGGTCAACCGATGGAAGTAACATATAAGAGAGACGGTCAGATCTACACAACAGTGATAGTTCCTAAGTTCTATGAGGAAGAGAACAGATATCTCATGGGACTGACCAGTTACATGGAATATATCGATTGCAGGAATTCTTCTTTATTTAAATACTCATTGTACGAAGTAAGATACGGGCTTGTGGCAACTGTAAAGAGTCTGGGAATGCTGCTTAGCGGAAAAGGCAGTAAGGATGACATAGCAGGCCCCATAGGAATGGCAAAGATCATAGGAGACGTTGAAGAGGTTTCAAAGCCTTACGGATTCTTGACCACTCTGATGAATATGTTCAATATAGCGATGCTTTTGAGCATAAACCTGGGAGTCATGAACATGCTGCCGATACCGGCACTGGACGGAGGAAGGCTGATATTCCTTCTTATAGAAGCTATAAGAGGAAAACCTGTACCGGCAGACAAGGAAGGCATCGTACAGCTTGCAGGAGTAGTGCTCTTATTTGCCCTGATGATATTTGTGATGTTCAATGATATAATGAGATTCTTTAATTAAATAAACCTGGATAAACAGATAAAAGGTTTCATAAAAGACTAAAAAGTGGTTTCAGTATCAGACTGGAGCCACTTTTTTACTTTATAGGAAAGTTCTCAACAGAAAAAATAAAGAATAAAAAAATCGCCCAGATATCACTGAGCGCAAAAACCAGATGATCGATCAAAAGATGTAGAAACCTTCTTCACCAAAATCATCATCAAAATCGTCTT
>JAFZRZ010000010.1 GCA_017619635.1 Lachnospiraceae bacterium | reverse complement strand
CCTAACTGAAGACGATTTTGATGATGATTTTGGTGAAGAAGGTTTCTACATCTTTTGATCGATCATCTGGTTTTTGCGCTCAGTGATATCTGGGCGATTTTTTTATTCTTTATTTTTTCTGTTGAGAACTTTCCTATAAAGCAAAAAATTAGTTGCGGAAATCGAATCCCGCAACTAACTTTGTCTACAGTCTGAGGATGAGTTTAAAACTCATCCTTTTTTTTGCTTCTTAAAGAAGGCTCTCGCCGTCTCCCATTACCATTATATCAACAGCAGTTGCATCCTCGATATGGAAGCACATCATCTTGTTACCGGTCTGCTCGTTGTATATTGCTTTTAACTGAGGAGCTCCCTCCAACATTGCCTGGGCATATTTCTCATCAGTCTCAAATACTGCCTTGCCTGTATAACGCATCCAGTGTCCGTCCTGCTTTGATGCAACTATCTCAACCTTTGGATTAGCCACCATCTGTTTGTAGACATTCTTGAAATCTCCAACTCCGAAGATCACCTTTCCGTCCATCTCCATATGTGCTCCAAGCGGTCTGCATTTAGGCTGATCACCGTCAACAGTTGCCAAAAAGAACACGCCTGCCTCAGAGAGAAAATCATTTACTTTGCTCATATCTATCCTCCTTTATTAAATTAGAATTTAATATTTAGTCCTGTGTTTCTATCGAATATGTAAGGAATGCATTGCCGCATGATGTGAATGTATTCCTTGAATCCGTCATTCCCTTCTTGTATATGCTTCCGAGTTCAGGATCATACCATACCATGTTCTGCTCATTGTATCCGACAAGCAGAACCGCCCTGTTATCCTCAGCGATGGCTAAAACCGGGATATCCATGTTCAGATAATATATCGCGGTGTCCATGGTACATCCTGTCAGATTAAGAACAGTCACACCATCCAGGTTCTCATTAAGTATATCATACGGAGTACTGCCCTGTGCAAGCATATACTCTGTATTTCTTGATATTCCCCTCTGTTTTAACATAACATCAAGACAGATCGCCAGTGAGTCCTTGTTCTCATCCATGCTGTCTTCTTTTATGGACATGATCTGATTTCTCGCATGTGTCTCGCTTCGCTTATATATCTCATCTCCGCGATTATCAACAACTATGCCTCTCAGATCGTATGCGGGACGAATGACATCTCCGGGAGTATCACTCACTTTGCTTATATGTCCGTTGTAATACAGATAATATCTGTGCTTATCCTCACCCTTTTGAACAGAGACATTCTTTCCCTGGTCATGCAGTACTTCCTTGGGTGTAAGGAATTTGAGTGTTTTGGAATCAATATTGTTCTTTAATTCTATCTGGGCTATCTTTTCAAAGAGTTCTGTCGCAACATAAACAACTCTGTTTTTTCCCGGATCCACACTCTCGTTATTCGTTATCTGATCGTCATGAGTATCGACAAAACTTCCGTCGCTCTGTTTTTGAACTCTCTTTAAGCTTATCTGGTTACCGCTTATCGTTCCCTCAACGACATATATATCATCAAAATCATATTCCTTTAACACGGCACCATAGGTCGATCTTATGATCAGCTTAGCCATAAGAAACGTTATATCACCCAGTTTGTTATAGATTATATCGTTTTTATGACTGACACCGTATATCAGATCGTCATTCATGAACCCTATGGCTTTAAGGCATTCCGAATCACTCTTTTCAACCTCACTTATAAAGCCGTCACCCATATCGATGAGTTTTAAAGGCTCATCCGGCTTTTCGGATTCCTGCCAGACGGCATTTCTACCGTTCAATGATACATGAAGCGTGTTCTCCCAAACACTGTCTGATACAACAGATACCGAAAGATCATTGGTATCGACTTTTATTATATTTCCATCCAAAAGGACAAATAATTCCTTTTTATTGTTTAAGTAACTTAATTTGTCGACATCGGCCATCAGTATCTCTGCGGAACGGTCATATTCCACAAAAACCTGTTCCTCTAAGGTATTTAACAGGCTGTTATAATACTCCACGAGAACACCCACCTGGCCTTCATGAACACCTCTGTTCATATACCCGTATACCATGAACGTAACATTTCCGTTCTCTTCGACAGACAGTATCTTTATCTTAAGCTTGTTGTATATATCCCTCAGATCAATGTCTCCTGCTGTATAGAACGAATACAGGGTTGCCAGCTTGTTTGCGGATACATCATAGCTGTATATTCTGTCGCAGTTTTCAAGTACGATGATATTTCCGTCATCACTCTCCATCATGTTGACTTCATCGCTGTTGATACCAAGAACGATCTTATTGTTTACCATGGATTCCTTATCTGCGGTAAAGATATCGTCCATTATCCTGTCATACGAAAGCAGATAAAAGCGATCAGCTCCCTGACGTATCTTGTAATACTCACTTACCCGGTAATAGTTTATAAGTGAGTCATTTCTCACGCTCACTATATACTCTAAAAGCACAGAAGCGGTATTTGGTGTTACATCAAATAAGGTCGTGCTGATATCACCCTCTATCCTGGGATGCATGTTTCCCCATCCCAGCTGGTTCAGATTACTGTGTATGCTAACTCTTCCAAATGAGGTGTTATCCTCGTCAGATCTCGGTTCCATATATGAAGCCAGACTCTTGACTTCAGTCTGACTGAATGTTCTCATGTTAAAATCGTAGATAAAATCCAGCTTGTCATTAATCCTTACATCGTCCGAGCATATGATCCTCGTGTAATAATATATATCCCTGCCGTCAGCCAGTTTGAGTATGAATCCCAGATTGTATTCCCTGTCACGTTCTATAAGGTCTTTTAGGGTTATCGTACCGACTATCCTTCCGGTCTTATGCTCATAGTTGCTTACAACAGTCTCCTCAATAAGTCTTGTTCCGTCCAGGTTTCTTACCTCATAACTTATCCTGCTGACTGCCGTATCATATGCATTAACAGAAAACGACAGTGAACGTTCCTCTCCTATCGGACATATGCCGTCACGGAGAGTACCCGCATCCATTCTGCTGACATAACCGTGCATATTGTTCACGGTCCTGTCACCGTAGAGCACGCCAATAACAGGAAGGGTCGCTTCCTGCATCTCAACGGTCATATCGGTTGTTCCACGGTTCAGTAAAATGTTTGATACAAACAGTGTTGCGAAAAACACAACTATTATCACGAACCACCTGATGATTATCCTCTTCATCGTTTTCCTGTCTGCGATATAAAGGGCCATGTAAAAAACATGGCCCTTACTTTAGATCACCTTAATACGTTAATTCTTGCAACAGCTCGACTGAGTGCTGTCTCTGCTCTTGCTATATCTGTTGTCGAAGCATGCTCTGCCAGAAGCTTTTCTGCTCTGTCCTTTGCTGCCTCTGCCCTTCCACGATCTATCTCGTCGGGCCACTCAATGACCTCAGCCAGGATAGTTATCCTGTCCTGAGTGATCTGGGCAAATCCGGAATGGAGTGCGGCCTTTAAGACCTGCTCTCCCGTGATGGTAAGTACCCCGGGCTTTATGATAACTGTCAACGGAATGTGATTCTTATAGACACCTATCCGGCCCTCGGTTGTATTGAACTCAACCATGCTTACCTGTCCCTCAAAGAAGGTTCTGTCAGGAGTGATGATCTTCAGTTCAAAATTCTTGTTTTCCTCTGCCATAATGATCCCCCTACTTTACGCGAGCAAGAACATCATCTATACTTCCGGCATTTAAGAAGTAACTCTCAGGCACATCATCATGCAGACCTTCGATTATCTCCTTGAAGCCTCTTATTGTCTCAGCTATAGGCACATACTTTCCTTCCAGACCTGTAAACTGACCTGCAACGAAGAAAGGCTGTGAAAGGAATCTCTGAACCTTTCTTGCTCTTGATACAACGAGCTTGTCTTCTTCTGAAAGCTCATCCATACCAAGGATAGCAATGATATCCTGAAGTTCCTTATACTTCTGAAGTATCTCCTGAACTCCACGTGCAACCTTGTAATGATCCTCACCCACAATTCTGGGATCGAGAATACGTGATGTAGACTCAAGCGGATCTACTGCAGGATAAATACCAAGCTCAACTATTGAACGGCTAAGAACGGTCGTTGCATCCAGGTGAGCAAATGTTGTAGCCGGAGCAGGGTCTGTAAGGTCATCGGCAGGTACATATACAGCCTGAACGGATGTGATAGAACCGTTCTTTGTTGATGTGATACGCTCCTGAAGAGCACCCATCTCTGTCTGCAGTGTAGGCTGATAACCAACGGCTGAAGGCATACGTCCGAGAAGCGCTGAAACCTCTGAACCTGCCTGTGTGAATCTGAAAATGTTGTCAATGAAAAGAAGTACGTCCTTTCCACCCTTGTCACGGAAATACTCAGCCATCGTAAGTCCTGTAAGACCTACTCTCATACGTGCTCCCGGGGGCTCGTTCATCTGACCGAATACCATTGTTGTTTTATCTATAACTCCGGATTCTTTCATTTCGTAGTAGAGGTCGTTACCTTCTCTTGTACGCTCTCCTACACCTGTGAATACGGAATATCCGCCGTGCTCTGTTGCAATGTTTCTGATAAGCTCCTGAATAAGAACAGTCTTACCAACACCGGCTCCTCCGAAAAGTCCGATCTTACCACCCTTCTGATAAGGACATAACAGATCGACAACCTTGATACCGGTCTCGAGGATCTCTGCCTCTGTAGCCTGCTCACTGAATGAAGGTGCAGGTCTGTGTATAGGCTCGAATGTCGTAACCTCAGGTGCCGGCTTGTTATCTATAGGCTCACCAAGTACATTGAATATTCTTCCCAGTGTATTCTCACCTACAGGAACCGTGATAGGAGCGCCTGTTGCCTCAGCATCCATGCCTCTTACCAATCCGTCTGTCGGTCCCATGGCAATACATCTGACCGTATCGTCACCCAAATGCTGCGATACTTCCACTACCAGAGTTCCGCCACCGTTTCTCTGAATCTTTATAGCCTCATTGATCTCCGGGAGATTTCCTGAAGCAAATTTGATATCTAGAACGGCACCGATAATCTGAGTGATCTTTCCTGTCTCTGCCATTTTAGTTTCCTTTCTGTATCTTTAAAATATTTGATATGCAGGTCCTAACGTTATGATATCGCCTGAGCACCCGCTATGATCTCCGTAAGCTCCTGTGTGATAGAGCCCTGTCTTGCTCTGTTATACTGCAGTGTGAGCTTGTCTATCATCTCTTCCGCATTTGATGTTGCAGAATCCATTGCCTGCATACGGGCTCCGTTCTCACTTGCCACTGATTCTATCATCGCTCCATGTATGATGCTCGCAACATACTTGGGTATGATAAGCTCAAGTGCTTCCTCTTCTGCCGGTTCAAAGTTCATTGGAACATCAGCTTTGTCATCCGTTTCGATCGATACATCGCTCTGATCAACAGGAAGAAGCTTAAGCAGTGTGGGCTCATGTGACACGGTGTTCTTAAATGCGGTAAATGCAAGATATATCTCACCAATCTCGCCTTTACGGTACTGATTGAGAAGCACTGCGCTGAGTCTCATCGCATCAACGTAATCCGGTGCCTCGATCATATACGAATAATCGTCTGCCAGTACATAACCGTATCTGTTGAATGCTTCCCTACATTTCTTACCTATCGTGTACATTATCAGTTCGTCATCAGCAAGATCGCCCTTGGTAATGAGCTTGACTATGTTGGAATTATATCCTCCTGCCAGTCCTCTGTTACCAGAAATAACGATGACCGCTTTGTTGGTCGAATCATTTCCTGTCACATAACTGTGATTGATGGTCCCTGCCTTTGAAAGGATGGACTGAACCGTATTGTACATATAACTGAAGTAAGCTTTGGAATTGAGGGCACGCTGCTTGGTTCTCTGCAGCTTAACCGTCGAAACCAGTTTCATGGCTTTGGTGATCTGCTGTGTACTTTGTATACTGCCTTTACGTCTCTTTATGTCGCGCATAGAGGCCATAAAAATCACCTACTTTCTATGAAAACTGTTCCTTGAATTCCGTAATAGCTTTCTTAAGTGTCTCTTCGTTTTCTTCCGTGATAACCTTCTCCTTAGCTATTGAAGCAGGTATCTCGGGATACTTTGTATCTATAAACTCGAACAGTTCGCTCTCAAATCTTGTGATATCAGAAACCTTGATATCAAGAAGATACTTGTTTGTCGCAGCATATATGATGATTACCTGATACTGTACAGGCATGGGCTTGTACTGAGGCTGCTTTAAGATCTCTTTAATTCTTTCACCCTGAGCAAGCTTTTCTTTTGTATCATCATCAAGTTCTGAACCAAACTGAGCAAATGCAGCAAGTTCTCTGTACTGAGCAAGTTCTACACGGATAGGAGCAGAGATCTTTTTCATAGCCTTGATCTGAGCTGCACCACCTACTCGTGAAACCGAAAGACCTGCATTAACAGCCGGTCTGAATCCGGAATTGAACATCTCTGTTTCAAGATATATCTGACCGTCTGTGATAGAGATAACATTGGTCGGTATGTAAGCAGAAACGTCTCCTGCCTGTGTCTCGATTATAGGAAGCGCTGTAAGAGATCCGCCGCCGTATTCCTCATTCATACGGGCTGCACGCTCGAGCAGTCTGCTGTGAAGATAGAATACATCACCGGGATATGCCTCACGTCCCGGAGGTCTCTTGAGCAGCAATGAGAGTGTACGGTATGCGGTAGCATGCTTACTTAAGTCATCATAGATAACAAGAACGTCTTCTCCGTTCTCCATCCACTCCTCACCTATAGCACATCCTGAATATGGTGCTATGTACTGCAAAGGAGCAAGTTCACTTGCTGTTGAAGCAACGACAGTAGTATATGCCATTGCGCCGTACTCTTCGAGTGTCTTTACTATGCTGGCAACGGTAGAAGCCTTCTGACCGATGGCAACATATATACACTTAACATTCTGTCCCTTCTGGTTGATTATAGTATCGATAGCGATAGCAGTCTTACCTGTCTGTCTGTCGCCTATGATAAGCTCTCTCTGTCCTCTTCCGATAGGAACCATTGAGTCGATAGCCTTGATACCTGTCTGAAGAGGTGTATCAACTGATTTACGTGTGATAACACCTGAAGCAACTCTTTCTATCTGTCTGAATTTCTCAGTCTGGATCGGGCCTTTTCCATCGATAGGCTGTCCAAGCGAATTAACAACTCTTCCAAGAAGTGCATCGCCTACGGGTACCTCAACAACTCTTCCTGTTGTCTTAACGATATCACCTTCGTTGATGTTCTTGCTGTTTCCAAGAAGAACGACACCGACATTGTCCTCTTCCAGGTTAAGTACCATTCCGAATACCTCACCCGGGAACTCGAGCAACTCACCCTGCATGGCTTTCTCAAGTCCATGGACTCTGGCAATACCGTCTGCGACCTGGATTACAGTACCGACATCCGATACTTCCAGTTCACCCGCATATCTCTTGATCTGATCCTTTATGACTGAACTTATCTCTTCTGGTCTTAAATTCATGGATCTGTTCCTTTCTAAATCACAGCTAAACCATGACTTTCATCATATCCTGCTGCATTTTCGTAATCTTGGTATGAATACTGCTGTCCACAACGCGATCGCCTATTCTGATCTGCATTCCTCCGATAAGGGATCCGTCCAGGTCGTAATGCATCTCCATTTCCTTAAAACCTGTTGTCTCCAGCAATCTCTTCTCAATATTCTTCTTCTGAATGTCGGTAAGCTCGATCGGGGTTGTAACATATGCAACACCTATGCCCTTGATCTTTTTGACTTCATCCAGAAAATACGTAAGTATCTCATCTATATGGTCATATCTGCCCTTGCCGATGACCATTGAGAAAAATCCCATCAGTTCTTCACTGATACGTCCTTTGAACACGTTGTTCATGACATCCAGCTTACCATCCACGGCAACACGCGGATTGTTCATAAGCTTCCCGAAATCGGGATTGTCGTGAAGGATATCGACTACTGCCGATACCTCCTGTGCTAAAACATCAATCTTCTTTTCCTCAACAGCTATCTCCAAAAGCGCATCGCCATAAGTTTTGGAAATCAGCTTAGCCATGTGCCTTCACCTATTTCTTTCAATGTCTCGTCAACAAGACGTTCCTGAACAGAGATATCCATGCTGTTTCCAACTGCTTTTTTTGCAACAGCGGCTGCAACATCTATCATCTCTTTCTTAACATCATCTTTAACGCGAAGCTTCTCCTGCTCAGCCTCAACACCTGCTCTTTCAACGATCGCATGTGCTTCTTCTTTAGCCTTCGCAACTATAGAAGCTTCATTATCCATAGCCTTCTTGCGTGCTGCGCTTAAGATTCCTTCCGCTTCTTTATCGACGTTCTTAAGTTTGTCTTCGTATTCTGCCTTTAATGCTGCAGCTTCTTCCTGACTCTTCTTTGCCTCTTCAAGTTCGCTCTTTATCTTGTCTTTTCTCTTGTTCATGAATTCCCTTGCAGGATTGAAAAGAAAATATGACAGGAAAAAGAACAGAGCAATGACTGCAATAAGTGTCAGTACCGCATCTGCAAGGAGCTGAAAATCAAGATCAAAAAGTCTTGGCTCCATCTCAGTGCTAAGCAGCATAAATCCGACTCTTCCAAATTCGCTCAACTCTTATAAGCCTCCTTTCTTAAAATATCAACTGATAAAAGGCTTATTTTGCCAGCGGTTTAACGAAGATAAGGATCATGGCAATAAGAAGACCGTAAAGACCAGTTGTCTCTGCAACAGCCTGTCCCAAAAGCATGGTTCCTGTGATATCAGACTTTGCACCGGGATTTCTTCCTACAGCGTTAGCTGCATAACCGGCTGCGATACCCTGACCTACACCGGGTCCGATACCTGCGATAACTGCAAGTCCTGCTCCGATTGCTGAACATCCTAAGATAAAGTTTGTGTTAAAATCCATTACGTTTTCCTCCTAAATCGTATATGTTGAAGTTGTATTATTCACAGCTTTAAGTTACTCGGTCGTCATTGCATCCGAGATATATGTCATGGTCAGCATACAGAATACATATGTCTGTATCGCACCAGAGAACATATCGAAGTATACATGTAATGCCGCGGGCCATATGATAGCGATCTTGCTCAACAGTCCGTATATGAGAGCCATCATTACCGTTCCGGAAAGTATGTTGGCGAACAGACGCAGTGAAATCGATATCGGAACCGCTATATCACCTATGACATTGATCGGTGCCCAGAATACCCACGGATCACACAGACCCTTAATGAATCCGGATACCTTCTGATACTTCAGTTTATTGAAGAATATCAGTGTAAATGTCATGATACCCAGCGGTAACGTCGTACCGTAATCGGCGGTCGGCGGTCTGAGTCCAAGCAGACCCGAGAGATTGCTGACCAGTATGAAAATAAATATGGTGCCTATGTAGTTTCTGAACTTGACTCCGTTCTTACCCATCGTGCCGTCGACCATACCATCGAGCAGTTCCACGACCAGTTCAACGAAATTCTGAAAACCCTCAGGTACCTCTTCCGCATGCTTCATCTTCCTGCCTGCCAGGAAACCGAAAAGCATAAGAGAAAGGAGTACTATAAGGCAACATACATGAGTAGTCGTTATCCATACGGGATGACCAAAGAAGTTGTACTGGAAGATACCATGTATCATAAAGTCAACTTCATTGTCAGCGGACAACAGTATTCCCATGTCCATATGTTTACCTCCTTATTTTTTTCTTTTATCTAGTAATTTTTTTACGAAAGGCTGCATGTATGCTCCGGCTTTAAGACCCATGATCCCGAGAAATGCCGCCAACGGATATGCAAAACCGGTAACGCAAACACCTGCAAACACCAAAAGTATTACAGCGTATCTTATCAGATTCTGCTTTATGGCATATGTTCTCGCGCCACCCTCGTTATCAGCATTCAGCTGCAGGTTTCTGTTCAAACTCCACCACATATGCCAGGCACAGGCCATTGCCAGCAGTATCCCGATCCACAAACCGGCTGTGTATTTCAACATGCTGTCAACAAAAAACATGCCGGCAAGCTGAGATACGATACCAAAGACAAGTATCCCGATCAGTAATTCCTTAAGTGTATCGCGTGCATCAAATGCTTCTTTGCTCATTGATCGGAATCCTCTTTGCTGCCATACGCCTTCTTTGCCAGAATATAGACATTCCTTCCTCCTGCAATGGCTCCGACGAAGAAAAGAATGATAAACCATATCTGGGTGCCAAAATATCTGTCGATATAATAGCCTGCAAATGAGCACATACATATCGGTACTAACATATTTACCGCAAACTGTGTAACAAATGTTAATATTTTGAAATTATTACGTTTATCCACGTTATGAGCCCTTCACACAATTAGATATATTATACAATATTGCGAATATGGTGTAAAGGAATTATGACGGTTTTGAACATTCGAAATTCGGGTTAGCCATGGTTGACTTATAAGTCCGCAGATAGTACTATTGTATATAATATTTAACTATTCAAAGACTGTTTTCTGAATATTATGTGCTAAGATCCGGGGAGGTATAATCATGGCATATCCTGTTCTCTACCGTAAACGTCTAATTCCCGAGGAGTGTATTCCTCTAAAGGATGACATCATCCTGTACATGGATGATGATATCATCGTCACCAAGTGGAATACTCTTAAACCCCGAAAGGATTTTCATCACGGCTATTCCTGTTATTTTTTGAAAGACGGATATAAGGTCAGCAAATTCCTTGCTGAGGACGATTCACTCGTATACTGGTACTGCGATATAGTCACGTATCTGTGGGACAGAGCACAGAACACGCTTACCGTTGTAGATCTTTTAGCGGATGTCATCGTAAAACCCGACGGTAAGATGAATGTCATAGATATAGATGAGCTTTGCGAGGCAAAAGAAAAGCTGCTCATTAATGAACAGCAGTTTTTTATAAGTGTAAAACAGCTTGGCGCACTGATCAAACTGATCCAGGACGGTAACTTTAGTACACTGACAGATATATTGATGAGTAAAATTTCCTAATGTGTTACAGTACTGTTACACATCGAGTGATATTATTACGATACAAGGTGAACGGATAATCATCTTTTCATTTGGTATTGTAAACGTCTCAATCGACGTAACAAGAAATATACTCCCCCTTTAGAGGCCATTCGTGTACGGATGGCCTTTTCCCTTGGGGGAGTATTTTTGTATCAATAGAATATGTGTCCGCCGATCTGTATTCCGCTGAGTCCCTCTATCGGAGTCCTGAAATACACACAGGTACCTACATTCGTCTGACCGCCCATCGCGGCATCCGCTGCGTTGTAACAGGCCTGCGTTGCTCTGTCCTCAGCAAGTGCGAGTGCAAGTCTTCCGCTTGCAACAGGCGAAAACTGTCTGTTCTGATATATAACGCCTACGACCGTATCCGGATAAACCGACGAGAGCACTCTGTTTATTACAACAGCGCCTACAGCCACCTGACCTTCATAAGGCTGGTTTCCGGCCTCACAGTAGATAAGGTTTGCAAGAAGGTATCTGTCTCCTTCATCGAAGTTCACTTCCGAGATGTCTCGCCACTTGGACTGAGCCGCCAGTTTTGAGAGCCTTATCTCTTCTTCCAGCTGTTTTTTAAGTGCTTCGATATCAGCTTCTTCCGCGGCCGACTGCGCCTCGTAGGCTGCTGCAACCGCCTCAGCATCTTTGATCTGTCCCGAATAACTCTTTATGCTGGATGCCGTGGCGTTGACATATCCTGTCACTTTTTCCTGTTCGGCCACGACCTCCTCATGGAGCTTATCAAGTTCTTCTTTTTCCGATTGGAGCCTTGCTTCTGTCTCTTCAACATTGATCCTTGTCTGCTCAAGTTCATCCTTCATCTTCTTATCATATGAGGACAGGCTCTCGATGTAATCGTTCTTGTTCAAAAGATCAGCAAAATTCTTTGCGGAGAAGATCATTTCCGTAAACATGAAATCCTGCTTCTCATACATGAACTGGATACGCTTCTTCATGGCAGCATACTGCTCGGCTTCTTTTTGTTTTGCGACCTCCAGATCAGCCTGCGTCTGCTCGATCTCTTCCTGCTTGTCTTCAATTTTGTCTTCAAGATCAGCCAGATTGTTTGAGACTTCCTCCAACTGATCATTAAGCTGTGCAAGCTCGCCCTGAAGAGAATGCTTCACATCGTTCAGATCATTTATATTCTCTTTTGTTTCGTTTAGATTCTTTTTGGTCTCTTCATGCTGCTGCTTGGCTTTATCCAATTTCTCCTGTGTCGTTTCCGCATAGGAATCAAACGACGGCATCATGGAGAAATACATCGTTATTATCAGCAAAACCGCTACAGCCTTCAGACCTTTTTTTCTGATCATCAATATATGATTTCCTTTGACTTATTACCTGTCTTCAGACATCTATGGTCAGTGTTCTGCCGCTGTGCTCATATTTAACATATTTCACGCCCGCAGCATCAAACATCCTTTTTGAGGCTATGTTTCCCGGAGTTCCCGCATATTTATCGCTGTCATAAATTACTGTCTTTATGCCGCTCTGGATTATAGCCTTTGCACACTCATTACAGGGGAAAAGAGATACATACAGTTTTGCACCCTGAAGAGAGCCGTTACCTCCTCTGTAATTAAGGATCGCATTAAGCTCACTGTGCGTAACATATGCGTACTTGGTCTCAAGCACATCGCCGTCTCTTTCCCACGGAAATTCCTCATCGGAGCATCCGTTAGGGAATCCGTTATAACCCATGGAAAGTATCTTGTTATCCTCACTGACTATGCATGCTCCGACCTGTGTATTGGGGTCCTTGGAACGCATGCCCGCAAGCTTGGATACTCCCATGAAGTACTCATCCCACTTGATATAGTCTGTTCTTTTCATAGATCACCTTTACTTTGTACCGAAAATCCTGTCACCTGCATCTCCAAGTCCGGGAACTATATATGCATTGGAATTGAGTTTCTCATCCTTTGCTCCGACATAGATGTCAACGTCCGGATGTGCCTTCTGCATTGCTTCTATTCCTTCGGGTGCAGCGATTATGCACATAAAGTGTATCTTCTTGCAGCCCTTGTCCTTAAGCATCTGGATAGCTGCAGCAGCAGATCCGCCTGTAGCCAGCATGGGATCTACAACAAATACTTCTCTCTCATTACAGTCAGCCGGAAGCTTACAGTAATACTCTATCGGAAGATGTGTCTCGGGATCTCTGTAAAGACCGATATGTCCGATCTTTGCTGCAGGGATCAGAGAAAGCATACCGTCAACCATACCCAGACCAGCTCTTAAGATCGGTACTATTGCCATCTTCTTGCCCTTGAGTTCCTTTACTGTGGTCTTGCATATGGGTGTCTCGATCTCAACCTCCTCGAGTTCGAGGTCTCTTGTTGCCTCATAGCAGATAAGCATTGCGATCTCAGATATAGTCTGTCTGAAATCCTTTGTGCCTGTATCCAGCCTTCTGATATATCCAATCTTGTGCTGAATGAGCGGATGATCCATGATTACTAATTTTGCCATTGTTATACCCCTCCTTTTTGTTATGCGTTTTCTATAAGATCTATTCTTCTCTGGTGTCTTTCTTCTCCGGAAAACTCCGTATCGAGAAATACATCCACTATCTCATTTGCAAGCATGGGACCTATGAGAGCTGCTCCCATCGCAAGAACATTTGCATTGTTATGAAGTCTTGTCATCTTGGCTGACAGCGGTTCACTGCAAAGAGCACATCTTATACCCTTTGTCTTGTTTGCAGTTATTGATATTCCTATACCGGTCGTACAGATAACTATGCCTTTTTCACAGCTTCCGTCTGCCACTGCCTCTGCAACCGCATGACCGAACACCGGATAATCACATGAGCTCTTATCGTAGCATCCATAATCCTTGCAGTCTATACCTCTCTCCTCCAAATGTTTGATAACGGACATTTTTAGATCATATCCGCCGTGATCGCTTCCAATCGCTATCATATCTAACCTCCAATCAAACTTCTATTATCTGATGACCTGCTGCCTTAAGCAGTCGGTTCATTATTGCCTGTCCCATTCCGCTCGTATCAAAACTCTCGGAATAGATGACCTCCATATCCTCGTCATCACACTCCCTGAGTATCGTATAGAGTCTGTGTGCTATGGTCTCTTCATCATGCCTGCTGCCGATACTCTTTACATGTGCACATTTATAACTCTTACATGTTTCCTCTGTCGCTATGACACAGGTGTTTTTGCCCTGTGTTTCAGCCTCTGTGGTAAGAGAGTTGATCTTATCTATAACATTCTCCTGTGTGCCGGAAACTATCTTAAGATCACCCTTTGGAGCATAATGCTTATATTTCATGCCGGGAGCCTTCGGTCTTTCCTTACAGTCCCCGTCGAGGATCGTCTTATCTATATCAACAGTACCGAGTGCTTCTCTTAACTGCTCGATAGTTATATATCCCGGTCTTAACAGCACAGGTGTATCACCGGAAAGATCAACGATCGTCGATTCCAGTCCAATGCCTGCATCGGATCCGTCAATGATCATATCTATCCTGCCATCCATATCCTGAATGACATACTTTGCGGCTGTCGGGCTGGGTTTTCCCGAAAGATTTGCACTTGGAGCCGCCACATATCCGCCGCTTGCCTTTATAA
Source organism: Lachnospiraceae bacterium (assembly GCA_017619635.1). Taxonomy (GTDB): domain Bacteria; phylum Bacillota; class Clostridia; order Lachnospirales; family Lachnospiraceae; genus Colinaster. Next base: position 53,141 of record JAFZRZ010000010.1, on the reverse strand, counting down.
ATGCAGCTGCCGTCTTATGAACAGGCATACGTATCGCCACAGTATCAAGTCCGCCTGTTGTCTCATAAGGAACCCTGTCAGATTTTTTAAGTATCATGGTAAGGGGACCCGGCCAGAATCTGTCTGCCAAAATCTTTGCCTCTTTACTGACCTCTCTGACTATTAAGTCCATGTCCTTTAGATCCGCTATATGCACAATCAGCGGATTATCGCTCGGTCTTCCCTTTGCCGAATATATCTTTCTGCTGGAATCGGGATTTAGGGCATCCCCTCCAAGTCCATATACAGTCTCTGTGGGAAATGCGACAAGACCTCCACGTTTAATGATATCTCCGGCTTTTTCAATCAGGCCTGTATCTATATTCTCTTCATCTATATGAATGATCTCAGTATTCATACTCTCTTACATCATACCATATATCAGCGGTCCTTTTTAACAGGTTTGTTAAAAGCCTTAAAAATCCCGTTCCTGATACAATCGATCAATACTCCTATAACAAACACGATAACTATGCAGACCAGCATGTGAAAGATCTGCCACCATTTTCCAGCTGCACATTCTATACCCAATACCTTCTGCCACAGTTCTCTTAACGCAATGTTATCATGCAAAAGATATACCCCGAATGTGCATGCCGCTATCCTGTTTAACAAATCTCTTCCTTTGGTATCCATATTTGCGAATGCCACGAAGAGCCCGATGCTGGCTATATATATGGTTATATAGTTATAGCAGTATGTCATGTCCATGCTGTACTCCAGCTTGCCGGTATTCATAACGATGAACGAATACGCAAAAGCTATCATGAACGTAGCCAGACTGAAGATCACATAAGCTGCAAACCCGTAAGTTTTTATCTTCTTTGGATCTTTGGTCTTGATAAACGGTACGCCATACAGTCTTATATATCCCGCAGTAACATATAACGCTATGAACCACATAACGTCATTTCCGTATTTATCCCAGGGGATAAGGTAAGGATTTACGGATTTGAATCCGCAAAATACCGCAACAAGTGTTATAAGCACCATCTTAAAAACCTTTTTATCAAGTTTTTGGATCGCGGCATTAAGGATCGGAGATACGATAAAGAGCATTATATATGCTGTCGCAAACCAGTAATGCTCATAACTCACCGGTAAGAATATCTGCTGTTTTACCGACAGGTCCTTACCTGCAAGATCAAATATTCCGAATGCTGACATGACAAGCGGAACACAAATGGAATAGACCAAAACCTCAGCCCACAGTCTGATGAGTTTTCCGATATTCCATTTAGAATCTATCGAAAAATAACCGCTGATGAAGACATACGCATTGACCGAAGAAAGACAGAATGCATATATCACCCAGAAGAATATGTTATGCAGACTGTGATCAACAGACAATTTCGGTATTCGCATGCCCTTGGTCATGTAATGCATGGCTATGATCATACACATGGATACGATCCTGAGCAGTTCAAAATTAGACTGTCTTAACTTTATTTTGTTGGTCTGAACATCCGGATTACTCATTAGTTACCTGCAACTTTTTCAAATCTGTTCGTTCTGCCTATGAAGCTTCGGATCCTCATAGATATCCATGAAATCATTTCCGAGTTTGATCCTCTCATCGGCAAACTCTATCTCATCCACCACTGTAAGTATCGATACCACGGTATCCATATGGAACTCATCAAGATAATTCATCATCTCCATGGGAAAACGACCCTTTATCACGATACAGTCAGAAAAGTCTTCTGTAGTGTAATCCAGAGCATCCCTTGGATGGGGTTTTATAAATACAGTGGCGTTTTTTCCATACTTTTCTATTATATCACGCATAATGTGTTTACGCGTTTCAAGGTCACATACCGGATCTGACAGGATCATGACCTTCTTTTTATCTACCGGAGCCTCTTTCATCTGTCTGATAAGGCTTTGCGGATCATCCATGAAAAGTTCGATGAGTAAATGAATATCTTCTTTTGACACATTCTCTATGAGTTTTTTGCGTGGCACTTCTATATATGCGTCATTTTTGTACTTTATGGCAGAGACATCATTCACTTCCATATCGATACAGTACTTTGAATAACCGTTTTCGATAAAGATAAGACCGTGTTTTGCCATAAATGCCTTTATCTTAAAATGTCCCCTGTTTCCGAATCTTGCATCATCACAATAAACTACAGTATCAAGTCCGTCCTCGATCGCATGATAGTATATATGCTTATAGTTCAGATAATACCCTATCGGATCGGAATCACAGAACACATATATATCCTTATACTGTTTAAAATCCACAGGGACATTAGCTTCCTGAGCTTTTCCGAGTTTTCTGGTGTATTTTATCCTGTGATACAGATTCAGGATGATATTTCCGTTATCCTTGTGATCTGCCATCACATCGGGCAACCGGGTATCCTTTATCTCATCAAACATGTATACTGCTTCAAACAGTCCGCATTTTTCCGCTCTTTCTTTCATGGAACCGAAATCATTTGACATCGTGCTCAGCAAAAGAGTTGCTTTGTTTCTGTCTTTGATCGGCAGATTAAGTTCCTTTATCACCGTGATATACACGTGATAAAATGTGTGACACACATATATCCTGTCCTTCATGTGTTTCTCACCGCCTTACAACTTTCTCTTTCCGTTTATTTGTTTTTTGACCGCTTTTTAAGATTCCTGTATCCCCAGAGCAGTCTGTAATACACATAAAACAAAAGTGTCGATCTCTGCGCCATTGAGATCAGTTTTTTCTCTTCAGCGTTCACTCTTTTTTGATAGTAGGCATTATCCTGGAAATCCGGAAAACACTCATGCATCTCTTTACTCAGATTCTTTACAAATCCGATCCTCGCAGGCTTCACACACGGCATATACGTAAACAGCGTGTTGATATAAAAAAGCTGTGTAAACTTAAATTCAAGTTCAGTCAAAAACTCATCGTAAAATCCCAGTCTTTTGGCCTCATCGATCATTATCCTGCCTGAAACCATCCTGTCCTCGCATCTTCTCTCAGAGAAGGAATGCACAGTCGAAGTATCATGCTGATAATAATAATACAGCGGCTCTTTTATGTACTCGAACCTTGCAGCCGTCAAAAGATATCCGTCACTCATGGCATTGTCTTCATAAAAGATATCCTCAGGAAACCAGAGGCTGTTATCCAGTATGGCCTGTCTCTTAAAGATCTTCACACACAGACTGCCGCCATCCAAAATGAGGCTGCACTTTTTGTCATGGTCAAGAACACCCACCTGATCATCCCTGCTGTTGGCTTCCACCGGTCCGTTAACTTCATATGTGTGCTCATTAACAAGTACATAGTCGCATCCGACCACTTCAGCACCAGTCTCTTCAGCTTTTTCTATCAGCTTTTTATACATGTTTGGATCAATCCAGTCATCCGCATCAATGAATCCGATCCACTCACCCTTAGCCTGCTTTATCCCGATATTCTTCGCTCCGCCCTGATGCTTATTCACATCACTGTGTATCGCTTTGAATATATCAGGATATCTGTCCTGATAATCCTTCATTATCTCAAACGAAGAATCAGTGGATGCATCATCAACAGCAATGATCTCATAATCGCTCAGATTCTGAGCAACAAGAGAATCAAGGCAATATGTCAGCTTGTTATCTGATGCCATGTTATAAACGGGTACTATTATGCTGAGTTTTAGGTTTCTTTTTTCTTTATCCATATCTTCGTTTATGCTTCCGATAAAATCTTATACTTCTTCGACCAGATCGTGTTCTTTCAGCCTGTCGATTATCTCTATTATCTCAGGCACATCTACACCTATGCGTTCGCTAAGATCCAAAAGATCGTTCTTTCCGTCGCAGTATGATATAACATCACGCTGGATCAGTATCGTATCATATATCCCTTTTCTGCTTATATCAGAGTACAGCCCCCTTTTGCCCAGCTGGGGTTCGCACAAGACCTTCATCCTGTAACGCGCATTCTTTTCCAGGATATTCACAACTTCCATCATTGTGTCAAAGGCTCCCTGGAAACCTTCGGGTGACACAAAGGACATATCGTCAGCAGATGTATGATACTCCGGGAACTCTCCAAACTTGGATCTGCAGAAACATACAACGGGAAGATCGACTCCCGGTGCATTGTACTGTCTCTCATCAGAACCCCTCTTTTTAAAATCATACTCAATGAAATTCTCTTTGTACTTAAGCACGTTTAAAAGAACTCTGTCTGCCAGTGTATCGGAATACCTTGTATGTATCATCGAATAATGATTGTCATCACCAACGCAGGATAGTACAAATCCCGCTTTAAGATGCTTCTTAAGATACTCAACATGATCGCCCTGACTCAAATAAGTGATGGAGCCTATGGTTTCAGGGACAAACACAAATCTGTACGTGTATTTTCTTTTGGGCATGGCCGCTATCGTATTTATCAGTTCCGCTGCCAGCGAAGGACCCGAACACTCATTATCAGCCATCGAGGGATGGCAGAAATATGTGGAAAACATTATCTCTTCATCCGTATCTCCGGGTATTATCGCCTCAGCATAATTTAATACTCCGTCAAACAGCTCACTGTCTATATACATGTGATATCTGCCGGGTTTTAGCGAATCCAGCATATTCTTGCTCATGCAGAAGCCATAACGCTCCTTATAATATGAGGTCACATACGGTATCAGATCAGGCTGGTCTTCCTCAACATATACATGTTTTTTGAGTTCCTCCAGATCAACCCATCTGTCAACAGGTGTCGAATATCCCAGAACATGAAGATTCGTATCCTTCATGTCTATAACGTGCTCACCGTTCTCATCCTCGATATATGCTTTTCTTATTGCCCACTCCCTGGGTACGGTCCAGTCAAACACCTGTGTTCCGGAAGGTACTTCGTAAACCGTAAGCTTGGTGTCCGATATCGATATGTGATCGGAGATGTCTTTAAGAGTCTGTCTTACGCCCTCTCCGGTTATACTCCTGTTATACGGAAAGATACGGGATGCAAACTCATACATTCTCTTTCCGGCACCGCTCATGTCAATCATATCAAACTACCCCTTCATCAGCTCTTTCAGATATACTCTGTCAATCTTACCGTTGATATTAAGCGGCATCTTTTCAAGTCTGTTGATCTTAGACGGAAGCATATATCCAGGGACCCTGTTTTTCAATTCCCTGTATACGCCCTTGTCCGTTATATCTGTATCCGAAACATAGAAAAACACTATATGTTTGTTAACATCGTCATACAGAGCACAGCAGGTGTTCACACCCTCGATCGACCCTCCGGCAGTATCGATCTCACCAAGTTCGATCCTGTGTCCCTGATGTTTTATCTGGAAATCCTTTCTTGACAGATACATAAGCTCGCCGTGTTCATTATATTCAACTATATCGCCGGTACGGTAAATCATCTCATGATAGAACTTGTTTAAAGGATTCTGCACAAAAGCCTTATCAGTCTTCTCATAATCCTTGAAATATCCCATCGAAAGGCATGTGCCTCTTACACATAACTCGCCCTTCTCCTTTGGCGCTGTGACCTTCTCATCCTTGTCATTTAACACGATGATGTCGGTATTCTTACATGCAAAGCCTATGGGCAGTGGCTCATCATCCGCAAACTCCCTGTCGACTATGAAATATGTGCATACATCCGTTATCTCAGTCGGACCGTAAAGATTTGCAAAGAGCGCATCCTTGTAATGTCTTCTCCATACATTCAACTGTTTGTTTGGCATAACCTCTCCGCAAAAGAGGATCTTATCAAGTTTCGGCACTTCCTCTCTGTCCAGTATGCCGCTGTTAGCTACAGACACCAGAGCAGACGGCACCCAGAATATCGTATTGATCTTATTATCCTTAAGAAAGGCGAACAGATCTTTGTGAAATGTGAAAGATCTTTCAGGGATTATATAAGTTGTAGATGCATTCCTGAGTGTGGAATATATATCAAGTATCGAATTATCAAAATAAAACGGTGCCTGGTTTCCAAATACCGTAGTCTCATCAAATGCAAATGTATCATAAAGCCATTCGGCATAATCGATGACACCCCTGTGACTGATCGTTACGCCCTTGGGCTGCCCTGTTGAACCCGAGGTAAAAAGAACGTACAGAGGATCTGTATCGATGTTATCGTTATAGTATCTGTATCCGCGATCAAAACGTTCAGTCTTATTAATGTCTATACATATACTCTCTTTACCCTCAAAAGGCTCATCATTGCACAGTATGGCCTTGGGTGAGAGTGTATCAACTATCCTGTCTATACGCGCCTTCGGGGAATGACGGTCGATCGGTGAATAGAAATTTCCGCTGCATACGATACCCATAAAAGCGATGAGACAGTCGACACCCTTGTACATATACACCCCGACAGGCTCATTTTTTATCTCACCGCATTTTTCATATATGCTGTCTGCTATTGCATATGCCTTTTCTCTCAATTCCCCAAAAGAAACAGACTTCTCAGAATCCGCAAATGCGATCTTATCGGGATATCTGTCAGCACTGGCCTCAAGATACTGAAAAACATTAGTGATCATATCATTCACCCTTAAGAGAGCTGACCATGCCTGCTATCTTGCTAACTGTTGCAAAATTCTCCAGTGTAACAACCTCCTCAGGTATGAACACTCCCAGTCTCTCCTCAATATTATTTATCAGAAGGACTAATGTTAACGAATCCAGAATACCGTTCTCAAACAGATCCGTATCATCCTCAAAGTCCTCGTATTCATTGATCTCCTGTATAAATGCTGTTATCTCTTCTTTCATGTGTATTCTCCGTATCAAAGATCATTTATCAAAAAGCATGTCTGTCTCGTCAGGATGCGTCTGTCCCTTGTCCCAGTCCAGCTTATATCCCATAAAATCATACCAGTTGTCACCGTTATGGTATCTTAAATTTTCCTCTATCACCGGAAACGCTCCAAAAAGATCCACAAGCTGAAGGTTTATATTTCCAAAGGTTCCTTTTTTTGCAACCTGCGCATCAACAAGACAGTCATCCGGTGTCACCTGTTTGGATTCTATATCCAGATCCCTGACAAACATCGTATAGGTTCTTTCCTTTACATTACCTGCCGCATCCAGATACTGTCCGTGGAAATCCTTATAATATCTGTGAGGTACTCCTATCGTCTCTTCCACATAGTGAAGGAATGTGAAGCTGCCGCTTAAAGAAACATTTATTATCAGATTCTTTGCATGCATGGCATGAAGATATGCAAAGGGAGAATCCTTTCCCCAGGCTGTTCTGTTGTTCATGTCCACGAGTTTGTCCGCATCCCTGCCCCATACCATAAATGAATACAAGGGATGTTTTGTACGTCTAAAGTCTTTTCTGTTGTTCAACACCCAGTTTCCGAGTGCTCCGACCTCACCCTGTGTTTTTTTCTCATCATAGGGAATATTTCTGCAAAAACTCCATGTGAATACCGGGAACATCAGTGTTCCTTCATCCCCGACCATCTTCTGCATACTGTTTATCAGAACCGAGTAGAACTCATCTATATCCTTTTTCCCTTTAAGCCCGCATTTTCTCAATGCATCCAGTGTGAGCAGGGTAACATCGGAGGATATATAAAGAATATCTGCCTTTTTAACCCCAAGATCACAAAACGTGCTTATCAAACTGTCAGTGTATTGTTCTATGTTCATATACAAATCCTGCCATCTTCCCAACAATATATTGTACCACATCTTGTAGTATGTGGCTCATTAAATTCACAATACATACTGTTGTTATCAGAAAAATTGTTATCACCAAGATTGCATGTTATTCTATATATCAGATACGAAACAGGGAGGCTGAATATGAGAGCTGTGATAACAAGAGTGCTGTCAGCATCGGTTACGATAGACGGCAAGTGTGTTTCAAAGATAAACAAAGGTTTTCTTATCCTTTTAGGAGTCCATACATCGGATACAGAAGAACAGGCAAAAAAGACAGCGGATAAGATCTGCGGTCTGCGCATATTTGAAGATGAAAACGGCAAGATGAATATCTCACCCAAAGATGCGAACGCTGAACTTCTGATAGTCAGCCAGTTTACTTTATATGCCGATTGCAGTTCAAGAAGGCCCGGATTCACCGAGGCTGCAAGGCCGGAGATCTCAAAACCTCTGTATGAACTGGTTGTATCAGAGTGCCAGGCAAGAGGTTTCAATGTAGGAACAGGAGTGTTTGGTGCAGACATGAAGGTGGAGTCCGTAAATGACGGTCCCGTGACAATAGTTTTGGATGTGTAGATCACATATAAACAAAGGAGCCTCAACAGAGACTCCTTTAATTATGATCATTTCTTTCTTGCCACGATCATATATCTGTGGATGGTTCCTTCTATAACACCATCCTTTTCTATTTTCTTCTGAAGATCAAAGAGCTTATCAAGACATTTATCAACAGAAAAGTCAATAAACTCCCATTCAATGATACGAGCGAACCACACAAAGGCTCCCACATCATAAAATCTTATAGGTCTGAATACCTCGTCGCAGTTTAGTATCTCGAACCCGTTTTCCTCAAATGCTTTTTTCTGAGCTTTCAGATTAAGATCATGATATGCGAATTCTACCTCCGGCAGTACCATGTCGACAAGGTCTCTGTCATTCTTGTCACCGACCTGCTGGGTGACAAACAATCCACCCGGCTTGAGCAGTCTTTTTATCTCGACAGGATTAAAGTCTCCGTGTCTGTTGATCATTATGTCGAAAGACTCATCATCAAAAGGTATCCTTGATGCATCATGGCATTCCCTTATGTCTATCCCCAACGGGCGCAATGTCTCCATACAAAGTTTTACATTTGGCGGATATCCTTCAGTAGCCGAAGTCTTGTCATAGGGATGGCCAAGCGATAAAAGGAATTCTCCTCCGCCTGTGTCATAATCCAAAAGATTCATGTCATCTTTTAAATACTGCTGCACCAGCGCCTTGTAATCCCAGGGTATGTCCTCATCAGACTCAAATCTGCCGTCCAGATGTGAAAAATCCCAGCCTTTGATGTGAGCAATGCTCTCTTCATCTTTCCAAATCTTTATTAATTCTTCCTGTTTCATTTCTGCTTTCCTTTCTTTTTTAAACAACGTTAATGATCAATGAAAGGTGCAGTTCCTGACAACATAAGATACTGTTAACCTCGGTACAACCTGTTGTCAGTTCATAAACTGCACCGAGTAGTTATCTCGTTTCTTCATACGTTTTCCTCCGTTCCCATCACATCTGATGATAAGATAACATCTATAAGCATCCTAAAAAGGAATTGCTTTTATACACTCACTAAACTTCTCAGCCAGGACCTCATGTGCATCGGGCGTAAGATGCAGTGAATCGAATCCAGACGGTTCTATATACTCAGCCGCATCAATAAAGATACAACCCTTATCTTTTGCCACTTTACTGTAGAATTCCCTGAATCGCTTTGACTCCTCTATGGCTCTTTCATAAAATGCCCCGTAAAAGGGAGAATCTGATATTCTCTCACCGATGTGAGGAGGTGAAACAAGGATGATGTTTGGAACATATCCCTGCTTCATCTTTGTAAATTCTTTTATGACATCAACAAGTATTCCGGCTCCGTCTGCTATCTCAGATGCCGAAACATGAAAAGTCTCTTTAAGATCGTTACTCCCCAGCATAAGTATCACAATGTCCACCGGCTTATGTGAATTAAGACACGGCTTCAAATAATCAAGACCGTTCTTCCAGCCGTCAAGCGGATCATCCCGAACAGTAGTCCTGCCGTTACAGCCTTCTTCTATAACACTGTAATCATCTCCAAGAAGTTTCTGCAGTCTTCCTGTCCAGCGTACATCCCTCTCATATCTCATTCCCGTTTCGGGAATATATCCGTATGTATTTGAATCTCCGTAACACAGAACTGTTTTTGACATATCGATAAACCTTTCTATCTATATATCAATAATACACCTTTACCAAACCGAAAAGAAGTACCCTGCAAGCGGTGAGAGCACTATCATTATCACCGAGAATGTAAAGGACGAAATTGATATGAGTGTCGCTCTCTGATCAGACGGAAACATTCCCTGCAAAAGAGCATCCGATCTTATCTGAAGCGCATCATCCGCAAGTGCAGATATGAATCCTCCAAGTACCATGATGGCTGCGACTCCGGTATGTTCCAAAAGCACACCCGAGATGACTCCGATCGTGCATATGATAAATACTCTCGCATATCTTACATTTTTTGCCTTGAGCACAAGTCTTGCTCCCGCAACTCCTCCGAGCTGCATGATGAATAATGCTATTCCTAAAGCCCAGTCCGTGATACCGGCACTCATAAGTGTGCTCTGCAAAAAGAACACTAAAAGTACGTCGATCGCTCCGACAAACGAATTGGCAAACATAAGCTTTGTTGCTTTCTTATTCTCGACAAGAAAACTCAAACTGTCTTTAAAATATGCTGCAACCTGTGTTAAAAGTGCCTTAAGTCTGCTGCCTTCAAAAGACTCCCTGTATCCTTCGGAATCCGGCATGACTTCCGTAAGCCTCAAGGTAACGGCAAAAGTTATCGCACTTGAAACTGCCGAGATCAGGTAAGCCGGTCTGTATCCTATAAGCAGTGCAACGCCTGCCACCAGTGTAGATATACCGCTTGCTATCCTGTATATCACAGACTGATTGGAAACATATCTTTCATAACCCTCTTCAGCTTTCGAAAGCTTCATCGAATCGTACGCCAGTGCCTCACCCGAACCGGAAGCAAAGTTGTATCCAAGAGCATGAAACGATATAGACAGGCAGACCAGTCCCAGGCTGTTTGATAATGCCATGACTATATTTCCTATAAATGTCATGAGATTGCTCACCAGAAGCATCCTTCGTCTTCCGTATATGTCGGCCATAAGTCCCGAAGGTATCTCAAATATCAGACTCGTTATGTGAAAACATGTTTCGGCGAATCCTATCTCAACAAGAGAAAAGCCTCTTGCGGCAAGCAGTGCCACCCAGGCGCCTGTTATGGACAGGTTGCCCAGGATCGAAGTTATATATAATGTGTTTATCTGTTTCTTTAAATTGAACATAAAAAAATCCCCTTATCTTGATCATTGATAAATTTCATCACAATAAGATAGGGAGACAGTACAGTACTTTTTCTGATCAATGATTTCCGAAAAATGGGCGCACTATCCCCCTAGAGGAGATAGATATAACCTTTCTTCAGTTGAACATTGATAAGTTTCCAGTACATGATTAATTCCTCTTGTTCAATTAACCATATAATACATATAAGGTGTTATTATGTCAAGCCTCTGTCAGTTGATGCCTTCCCACCAGTGTTCGTTGTAGGAAGCTATATCATCAAAATCAACGCGTTCTCCGATCTTTGGCGTCGCTTCATTGATACCTTTCTTCTCAGATTCCGCTATTGACCTTATGACAGAATCATCCCATGCGTTATAGCATATGCAGTAAGCGCCCCAGTGAACAGGTATAAACCACTTGGCATCCAGATCTTCGACAGCCTGAACTGTCTGTTCGGGGAACATATGGATCCAGGGCCATCCCTTGCCGTACTGTCCGCACTCCATCAAAGCCAGATCGATATCACCCAGTTTTTCCTTTATTTCCTTGAAATTGTCACAGTATCCTCCGTCTCCGCTGTAGTAGAGAGTATGCGAATCGTCATTAAGATAAAACCCGCACCACCATGAGGCATTCCTCTTTAAGGGATTACGTCCCGTATAATGCTTTGAAGGTGTGGCAACGACTTTTATATCATCAAGCATGATCTCCTCATACCAGGCCATATTTGTGATCTTTTCGCTGTCCACTCCCCAGCCGATAAGATAGCTTTCAACACCCAGCGGAACGATATATCTGTCAGTCTTGTCATTTATCTTCTTTATTGTCTCATAGTCCAAATGATCATAATGATCATGGGATATCAAAACAGCATCCAGATGCGGCAGATCTTCAGGTTCTATCGCAACTTCGGAAAAACGTTTTACTCCTGCAAAACTCACAGGTGAAGAATACTTGCTGAACACCGGATCTATGAGTATGTTTTTTCCGTTCATCTGTACAAGTATGGAAGAATGACCAAGCCAGGTCACATAGAGTTTTCCCTTTTCACCGTCAGGAACTGATTCAGACTTTACTACCGGTATCTTGTCTTTTGGTTTCATCCTGTCACTTTTTTCTTCGGATTCAGCTGTGACAACAGGATCCGAGGCCTGGTTTGAAAAGCTACCATCAGAAAAATATTCCGTACGTCGTGCATAATCCTCCTGCATGCTCTTATCAGGCAGTTTACCGACTGAAGGCCAGAAGTTAAGGAAAAGTATCACTGCCAGTACAACAACCGCCAGAAATACCAGTATACTAATAATTGAAATCATGATCTTTTTTAGAATCCTCATTATCACTCTTACCATATATCAAAAAGGCGCACTCTCACATAAAGGAGGATGCACCTTTTAAAGACCTGTTAAAACAGCTTTTTCTTTTTCTTGGTTTCCGTACCTGACTTTGAATCAGTATACTTCTTGGCTGCATTTAAAGAATCTGACGTAGCTTCGTCAAACTTCTTTAACAACTCTTTGGCTTCATGAGACAGCTTTTCGGGAACCTGAACAACCAGTGTAACGTAATGGTCGCCTCTTGTGTTCTTGTCACGAAGATAGGGAACACCTTTGCCTTTGAGACGTATGCGTGTATCAGTCTGTGTTCCTGCCTTTACTTCGTAGACAACCTTGCCGTCCACTGTATCGATGACTATGTCTCCTCCAAGAGCTGCTATGGCATAACTGATCGGAACGGTTGAGAAAATGTTCTGATCCTGTCTCTGGAATATCGGATGTCTTCCGACAATAACCTCAACAAGGACATCTCCTCTCGGTCCTCCGTTAACACCCGGTTCACCCTGGCCGGCAAGTCTCTTGCACTGCCCGTTATCTATACCTGCAGGGATATCAACGGCAAACCTCTTCTTCATGGGTATATATCCGGTACCCTTACAATCAGGACATTTATCCTTTATGATCTGACCGGTTCCTCCGCAATCAGGACACGCCTGGACATTTCTGACCATGCCGAAGAAAGACTGCTGTGTGAACACAACCTGACCTTTACCGTTACACTTGCTACAGGTAACAGGCTTGGTACCTGGCTTTGCTCCGCTGCCTTTACATGTCTTACACTCATCCTTGGTGTTGAGATCGATCTCTTTTTCACATCCGAAGATAGCCTCTTCAAATGTTATGCGCACACTGGTTCTGATATTGGCACCCTTCATGGGACCATTGCTCGAACGACCGGAACTTCTTCTGCCACCAAAGAAATCCCCAAACAGATCACCAAATATATCAGTGAAATCCATGCCACTGAAATCAAATCCGCCGGCTCCCATACCGCCCTGTTCAAATGCGGCATGACCGTACTGATCGTACTGTCTTCTCTTTTCGGGATCAGACAACACAGCATAGGCTTCCGATGCTTCCTTGAATTTTTTCTCAGCTTCGGCATCTCCGGGATTCATATCCGGATGATATTTTTTTGCAAGAGCTCTGTATGCTTTTTTAAGTGCGGCATCATCGGCTGTTTTCTCAACGCCGAGTACCTCGTAATAATCTCTCTTCTGCTCTGCCATATTTCCTCGTTTCCATGAATACGCAGACTAAGGGGACGTACGCCCCCTTTAGTCCGGTCTCATATTTTCTAGCTTTAAAGTCTTTTATACCTCACGGAAATCTCCGTCGATTATGTCATCATCGGGAGCTGATGTTGAACCGCCTGCATTAGCGCCTCCCATACCTGACATATCAGGACCTGCACCGGCAGCACCTGCTGCACCCTGTGCATGCTCATACATCTTTGCGAACAGGTTCTGTGCACCGCTCATGAGTTTCTCCTGGGCTGCCTTCATCTCAGATACCTGATCCGGAGTCATCTCCTGATCCTTTGTCTTCTCAAGGATGTCCTTAAGAGCCTGAAGGTCAGCTTCAACATTAGCCTTCTCGCCGGCATCAACCTTGTCACCTACTTCGTTGAGTGCCTTCTCTGTCTGGAATACAAAGCTGTCTGCTTCGTTTCTTGCATCTATAGCTTCCTTACGAGCCTTATCCTGTGCCTCGTATTCAGCAGCTTCCTTGATAGCCTTATCTATCTCATCATCTGACATAGATGAACCTGCTGTGATGGTGATATGCTGTTCCTTACCTGTTCCAAGGTCTTTTGCAGAAACATTTACGATACCGTTTGCATCGATATCAAATGTAACCTCGATCTGAGGAACACCTCTCATTGCCGGAGGTATACCATCAAGTCTGAACTGACCGAGTGACTTGTTATCCTTTGCAAACTGTCTCTCACCCTGTACAACGTTGATATCAACTGCTGTCTGATTATCTGCTGCTGTTGAGAAGATCTGGCTCTTCTTTGTAGGGATAGTTGTATTTCTTTCAATAAGTCTTGTAGCTACACCACCCATTGTCTCGATAGAGAGTGAAAGGGGAGTAACATCAAGAAGAAGGATCTCTCCGGCACCTGCATCACCTGCAAGCTTACCACCCTGGATAGAAGCACCTATAGCAACACACTCATCGGGGTTAAGTGACTTAGAAGGCTCCTTGCCTGTAAGCTGTTTAACCTTCTCCTGAACTGCAGGGATTCTTGTCGAACCACCAACCAAAAGTACCTGTCCGAGATCTGCGTTTGTAAGACCTGCATCCTTCATTGCGTTCTGTACAGGAATAGCAGTCTTTTCTACAAGATCATTTGTAAGTTCATCAAACTTAGCTCTTGTAAGGTTCATATCAAAATGCTTCGGTCCCTCACTTGTAGCTGTGATGAAAGGAAGGTTGATATTTGTTGTTGTAGCACTTGAAAGCTCTTTCTTAGCTTTCTCTGCTGCTTCTTTAAGTCTCTGGAGTGCCATCTTATCGTTTGAAAGATCAACACCTTCAGCAGATTTGAATTCTGAAAGCATCCAGTCGATGATCTTCTGGTCGAAGTCATCACCGCCAAGGTGTGTATCACCGTTTGTAGACAATACCTCGATGACACCGTCACCGATCTCAATGATAGATACATCAAATGTACCACCACCGAGGTCGTAAACCATTATCTTCTGTTCTTTCTCATTATCAAGACCATATGCAAGAGCAGCGGCTGTAGGCTCGTTGATGATACGCTTTACATCAAGACCTGCGATCTTACCTGCATCCTTTGTTGCCTGTCTCTGAGCATCGTTGAAATATGCGGGAACAGTGATAACTGCCTCTGAAACCTTCTCACCAAGATAGCTCTCAGCATCAGCTTTAAGCTTCTGAAGGATCATTGCAGAGATCTGCTGAGGTGAATACTTCTTATCATCAATTGTTCTGCCTCTGTCTGTACCCATATCTCTCTTTATGGAAGAGATGGTCTTCTCGGCATTGGTAACTGCCTGACGCTTTGCAGGCTCACCTACAAGTCTTTCTCCATTCTTTGTGAATGCAACAACCGAAGGTGTTGTTCTTGCTCCCTCGGTATTCGCTATAACGGTAGGCTTTCCACCTTCCATGACCGCTACACAGCTGTTTGTTGTACCTAAGTCAATACCTATAATCTTTCCCATGTCATTTTCCTCCTGAAAGTCCTCACTTTATATTCTTTGATCATTTACAAAATCTATTGAGCAACAGCAACCATGCTGTGTCGCACAACGCTGTCTCTGTACATGTAACCCTTCTGCAGTTCCTGGGCTACGATGCCTTCCTCGAATTCCTCACTCTCAACCTGCATAACCGCATTGTGAAGATCCGGGTTGAATTCCTGTCCCAAAGCTTCTATGGGTTTGACACCAAGCTTGTCCAGTTCTCCTATAAGCTGTTTGTATATCAGATTCATACCTTCATATATGGGATCTGTCTGATCCTCCTCCGATACACTTGCAAGTCCTCTTTCGAAGTTATCAACCACCGGAAGCATCTTTTCTATAACACTCTTGGCTCCCATCTCAAACATCGTAGCCTTTTCCTTTTCGGTACGCTTACGATAGTTTTCAAATTCTGCCATCTGACGCATCACTTTGTCTTCGAGTTCTTTTTTCTGATTTTCCAGAGCTTCTAATTTTTTGTCTTTCTTTTTAAAGTTCTTTAAGATCCCGCCTTCCTGAGTCTCCTCTTCAGCTTCTGCAGCTTCTTCCTGTGAAGCTTCCTCTGTTTCAGGCTGTTCAGTCTCCTGTGAGTCTTCCTCTTCTTTAACGGTATCTTTATCAGCTTCCTCACATGCTGTTTCTTCTGTGTCCTGCTGATCTTCTACGGCTTCTGCCTCTTCATCTGTAAGTACTTCTTTTTCCTTTTCAGACATATCCGTGTTCCTTTCTGTGTTTTCTATGTAAATCCCGTAAGGCTACATCTTGAATTTCATTGAATCAAGCTGATGCATAACCTGCTTGAGATTATCTACTACTTTGTCATAGTCCATTCGCTTGGGACCTATGATACCTATGGTACCTTTCATCCCGTCACCCATGTCATATGTTGCAGTGACTATACTGCAGTCTTTCATGGCTGTTATCGGCGATTCATTACCTATATATACCTGGATGCCTGTATTATTCTCATCAGCGAGCGTATCCTGTACCAGTTTGCCGAGTACCTGTTTTTCTTCGAGAGTGTTTATCAGTTCACCGGCTTTATGATTATCCGAAAGCTCAGGATACTTTAAGATGTTGTTTGCTCCGCTTGTATATATCTCGAGGTCTTCTTCATCATGGATGGCAAGTGCTACTGCATCTATGACATTACCTATCAGATCTCCGTGTATACCCGCCTGCTGTTTAAGTGCCGTGATCATTCCAAGATTTATCTCTTCGATCGACAGTCCGTTCAAATGTGTATTGAGAAGTATGTTGAGCTTTAATACTGTCTCCTCATCCATCTCACTGTCAATGTCTATGATACTGTTTTTTATGACATTGCCTTCTACAACTATTACAGCGAGCAGTTGCTGTGCATTCACTCTTGATAACTGAATGAACTTTAACTTGTTTCTGTGAAGCGTCGGCGCGGATACCATGGTCGCATAATTTGTATTGACCGCCAGAAGCTTTGCTGTCTGTTTTAAGAGATGATCGAGTTTTTCTTCCTTATCAAGAAGCTCTTCCTTTAGATCATCAACCTCCTTCTGCTTCTCTTCCATAAGAGCATCTACATATAATCTGTAGCCTGCATCCGAAGGAATACGACCGGCTGATGTATGCGGCTGCAATATATAGCCCATCTCCTCGAGATCCGACATCTCATTCCTGATAGTCGCAGAACTGAGATTGAGATCAGTATACTTTGAAATTGTCCTGCTTCCTACAGGCTCACCGGTTTCAAGATAGTTTCGTATGATGGCCTGAAGGATCTTCCTCTTTCTCTCTGTCAGTTCCATACCGCGTATCCACTCTGTTTTTTCACCTGTTAGCACTCGCCTCGATTGAGTGCTAACATCTTTGCAATAGTAAAGATACCACCACGCAACTATAATGTCAACACATTGAAATATTAAATAATTATAAAAAATGTAAACAAAAATGACCCGGCAAAAACCGGGTCATGATCCTGTGTATATTATCATTATGGATTAGATATCGAAAGAACCTGTGATATCGTCGTTGAATACATAATATACTTTGCTCTCCTCAGGCTTAACGAAAAGCTGAACCTTCTTAAGCTCTGAAGCCTTCTTGTCGTAATCGTATGTCCAAACGTCCTTTGCGATCTTAACAAGAGCATCCTGTGTGTATTCCTTCTCAGCAAACTGAAGAACTACTTCTGTTCCTACTGCAACTTTCTTTGCAGGTGCTGCTACTTTCTTCTCGGCTGCTTTCTTAGGAGCTGCTACCTTCTTTGCAGGTGCTGCTACTTTCTTCTCAGCTGCCTTCTTGGGAGCTGCTACCTTCTTTGCAGGTGCTGCTACTTTCTTCTCAGCTGCCTTCTTGGGAGCTGCTGCTTTCTTTGCAGGTGCTGCTACTTTCTTCTCGGCTGCTTTCTTAGGAGCTGCTGCCTTCTTTGCAGGTGCTGCTACTTTCTTCTCAGCTACCTTCTTCTCAGGTGCTGCTACCTTCTTCTCTTCTGCCTTAACCTCAGGTGCCTTAACTACTTCCTTCTTCTCTGCATCCAATGATGCTGTAACTTTTGTTATTGGCATTTTTCTTCTCCCTTCAATAAACAAACTGTCTATTAAATCTGCAGGACATAATGTCCCACAAAACCTCAATGTACCTATAAAAAATATTAACGCAGTAAATATATATGTGTCAACGCAAATACTTACAAAAGATATTTTAATTCCTACTTATTAATATAAATGTTGCATAAAATATTAATACATTTCTCTCACAAACTTTCTGAGTGCCTCTAAAGATCTTTCAACTTTTTCTGTTTCTATGCAGTAAGCAAGTCTGAAATATCCGGGGCATCCAAAGCTGTCTGAAGGTACTCCGATAAAGTCATAACGCTTTGCTTTTTCGCAAAACGATATTGCGTCATCCTCGAGTGCCTTGGGGAAGATATAGAATGTTCCGCCCGGCTTTACGCATTCAAATCCAAGATCGGTAAGCTCGTTATAGAGCAGGTTCATATTCCTCTCATACACAGACATATCTGATGTAAGATCAAGATTCTCCGCAACTGCAAGCTGGATAAGTGAAGCAGGACAGTTATGGCCTATGCCTCTTGATATCTGACCGCACATGACAGCCATCTTATCCGCACCTTCGCATTTAGGATTGACAGCAACGTAACCGATACGTTCTCCGGGAAGCGAAAGTGATTTTGAGAATGAATAGCATGAAATAGTATGATCATAGAATTTTGATACATACGGTGAATCAACACCTGCAAATACTATCTCTCTATAAGGCTCATCAGATATAAGATAGATAACGTGTCCGTATTCTTCTGATTTGTCTTTAAGTATCGCAGCGAGTTTCTCAATAGTGTTTATAGAATAGCATATACCTGACGGATTGTTCGGTGTGTTGACGAGAACTGCCATTGTCTTCTCGTTTATCATCGACTCAAAGGCTTCAAAATTGATCTGAAAACTTGAAGTGTCAGCAGGAACGATCTTAAGCACAGCTCCGCTTAAGTTTACATACGGATTGTATTCCGGAAAGAAAGGAGCAAATGTTATGATCTCATCACCGGGCACAGTTATAAGTCTCACAGCATGTGCGATGGCACCGGCTGCTCCGCTTGTCATAAAGATATGATCGGCTGTGTAATTCATTCCAAATCTTTTATTGAGTGATGCAGCAACCTTTGCTCTCACTTCAGGTATGCCAAGACTCTGGCTGTATCCGTGAAGTTCAACCGAGCTCTTTGTCTGCAAAAGCTCTATCATTGTATCCGTTACCTTTTGCGGAACCGGTACAGAAGGGTTTCCGAGAGTGTAATCAAACACGTTCTCATATCCGATCTCTTTGCCCCTTGCAACCGCATACTCGGAAAGATTCCTTATAACAGATTTTTTTGATAACATATCCACATATGTCTGTACTAACATTTGTTTATTCTCCTCCCGGCAGGAACTATCTGTTCTTCTGCCATGTCTTTATATAGTCCATCACCATGTCTGAAAGTGCATCAACAGTCATGCTTCCCGTATTGATACACAGATCATAATTGGTGGCCGCCTCCATATCATTTCCGGTGAAATGATGATAGTAGGCTTTTCTGAATTTATCCACAGTCGCGATACGCTTCACGGCTTCTTTCTCATCCAGTCCGCAAACTTCCATCGTACGCTTTACGCAATCGTCATCGGATGCATAACAGAATACTCTTATAACGTCATTTCTGTTTGCCAAAACAGCATCGGCGCATCTTCCCATGATCACACAGTCTTCTTTTTCAGCGAGTTTTTTTATCATCTCAACCTGAAGTCTGAACAGATTGCTTTCTGATGTATACTTTTTGTCTGAAGGCGGCAACGGTCCCCAGTCCTCCATCCATTCGGTATCCGTACCGATGTATGTACGGTTGAGCTTCTCATCCGATTCTCCAAACAGCGCCTCATTTATGCCCGTATCGTCAGAGAGCATGCGCATGAGTTCCCTGTCATAGAATTTATATCCGAGTTTTGTTGCGAGTGCTTTACCCATCACTCGTCCGCCGCTTCCGTATGTTCTTGATATGGTAATAACCATAATAACCTCCCGCTCAAATCTTAAATCCGATATCTTTAGTGATAATGACTACTCACCCAGATATGCCTTCTTTACAGATTCATCATTCATAAGAGTCTTAGCATCACCCGAAAGAGTTATATTACCGGTTTCAAGCACATATGCCCTGTCTGAAATCGAGAGTGCCTTCTTCGCATTCTGCTCAACCAAAAGGACGGTTGTCCCTGATGCCGATATCTCTTTTATGATATTAAAGATCTCTTCAACAAATATGGGAGAAAGTCCCATACTGGGTTCATCCATAAGGATAAGTCTGGGATGTGACATCAGTGCACGCCCCATGGCAAGCATCTGCTGCTCACCGCCTGAAAGAGTTCCTGCCAGCTGGTTTTTTCTTTCCTCGAGTCTTGGAAAGCTTTTATATACCTTCTTTAATGTCTCTTCGATCTCAGTCTTGTCTTTTCTGGTATAAGCCCCAAGCTTAAGATTCTCCAAAACCGTAAGCTGTGCAAACACACGTCTTCCCTCGGGTACATGTGACATACCCATATATACTATTTTATGAGCCGGCAGTTTGGTAATGTCTTTACCTTCAAAAGTAACGCTTCCAGCAGCCTTGTTTATCAGTCCGCTGACCGCATGAAGGATGGTGGTCTTTCCCGCACCGTTTGCGCCGATAAGAGAAATGACTTCTCCCTCATTTACTTCGAAGCTTACACCCTTTATCGCCTTTATGACTCCGTAATTAACTTCCAGATCTTTTACTTCCAACATAGCCATGATATTCTATTCTCCCAGATATGCCTTTATAACTTCAGGATCGTTCAATACATCCGATGTCTTTCCCTGTGCGAGGACCTGTCCAAAGTTAAGAACGGTAAGTCTCTCACATATACCGGATACCAGCTTCATATCATGCTCTATAAGAAGGATAGTCATGTCAAACTTCTCTCTTATAAGCTGGATGGTGTCCATCAGTTCCTTGGTCTCGTTCGGATTCATTCCTGCCGCAGGTTCATCCAGAAGCAAAAGCTTGGGATTTGTCGCCAGTGCTCTTGCTATCTCCAGCTTCCTCTGTTTTCCGTAGGGAAGATTGCCTGCCAAAAGAGAGGCTTCCTTATCAAGGTCAAATACCTCCAGCAGTTCCAGAGCCTTCTCATCCATGGCTTTTTCCATCTTACGATATGAAGGAAGTCTGAATATGCCCGCAACGGTCGAATACTCATAACCGTTATGAAGTCCTGCTTTTACATTGTCCAGAACCGTCAGCTGTGAGAACAGTCTGATATTCTGGAAAGTACGCGCGATACCTGCCTGATTGATCTGAGTCGTTTTCATTCCTGTTATATTCTTATCATCAAGCTTTATCACTCCGTCTGTGGGTTTATATACACCCGTGAGCATATTGAAGACTGTTGTCTTACCTGCACCGTTGGGTCCGATAAGACCATACAGTTCACCTTTTTCGATATGAACCTCAAAAGCGTCAACCGCTCTGAGTCCTCCAAAAGAAATACCGAGATTGGTCACATCAAGCATTGCCATATCACTGCACCTCCTTTGTCTGTTTTTTTGCTGCAAGAAGTCTCGAAGGAGATATCTTTTCCTTTATCTCCATGCCCTTGGGACTTGCGTTGAACAGCATGAGTGCGATGAGCACAACAGAATAGATGAGCATACGATAATCGGCAAATCCCCTGAGCAGTTCAGGAAGAACTGTCAGTATTGCTGCCGCAAGTATCGAACCTCTGATATTTCCTATTCCTCCGAGTACCACATAAACAAGTATCATTATCGACATGTTGTAGCCAAAGTTTTTGGGAAGTGCATTAAGCGTTGAAAGGTTATGCGCATAAAGTGCACCTGCCACACCTGCCAGTGCTGCCGATATTGAAAATGCCATGAGTTTATACTTACTTATATTTATACCGATCGATTCTGCTGCGATACGGTTATCCCTGATAGCCATTACAGCACGACCGCTTCTTGAATTCATGAAATTGAGAACAACAAAAAGTGTTATGAGCAGAAGGACTATTCCGACGGTAAAGTTCGAATCATGAGGTGTGCCGGTTATACCCTGGGCACCGTTGATTATCACCTTTCCGTCTTCCTTGAGTCCAAGCGATATTGAATCCTTTATCGATATATGCAGTCCATCACTGTCTTTTCCCACATAAAGGATATTAACAATGTTCTTTATTATCTCGCCAAACGCAAGGGTAACTATAGCCAGATAGTCGCCTCTGAGTCTTAATACCGGGATACCTATTATGATACCGAACAGCGCCGCAACGAGAGCACTAATTATGAGAGCAATAAAGAATCTCACGAATGAGTTTGTGATGATATCTTTCATGCACATTGAAAAGAATGCTGACGAGAATGCACCGACGCACATGAATCCTGCATGTCCGAGACTCAGTTCACCCAGTATACCTACCGTAAGATTAAGGCTGACAGCCAGGATCGTATATACACAGATAGGAACAAGCAGACCACTGAACAGACTCGAGAGATTTCCCGTTCCTTTTAATATTGACATCAGGATATAGAATCCGATGACCATTCCATATGTTATAAGGTAATCCTTGTTTAACTTTAACTTCTTCATACGGACCACCTACACTTTCTCGCTTATCTTCTTGCCAAGAAGTCCCGTAGGTTTAACAAGAAGAACTATTATCAAAACAGAGAACACTATCGCATCCGCCATCTGAGAAGAAATATATGATTTGCTCAGACTCTCTATAACACCAAGAAGGATACCTCCGATAAGTGCTCCGGGAATAGAACCTATACCACCGAATACCGCTGCAACGAATGCTTTGATACCGGGCATAGAACCTGTATAGGGATTAAGTGAAGGATATGCCGAACAGAGCAGTACACCTGCTATTGCGGCAAGACCCGATCCTATCGCGAATGTCAGACTGATGGTCGCATTGACATTGACACCCATAAGCTCGGCCGCACCTTTGTCTTCAGATACGGCAAGCATGGCCTGACCTGCTTTTGTCTTCTTTATAAATGTGGTAAGCACTATCATGATTATCATGCAGGCGATAATGGTTACTATCGTCTCACCTGTTATGGTGATCTGTCCGTCAGCGATGACTAAGGGCTTAACCTTTACCACCGATGTAAAGAGCTTTATATCGCTTCCAAAAAGGATAAGTGCAAGATTCTGCAGAAAATAACTGACGCCTATCGCAGTGATGAGTACCGCAAGAGAAGTGGCACTCCTTAACGGTTTATAGGCTATTCGTTCTATGGTCATACCAAGACAGGTACAAACCACTATGGATATCAGCACCGCCACAACGGGACTCACTCCCATACGTGTGGAAAGTGTGAATACCACAAAACCTCCTACCATGATAACATCACCATGTGCAAAGTTAAGCATCTTTGCGATACCGTATACCATGGTGTAACCAAGTGCTATGATCGCATATACACTTCCAAGGCTCACGCCATTGATCAGATAATTTAAAAAACTCATGTCTTCCTCCCAACTATTTCTCTATTATAGGCATTTGGGATATTTTATGCAAGCGGATGCCGCCTTACACAAAAAGAGGCATGCCTTAAACCGACATGCCTCTTTGCAAATCATATAAAATATTCTGCCAGGATTAATCCATAGCTACGTATACGCCATCTTTGATAACAACAGCCTTGGGAGCCTTGTTAACCTCACCGTCTGCTGTCCATGACATACCTGCACCTGTAAGACCATCTACAGAGATCTCTAACATAGCACCCTTTACTGCGTTGCAGATATCTGAAGCGCTCATGTCAGGTGTGCATCCAGCCTTCTCCATAGCAGCCTTCATGATGTAGATAGCATCATAAGCATCTGCTGCGAACTGGTTGGGTGTCTCACCGTACTTTGTGTTGTACTGTGATACGAAGTTAACTGTAGCATCATCCTTTGCATCTGCTGCGAAAGGAGTAAGGAGCATTACGCCCTCTGCAAGCTTGTTGTCGAAGTTCTCAACACCAAGGATACCGTCAAGACCGTCACATCCGAAGAATGTAGGCTCATAACCCATTGTATCTGCCTGTGAAAGGATAAGTGTTGCTTCCTGATAGTAGATAGGAAGGAAGATAAGGTCTGCACCTGCATCCTTTGCCTTCTGAAGCTGTGTTGTGAAATCAGTCTTGTTATCAGCTGTGAATGCTTCTGCAGCTACGATCTCAAAAGGCTGGTTTGCAGCTTCTGCAGCAAACTTCTCATAGATACCTGATGAATATACATCTGAGCTGTCATAGATAACGGCAAGCTTAGATGAAAGGTTGTTCTGTCCAATATACTGTGCTGAAGCTGTTCCCTGCTGAGGATCTGAGAAACATACACGGAATGCGTTCTCATACTGTGTACAAGGAACAGATGTGCCTGAAGGTGTAAGCTGGAAGATATTGTCTTCCTTTGTCTTCTCTGAAACTGCTACACAGGGAGCAGATGTAACTGTACCCATAAGAAGCTGCATGTTCCAGTCCTTAAGTGTGTTGTAAGCGTTTACTGCCTTCTCAGCATCATGCTCATCATCTTCAAACTTGTACTCGATCTGTGCGCCGTTGATTCCGCCTGCTGCGTTGATCTCGTCGATAGCGATCTGAGCACCGTTCTTTACTGCATTACCATAAACTGCAGCACCACCGGTGATAGGTCCGATTCCACCGATCTTAAAAGTTGCACCTGTTGCAGCTGAACCTGCATCTGCTGAAGTGTTTTCAGTAGCTGTGTCTGTGCCGGTAGTCTCTGTAGCAGCGCCACCGCATCCGCAAAGAAGCGTTGCACCAAGGACTACAGCAAGTAACATGCTTGTAATCTTTTTCATAATTTTCCTCCTGTTCTGACATCTGTCAAAAGTAACACCATCGTACCTATTGACAAATAACATTATATAAAATACAGCATTCCTTCAAATAAGTCAAATCATTGTTCCATCTCTTTTTCGTTTTTATAAAAAAGAGTGTAGGCCGCAAGATACGGCAGAATAAGCAGCAAAGCATATCCGTACCTGACATCCGCAACCAGAGGTGTTGCTATAAAGAGCGTGAAGGTCAGCATTAGCGAAGGCAAAAAAGCAAACAGTTTCTGTGTGCTGCCGCCTGCTATGCAAACCGCCCCGAATACAAGCAACAGCCAGAAGAAACTTCCCATGCTGTAGAACAGTCCGTATACCGGTATCATCCCGTAAAGCTTGGTAATAAGCTCATTTATCTTTATAAGAACAGGTCCCTCTATGACAGGTTTTGGATAAAGTCCCATATCGTTGTCGCTCATGCCAAAATAGACAGTCTGCTGAGGGTTCATGGGTGTCCAGTAACCCTTTGTCAGATCGCCGAACGCTTTTATATATGTAAGAGGATGCTTTACGCCGATCTGGATCCAGATCTTTATAAACTCTGCCTTGTGAGAATCAAAGTATTCCTCATCCCCGTCCAAGACCCATGCAAACATCGGATCGGCACACTGCACATCAAAGCCTGCCCTTACGTAATCAAGTGTATTTACTTTTTCAAGCCATTGGATTTGTTGCGGAGTGATATCCTCTCCCGTTGCTATGACTCTTCCTATCTGCTGGAGAGGCATGCACATGTTGTAGACATATTCACCGGGGGCAACCTTGCAGGCCTTCATCAGAGGACCTGAACACAGAACGGATATAAATATGACAGCCGCTGATAAGACTATATATCTCTTCAGTGTTTTTCTCTTTATAAAAAGCCATATGACCACTGTTGCTATAAAAGCATAAAATCCGTTATGTCTGAGCACGCACATGAAAAGAGCGCTTATCACAAATATGATGCTGTCTCTGGTTCCTGTTTTCTCAACACTGTCGTTTATCCTCATCACGGTTATAGTGAACACAAGGACCGACATGGTAAACAGTATGTCTTTCCACATCGTTACTGCATACATAAGATTGTACGGAAGCATGATAAAACAGATAAGAAGCGCATTCCTTACGCCCCTTCCTATCCCTGCCTCATACATGCACTCAATGGCATAGCCCACGCAAAGACCCACCATAAGGATCTGAAAGACCGTATAACAGGCTATTCCGGCATATGTACTTCCGGTCAAACCATGCCCTATGTTGTAAAAAAGACCGATGATAGCCGTGTGAATCCACGGATGATGATCAGAACGCTCTACTATCCCCATGACCTGGCCTAACTGATTGAGACTGTCAACAGTCAAAACGCCCGGGAAATTAAGAGCAAGAAACGGTATACAGCATACATCTATGATACATGCATATAAAAGAAGTAACTTTAAAGAGAAAGCGTTACGCGTCAGGTTTTTTTTTTCGTCTGCAAACTCCACAGCTTTTAGGATGCCAACATCAAGCAGAGTCTTAAACATAAAGAAAAGACCGGCCACAGTGCTTATCTCATATATAAGAATGAAGACTTTATTCTCTAAGCCTCCCGAAAGATCAGCAAAGCAGGCATAAAGCAAAGAAAAAAGTACGCCCAGAACTATAGCTGAAAGTCTTATCTTCTTATTATATGTATCCTTCTGCACCAAAGCATCGCGATACGAAAGCACGATAAAGCCTGCACCAAACACGCACAACAAAAGAATATTGGTGGACTCAAGTCCTCCAATATTCATCCAGGCAAAACTCATAAAGAAACACATTATTAAATTTATAATGATGTTCTTTTTATTCATGTTCCCTCAATCATTTCATCTTTTCACAGATGATCGAATCCATACAGTGAAAATGAGGTATTCCACCGCTGTTATCTTCAAATACTATCTCATCTATCCAGTGAAACTTCCAGTCAGACAGATATTTAAACAGCTCGCCGGACTTCCACATCTTCTCCTCAATATCCCAGTCGGGAGGAAGCTGTAAAAACGGCTTGTCGACAAACACATTGAAAAATGCTATGCCGTTAACATTTGTCAGCTTATCTATCTTTTTAAAGAAAGCTTCCTTATTCTCATCAAACAGATACTGCACCGTTCCGGTCGAATACACGATATCGTAAGTATCATCTATCTCAAACGTATTGATATCGGCTACAAAGGCATCTATACTAACGCCCATCTTGTCTGCCAGTTTTTTTGTCTTTATGATACCGTTTTCAGTGATGTCAAACGCACTGACACTGTATCCCTTAGTTGCCATGTAAACAGCATCTTTCCCTTCACCGCAACCTATGTCCAGTACCTTTTTTGCTTTCGGAAAAGGTCTTAACTTTATCAATTCATCGCAAAATGAAGCAGGTTGTGTACCCCAGTAGTATTCCTCACCGGCATACCAGTTCTCATAGTTTGTTCGGATATCTGACACTGTTTCTCCTTTTTGTCGGCTTCTGTAAGCTGTTATTTTAAAAGTTCATCCAAATATGTCTTTATAGCCTCATGCCATTCACAGAAGGTATAACCTCCTACTGCCTTTAACATACGGTTCTCCAAAACAGAATGAGCCGGTCTGTTTGCGGGAGCATTATACTCCGCAGTTGTGATACCGGTAACCTTTACGTTCTTACCTGCAAGTCTGAATATCTCACGTGCAAATTCAGCCCAGTTGCAGCTGCCTTCGCATGTTGCATGATAAATTCCGTAGTTGTCCGTGAACAGGATGCTGTCTATTGCCTTTACAAGCTCGACCGTGCTGGTAGGTGTACCGAACTGATCCTCAACGACCCTGACCTCATCATGATCTTCAGAAAGACGAAGCATTGTCTTTACGAAGTTCTTGCCGTCTCCGTAGAGCCAGGCAGTTCTGAAAATAAAGAATCTGTCTGAGAACATGGTCACCATCTTCTCTGCTTCTGCCTTTGTCTCACCGTAGACACTCTGTGGACATATGGGATCCGATTCAAAATACGGAGTCAGTTTTGTTCCGTCAAACACATAATCCGTAGAGATATGAACCATCTTTGCTCCCACAGCCTTTGCTGCGATCGAAAGGTTTCTCGGGCCTAAAACATTTACCTTAAACGCGATATCCTGATTTGTCTCACATGCATCAACGGCTGTATAAGCGGCACAGTTTATGATGGCATAAGGTTTTTCGCTCTCGATCATGTCCATGACAGCTTTGATATTTGTTATATCAAGTTCGTCAACATCTGTATTTACGAGTTCTATTCCGTTCTTATCGGCATAGAATCTGTTTATCTCTCTTCCAAGCTGACCGTTGCAGCCGGTAATAAATAGCTTTTTCAAATCATTCACCATTCTCTCTTTATTTATCTCCGAGTCCCAGTCTGTTCATTGCTGAGAATATTGCTCGTACGGATGCTCTTGTGATATTTGAACTTACACCGACACCGTATGTGACTCTTCCGGTGTTTGCATCAAGAAGATGAATGTAAGCGGCAGCCTGTGAGTTTGATCCTGACTGAAGAGCATGCTCAGAGTAATCAAGTATCTTGATCTCAATATCAAGGCTGTCCTGAAGAGCTCTCTTAACAGCATCGATAGGACCGTTTCCGATTCCGTCAGCTGTCTTTTCCTCACCATGATCGGTGTATGTAAGAACGATCTTTGTATCAAAGTTGCTCTCTGTCTCATCAGAAAGATCATCAACCTTAAGCTTTCTGAAATGAAGAGGCTCTTTCTTGTCCAGATACTCGATCTTAAACTCTTCCATGATCTCATCGGGTGAGATCTCACCCTTCTTCTCTGAGAGAACCTGGATGACATTGGCAAACTCTTTATGCATGGCTTTCGGAAGCTTAAATCCGAAGTAGTTATCCATGATAAATGCTACACCGCCCTTACCTGACTGGCTGTTGATACGTACGATAGGCTCGTATGCTCTGCCGATATCTGAAGGATCTATGGGAAGATAAGGAACCTGCCATATCTGGCTGTTTCTTTCCTTCATTGCCTGCACGCCCTTGTTTATGGCATCCTGATGCGATCCTGAGAACGCAGTAAATACAAGCTTTCCTGCATAAGGATGTCTGGGATGTATGGGCATCTTGCAGCATCTTTCATATATCTCTATTATCTCATTTACGTTTTCGATATTGAGCTTGGGATCAATACCCTGTGAGAACATGTTGTAGGCGATATTTAAGATATCCACATTACCTGTTCTCTCACCGTTACCAAACAGGGTACCCTCTACACGGTCAGCACCTGCAAGCATTGCCAGTTCGGCACTTGCCACGCCGCATCCTCTGTCGTTATGCGGATGGATGCTTAATATCACGCAGTCACGCTTGTTAAGGCGCTTATCCATCCACTCGATACGGTCCGCATATACATTTGGAGTTGTCATCTCAACAGTGGAAGGAAGATTGATGATGATCGGATTCTCGGGAGTCGGATCCCACTCATCTATAACAGCGTTACAGATCTCAAGAGCGAAATCATCCTCTGTTCCCGTATAACTCTCCGGTGAATACTCAAGGAAAATGTTTCCGTCAAAATTCTTTGCTCTTTCCTTGACCATGCGTGTTCCTGCAAGAGCGATATCTATTATCTCTTTTTTATCCTTATGGAAAACAACATCTCTCTGAAGTGTTGATGTTGAATTGTATATATGGACTATCGTGTTCTTGATACCCTCGATAGATTCAAAGGTCTTGTCGATCAGTTCTTCTCTGCACTGAGTCAGAACCTGAACCTTACAGTCATCGGGTATCATCCTTCTGTCCACAAGCTGACGAAGGAAATCATATTCTATCTGGCTGGCAGAAGGGAAACCGATCTCGATCTCTCTGAAGCCCAGCTTTAAAAGATACTGAAAGAACTCGACCTTCTCGTCAACCTGCATGGGATCGATAAGGGCCTGATTGCCGTCACGAAGGTCAACACTGCACCATACGGGTGCCTTCTCTATCTGCTTATTTGGCCATTCTCTTTCCGGATAATCTATGACCGGAACTCTCTGGTATCTCTTGTAATTCATCATGATTAACTATATGCCTCCTGAATATATTATTCGATTTAAAAAGCGCCGTAACAAATACGGCGCCTGCTTGATATTCTTTATTCTCCGAGTCCACTCTCGATAGCTGTAACAAGAGCTTTCAAAGCATCTGCTTCATCCTCTCCGTCACAATTTATCTCTATCTCATCTCCACACTTTACGCATGCTCCCAAGACACTCAGAACACTTTTTGCATTCGCTGTACTATCACGAAATGTGAAAGTTATCAATGATTTATACTGCATTGCTTCCTTGCATAGTATACCTGCAGGTCTTAGGTGTAACCCTGTGGGATTCTTTATAACTACCTTTTGGGAAACCATACCTTTGTTACCTCCATACATTTATCCTGTGTACATAATAACATTTTTTGAATATGTAAACAAGTATCTATCCCCTTTATTTCATCGTCTTTTCGATGAGATTGGCAAGCTTTTTGGCTTCAGTGTCGATCACCTTTCTATCTTTTCCTTCTATCATGACACGAACCTTGGGTTCTGTCCCTGAAGGACGTATCAAAACCCTGCCTTCTCCGGCAAATTTCTTTTCCAGTTTATCTATCGCATCCTTGATAACAGGGTATTCAAGATAACTGTATTTCTTATCATTTGCAACCTGTGCATTAACCAGTGCCTGGGGAAGTACATCCATCACCTTTGCCAGTTCACTGAGCGGTTTTTTTGTCTTTGTGATAACCTCAAGAAGGTGAAGCGCGCTTAACAGGCCGTCTCCTGTCGTATTCTCATCAAGAAGGATGACATGACCGGAATTCTCACCACCGAGTGAGGCTCCAATCTCTTTCATACGCTCTAAAACATATCTGTCACCGACTTTTGTTGTCTCGACTTTTATGCCCTTGTCTTTAGCCATTAGCATGAAGCCAAGGTTTGTCATAACGGTTACGACGATAGTATCTTTCTTGAGTCTTCCTGTTTCCTTAAGATAGTTTCCTACGATTGCCATTATCTGATCGCCGTCTATCATGTTTCCTTTTTCATCGACTGCGAGCAAACGGTCCGCATCACCGTCGAAAGCAAGGCCCACATCGGCTTTTTCTTTTTTCACTCTTGCTGCGAGCTCTTCCATATGGGTGGAACCGCAGTCCTTATTTATATTGGTTCCGTCAGGATCGTTATGGATCGCAACAACGTCTGCGCCAAGTCTTTTAAGTGCTTCAACCGAAGTGAAGAATGATGCTCCCTCAGCACAGTCAGCCACGATCTTTAATCCCTTAAGATCAATAGGAACCGACTTGATAGAATGTGCTATATATTCCTCTTTGGCATTTTCAAGGTAATCAACTTTTCCAAGATCAAGTCCTGTCGGGAAAGTGACTCCCTTAAAGTTTTCCTTTATCAGTTTCTCAATATCGTCCTCAACTTCATCAGGAAGTTTGAAGCCATCTTTGTCAAAGAACTTTATACCGTTGAATTCAACAGGATTGTGAGATGCCGAGATAACAACTCCCGCATCCGCTTTATGTTTCTTTGTAAGATATGCCACAGCAGGTGTTGGAACAACTCCTGCATACAGGCAATCGGCACCCATGCTGCATATGCCTGCCATAAGTGCATTAGCGAGCATATCTCCCGAAATTCTTGTATCACTTCCGACCACTATGGTCGCTTTACGCTTTTTTCCTTTTGTAAGAGCACACACGCCTGCCTGTCCAAGCTGCATGGCAAGCATTGGGGTGAGTTCTTCATTAGCGACACCTCTGACGCCGTCTGTCCCAAATAATCTAGCCAACTGTCTATTCCTCCTCTTCGGTATCGTTATCTTCTTCGGCCGACTTTATAATACGCAATTTGAGTGTAGCTCTGGTATCGGTATCCGTATCAGGGATTATGACTCCGTCCGGAAGATGCTTCTTGATATCGATAACCTCTTCTATACTCCTTGTTGCTCCGGTTATATCTATGGCCTCGGGTATATCTATCATCTGCATGTTTTTAAGCACGCTCTGTTTTCCGGCTACACTTATATAACTGATAGTGCTCGTAAGGTTTCCGTCCACCTCGTATCCGTCAGCAGGAACGCCCGCATATCCGTATTCGATGGGAAGACTCTTTATGAGCCAGATCGTTGCCGTGGTAGATACATCATCTATATTTTTGGTTATTCTCTTATCTATGATCTCCTTGCCGTCCGTATCATAAAGATGGATGGGAAGTGAGATGTTTACATCCGCATTGACATTGTTTATATCGATATCGACCGATACGGTGCTTACAGTATCAACTATAGATTCAGGACCCGAGATCGATACCGCATTCTGTGCTGTATTCGTTGCACCGAGCATATAGTTTTCTGCAGGTGTACCCTGAACATCGACAGATATCGGAAGCTGTCTTCTCTTTATGTTCTCAACGCTTACATGAACATAGTCTTTGTCGCCCTTGAGATCATCATCTGAGACACTGTTTTTGGTACATGACAGCTCTATGGGAATATAGTTACCCTCTGTCATCTTATTAACATCAGCCACCGCCGATATATTCTTATCGGTAAGCTCATTTAATACAGACCTTGCGGCTCTTACCGTGACTCTGACGGAATCAGAGCCCTCTAAGACCTCAACATACTTGTTATTGTCTGTCAGCGTATTCATGTTCACGATCTGAACCGATACATTGTATGACTGCTGGCTTACGGGATCGTTTATATTGATCGCAATGAGCCATAACAGACCTGCGATAAGGACCGCGAGGATCTTCAGTCCAAGATTATGAGTCAGCTTTTTTCCCATTCTTCTGGTCCTTTCCCTTTCTATGTTTTTTCTTCTTTTCATCGTCAGGCTTATCCTGGATCGCAGTTAAGCGCTCCTCAACTTCCTGAACGGTAAGGCCTCTTTCAAGATTGCCCTTGTAAGCAATGCTTATCTTTCCTGTCTCCTCAGACACGATAATGACCATTGCATCTGTTTCCTCGGACATACCGACACCGGCACGGTGTCTGGTTCCCAGTTCCTTACTTAACATCATGTTGTCGGAAAGAGGCAGATAACAGGTTGCAGAAGATATCCTGTCACCGTCTATGATAACAGCACCATCATGTAATGGTGTGTTGTGTTCAAATATATTGATCAGCAGCTGACTTGTGACAATGGCATCAACACTGATACCTGTGCTCTCAAATTCAGCCAGGTTGTCATTTTGTTTTACGACTATGAGTGCACCTGTTCTTACCTTGCCCATCTCAGCAGATGCTTTTGCTATCTCTTTTATCGTCTTGTCAGAAAAGAGTCCTCCCTCTTCACTGTCTCTGAAAATATCTCCAAAGAACTTCTTCTTTCCCAGTTCCTCCAAAGCTTTTCTAAGTTCCGGCTGAAGTACGACTATGATACCGGTAACAGCTATTGAAACGACGCTCTTTACTATCCACAATATCGTCTGCATCTCGAACAGATATGCAAGAAAAATAAACACCAAAATCACGACCACTCCCTTAAGAAGTGCCCATGCTCTGGTGTTTCTTATCCAAACCATTATCTGATATACGAGAAAAGCAATTATAAGTATCTCTATTATGTCCGTTACGTGTACCCCGGGCACATGAAGACTGTTTATATAATTGCTAAGCCAATACTGCAATTGTTCCATGGATTACGTAGTCCTTCTGACCCCGTTGGCAGTTCTTACCGTTCTAGAGGTCGCTTCCCCTGAAGATCTGTTAGCCGACGAAGCCGCCTTCCTTCTTTTTTCCGCTCCAAACTTTGGAACAGCTTTCACATAATAATAATATTCATCATCTTCAAACTGCAGATTCTCCGTTTGCCGGTAATCCAGTCCGTGCGCAAAGAATTCTATCACGAATCCCAAAAGTGCTGCGAACATTGAACCAAACACGATACCTGCCATCGAATAATCCAGTCTCATACCGAGCAGGCATACCGTGAGGAGAACTATATCTGTGATACATCCGCCGGCGATAGCCACCTTCCAGCTGTGAGCGAATGATAATCTTCTTATCACATATACAAGGATCAGTGTTACAGAGAAACATATGATCATGCATATCATTGATTTGTTGCCTATCATACTGTCTATGATCTGCCTGAGTCTCGTCACCATGTTCTCACTTGCTCCTGATGCGAGCATTTCCTGATTGGCATCCGCATACTCGATAAGATATGATAACACCACTCCGAATCCTACAGAAAATACAGAAAACGGTGTTCCGAGAAGTCCCATTGCAAGAGGCATCACATACGGTATCTTAAATATGAACATGATGGGCATCAAAAGCACTGCAAGAGATTCTCTTGGAGCAAATCTCAGATACAGGATATACATCAGCAAAAGCAGAACCGCAGCGACAATGGCTGTTTCGAGGCTGAGTGCATAAAAATGCAATAGCACAAAAAGCCCTGATAACAGTGCGGTCACACTCAAAGGCATAAACGAGCAGAACAGAGATGCCATCAATACTATGGCACCGTCGCTGATCTTATGCATATATCCCATCTTTGCATTGATGATCGTTAACATCGTCAGCGCAAGTAAAAACTTAAGAACAGGATTGAAATATGCCGCATTCTTAGAGTATATTTTGCTAAAATTGTTTTTGATCTTGATTAAATCGGACATCAGTAAATCTTCCTTAACTTATTTTTTGGTCTCTTCACTCTCGTAATACTTTCTACTAAGTTTATCCATGACCGAGATATACGAATTCAGGCTCTTTTTTGCCTTGGTAAACTTATATACCGCCCATATATATGTAGGCACCAGATAAAGTATCATGCCTACGACATATACCTTTGCCCAGTGTCTGGCGAATTCCATGAGATCTATATCATAGATACCCTCGAGAAAAGTCTCGAAATTACACAGAGCCATCAGGCCAAACACAACAGCGAAAGCTAGTGTACCATATATAAATGACTTCAGTAGTTGCATAAAAATAAAATCAACTCTGAAATACTGTCCAATGGGAAGATATTTCTTGCCTGTACCTTCTTCATATGCGGCAAGTCTTGTCATTACCCTGACTTTGGTCTCATCCACCATATCAAAATGCTCCTATTGCTCAAGGAATCTCATCTTCGCGCTTCCCTTTGATGTGGGTGCGTCATACGATGCCGCCTTCTTGTTCGGATCTATTCCAAATGCTTTATTGAGATTCGTTGTCATCTGTGTTCTGCACTTATCGCAGTATCTTCCTGATCTTATCATGGTACCACAAAGCTCACAGTTGAGTCCGACCATGGAATCCTCAGAAAACTGAAGGCGATCCTCTCTTATCCACTGTCTGATCTGCTGAGGATCAACTTCACACGCCTCTGCGACTTCGTTTATATCACAGTTACGGTTCTCATCTATATACTTCTTTACAACCTGAAATTCCTGCTCGATCTCATCACGACATACAGGACAGATTATAGGACCAACAACATAATTGAAAAGTTTTTTGCATCTTCTGCAGGTTCTTACATCCATGTCTTTACCTCCACCTAGAAAACCACCTTCATTTTGTTATGTTTAATCAACACATACCTTTTTTAAGTTTACATCATTTCCGGTCAGTTTAAAAGCTTTTTTAAGGTTTTTGGCGCATTTTGGCGCACATTGTCCTAAATAAACCTGTGATCATACAGCACATGAATCTCCCATCACTTCCCTGATGCGCATATATAATCCGGTATATCTTTTCTTTTCACTCTCATTGCGTATCATGGTATTGACTGTATCCCTGCTGCCAAGTATCATGACACAGCGCTTTGCCCTTGTGACTCCCGTATAAAGAAGATTCCTTGTCAGTAACGGTTTAGGGCCTCCCAATAACGGCATGATAACGGCCGGATATTCGCTTCCCTGGGACTTGTGTATCGTTATGGCGTAAGCAAGTTCGAGCTCATCCAGTCCGTCAAAACCATATCTCACCCTTCTTCTCTCATCATATTCAACACATATGAAGCCTTCAGAGGGCTGTATCTGAATAATGGTCCCCACGTCTCCGTTAAAGACACCCGTTCCCTTATCTATTACTATGTTATTCCTTCCCGTTATCTCCCATTCGAGCGAATAATTATTCTTGGTCTGCATGACCTTGTCGCCTTCCCTGAAGATGCAGTCCCCAAACTCTTTTTCGCGTTTTTTGGGATCCGGTGGATTGATATAATTCTGTAAGATTCCGTTTAAAGCCTCCACACCTAGAGGACCAATATGCGTGGGAGTGAGCACCTGGATCTGGGAGGGCGATGCTTCAACATAATCCGGCAGTTTCTCGGTTATAAGCTGTACCATGTGTTTATATATGACATTGGCATCTTTTCTCTCCAAAAACAAAAAATCCTTACTGTCGGTGTCCAGCCTTATGTCCTCACCCCTGTTTATCTTATGGGCATTTATGACTATATCTGACTTCTCAGCCTGTCTGAAGATATGATTCAAAACAACAGTCGGACAGCATTTGGAAGATATAAGATCCCTTAATACCTGTCCCGGTCCGACACTTGGAAGCTGGTTCACGTCTCCGACAAGGATCAGTCTGGCTCCGGCAGGTATCGCCTTAAGCAGCGCATTGAACAGCTGGATATCTATCATAGACATCTCATCTATTATAAACACGTCCGCTTCGAGGGGATTCTCGCTGTTTCTCTCAAAATACACAGACCTTCCGCTCTCGGATATGGAACCGTTTAATTCCAGCATCCTGTGAACTGTTTTGGCTTCGTATCCTGTGGCCTCGGTCATACGCTTGGCTGCCCTTCCCGTAGGTGCTGCCAGCATGACATCAAGTCCTTCTTTCTCTATGCATCTTATTATCGCATTTATGGTTGTGGTCTTACCTGTTCCCGGACCTCCCGTTATTATCATGACGCCCGACTGCATGGATAAGAGGACTGCTTTTCTCTGCATCTCATCCAGAGTAATACCCAGTTCCTTTTCGATGCCGTCAACACGTTTTGCCAGATGATCATCATCTCTTATCATCTGACTGGTACCGATCTCTCTTATCATGGAAGCCACAGCCAGTTCCTGATGATACAAAAACGGTATATAACAGTTTGTACTGTCATTCTCCTGCTTTGCTATCAGCTTCTTATCCATGATAAGGTTTGCCATCTGCATCTCAACATCCGCTGCTTCGACTTTGAGAAGATCCACAGATCTTTCTATGAGTTCCTGCTTTGGCAGATATGTATGTCCGTCATTCATGGCCTGTGAGAGTGTATATACCACTCCGCTCTGTATCCTGAACTCAGAATCGATCCTGATGCCGGCTTTTCTTGCGATCTCATCCGCTTTTTTAAAACCGACTCCGTCAACCTCTTCTATTATCTTATAGGGATTATCCTTTATTATCCCGTACAAAAGATTGCCAAACGCCTCATATATCTTTATGGACAGCGTCTGGCTTATACCGTACTGGGCCAAAAAGACAAGAGCATCCTGCTGTTCTTTCTTTCCAACGACCTGCTCACAGATAGACTGGGCTATCCTTTCACTGATACCCTTGATCTTAACAAGCCTTTGCGGTTCCTCTTCTATTACTTTTAGAGTATCCTCACCGAATTCGCTGACTATGCGCTTTGCCATCTTGGGACCGACTCCCTTGATGATTCCTGATGACAGATACCTTTCTATACCTATGATACCTGTGGGAAGTATGGCTCTGACAGTCTCGAGTTTGAGCTGCATTCCGTATGTCGGATGTATTACATACTCTCCTGTCACCTCGACCATCTCACCCTCATCAAAGCCTGTGAGTGTCCCTACGCAGATAACATCATCATCTTCAGTTGTTAGTTCCATAACACCATATCCGTTTGTCTCGTTCCTGTACAGGAAATGGTCTATGACTCCGCTCAGTTTATCCATTGTCTCTATCATGATAAATGCTTGAACCCCTAAGAGTTCAAGCATCCTAATCACATCTCTACGTTTCTCTTCATCTGTTCATAAAGCATCTGAGCCAATCCCAGGCTGTTCTGCTCTGTTGACTGACTAGCCAGTTCCTTGATCGTATTCTCTTTGAAATAATCAACGAGATTCGATGTGCTCTGGCTGGAGTAATCACTCTTTGGTACCGTTTTGTTCATCTCCTTGAAGACCTGTTCAAGGAAGTAACTCTCAAACTCTTTGCACACCTTCATGAGCTCATCATCCGTTGCCTTCGAATAATCGGCACCCGCCACGGATTTTAGCTTCTCCGCAGTAGCATTCTGGACGGTGGCACTCATATAATCGCTGTATCCACTTGTCAATCCGTTAAGATCTATCTGTCCCATCTAATTACCTCTTAAGATTGTTTGCGAGTTCCATCATGGAATCTGTGGTAGTTATCGCCTTTGCGTTCATCTCGTATGCTCTCTGAGCAACGATCATATTTACCATCTCATCAACGATCTGAACACCGGAACCTTCCAGATATCCCTGACGGATAACACTCTTGTCCAGATTGTTGTTTGTTGCCTCGTTCATAGCAGCACCGCTCGCTGCAGTAGGGATATAAAGGGTATCGCTTGTCTTTTCAAGTCCCGAAGGATTGTTGAACTGATACATTCCTATCGTTATTCCCATCGGCTGGGGATTGTTCTGCGCATCAGGATAACACAGCTGTCCGTTGGCATTTACCGATATCTTGTTCGCCGCATACTGGCTTGTGTTTATAGATATCGCCTTGCCTGTCGTATCGAGTACCGGAAGTCCGTTAGATGTGGAAAGCACAAGTGTGGATCCCTGTCCGGTATTGAATCTGAAATCACCGTTTCTTGTATACTTGGTAACACCATCCTCACCTTTTACCGCGAAGAAACCTTTTCCTTCAACCGCAAAAGCTGTATCAGATTCCGAAGCAAGGAGCGGTCCCTGTTTAAATATGGTCGTTATCGAAGAATTACGCACACCCAGACCAACCTGTGCGCTTATGGGCTTGTTATCACCGTTAGCCGTTGTGGTCTTGGACTGCAATTCCTGATAGAGCAGGGATTTAAACTCTGCAACTTCTGTTTTATATCCAGTTGAATTGACATTTGCCAGATTGTTCGCGATCGTATCTACATTTGTCTGCTGTGCGATCATGCCGGTTGCTGCCGACCATAAAGATCTTACCATGTGCCAACCTCCTTCTCTCAATAGCCGTTATCTATGCGATTCTATATCAGACCTTGCCCAACTGCTTTGAAGCTATCTCAAGCGTTGAATCTATGGTTGTTATTATCCTCTGATTGCTCTCATACTGACGTGAAACGCTTATCATCTCAACCATCTCCTGTACCACCTGCACATTTGATGTTTCAAGATATCCCTGGTTTATCGAATAATCCGCCGGTTTTTCTTTTGCACCCTGGACCGGCTGATAGTAGTTCTCTCCGTAATGCTCAAGATAATTGTAATCTTCAAAATCGGTGATCTTTATAGTTGCGATCGATGCACCGTCCTGGAAGACATTTCCTCTTGTATCTATGGAAACATCTCTTACAGGATCCACTTTGATCCTGTTATCTTTTGCATCAAGAACATAGTCACCGTCCTTGGTTACCAGATATCCCTGTGTATTCACGGTGAATGCACCGTCTCTTGTATACTTGGTTGATTTTACGCCGGCCTTGTTTGTGAATTCAACATTGAAGAAGCCGTCACCGGCAATGGCCACATCATATGTGTTCCCGGTAACCCTGAAAGGTCCCTGGGAATAATCGGTATAGTTCTCGCCTATCTTTACACCGAGGTTCATGTTGCCTATGCCTCGTGCAATATAGGGAGCATCAGAAATGTCTTTGATCTTATATCCTAAAACGGTATCAAAGGCCTGGCTTGTAGCACCCTCCTTCTTAAAACCGTGCGTGTCAGAATTCGCAAGGTTGTTAGTGAGGACATCCATCCTGTGCTGTTCATTAAGCATACCCGTGTATGCGGTGTACAAGCCTTTAACCATGATATCTCCTTTTTATTCCGTGTCTCTGTAACCTGCAAGGAACTCAACGTAACGGCCTGTGCCTATAGCAACCGCCGTCATGGGCTCTTCTGCTGTCATAGTGGTGATACCTGTCTTAGAGCAGATGAGGTCCTCAAGACCGCTTAAAAGGCTTCCGCCACCTGTGAGTACTATGCCTCTCTCAGCTATATCTGCTGCAAGTTCCGGCGGTGTCTTCTCTAAGATTCCGTGTATAGCTTCCACTATCTGTGCAGTTGTGCTCCTTAAAGCTTCCTCTGTGTCTTCGGATGAGACTCTTACAGTCTTGGGAAGACCTGTTACAAGGTTTCTTCCTCTAACATCCATATATATGGGCTCGCTTCTCTTAAATGCAGAGCCGATCTTTATCTTCATATCTTCAGCGGTACGCTCACCGATCAGAAGATTATGCTTCTGACGCATATAACGAACTATCGCTTCATCAAAGTTATCTCCGGCGATCTTTATGGAATCACTTACAACTGTTCCGCCAAGTGAGATGACTGCGATATCTGTTGTACCACCGCCTATATCAACTATCATGTTTCCGCAGGGTTTGCTTATGTCGATACCTGCACCGATAGCTGCTGCTATAGGCTCCTCGATGATGGCAACTTCCCTGGCACCTGCCTGATAAGTCGCATCTTCAACGGCCTTCTTTTCAACTTCCGTAACACCTGAAGGTACGCAGACTGCGATCTTGGGCTTACGAAGGCTTCTGTGACCTACGGCTTTGGTGATGAAATATTTCATCATCTTTTCTGTTACCGTGTAATCAGAGATAACGCCCTGTCTCAACGGTCTTACCGCTACTATGTTACCGGGTGTCCTACCCAGCATGAGTCTGGCCTCTTCACCTATGGCCTTTATCTTGTTTGTATCTCTATCAAAAGCAACTACTGATGGCTCCTTTAAGACAACACCCTTGCCCTTAAGATAAACCAGTATGCTTGCTGTACCTAAATCTATACCTATATCTGTTCCCTGCATGTCAGGCCCCTTTCATATAAACATCCATAATCTGATATATTATATATGATTTTTACGCCATTTTAAAGGGGGCTTATCCAATTTCATAAAAACTTAATACTTGAATGCAAAGAAAAAATGCACGTCTACCTAAGGTTTTCCTTATTTAGCATCCGTGCATTCATAATTATTATCGGTCCCTGACAGGGAATACTTAACCCGGTCACGGTTATTTCTTTTCAAGCATTTTCTTTATGTATTGCCCCGTATAGCTCTCCTTATGCTTAGCTATCTGTTCGGGAGTTCCCACACAAAGCACGGTACCTCCCCTGTCTCCGCCTTCAGGGCCAAGATCGATTATATAATCTGCTGTCTTTATGACATCTAAATTATGCTCGATGACAACCACGGTATTACCGCCCTCTGTGAGTCTCTGAAGTATCTCTATAAGCTTTGATACATCCTCAAAATGAAGACCTGTCGTGGGTTCATCAAGTATGTAGATAGTCCTTCCCGTCGATTTCCTGCTAAGCTCAGTCGCAAGTTTTATTCGCTGCGCCTCACCTCCCGAAAGCTGGGTTGAGGGCTGTCCTAGCTTTATATAACCAAGTCCTACATCGTAAAGAGTACGCATGATCCTGCTGATCCTCGGTACATTCTCAAAGAATGTGACCGCTTCCTCAACAGTCATGTCCAGAACGTCGTAGATCGATTTACCCTTATACTTGACCTCTAAGGTTTCTCTGTTGTATCTCTTACCCTTACATACCTCACACGGAACATATACATCGGGCAGGAAATGCATCTCGATCTTTACGATACCGTCTCCGCTGCAGGCCTCACATCTTCCGCCTTTTACATTGAAGCTGAATCTGCCCTTCTGATAACCTCTTGCCTTTGCATCCGCAGTCGTCGCAAAAAGATCCCTGATAAGATCAAACACACCTGTGTATGTTGCGGGATTTGATCTGGGAGTCCTTCCTATAGGTGACTGGTCTATGTTTATGACTTTATCAAGCTGCTCGATACCCAGGATCTTTGTATGTTTACCGGGTATGGTACGTGCCCTGTTTAATTTCTTTGCGAGTTTCTTAAAGAGTATCTCATTGATAAGAGAGCTCTTTCCCGATCCCGAAACACCCGTGACACAGGTCATCACACCAAGCGGGATCTTAACATCTATATCCTTAAGGTTGTTCTCTTTTGCGCCTTTTATCTCAAGATAGCCTGCTGGCTTTCTTCTTGAAGCGGGTACCGGTATGCTCTTTTTCCCTGAAAGATACTGTCCCGTTATGGATTCAGGAATGGCCATTATCTCCTGAGCCGTACCCGTTGCGACCACTTCTCCGCCGTTACTGCCTGCTCCGGGTCCTATATCCACGATATAATCGGCAGCATACATGGTATCCTCATCATGTTCCACAACGATGAGCGTATTACCGAGATCCCTTAAATGCTTAAGAGTTGAAAGGAGTTTGTCATTATCCCTCTGATGCAGTCCGATACTGGGTTCATCAAGGATATAGCACACTCCGACAAGACCTGAACCTATCTGGGTTGCTAGCCTTATCCTTTGAGCCTCGCCTCCCGATAATGAAGCCGTGGCACGTGAAAGAGTAAGATAATCAAGACCCACATCCATAAGGAATCCGACTCTCGCCCTGATCTCTTTTAGAACCTGCTTTCCGATGATCTTTTGTGTCTCGCTGAGTTCCAGACTGTTAAGATAATCATACAGTGTCCCTATGGACATCGAAGTGATCTCATATATGTTCTTATCATTAATGGTGACTGCCAGTGACTCAGGTCTCAGTCTCTTTCCCTGACAGCTCTCACAGGGTGATATGTGCATATAGCCTTCATATTCCTGTTTCATCGTCTCGGATGCAGTCTCCCTGTAACGCTGCATCATGTTTCTTATGAGTCCGTCAAATGTGATGGGATAAACACCCTCACCTCTCTGACCCTTGTAATGAACCCTGACCTCTTTAGTGTTCTTTCCATATATTATGAGGTCCTGTACTTCTTCAGACAGTTTCTCAAACGGAGTGTCAAGCGAGAACTTATATTCCTTTGCAAGAGCGCTCAGCACAGCATAGGTAAAGCTGCCTTCAGAGCTTGATGACTGCCATCCCGGACATGATATCGCTCCCTCATGGATACTCAGTGTTCTGTCGGGTATAAGGAGTTCAGGTGAGAACTCCATGGTATATCCAAGACCAAGACAGGCAGGGCATGCACCGTAAGGATTATTGAACGAGAAGCTCCTTGGTTCTATCTCCGGAACGCTCACACCACAGTCCGGACATGCAAGGCTTTCCGAAAACTGCAGGGTATCACCGTCAACTATCTCTATCTCCAGCAGGCCTTCAGCTATCTTTAACGCTGTTTCCACCGAATCTGTCAGTCTCGTCTCTATACCTTCTTTTATGGCAAGACGGTCCACCACTATCTCTATCGTATGTTTTATGTTCTTATCTAGCTTTATCTCCTCGCTGAGGTCATACATGTTGCCGTCAACTTTTATCCTGGCAAAACCGTTTCTGGAAGCTCTTTCGATGACTTTAGCATGTTCACCTTTCTTTCCTCTTACAACAGGAGCCATGACCATGAACCTTGTTCCCTCAGGAAGTTTCATGATGCTGTCCACCATCTGGTCAACAGTCTGTCTCTCTATGACCTTGCCGCAGTTGGGGCAGTGAGGCACACCGATCCTTGCAAACAGAAGTCTGAAATGATCGTATACTTCAGTGACTGTTCCCACAGTCGAACGTGGATTTCTGTTTGTCGATTTCTGATCTATGGATATGGCAGGAGAAAGACCTTCTATCTTCTCAACCTGTGGTTTCTCCATCTGGCCCAAAAACTGTCTGGCATATGAAGAGATGGATTCCATATATCTTCTCTGACCCTCGGCATATATGGTGTCAAAGGCAAGGGAAGACTTACCCGAACCCGAAAGTCCCGTAAAGACCACAAACTGGTCCCTGGGTATATCAAGATCGATATTCTTAAGGTTATGCTCTGAAGCACCTCTTATGCTTATATACTGTCTGGCAGACATCCTGCTTACTGCCGTTTGTTTTGTACTCATTATTTAACTCCGTAATACCTAATCATTTCCTGTCATCAAGCTGTTTTTTCAGTTCGACCATCTTGTCTCTGAGTTCTGCCGCTGCTTCGAAGTTGAGTTCCGCAGCCGCTTTTCTCATCTGTTTTTCCGTCTTTTCGATAAGCTTCTTTATCTCTGCATCGCTCATCGATTCAGGATCTTTTTCAAATTTAACCTGCTCCTGCTCAATCTCTTTTGTGATGCTTATAAGATCCCTTACCGCCTTCTTTATAGTCTGAGGAGTGATACCGTGTTCCTCATTGTATTTCATCTGGAGGCTTCTTCTTCTGTTGGTCTCATCTATAGCATACTTCATCGAATCGGTCATGGTATCGGCATACATTATAACGTGACCGTCGCTGTTTCTGGCTGCACGTCCTATCGTCTGTATAAGTGATGTCTGCGACCTTAAGA
Organism: Lachnospiraceae bacterium; assembly: GCA_017619635.1. Taxonomy (GTDB): domain Bacteria; phylum Bacillota; class Clostridia; order Lachnospirales; family Lachnospiraceae; genus Colinaster. The sequence continues at coordinate 8,704 of JAFZRZ010000010.1, read as the reverse complement.
AACCTTCTTTATCCGCATCGAGTATTGCGACCAGTGTGATCTCCGGTATATCAAGACCTTCTCTTAAAAGATTGATTCCGACAAGCACATCGAATACATCCAGTCTCATGTCTCTTATGATCTGGGCACGTTCCAGTGTATCCACATCGGCATGAAGGTATCTGACCCTGACACCTACATCCTTAAGATAGTCGGTAAGATCCTCAGCCATTCTCTTTGTAAGAGTGGTAACCAGCACCTTATTATGATCTTTGACCTCTTTTTTTATCTCACCAAGGAGATCGTCTATCTGTCCCTCAACCGGACGCACACTGACTTCGGGATCCAGAAGACCTGTTGGTCTTATGATCTGCTGGGCTCTTAAAAGCTCATGTTCCTCTTCATATGTGTTCGGGGTCGCCGACACAAAGAGCATCTGATCTATCTTACTCTCAAACTCCGAGAAATTTAATGGTCTGTTATCAAGCGCGGAAGGAAGCCTGAATCCGTAATCGACCAGCACGTTTTTTCTGGACCTGTCTCCCGCATACATTCCTCCAATCTGAGGGATGGTTATGTGTGATTCATCTATTATTATAAGGAAGTCATCATCATAATAATCCATAAGGCAAAGAGGAGGTGCCCCCGGAGGCAGATCGTTAAGAGGTGCGGAATAGTTCTCTATTCCCGAACAAAAGCCTGTTTCTCTCAACATCTCAAGATCGAAGTTTGTTCTCTCAGCTATCCTCTGGGCTTCTATGAGCTTGTCTTCAGACTTGAAATACTTTATCCTCTCCTTTAACTCCTGCTCTATCCTGTCACATCCTTTAAGGATCTTATCCTTCTGTATAACATAATGCGAGGCAGGAAATATAGCTACATGATCAAGTGTTGACTTCATCTTTCCGGTGAGCGGATCGACCAGTGCTATCCTGTCTATCTCATCTCCAAAAAACTCCACACGGATAAGATCGTCTCCGCCCTGTGCAGGATATATCTCTAATGAGTCTCCCCTGACTCTGAACGTTGCTCTCTCTATATCGAGTTCATTGCGCACATACTGTATATCGATGAGCTCATGAATGACTTCATCCCTTTCCTTATTCATACCGGGACGCAAAGACACTATCATCTCATGATATTCATCGGGACTTCCGAGTCCGTATATGCAGCTTACTGATGCAACGACTATAACATCTCTTCTTTCCGAAAGAGAGGCTGTTGCCGAAAGTCTTAGCTTTTCTATCTCATCATTTATCGAAGAATCCTTTGCGATATAAGTATCCGATGAGGGAACGTATGCTTCAGGCTGATAATAATCATAATAGGAAACAAAATATTCCACCGCATTTTCAGGAAAGAATTCCTTCATCTCACCATAAAGCTGACCCGCCAGAGTCTTATTATGGGAAATGATGAGCGTGGGTTTATTAAGCGCAGCGATAACGTTGGCCATGGTAAATGTCTTACCGGAACCCGTAACACCGAGCAGAGTCTGAAACTGATTACCCGCTTTAAAGCCGTCTACCAGTTCTTTTATCGCCTGCGGCTGATCACCTGTAGGTTGATATTCAGAGTGCAGTTTAAAATCCATCTTTTAAGGAAACCTCTTACATAAACTCTTTCGCATAACAAAAGAATGATACACCTTTTGTAGTGTACCATTCTTTTAAATTTCTGTCTATGATTTTTAGAACATTTGTTTGTATTTTGTTTTATTCTGTGAACAGAGCTGTTGAGTAGTATCTGTCTCCGCTGTCAGGAAGAAGAGCTACTATGACCTTTCCCTCGTTCTCTTTCTTCTTTGCATACTCCAAAGCTGCATAAAGAGCTGCTCCTGAAGATATACCTACAGAGATACCTTCCTTCTTTGCAAGAAGTTTAGCTGTCTCAAACGCATTCTCGTTCGGAGCCTTAAAGATCTCATCATAAACGCTTGTGTTTAAAACATCCGGAACAAAACCTGCTCCGATACCCTGGATCTTATGCGCACCGCTTCTTCCTTCTGAAAGCACCGGTGAATCAGCAGGCTCAAGAGCCACAACCTTTATGTCGGGATTCTGCTCTTTCAAGTACTCGCCTGTACCAGTTACTGTTCCGCCTGTACCTACTCCTGCAATGAATATATCAACTTTTCCGTCAGTGTCCTTCCAGATCTCAGGACCTGTTGTAGCTTTATGAACTGCAGGGTTTGCAGGATTCACAAACTGGCCGGGGATAAATGAATCAGGGATCTCTTTTGCGAGCTCTTCAGCCTTTGCAATGGCTCCCTTCATGCCCTTTGCTCCCTCTGTAAGGACTATCTCTGCACCATAAGCCTTAAGGATGCTTCTTCTCTCAACACTCATGGTCTCAGGCATTGTGAGTATGATGCGGTATCCCTTTGCTGCTGCTATTGAAGCAAGACCGATACCTGTATTTCCTGATGTGGGCTCAATGATAACAGAGCCTTCCTTTAAAAGTCCCTTTGCTTCAGCGTCTTCGATCATCGCCTTTGCGATCCTGTCCTTAACGCTTCCTGCGGGATTAAAATACTCGAGTTTAACAAGTACAGTTGCCTTTAACTGTAATTCTTTTTCTATGTTGATAACCTCAACAAGCGGTGTGTTTCCTACAAGTCCAAGTGTTCCTTTGTAAATATTTGCCATGATACTCTCCTCCATTAACAGAAAATCGATTAACTGTTGGTATCATAACACCACTCGCCTACTATGTCAATAGGTTAATCCTTCATCATCTTTTTTATCTGTTCTTTTGCTGCATTCAGCTGATTATCGGTCTTATCCTTTTTATACGCATCGGCGTCAAATTCGACCTCTATATCAGGCTCTATACCTATATCATGGATATAATTACCCTTGGGAGTATAGTATTTGCTTATAGTCATTTTAACAGCGGTTCCGTCCTTTAAAGACATGATCTGCTGGACTATACCTTTTCCGTAAGTCGTGGTTCCCATTATGGTACCGATACCGTAATCCTTTATCGCACCGGTAAGGATCTCCGATGCACTGGCAGAATAACCGTTGACAAGAACGACCATGGGTTTGTCAAACTTACGCTTTCCGTCACAGGTATACTCTTCCCTGTTGCCGTATTTGTCTTCCGTATATACAACAATTCCCTTGGGAAGAAGCTGGTTTGCGATATCTATACATGTGGACAGATTTCCGCCGCCGTTTGATCTCAGATCCAGGATCAGTGCCTGCATCCCCTGTCCCTTTAAGACAGCCATTGCTTCTGTGAACTGATCTGTCGTAACATCATCAAACTCCGTTATCTGTATATATCCGATGTTATTTTCGAGCATTTCGTAATGTACGGTCGGAGATTCGACCTTACGTCTCTCAACAGTGTATTCAACCGTCTCTCCGTCCCTTATCAGGGTAAGATCAACAGTGGTAAACTCCTCACCTCTTATAAGGGTTACAACCTCAGATGTGGTCATTCCCGTAACGTCCTGACCGTCAACCTTATATATAAGGTCACCTTCCTGAAGTCCGGCTTCCTCTGCAGGTGTTCCTGAGATTATTCCTGAGATGACGGCAAGTTTAAGATCAGTATCAAGAGACACATATGCTCCTATTCCATAGTAGATACCTTCGTTACTCTCCCTTACTTCTTTAAGGTCCTCTGCGGAATAATACTCGGAATAAGGATCTCCAAGAGAATCCAGCATACCTCTGTAAATACCGTCAGCAAGCGTTTCCTCATCAACATCCTTGTAATAATTCTTTTTTATCAGACGCTCGATCATCTTGATCTTGGATGTTGTCGTGGAATTTACAACGGAATCGTTGGTATTCTGGGTATCAACCTTAACCTCTTCTTTGTATTCCGCTTTATTCTTATAGTACAGATACGAACCCATCGTAAACAAAACAGTCGCTATCAGTACTCCTATGACACCAAAACAAAAACCAAGCCAGAACTTGCGTCTTTCTTTTTTCTTCTGTTCTTTGTCTGTTTTCTTTGTATTGGCAACCTGAGTCTCAACCATTTGCTCAGTCACCGTTTCTTCTCTTATTTCGTCGCTCATATCCTATATTGTGCCGCCTTTGTAACTATTTTCCCAGGTAACTCCAGGGACTTACATAATCTCCGTTCTTTCTCACACTGAAATGCAGATGGTTACCCGTAGATCTTCCGGTCGAACCTACCGCTCCGATCTTTTCTCCTCTTACAACTTTTTCTCCCGTGGATACATATACTGCGGAAGCATGCATGTAGATGGTGTAAAGATCATCACCGTGATTGACCATGATATAATTGCCCATTGTAGATGAATATGCAGCTGCCACAACCTCGCCGTCATAAGCACACACGATGGGTGAACCTGCAGGTGCTGCCATATCCACACCGTTATGGAACTGCTGTACTCCGAGTATGGGATGCGTTCTCCATCCGTAGTCATCGGAGATCCTTGTATACTTGGGAGCCGGCCATGCAAACATACCGCCGTCGTAAGTTATAAGATTTCCTTCCTCTTCGAGCAGTTTCTTCTTCTGTGCGGTAACTGCTGCTTCCAGAGCCTGGATCACAGCAGTCTGTTCAGCCAGATCCGCCTCATATTCTTTTATGGCCTGTTCCTTGTTTGATATGTCATAGGCTTTTGCATTGATCTCATCCTTCTTGTCAGAGATGAGCTTGTCCAAGTTTGCTTCCTCTTCCTCCACCTGGGCTTTTGCTTCATCGAGTGTCTGTTTTTCAGACTCCAGTGAAAGCTTGCAGGCCTCAACATATTCACAGTTGGCCACATATTCTTCTAGTTTTTTCTTGTCATATGCCGAAAGCTGTTCTATATAGTCGGCTTTATTGACCATATCTCCGAAGCTCTCGGCTTTAAAGAGCATCTCCAGATAGTACGAATCACCCTTTTCATACATGAATTTGATACGGGCTTTCATAGCATTGTACTGATCCAGCTGGATCTGTTCAGCCTCTTTAAGATCTGCCTCAGCCTGTTCTATCTCTTCTTCTTTTTGAGATATGAGTTCAGTCAGCTCCTCTATCTTTTCCTGTATCTCTTCCATGTCGGCATCGAGCTTGGTAACGTAATTTGAAAGATCCGTCTTCTCCTTTTCAAGGTCGTTCACCATGCCCTGGATATCCGTTATGCTGCTTTTTATCTTCTTTCTGTCTTCTTCGGCCTTTTTTATCTGATCCTGTTTCTCTTTGATACTGTCTTCGAGTTCCTGGATCTTATTTGCCCTGTTGGTATCCTCATAGTCGTGCTCTTTGTCTTCTTCCTCCACCTTGCTCGCTTCCTTGTCATCGTTCTCGGTGGCATACGCACTCACAGCAGGAAAAACAGCCGAAACAGACAATGCCACCATCAGTAGAATGGCGGCCAGTCTTCTTTTTACCATATTAAGTTACACCTTCAAATGTTTCCTTACGGTTATGATACTTCCAAACAGACCGATGCCGGCACCTATTCCCAGTGAAATCGGGATGAGTGTCTTATTGATCGTCTGGATGGGAAGGAATCTTAAAATACTGTTTAACACCTCAAAACGCTGGGTCACAAGTGTGAGTACCTTATCATATACGACATTTATGATGCCAAGCGGGATCGCCGCACCGATAAGACCTATGATAAGACATTCCACAACGAACGGTGCTCTTACGAAGAAATCGGTCGCTCCTATATATTTCATGATACCGATCTCTTCCTTCCTTATAGAGATACCGATCATAACTGTATTACTTATAAGGAAGATAGATACTGCAAGAAGTATTCCGATGATACCGATAGACACGTAGCTGACCATGTTGTTGACACCGCTAAGCGCATCTGCCGTAACCTTGGAATAATTTACTTCCCTTATGCCTGTCATCGTCTGAAGATAAGATACCAGACTGTCCTGCTGGGATATATCCCTCAGATATATCTGGTAGTTTGCACTTCCTGCGAGCGGGTTCTCCGTAAATCCTTCAGCATACTCTCCAAGGTAATCGACCTTAAACTCTTCCCAGGCCTGATCCGCGGATACGAACACCACCTTGCTGACTTCGCTTCTGGCACTGATAAGATCTCCGATCTCTTTCATGCGCACATCATCCTCACAGACATCCTCCGTGAAGAAAACAGTTACTGCAACGCCTTCCTCCGCAGTCTTTACTATGTTCTGGAAATTGGCGATTATCGCATAGAACACGCCAAACAAAAGTAAGCAGGACGCGATCGTGGCTATTGAAGCCAGCGAGAAAACGGCGTTACGGAATATATTCTTTATACCCTGCTTGATCGTATAAAAAAATGAACTAATCCTCATCTATATATCCACCCTTCTCCTCGTCATTGAGTATCACACCCTTCTTCATGGTAATGACACGCTTCTGCATCTCATTGACTATCTCTCTGTTATGTGTAACAACGATAACAGTCGTACCACGTTTGTTGATCTGCTCTAGAAGTTTCATGATCTCCCATGAATTCTTGGGATCCAGATTACCTGTAGGCTCATCGCATAAAAGGATCGGCGGCTTATTTATGAGCGCTCTGGCCATAGCCACTCTCTGCTGCTCACCACCCGATAACTGCATTGGCTTTGCCTTATACTTGCTGGCAAGTCCGACAATGGACAGAATGGCCGGCACATTTCTCTTGATAAGCCTGTTGGGTGTCTGTACTATACGCTGCGCAAAAGCAACGTTCTCATATACATTCCAGTTTTTGATAAGTCTGAAATCCTGGAACACGACTCCTAAGTTTCTTCTGTATTTTGGAACCTGTCTTCTGCGAAGTTTCGACAGACTCACTCCGTTCACATAGATCTCACCCTCAGTGGGAACGAGCTCTCTTAACAAAAGCTTGATCAATGTGGATTTTCCCGAGCCGCTGTCTCCGACGATAAAGACAAACTCTCCTTTTTTCACCTTGAGGCTTACTCCGTTTAATGCCGGGGCACCTGTCTGATATGTCTTTGTGACATTCTCAAAAACTATGAGTTCATCCTCAGGTATAACTCTTCCTTTTTTCTTTCTTCCAAAAGCCACTGTAAAACTCCTCTAAAAAACCATTTAGTATTCCAATGATTCCATGTAATTCATATATTTGACTACCATGAGAGCTATCTTGAATGTGATAGCATCCTCGAATATCCTCAGATCAAGGCCTGTTGTCTTTTGCAGTTTATCCAGTCTGTAAACAAGCGTGTTACGATGGATAAAGAGCTGACGTGATGTCTCTGAGACATTGAGACTGTTTTCAAAGAACTTCGTGATGGTCATCAGAGTCTCCTCATCGAAATCATCGGGACTCTTTCCTCCGAATATCTCCTTGATGAAGAGTTTGCAAAGCGGTATCGGCAGCTGATAGATCAGTCTTCCTATACCAAGCTCGCTGTAAGCCATGATGTCTCTGTCATCAAAGAATATCTTTCCGACATCGAGTGCCATCTTAGCCTCTTTGTAGGAACGGCTCACCTCTTTGATCTCTCTTACGATGGTACCGTATGATATACGGATATCCTTTACGCTTTCTCTGTCAAGCTGTGCCTTATATTGAGCACATACCTTATCTATATCTTCATTTGAAGAATTGTCTTCGAGTTCTTTGACAACTATGACGCTGTGTTCGTCAACCGCGGTTATGAAATCCTTATTATTGGATCCGAAATGTGTCCTCATGATCTCGAGAACATTGCTGTCCTTGCCCATGTTCGCTTCAATGATGATAGCGACCCTGCTCTTATCCGACTGGATATGCAGCTTCTTTGCACGGCTGAATATATCGACAAGCAAAAGGTTGTCCAGCAAGAGATTCTTTATAAAGTTATCCTTGTCGAATCTCTCTTTGTATGCTACCAGCAGGTTCTGTATCTGGAAAGCCACCATCTTACCGAGAGTGTACACATCCTCGGTAGTGCCCTGTGCAACAAGGATGTACTCCAACTGCTGTTCATCATATATCTTAAAGAACTGGCAACCGGCTATCTCCTGAGAATCTGCAGGCGATCTTACAAAATCAACCGCCTGCGGACTGTACTTTTCCATGTCCTGATTGGTGAATGCGTATGCCTTCCCTTCCGTATCGAGTACACACAACTCGATTCTTGCAATATTCTTAAGTCCCTCTAGGGTACTCTGCAATACCTGATTGGATATCATACTACCTCCACAAAAATAGTTATTTTCTACAAAAGTCAACGCCTCATAATAGATATTTTCACAATACCATTTTATATCATAAAGCATTTATACAAAAAAATCCATAGTTGAACATGGTTTTTTATGGTAATTTTTCACAAAAACCATACTATTTTTCTTTTTGCACTCGCTTTTTGGCTTTTACGATACGATAATAACTTTAAGGAGGTGTTGATATGACTATAAGTAATATAGGTTCTGCAGCAATGTCCGTAACGGGCAGTGACTCCTTATCTAAAGTTGATGTTGCAATGCTCAGCAAGGCACTCGATGCCAATGAGAGCGCAGGCAACGGGCTACTAAAAATGATTGACGCAGCCGCTATGGAGCGTTCAGTCAATCCATCAGTTGGTTCCAACTTTGATATGGTAGTCTAACTTTATTTCCGGGCTATGTGCCCATCATTCATAGAAAAGAGGTGTCCAAAAGACCAATGTCATTAAGTTTACATTGAACACTTAAGGGTCTAACCCAAAAATCAGCAAGAGCGATGGAGATATTTATATCTTCACCGCTCTTGTTTTATTTCTGAACATCACAATTAGACAGACAAAAGTCTGTCTAAAATAGT
>JAFZRZ010000009.1 GCA_017619635.1 Lachnospiraceae bacterium | reverse complement strand
CAAAAAAAGAATCATTTGAGAAGCTGGCAGGCAATTTAGATATTTTTAGAAGCGGAAAAGGTTCGACCAGTAAGTAGGTACAACTTTTGAAGCGCTATTACAACCGAACTACAACTTTTTCTGAAACCTGTAGAAACAATAAGGCTCAATGTGGTGCAAGACGGTGTTGGAGCTGAGTGCAGAGCGAAACAGTAAGAACCGGAAATAACAGTTTGAGCCGGTCGCTCCCGACTATGAAGTCCATTGACAAATAAAATACCGTAAAATCAAGCATTTAAGTATATCAAGACATAATTTGATGACAGTTTGACGACAAAATATTACTTGGCAATACCTTTTTTGTTGAAAAATGAATAGAAAAACTAGCGATTCTTAGAACCAGTTTCTAGGAATCGCTTTTTTAGTTTGCAAAATTGAAAGTATAATTGACAATATACCCCCCTTGGGTATATTATACAATTATTCTAATACCCCGAGGGGGTATATTAAAAAGGAGACCAAGATTATGTCAGATAATCCACATTGCGTTGAAAACATAGAGGAATCCTGCGCTTGCTGTTGTTCCGGAAAACATAAGGAGCGGGATGAAAAAGAGTTTAAGGATCTGATGAACAGACTAAAGAGGATCGAGGGGCAGGTTAGAGGCATTGAGGGAATGCTGGAAAATGATGCCTATTGTACCGATGTTCTTATTCAGGTCTCGGCCATCACCAGTGCGCTGAACAGTTTTAACAAAGCGCTTTTAGCTAATCATATGAGAACCTGCGTTGCAGATAATATCAGACAGGGCAATGACGAAGTGATCGATGAACTGGTTACGACATTGCAGAAGTTAATGAAGTAAATTAGGAGACATTATGGAACAATACAAAGTGACAGGAATGAGCTGTGCTGCCTGTCAGACCAGAGTCGAGAAAGCGGTAAGTGCTGTTGAGGGCGTTGACAGTTGTGCAGTCAGCCTTCTTACTAACTCCATGGGAGTTGAGGGATCTGCCCGTCCTGAAGATATAATAGCAGCAGTTGAAGCAGCAGGTTATGGTGCCAGCATCAAGGGCGGAAGCGAAAATGGATTACAGGCAGCATCAGCTGACGATTCTTTAAAAGATACAGAGACTCCCATAATGAAAAAGAGGCTTATCGCATCGATAGCTCTTTTGCTCCCGCTTATGTATGTGTCAATGGGACATATGTTATGGGATTGGCCACTACCTGGTTTTTTGGATGGAAACCATGTGGCGATGGGACTGTATCAGCTTTTGTTATCAGGGCTGGTGCTTGTTGTAAATCAGAAGTTTTTTATAAACGGATTTAAGGGACTCGTTCACGGATCTCCAAACATGGATACACTTGTGGCACTAGGAGCTATCGCGTCTTTCGGTTACAGCGTGGTGGCACTCTTTGGTATGTCGGGAGCTGTGATGGATGGCAACGATGAGCTGGTCGTGTATTACATGAACCAGTTCTACTTTGAAGCGGCAGCCATGATACTTACGCTGATCACAGTGGGCAAGATGCTGGAAGCCAGATCAAAGGGAAAGACCACAAATGCCCTCAAAGGACTGATGGATCTTTCTCCTAAGACTGCAGTGGTGCTTAGGGATGGAGCGGAAGTTACCGTCCCAATCGAAAACGTTAAAGTTAAAGATCTGTTTGTTGTTAGGCCGGGAGACAGTATACCCGTGGACGGAATAGTTACTGAAGGCCAAAGCGCAGTTAATGAGTCGGCACTTACCGGAGAGAGCGTTCCTGTGGAGAAGGGAATTGGTGATACAGTATCTGCAGCCACCATAAACACTTCCGGATACATGGTCTGTGAAGTTACAAGGGTTGGTGAGGATACGACTCTTTCAGCTATTATAAGGATGGTGAGTGATGCGGCGGCGACAAAAGCACCGATTGCAAAGATCGCTGATAAGGTCTCGGGTGTGTTCGTACCTGTTGTTATCGGAATTGCGCTTGTAACTCTTTTTGCCTGGCTTTTGGTTGGTCAGACTGTGGGCTACGCCATAGCCAGAGCGGTATCGGTACTTGTGATTAGTTGTCCATGTGCTCTGGGATTGGCAACACCAGTAGCGATCATGGTTGGAAACGGTGTTGCAGCTAAGACCGGTATCCTGTTTAAGACTGCAGCATCTTTGGAACAGGCAGGCAAGACCCAGATAGTGGCACTTGATAAAACCGGAACCATCACAACAGGTGAGATGAAGGTTACTGACATACATACAAATGAAGGAGTTACGGAAAAAGAACTTCTGACAGTGGCATATGCTCTCGAGTCAAAGAGTGAGCATCCAATCTCTAAGGCAGTTACGGATTACATCGGAGAAAATGAGATTGCCCTTGAAGAGACAACAGAGTTTGAAGTTCTTTCAGGAAATGGACTCAAGGCCAGACTTGGCGCTGATGTGATAAGTGGCGGAAGTGCAGATTATATCGGAAGTGTTTTAGGCGGATTAGGTAAAGAGACTGAAAAACTCATAAAATGTCTGGCTGTTGAAGGAAAGACGCCTGTTCTTTTCACAAAGGGTGATACACTCCTTGGAGTGATCGGAGTATCGGATGTGATAAAAGAGGATTCTACGGAAGCCATTGCAGAACTGAAAGCACTGGGGATCCACACAGTCATGCTTTCGGGTGATAATGAGATTACGGCTTTGGCCATTGCAAAGCAGGCGGGTGTTGATGAGGTGGTGGCATCTGTTAAGCCTGACGGCAAGGAAGCTGCTGTAAGAGAACTCATGGAACATGGTGTTGTGTCCATGGTGGGAGACGGTATAAATGATGCTCCGGCTCTTACTTCTGCAAACCTGGGAATTGCCATCGGTGCAGGAACTGACGTGGCTATAGATGCGGCGGACGTAGTTCTTATGAAGAACAGCATCAGGGATGTTGCAGCCACTATCAGGATCTCAAGAAGTACTCTTCGGAACATACATGAGAATCTTTTTTGGGCCTTTTTCTATAATGTTTTGGGAATACCGTTGGCAGCAGGCTGTTATGTGGCAGCATTTGGCTGGGAACTGAATCCCATCTTTGGAGCTGCAGCCATGGGTTTATCCAGCTTTTGCGTGGTGTCAAATGCGCTTCGTCTTAACTGGATAAGACCCTATGACAGTAATAGAGATAAACCGATTAAAAATCCTGTCACAGGAAATCTAATAGAACAGAAAACAAATATTGAAACAACAAAGGAGAATAATGAAATGAAGATCAAAGTAAACGGAATGATGTGTGGACATTGTGAGGCACATGTAAAGAAGGCCCTTGAGGCGATCGACGGGATCGATAGTGTAGTGGCATCCCACGAGGAAAACATGGTCACAATAACAAATTCTAAGGATGTTGATGAGGCAGTGATAAAGGCCGCTGTAGAGGAAGCCGGCTACGAGTATGCAGGATTAATGGGATAATGCTACAGATTCACTTGATTCTCGAGGGTTCTGATTATATAGAGGGTTTGTAAAGTTTAAAGAGGTCCTAATGAAGAATAACAAAAAGGTTCTGGTATTAATATCTGCTGTGGTTATTCTGTGTATCGGTATAGTGCTTTTATTTATGTTCTACAGACCACATTATCGTTCTGTAAGGATTGATGAATATGAAGGAAATGTAAGTCTTACAAGACAGGATAAGGCGGTGGAACCATATAAGGGGATAATGCTCATACCGGGAGATCTGGTAGAAACGATGAAGGATTCCTTTGCGGCTTTATTTGTTGATAATGATAAGCATCTGGGCGTAAAAGAAAACACTAAACTCAGCATTAATGCAACAGGTACTGATGAAAGCGGAGAAGTTACTATTGATCTTTCTTACGGAGATGCACTTTTTGAGATCGAGAATAAACTGAATGATAAATCTTCATTCAGGGTGAATACACCAAATGCAGTATTTGCGGTGCGTGGGACCACATTTGAAGTATCTTATAACGCTGAGGAAAAAACATCTAAGATTGATGTTTTAGAAGGTACGGTTGCTGTGAGTTATGGTACAGATCTCACAGAAGAATACATACTGAATGCGGGAGAGAGTGCAAACATAACAGGTGAAGAGCTGATCATTCCGAATAAAACCGTAGAAGAGATAAAAAGTATTCTGGAAAGCGGACCTTTTGTTGAGACAACTGATGGGACCAGCGCCGTTTTAAAGATTCAGGAGACTGAAGTGGAAGGACTTATTCATATGCCATATTATGAATATGATTACAGTGATGAGTTTATCTATGAGATGGATCTTATGATCGAACTTTTGGAATCTCATGACAAAAAAGCCATAATTACCACATTAGAATGCGATAAAGACTATAAAGATTATGTAAGCAGGATATATGATCGCATAACTGCGTATGCTATCTATCAGGATAATGGTAATTCCAGCAGTGGATATTATATCTACTATAAAGGTTACAAATTTGGTATAAAAAGTTTAACCCCATCTGAAGGTGCAAGAGAAATCCAATTTGCTCTTATACCGGAGAATGGAACAGGTTACTGTTTGTTCACCCGATATTACAGTGATACTCCAGTATACACAAATTTATATTTCTCTGAATGCTCGAATTACATTTTTAACGGATCATATGAAGGATATGTATATTCGGAAGGACGTTATATAACGATCACAGGAGTATCACATAATTCCTTGGCTGAAGGATATTCTACAAAAACTGAAGATGGTGAAGTGACCAAGAATTATTTCGAAAAAGGTGTATCTAAAGAGGACACTTATTATCTGTGGTGTTTTGAAGGAGAGAATGTCTGGACAGTATTTTTGGACGGTGAACCTGATAATAGCTGGTTCTATTGAAATCGGCTAAGGGAAGCAAAGTATAGTTGAAGATTTCAAAGAAGAGATGTTGAATGATCACATTTTCATAATGAATGTTTAAGGCATTGGTTAAAGCTGTTCTTTTTGAATAGTAAACCGGATATTATAAAGGCAGTGATATATGAAGAAAACAAGTGTTAAACTGATCCTTTCATTTATGGCTTTTTTAGCTGTTAATATGTGGCTTATAGCTAAAGGAGTTGCCAAAGGCAGTGCTAACTTTTTTATTTCTCCAACAGTAGAAGAAACTATTTTATTTATCCTTTTACAACTGTTTGTTATAGTTGTTTATTTTATTCACCCTCTCACAATAAAAAAATCCAAAATAATCTATTGGAGTGTTTCCGAAGCATTTGTTTTTGCAACTGTTTTCTTTTGGGGTATATTTATTGTCGGTCCCATATGGTTTGATTAATTGGAGTATTTATCATACGTTCAGTACAATATCAAGCAGGATAAGGACAGCACATAGGATCAGAGCAGAGATGAAAAGAGCCTTTTTACGGTTCTTTGCTATCCATGGATGTTTTTTCCCAAGAAAGTATAGCGGGATACTAAGAACAGCTTCGACAGCCACGATCAAGAGGATTCCAAGAGCACCGTCGCGGAAGTTTATGATATTCCAGTTCTTTCTATAAAGGCTAAGGATCACACCGCTGACAGCCATGGTTATGACAGCGTCTCTTAGAACGGTCCATATGGATACGTAAGGGTCTCCGTTTATGTCGGTCCAGGCAAACCATTCGAATACCACGCCTTTTTCTGTACGGGCGATGTCTTTTGCGATAGTCATGAACTTGTGACCCTGCTTTTCTTCCTCATCTATATAGTTAAGATAACTATCCACATTTAAGGTCTTTAAATCTTCAACAGAATCTTTCATCTTTTCACTGAGGATAAGAGCACCCTTAAGCTCTTCCATCTGTTTTTTTAGATTCAGGATATTTTCATCCAAAGCTTCAGGAAAAGATCTGGCTCCGTCAAGCAGATCTGCAATGTCATTCACGGAAAAACCGATCTTTCTAAGTATCACTATCTTCTTTATTTTTTCCAAGTCATCTTTAGAATAATCCCTATATCCGTTTTCTTCACGTACAGGTGTGATCAGGCCTTCCTTCTCATAAAAGCGAATGGTGGCTCTGGGAATATCCAGTTTTGTTTCCATTTCTTTGATCGTCATTTTGTGACCTCCCTTGTCAATTCTAGGGCAATCCTAAGGTATAAACAAGGTTTACAGTCAATAGTTTTTCATAAAAAAACAAAAAAGTTTTTATCTATAGATCATTTTTGTTCTGTCGGTGTATCTATGTATTAACAATAAAGGTATGAGTATTGCCATAAAAAGGCATTTTATTAATGTGTGTGGGGTTTATGGCGTGGTATAATGGTAACAGTGGTTTTAGTATATTAGACATGTATTCAGGAGGTTATCAGATGGAAGAGTCAATGAAGGATTATAACGAATTGCTGGAAGAGTCATACAGCCTGATGGGAGACGGGGTTCATGATACGGATGCCCTTTTGGCATGGAGAAGAGCAGCAGAACTTAAGGAGTCACAGGAGAATTTAACCGTTACTGTTACCGGAATAGTAAAGGGCGGAGTCGTAGCTGATTTTGAAGGAATAAGAGCTTTCATACCTGTTTCCAAGCTGGATCTTGAGAGAATAGACGATTGTAATCCATTTCTGGGTAAGGAGATAGAAGTAAGAGTATTTGAGGCAGATATTGATGAAGACAAACTGATCCTGTCCGCAAAAGAAATACTCAAAGAAAAACAGGAGATACTAAAAAAGAAGAAGGTATCTGATGTCAAGGTTGGGCAGGTATTTCACGGAGTGGTCGCAACTATCAAGGATTATGGTGCATTTATCGATCTGGGTGAAGGCTTGTCAGGATTAGTGCATATCTCTCAGATATCGCATAAAAGGATCAAACATCCCTCGGTTGTTCTTAAAGCAGGTGATAATGTTGATGTCAAGGTTATTGATATAAAGGATGGAAAGATATCTCTTTCAATAAAGGTTCTTATGGAAGATTTAGAAGAACAGGCTGAAACGGAAGAAGAGATTGTTATTCCGGAGTCTGAAGAGATAGGAACATCACTGGGTGATCTGTTAAAAGGCTTTAAGTTTGATTAACTTATAAGATTTTGGCGGAGAAAATATAAAAAGAGGAAGATCAAGAATGGTAAAGCATGTAATATTGTGGACACTTAAGGATGAATATTCAAAGGATGAGATCGTTAAGATCAAAGCAGGTATAAAGAGTGGTCTTGAAGGATTAAAGGGAGTGGTTCCCGGTCTTGTTGATATCAGGGTCAATACAGAACCGCTTAAAAGCTCGAATTGTGATCTGATGCTGGATTCAACTTTTGAAGATGAGGAGTCACTCAAAGGATACTCCGGCCATCCAAGTCATGTTGAGGTCGCAAACACAAAAGTCAGACCTTATACGGCAAGCCGTGTATGTATGGACTATGAAGTTTAGAAAAAGAGGTATATATGCTTTATAAGGTGAATTTTGATAATATAGGCGGATTTGGTTTCACCTCAAAAAAGGTAATGTACGAACCGGGAGAATCTGTTGTGGTCATATTCAACGCAGTCATGACGGATACCAGTTATTCGTTTAAGGTAAATGTCGATGACTATAAGGTTGATCGTTCGAAGGGCAGTATTGTATATATATCTTTTACCATGCCTGAGCATGATGTGGATGTGACATACACATGCCAGAACGTGATGACATATCATCCGCAGGATAGCGGACTTTTTGGAATGATGGGATATACGGATAGTAAGGACACGGCAGGTGCCGTAAATACGGATATTCCCGCTCCATGGATATGCCCCAGCTGTAATGCATCAAATACAGGCAGATTCTGCACGGAATGCGGTACACCCGCGAATACAAGGGGATGATTTGATGGATATAACAAGTATCAATGTTAATGTTCACAGCAGCATAAAGATAGATTGTGGGAAGGTCATATATATTGATCCGTTTAAGCTTGATGAGACCACACATGATGCGGACTATATCTTTCTGACACATGATCATTATGATCACATGTCCATGCCAGATATATTTAAGGTTCTTAATGATAAAACGGTCTTTGTCATTCCTGCTGCACTTGAAATGGAAATAAGAAGGAATACTCCTGTCGGCAGCCAGATATGTGTTGTACCTGGTAAGTCTTATGAGACAAAAGATTTTAGCTTTGAGACTATACCTGCATACAACAGATTAAAACCTTTTCATCCGAGAAAAGCAGGTTGGGTAGGCTATGTGATCAATATAGACGGGACAAGGATCTACATCGCAGGAGATACTGATGCAACAAAAGAGGCGGAGAGTGTTAAATGCGATATTGCTTTGGTACCTGTAGGCGGAACGTATACCATGAACTACAAGGAAGCGGCAGCTCTTGTAAACAGGATTAAACCCCAATATGCTATACCAATCCATTACGGAAGTCTGGTTGGAAGCAAGGAGGACGGAGAGAGATTTAAGCATCTTATAGATACAAAGATACATGTTAGGATCCTGCTCTAGAAAAAGATTAACTGAAAGGGATTCCTGATATTAAGAACGGAGAATAAAACATGAGGAAATGGTACGACGAAGAATATGAATTCACTGTGGAAGTCACAGGTTTCTTACATGGTGACACTACCGAGCATTACTGCCGTAACGGTGAGGAGATCGGAGATAAATACACATGCACATACGGTTGTCCCGTAAACAGTGACGGATATGGTATATGTTCTAAGACAATGATGATGCTCTATCCCTTAATGGAAGCCGTAAGAAGCGGTGGTGATCTTGAGAATTTAGGCGGTGACGGTAAATATTCAAAGACTGTTGTTTGTCCTGACGGATGTGTGATATTCAAACTGACGGCTACTCCTTTGGGAAATGAGAACTTTCACAAAGGCGGATTCTGGAGTTACCCGGATGAGACTGTCTGACGTTAAACTCACGGGTGACAGGAGCATTTGACTTTAGAATAAAGGTCAGAGCATATAAGGGGGAACAGCAGAGAATACAGGGAATGGAGTGAATATGCAAAGGGGAAGGCATACGATTGATGATAGATTCCTGCGTTTTGTATTCTCTTTAAGAAATTCATTTATAAATGAATGAAACCAAATGCCTGTAGGAGGTGGCGGATGGAGTCAAAAGCTTATTCAAGTTATGACAGATATTATCGCCTTGTAAGAAAAACAATCTGCCGTTATCTGGTTGGAAAGGCCAGTTTCACGGGAGAAGTTATCCCCAATGATCTGGGTCCGATGTTTATCTTATGCAATCACAATACGGATTTTGATTTTCTGCTGGTCTCTTCTGTAAGCGAAACACCTCTGGATTTTGTTGCAACGGAAACAATGTTAAGGATGGGAGCGGTATCCAAGATCGCTGCCAGAAAGTTTAAGCCGATACTTCATGATAAAGGCTCCAGTGGAACGGGAACATTAAAGCAGATCGTATCCCGGATAAAAGACGGAAGAAGCGTTCTGCTCTTTCCTGAAGGTAACAGGTCTTTTGACGGAAAAACAGGGGAGTTTTCAACCGCAATAGGCAAGATAGCAAAGATGGTAGGAGCCACCCTTGTTTTGTACAGACTTGACGGTGGATATTTCACGACGCCCAGATGGGGTAAAGGCTTACGAAAGGGCAAAATGTCGGGAAAGGTGACCGCGGTACTGTCGCCTAAAGAACTTGCCGGTACGCCTGCAGAAAGACTTCAAAGCCTTATCAGAGAAAGACTTATGACTGATGCCTATGAGGAGCAAAAAGAAAACCCCGTTCCTTTTAGGAGCAGGGTAAAAGCCGAATATCTGGAATCTCTTTTCTTTATATGTCCGGAATGTAAGAAGACCGGAACACTTAGTTCAAAGAAAGATACGTTATCGTGCAGCTGCGGTTATAAACTGATAATGGATGAGTATGGATATCTTTCTGATGACGATAACGTAAAGCATACCATAACCGAACTATTTGATGATCAGAAAAAGTATCTTGCACAGATAAAAGAAAACTCTTCTAATGAGCCTTTATGGACAGATCAGGTACAGCTTAGCAAGCTGACTTTTGATCATCGTATCGTGGAAGAAAAGCCTGCAACTCTTTTTGCTTTTAAGGATCATATCATGATAAACAGTGAGAAGTTATGTCATGATCAGATCGTGAGTATAGATATCGTTCAAAGAAACAGACTTATCATCCATGTAAGCAATAGTGATGTTCGCTATGAGTTTACCGGTAAAGAGACTTTCAATGCAGTCAAGTACCGGATTTGGTTCGGAATATCTTCTTCCTGAATAACAGGATATTCATTATTATAAATGCGATAAACAGGGCCAGGAGTGTAAGTGGCGGATTGTTTGGAGCAAAGGATGCCACGAACATAAGCGGAAATCCGAATACTATGGCCGGGAAGTTCTGATATACCATGTTGTCGGATGCAGGGGTTGAGAACTTGTAGTCCACTTCTCTTAACAGGATTATTCCTGTGCTGGCTGTACCTGTGAGCATACCGTACATCATAAGGAACTGTTCTCTTTTGTATTCCGGGAATAGTCTGTCGGCAACAAAATGGTTGTAGACAAATGTGGCTGTAAGCCCGACTGTTCCCATTATGATCAGAACGATCCAATAACTCTTAATCACATCAAGTCTTATGGCAGCGATACCTGCAACAACCATCAGGTCAAATAAGAAGTTGCTTATCCTGGTCATAAGGAAATCATTTAAATATGTTCTATGGATTATACCTTTGTCAGTCAGCTTGATAACAATGGATTTCATTATCGTAGCCATGATGACTCCGAGAAGGAAGTTGAAACCGTATATCACGGATCTCATTCCCGGAAGCAAGGAGCCTAAAAACTTCATGGAAAGAAATGTCAGCATGTACGCGGATGTTACAAAAGCAAACTGTACAGTGATCTTGTCCATGCTCTCCTGCATGGGTATCTCGTTTATACCCTGAATCTCTTCGGATCTTATAGCAACAGATGTTGCACTGTTTCCGACAATAAGACCTTTATATTTCATAACATTTAAGTATATGACACCGCCTATACTCGCGCTTAAAAAGCCTAGAGCAGCGATGGAAAGACCAAAACTTTTTCCTCCGATGAAACCAAAATCATTTTCGTATATTCCGCCGTAGTTCAGAGCCTGTCCTGTACCCTGTCCGTATCCGAAGGGTAAAAGCAGTCCTGAAGCAGGAAAGAAGCTGGGAACTATAATGGCGGTGATGATCGAGATACCAAGACCCAAAACACCCTGAAGAAGGTAGGTTGAGACCGTTGTAAGACCGGTATTGAAGATATCTGTCATTCGTTTCTTTGAAACCTTGTTCTTGGAGGGTTTGAAGGCTGTTGCTATAAAGCCCAATGCCAGAGTGTGATAGGTGATTATTTCCAAAGCGGCATTGCCTTTACCGCCAAAGAAATCTGTATCGAACATGTCTGCATTGAACACGAGCTTATAGACAAATGCTATCAATAGAAGAATGATACCGCCTAAAACCGAGGCGGGCATTAAAGAATTTCGTAGTGGCTTTATCATTCGCTTTAATGTATTGGCTGTGATAACAGCTAGTAAAAGAACGGAGATGAGGAGCAAAAATCCCCATACGTCGTTGTCCCAAAAGTTGTTCATTTTTGTCTTCCTCCAATAACTATAATATCTTTTTATAAGCAATGATTGCAAGGCTTATGAGCATTTTAGTACATATATTTTTGATGAATCGTTATCTGTTGTATGTGTGGGCTTTTTGTTTATAATTAGATTGTAGAGAATATTTGCAAAAATAGGTAAAAGACTGTTACAGAGGATATTATATGATCAGTGATGGAATGATCTTTCTTGATATTTTTCTTGGGATATTTGGACTGATAATGGCGCTTGGTTTTATTGCGGCCAACGATAGCCACAGGAAAAAGTATAAGAGCATGAATGCCAGAACAACCGGTAAGATCGTATCACAGGAATCTGAGTACAGGCTGAACACCAACTGGAAAAGGGATGATACGCCTTCCCAGAAAATACTTGAAGACAGATATGCCGATTATGTCTTTAACATAAATGGCACAGAGTATAGCGGAAGCGGTGAGATTTCGCATTTTAATGATTTTAAAAGCGTTAAGATAAGATATAACCCTGATGATCCCGGTGAAAACTGCACTGCATATGACAGGATATGGAAGACAGGAACGGGTGAAGCACTGTTTTGCCTGATATTCATTGGATGTATCATATTTATCCCTGTTTTGTTTGGTTTATTGTTTGGGTAGAAAGAAGGATGTATTGATGGATAAGATCGTTATGACACCGGTTGGAAAGGTTGTAAATGAGGTCGCCAACAGAAAGGATACTTCCTGGGGAGACGATATTTCCAGCATAGTTCTTGATGAACAGTATGTTTCGGGATTAAAGGGACTTGAGGATTTTTCGCATGCGATCATTTTGTTTTATCTTGACAAGGCTGAATATATAAAGGAAAAGCATCTTCAGAGAAGACCCCAGAACAGAGATGATATGCCGCTTGTAGGGATATTTTCCCAGAGAGGTAAAGACAGGCCCAATAAGATAGGAATGACATCGGTTGAGATCATTTCTGTAACAGACGATACTCTTGTCGTAAAGGGCCTGGATGCAGTGGATGGCACACCGGTCCTTGATATAAAGCCTTACTATCCGGCTTATGATAAGAAAGAAGCAACAGTTCCCGAATGGGTTGAAAGACTGATGGAGCATTATTTCTGACATATTTATTAAACTTACGTTATTTACTCCGATTGAGATTAGAATGGTGGAATGCATGAAAAGGTTTTTGTTTTTTTTGATGGGGGTCTTTTTGATCATGGGATTATTCGGATGCGGAAAGAAAATGTATAAGCTAAATTTTGACGGATATGGCTTTGAATCGAAGAAGACATCATATGAAGAGGGTGAAACTGTAACTGTTTATTACGATCTCATTGCAACAGATACGGATTATACCTTCACGTGTGACAGTGACGTTGAGATGGACAGGGATTATGACAACAGTCATGGGTATGTCTTTGTATTTACAATGCCAGATCATGATGTGACATTACATGTTGAATCCAGAAACACAATGGAATACGATCCCGATGCACACCTTCCGGAAACACCGCCGGATCTTAAAGATGAGATCGATCCTGAGAATATGTTGTTTGATTATTACGAGAAAACCGTGTCTGATGAGACCGGTGAAGGTTATGAAGAGTATGTATTGTATCAGAGAGATGAAGGTGCCGGTACGATACTTGCTGTGTATACAAAAGCGGGAGATGCTGATGAGGAGATGAAATGCTGTCTTGTTCCTGATGATACATGGGACAGCTGTATGTATATAGTCAGAGGTTATAACATGGAAGGCTGGGATAAAGAGACCAGTCTGGAAGGTAAGTATGTTGTAGTCAAATTCAATAATTCGAAAGGTGAGCCGGTGCGCGTGACATCGGATGAGATGCCACAGGACGGATATGGAGCGTTTGATTCTATATCAGAGATATTGTGGAGAGCGTGGTGTCAGTACGGGGAATAGTGTTTAAACGTCAGGGTATGTGTAAGGGGGTAAAGAAATGGCAGTAACAGTGATCCTGTTTTTTGTTCTGATAGTATCTTTTATATGGTTACTCATAAATCTCTTCAATGTTTTGCACGTAAGAACAAAGATCTTAAGCAAACATGAGATGAGAAAAGAGGTTCAAAAACAGGCAAAACGATTAAGATTAAAGGATCCGATCATATCATGTGACTATTGCGGTTGCAGGATAGATACCAAAAAAGAAGAGAAATGTCCCGGTTGCGGTGCTTCATATAATCTGGATGAAGAATGGCTTAAACGTCATGAAGTAAGCGAAGAGGATGTAGATAAAAACTCAGATAAAGTCAATAAAAGCTTGGAGACAAAAAACAGCACCGAGACTAAAGAAGCTAAAAGAAAGCTTTTGATCTCCGGCTGTGTGACTGCCGTGATCTTTGCTCTTTTCTGCATATCCGGGAAGATCGCATACAGATATCCCGAGACCAGAAAGAGTGAAGAGCTTAACAATGGTAAGAGTTATCATCAGTATGCAGAAGCGGATTATTCTGTTAAAGACGATGGGATAGTTTATGAGGATGATGATGTGACGATAAAGATCACCGGGATATACCATGCTGATCATACCTATGATGATGAGCTATATGGTCATGTCGGCGATGTTAAAGTGGGATTTCTTATCAGCAACAGAACAGATGAGGATCTGCAGATAGTTTGTACCTGTAATTCCATAAGCGGGATAACCAGGGAATGGTCGTATATATTCTTTAACAATATATTTAAGAAAAACTCGGATACCGTTATATATGAAGAGGTATATTCTGCGCCTGAACAAAGAATATCTGAGCTGGTCTTCTCTGAGATAATCATCCGTTATGATGATCCCTCTAAGGATGTTGATACAAATGATCCGGTTGTTGTCTCAACAACAGCAGAGAATAAAGAAATTCTTGATAAAGAGGACTTTATCCTGCTTTATTCAAACGAAAAGGTGGATATATACAAACATTACAGCGAGAAAAAGGCTGAGGAGACATGTGATCTTATAATCTATAATAAGACCGACGCGAGTATGTCCATGGAATGTGACGGTGTGACTGCAGACAATAAGGAGGTTAAGAATCCATATATATTCTATGGCAAATATGTTCCGCCGCATTATGCCTTTGTAGCAAACTATTACCATGCGTTTAACAAAGAATATGGAGATACAAAAGGTAAGGATGTTCAGTCATCGTTCACTTTCAAGTTTAGAGAAGATCCTCAAATGAGTTTTTCAACAGGCTATTTTGACATGTGAGGAGAGCAGATCTCCATTATGATGTGCTATATATGCTATAAATATGTGAAGCGATAGGATGAAGGTAATTTTAGGAGGAAGGAATGAACAATAAGTTATCGACTGAATACGGTGAGTTTTTGCACAATAACCGTATAAAAGTCAACAAGTATCTGAATATGGTTTTGTGGTTCTTTGTGATAACTGGACCGGCAATAGCACTGGGAGTTAAAGGAGGCATATTCCCTTATCTTACCTATGGTACATGTTTTAATATTTCAATTGTTGTTATTATAATGTCACTGGTTCATTTGATCCTGACAAAGCGGATACCGAGTTCTAAAGGAACCTGCATCTTTGCGTTGACAGCATTGGATATATTGATCGTTTACATGTCTTATTCGCATGTAAGCATACATCTTACATGGTTTCTTGTTCCCCTGTTAAGTCTTCTGTTTTGTGATAAGTTCATATATTTTTATGCGGTAATACTCAATTATATCTTAATGTTTATCACCACATGGCTGACAGCTCCATATTATGCTGCGATGAGAACGGATCACGAGAGCATCACAGCTTATTTTGCTGATGTGATGAGTGGTTTTACCATAGAGACCATCATAATGTTTGCATCCGGATACATCATAGGAAAACTGACATTGGAATACTTTAAAAGTCTGTTTGATCAATATAAACTTATCCGTGAACAGGAAAAGGACATGAAAGAAAAAATGGAGATACTCGATTCCATGGCAGAGATCTATGACAATGTCAATCTTATAGACTTTGTTAACAACACCGAGGTATCCTTAAGAGATGAGAATCAGGAAAAACATGGTATAGACCTGAGTGCCCAGACTCAAACCATCATGAATCAGAAGATCAAGAATCAGGTTATGCCGGATCAGCTGGAGAATTTCATGAAATTCACCAATATAAAGACGGTAAGGGCAAGACTGTCACAAAAGAAAGTCATAAGTTCTGATTTCATTGATATAGTCTCAGGATGGTTCAGAGCACAGTACATAACGGTAGATTCCTCACTGGACGGAATTCCGAATGTTGTTATATTCACCACCAGAAATGTAGATGAGGAGAAACGCAGGGAGGAGAATCTTATCAGGATATCAATGACTGATGAGATGACAAGACTCTTTAACAGAAGATGTTTCGATGAGGATCTTAAGGAATTAAGAAAAAGCGAACTGGCAGATGACTTTGTGTTGTTCTCTATTGATGTCAACGGATTGAAGACCGTAAACGACACAAAGGGTCATGCAGCCGGGGATGAACTCATAAAGGGAGCTGCCGATTGTCTTGCGCTTTCTGTTGGAAATAAAGGAAAGGCATACAGAACAGGCGGTGATGAGTTCATGGCCATTGTCCACACAGAAAATCCGGAAGAATTAAGAAAGAACATCTGGGATAAAACAAAAGAATGGCATGGTATATACACAGATGAGATCACACTTTCTGTTGGTTATGCCACGACCAAAAACCACCCGGATAAATCTATAGATGAGCTTGAGCATATCGCAGATGCGGATATGTATAGTGAGAAAGAAAAGTATTATAAGGAAAGAGGGATCGAAAGAAGAAGACAGTAGGAAAAATCCCGGATCGGATCTGTATTCTTCATTAAAGACAAAATAAACAGGTTTATTTTGAGCTTTTGTTCATATATTTTGACTATCTGTTAATCTATAATGTGTATTGTAGGGAAAGTTTTTTTATACGAGGAGGTGCCTATATGATTATTCTTATAGTTCTGGTTTTGTTGGTTGTATGTGTGTTGGCATGGTTCATATCGACATCCAACAATATTAACCGTGTGAAGCTTAAGATAGAGGAAGCTCTATCCGGTGTGGAGATACAGCTTAAGCAAAGATATGATGTTCTCATGCAGGGCAAGACCATAGCTGAGCAGTACGCAAAGCATGAGCAGAAGGTGTTCGAGGAGTTAAGACATCTTACTCAGGTACCCAATAATGCGACGATAGATCAGCTTAACGAGGCATCAAAGACCCAGGAGACAGCAGTGAGAGGCTTTTTTGCACTGGGTGAAGCATATCCTGAACTTAAAAGTGCAGAGATATTCAACAATCTTATAAAGACTCTTTCGGAACAGTCACAGCAGTATTCGGCATCAAGACGTGCCGTAAACGGAAACATCACAAAATTAAATAACTATATAGTATCATTTCCTTCTTCTATCGTGTGTGGAATGAAGGGACTTAGCAAAATGGACTACATACATGAGGAGAACATCGATCAGATCAAAGACATAGACATGAGCATGAATCTGTGAGGATGTGATATATGGGATATGGCGAATTGAGAAGAAAACTCAATAATGGTGAGTTGGATCTTCAAAGAAAAGAACAGGTACTAGGTGAACTTAAGTACTTTAATTCTATCGCACCCCGGGGTTGGAGAGAAAGACTTCACATAAACAAGGATAAGATTCAGGAATTTACAGATGAGCATAAGGTTGGTGTTGCTGTAGGTTTTGTCTTTCTGATACCTCTTTTTTTGATGCTGATGGCGCTTGCTTTACAGTTTGCGGTGATCGGTATTGTTATCTGGGCTCTCTTAAGGAACAGAAGAGGCACACCTGAGTATCAGGCTTATGATTTTAAAAACAGTATCGTCCTTCCTGCTTTAAAGATCTTTGATGAAAAGCTGGATCTTGATTATCATCACAACCGCAGAGATCTGGTTGATGAAGATATGCATTATGCCGACGCTCTTGTCGAGGAACATCTTATCCGCCCCATGAACAAGCGTTACAGAGATATAACATATTCTTCATGTTCGTATGACTGGAATAATACGGAAAATACCGATGCATTTGAGTTTATGGGATATAAACTGTATTACGAATGGGAAGACTCAGACGGTGACAAACATGAGGATGTATACTTTGACGGTGTGATATTTAAGTTCAGAACGAGCTTTACCACGGAAGGTACGATCAATATCATGAGTACCACGACAAAGAAGAATCTTATCGGAGTGGAAAAAGAGAAAAACCGCTTCAAAAAGATAAAGGATAAGGAGATTGCTGTCATAGATACAGAGAACAATGAATTTGCTGAAAACTTTGATACTATAGCAACTTATGACACAGAGGCATACAGATATCTGACTCCTTCTATGATAGAGGAACTTTTAAAACTGCGTAAGGAATACTATATCTGTCTTTGTATCAAAGGAAACGTGATGACAGTCACAATCAACAACAAAGGCTACAAAGATGCCAACAGGTATTCCTTTACATCAACCAAGCCGTATTCACGTTCTCTTGATTCGGATGGTGAGATGGAGAACATGTTAAACGGATACAGAAATGCGCTTAAATCAATCTATGAGCTTAAAGATATACTGGATCCGGGGGCAGCATGTTAAGGGACATGTCGATAGACTGAAAAAAATACGATGAAAGTGCAGCCGGATTTATATTTGTGCTGCACTTTATGCATTAGATGTTTGGAAATAAGAAAAATGGCAACATACGTGGTATCTGATCTGCATGGACATTATGATGTGTTCAGGCAGGGGCTGAAAACAATCAAATTTAACAATGAAGACAGACTGTATGTCGTTGGTGATGCCATTGACAGAGGCTCGGACGGGGTCAGGATATTAAGGGAGATCCAAAGAAGAGAAAACATGGATCTGATCCTTGGAAATCATGAGTTTATGATGCTTAACTCTGTCGATCCAAACGGAAGTTACAAGTGTGGCGGAGACGATGCGGATCTGTGGCTGTATTCCAACGGAGGTATATATACTTACAGTAAATATGTCCTTTTATCCGTTCCTGACAGGAAAGCCCTGCTCGAATGGCTGACCAAGAGAAAACTGATCATGCAGATATCATTTGTATCAGAGGAAACGGGAGAGACTCAAAAAGCTGTCCTGACGCATTCCTATTTTGATGAGAGATATCTTGAAAAACTTTATTGTGAGCTTTCGTATGACGCGGTCTGGGATATCGTCTGGAGGTCCATGTTCAGATATGATACATTTTGCGGAAACGTATACGGCCTGTATGATGATAAGATCTTTATAACCGGCCATGTTCCTGTACAGCGGATATCCGGGAATGTGTATGAGTATAAGGAGATATATCCTGAACCTTATAAGATCGGAAACCTTATAAATATCGATGGGGGACTGTCATTTGGTCACTACGGGATAAACAATGCGGCGATCTTTCTTCGGCTTGAAGATATGACACCCTTCGTGATCCCGTTATCGCATGAAGGTTATGAGCATATGGCCCGTATTTAAAATTTTTTAAATTTTTTCAAAAAATGTGTTGACAAGTAATTGAGAGTCGTGTATAGTTAAACCATCGAAAGTGCCTGTTCGATTATTTTTGGTATTCAAAAATAGTTGACGGCACTTTTTTTATTAACTATCAGATTTAAAGAATCAGAAGGAGCAATTATGTTGCAGGCGGTATTAAACAATCTTAACAGACAGCAGAAAACATACTCTTGGGATATGTTTAGTTTCGTGCGCTCAAATGAGGATCTCAGTGTGCTGATATGCGCACCCATTACAGCGGAACATAAATACGATTCTTATAAGAATAACAGGGGACGATTGCGATGTTAGAGTGATATTACAACCTAAGATCACTTATTTAGGCAATCGTCTGCAGGAAATCTGGCAGGCGATTTTTTTATGCAAAAATCTGGATACGTAGCTCAATGGAAGAGCGCCCGGCTGTTAACCGGGAGGTTGTAGGTTCGAGCCCTACCGTTTCCGTTTAAATTAACAGCGAGAAAACAGAACAGGCACCTGTTTATCGCAGATCAAAGATAAGTAAAAGAGGTAATAAGAAATGAAGATACGATTTAGAGCCGTCTGAACGGACGGTAAGCTAACCCGGTGGAAGCGCCAGACTGAAGATCTGGAGGGACTGGTCCGACACCAGTACCGTCCACTATCATATGGTATCTGTCCCGACGAGGCAGATTTAAATGTCAACCGTCATAAAACAGACAGCCCATTTGGTTTCATAGTGTAGCGGTCAACACGCCTGATTGTCTCTCAGGTAGCAAGGGTTCGAATCCCTTTGAAACCGTTCATATATTTAATATTGGGATCGTAGCTCAGCTGGGAGAGCACCTGCCTTGCAAGCAGGGGGTCGAGAGTTCAAGTCTCTTCGGTTCCACTATACCGACATAACTCAACCGGGAGAGTGCTTCCCTTACAAGGAAGAGGTTGGGAGTTCGATTCTCTCTGTCGGTACTTATATTGAGATGTTGGGTAATTGGTAGCCCTCCTGATCTGGGTTCAGGAACGTGTCGGTTCAAGTCCGGTCATCTCAACTGCGGATTGGAGGAGAGGTTTTCCTTATTAGGTTCATACCCTAAAGACACGGGTTCAAATCCCGTATCCGCTATTTTGCCCGATTCGACTATCGGAAAGGTCAGCAGGTTCTCAACCTGCAAAGGTAGGTTCAACTCCTACATCGGGTACTGTGGCTGTAGCATAGCTGGTCAATGCATCGGATTGTGGATCCGAAGGTCGTCGGTTCGAATCCGATCGGTCACATTAACGCCCGTTCTACTAATGGGATAGGTAATCAGCCTTTCACGCTGAAAATGCCGGATCGTAGCCGGCACGGGTGATACGGTGTGTAACACCGAAAAATGGCATAGGAATGCCGGAAACAGGCACTTTCGGTATTCCATTTGTAGGTATGGTGTAACTAAGGGCATATCGTTTATGCGAAGGAGTGAGTTCAAATCTCGCGATCTACACTGAAGTGTATATACAGCACTTAATAATGATCATTGAAAGGGATAACAGATGAAAAAACTGATACGGATACCAAACCATATCCATATGGGGCGGTAGCTCAGGGGTGAGAGCGGCGGCCTTATAAGCCGTGTGTCGTGAGTTCGATTCTCACCCGCCCTACTTTGAATGCTTTCTTCGTCCAACGGAAGGACTCTTGATCTGTAAACAAGGTATGATGGTTCGAATCCATCAGAAAGCTTTGCAGGACAGAACGGAACACACAACAAAGATTTTCAGTCCGTATAATCTGTTCCTGCTGTTAAAAAAAGAAATGAGAAAGGAAAAAAGATCATGTTGTTATCATTACGATTGCTGCGACTGAGTGGCACAAAACTTAATAAATATGGCGCAGTGGCGGAAATGGTATACGCACGGGTCTTAAAATCCCGGGATAGTCTGATAATGTGAGTTCGAGTCTCATCTGCGCCATAAGGGCGTGTGATGGAACAGGTATACATAGCGGTCTTAGAAACCGTGGCTTTATGCATAAGGGTTCGACTCCCTTCACGCCCATAGGCGGGTGTGTCCGAATCGGTACAGGAGCCAGACTCAAACCCTGGTGGCATATGCTTGCAAGTTCGAATCTTGTCACCCGTATAAGCGCTCATGCTGGAACTGGAATACAGGCCGGAATGAGAGTCCGGTGTCATTTATGGACATGCAGGTTCGATCCCTGTTGGGCGCATCATAAAAAATATAACGGTAGGTATGCCTAGCGGCGAGGGCAGGGGTCTGTAAAACCCTGACAAAGAAACGGCGTTGGTTCGAGTCCAA
This sequence comes from Lachnospiraceae bacterium, assembly GCA_017619635.1. GTDB lineage: Bacteria > Bacillota > Clostridia > Lachnospirales > Lachnospiraceae > Colinaster. The sequence continues at coordinate 22,197 of JAFZRZ010000009.1, read as the reverse complement.
CCCTGCCGACTTTTTCGTTTATGTGTAACAAAAAGGAGAACTGTAATGAAACGAAAACAAAAGTCTTTAAAAAAGGAATATGGTCAAATGCGTCTGTAGCCAAGCGGTATGGCATCGGGCTTTTAACCCGTATATCGCAGGTTCGAATCCTGTCAGACGCACTGCGTCTGCGTAACTCAGTTGGTAGAGTAGCGGTCTCTTAAACCGAAGGTCGTGGGTTCGAACCCCACTGCAGGCATTGGAGGATATAAAAATGTACAACAGCCTGACTTACGGAAAATTGAATATTGAGAACATACCTGCTAAGCTTCTGGCTTATTATGATAGGGTCAAAGGCTTTGATTCACCGATCCAGATAATAGTAGGAACGGACAGTCAGAATCACAGCAACACAAAGATCGTTACTGTCATAGCTATCGTATGCGAGGGACATAGCGGTATATACTTTTATGAGATAAGCCATGTAAGCAAGATAAATGATATAAGGCAAAAACTCTTTAAAGAGACAACCTTATCGTTAAAGACTGCAGACACTGTGCTGGAGATCATAGAAAACGATCCCATATACGGGGAGCTTTATGATAATTCAACATTTACCATACATGTGGATGCAGGAAAGACAGACAGAAGCAAGACCAGCGAACTGATCCCTTCAATAGTTGGATGGATCAAAAGTGTGGGATACGAGTGTGAGGTAAAACCTGATTCGTTCGTATCGAGCACTATAGCAGACAGGTTGAGCAAATAGTAGGATAATGATATTGGTAGCTAATCAGTTTTACTTTTATCAGGGATACGGATGTCGCAGGTTCGAATCCTGCCGGGCTCATAGGGCCTGTAGCTCAGTTGGTAGAGCGCCGCTTTTTAAACTGATGATAACACCGATATTACACAGCTAGTGTCGCTTACTTTTATTTTGGTTTGACAGGTTCGAATCCTGATACAGTGACACGATATTCAGTGATTCTGATAGCTAGCCGGATTTACTTTTAAAAACGGTCAATTTTTAATCCGACGATTTTCATCAGAGAAAAGGAGAAGAAATGATAAAGGAGATTTTTTTAAACCATTTATTTGAAAAGCATATCCTTGTTTGTGACAAGGATGTTAATGAAGAGAACGGATTTGAAGTGTTGTTCACACTTGCGAACATGTTCAATATCCGTATCGACAAAGGGGCAAAGTATGCCCAGAGAGGAATGATAAACTTTGTTTCAAAGCAGCTTGGTAAGGATGTTCCTGAACCTTTTTACAGGGGATTTCCTGAAAGCGTAAGAAAGCTATCAAAGGATCAGTTACTCTTTGATCAGTTGTTTCACTATACTGTAACCTATGGTATAGGGGATTTCTCAGAGGCCGGTCAGTCATTGTTTGAGGAAAACTTTGACAGGATCGCATTTAAGGAGAATGCGGAGATAAAGGTGTTTTCTATAGTGACTGAGGAGGAGGCTATAGGTATGCTCACTCAGATGACAGATGAACTTTTATTATCCACAAGACCTCTGTCAGACAGTCAGTATGAACTTGTAAAAGATTTCATATGTGAAACCTCTTATGAGATAAAAGAGATAGCATCGAAGAACACCTGTATCAGATTACTGGTAGATCTTAGAGATACCGGATTTGCAAGATTTTTGCATTTGTCTGATGTCATAAAGGTGGTCGATGAGATCAATTACACTGAGTACAACAACGATAAACTTAACAAGTTAAATCTAAAGAATAGTGACAGAAAATTCATAACTTCACTGATAAATGAGATTTTCAAGTCATCAAGATGCGACATCCGAAACTGTTATGAGAAGAAAAAGGCATGGAACGGCCTTTTACACCACATCCACTACAAGGCTGCAAATGATGAGGCTCAATACTTTGTTAATGCTATGCGCTCTGATAAGAACGAATCGGTGTTTTCTGAGTTTGAGAGAGCAATGAGAGAGAACAGCATAAAAAGCGCCGTTGATGCTCTAAAGAGAGGAAAAGGATCCGCAACTGTTTTGAGAAATATCAATTACCTCATAAGCAGATGCGATAACGCTGATGATCTTGATTATGTATTGGAAAACATTAAGACAGACAACACCATCGTACTTATACAGCTACTCATGCAGTACGCTCATTATAAGGAAGAGGGTGCGAGAGCTTTCAAGTTCACAAAGCATAACAAGTTAAAGGTACATGTTGAAACAGATGAGGAGACAAGATCAAGAAGATCTGTCATATCACCTGATGTAATCGACAGAGTCACAGATTTTATCAGGGAAAACATAAAGAGAAACCTTAAAGGTAGACTGGGTAATGTATACATCGATCCTGATATGGCAAACTATGCGCTTCCTGTTCAGGAGAACACATCCCAGGGTGGATTTGGAACACTTACAAGGGGTTCAAAGATACGCCTTGGAGATACAAAGAAGTTACGTGTATTCACTTACTGGGAAAAGGTGAACGATATCGATCTTTCACTCTTTGGAATAGACAATGACGGAAACAGAATAGAGTTCTCATGGAGAACCATGGCAAACAGACAGTCTAGGGCTATAACATATTCCGGAGACCAGACAAGCGGATACAACGGCGGAAGCGAGTATTTTGATATCGATACCACTGAGATAAGAAAGCTCTATCCTGAGATAAGATACATGATAATATGTGACAACGTTTATTCAAGGATACCTTTCAGCAATTGTTTTTGCAGAGCCGGATATATGACAAGGGATATCAAGGACTCAGGTCAGGTTTATGAGCCAAAGACAGTTGACACTGCATTTAAGATAGACTGTGACAGTACCTTTGCATACCTTTTCGGTTTGGATCTTATAACAAACGAACTTATCTGGCTAAACTGTGCAAGAGACAGTTCAGCGATCGTGGCAGGAACTACCGAAATGGATTTTCTGTTGGATTATTTTGATGTGACCGAGACAATGAACGTGTACACATTCTTTGAGATGATGGCACAAAATGTTGTAAGTGATATCAATGAAGCTGAGGTGATAGTTACAGACAAGCCTGTACAAACTGACAGCGATGCTTTGATCATCAGAGAGTATGACACTGAAAAGATGATCGCCTATATAAACAGGTAAGAAAGGAAAAGACCATGAAGACAATAATGACAAACAATCAGATATCATCATGTATCAGACGCCAGTCTAGTATCAGCATCTGGTCTGTTTGTCATGCAAATTTATACATGGTCACTCATATGGGAGATATTACCTAGATCACTGTTTATAATTCTGAGCGGTTGTTTCCTGTAGAGAAGGAAATGACCGCTTTTTTGCTGCGTTGGCTCAACTGGTACAGCACCGGTCTTGAAAACCGGCATTCCCAACGGATATCAGAGTTCGAATCTCTGGCGCAGCGTAAAGCCGTATAGTTCAAATGGCAGAACATAAGACTCTGAATCTTAAGATACAGGTTCAAGTCCTGTTGCGGTTGTTTAGGCTTATGGTGCAAGGGAAGCACATGAGACTTTGATCCTCACGATACAGGTTCGAATCCTGTTAAGCCTGTTTTGCTCTGTTAGGCTAATGGATAAACCAAACGGCTACGAACCGTTTATTACCCGTTCGAATCGGATACAGAGCATATGCGAATGTAGTTCAGCGGTAGAGCACCACTCTGATAAGGTGGGAGTCACAGGTTCAAATCCTGTCATTCGCATTTACGCTCCGTTAGGCTAATGGAAAGACCAAGCGCCTTCTAAGCGTTCAATACCCGTTCAAGTCGGGTACGGAGCATATGGCAACGTGACCGAAATGGTAAAGGTTCCCGCCTGCTAAGCGGTGAGGTCGTTAATTCGCCATGAGGGTTCGAGTCCCTCCGTTGTCGTCATAAAGGCCTGTGGTGTAATGGCAGCATAACGGTCTCCAAAACCGTCGGTGAAAGTTCGAATCTCTCCTGGCCTGTTATAGTATATGACCCCGTAGCCCAAAGGTTTAAGGCTGCGGTCTGCAAAACCGCATATATGGGTTCGAATCCCATCGGGGTCTTATTGCTCCTGCTGTATAAAACCACTTCAAAAAAGAAGGTGAAGACAGGAGGTATAAACGATTTATTACACAAAAAAACCACGGCATAACCGTGGGTACTTTCATTTCTCTGACCGGTGCAGATTTATGCATCGGTATTTTTTCGCACACTTCATTTTGCATGATATCATAATTCGAAAAACAAGTCTATACCTTTTTTACAAATTTTGCTAAGATGTAGGAACAATAAAAGGAGGGCTGATATGAGCGAAAAGAAGTTAACCGGAACTTTCTACGGAACAACCCGGGAGGACGAGGAAAAGAAGCTTAGACATGTCAAAGAGGTTGCCGAAGAAAAACTAAACGGGATCAAAAAGAATGCAGCAAATTTGCAGGAAGAACTGAAATCCTTAAGAGAAGTCTATGATGTTGAGGACAAAGAAGGATTGGCACAGTGGTTTAACACTGATGCGAGGTTCAAAGAGGTGCGCAATGATATGCGCAGAGCAGAGAGGGCAGGAAAGAAACCTTTCTTTGGAAGGATCGATATTGAAGACGATGAGAACAAAAAGCGTGAGACCTTCTATATCGGAAAGACTGTTATAGCAAAGGATCCATCGGAACCTGAGGTCATCGACTGGAGGGCACCGATATCGTCGGTATACTATGATCACAGTCTTGGAAACTGCAGCTATAAGGTACCCGGAGAGGGAATCTTCAAGGTAGACCTCAAGAGAAAGAGAACATATGAGATCGAGGAAGGTGATATAAAGGACTACTATGATTCAGATGTGGTAGCAAACGATGATCTTCTTACGAAATATCTGTCAAAAAGCAAAAGAAATGTCTTAAGCGAGATAATCGCAACGATTCAGCAGGAGCAGAACGAAGTCATACGAAAGAATCCCAGACATAACGTCCTGGTACAGGGAAGTGCGGGATCCGGAAAAACTACGGTTGCCATGCACCGAATCTCCTATATCTTATACAATTACGAAACAGAGTTTAAACCCGACGGGTTTTATATTGTCGGAAGTAATAAAGTACTGCTCAATTACATAACAGGAGTGCTTCCGGATCTGGATGTGTACGGTGTACGTCAGATGACCATGGAGGAGCTTTTCACAAGACTCCTTTATGAAGACTGGGACAGGAAGAAATATAAGATCCGCTCATTTGATAAAAAAGAAAAGAGCATAGGGATAAAAGGTACAGGGGAATGGTTCTCAAAGCTTAAAGCTTTCTGTAAAAAGAAAGAGTGGGAGCTTATCCCGAGGGAGAACATCCTGATAGAAAAAAACGGCCATCTCATTATGAGCAAAGCGGATATTGAAAAGGTTATCATTGAATATCCTGACTGGTCTATGGCCCGTAAATTCGAGCGTATGAATGATGTCTTGGAGGGAAAACTCGAAAATGAGTTATACGGCAGACATTATTCATACAATGATGAAGAACAAAAGAAACTCACCAGAAGATACGCAGGTTACTTTAACAGATTTCTCTGGGAAGGATCGGTCTTTGATCTGTATGAGGAGTTTATATTAAAAGAGATGGGAGAATATCCTCAGATCATTTATGAGAAAGACGCTCCCGATCTTTATGATCTTGCCGGTCTTGCTTATATATACAAGAGGATAAAGGAAAGTGAGGTCATACAGGAAGCAAGTCATGTGGTGATAGATGAAGCCCAGGACTTTGGGATGACGATATACCACTCTCTTAAGTACTGCATGAGCAAGTGCACATTTACCATAATGGGTGACGTGTCCCAGAATATAAATTTCGACTGCGGACTTGGAGACTGGGAGGAGCTTAAAAAAGTAATGCTCCCGGACAGATATGATTTCTTTGGCCTTTTGAGAAAAAGCTACAGAAACACGGTCGAGATATCACAGTTTGCAACTGATATTTTAAGGCATGGGACATTTCCGATCTATCCTGTCGAACCGATCATACGTCACGGGGATGGGGTTGACTGTATAAATGCAGCTGATGAGACAACTCTTAAGGATAAGGTCCTGAACTGTGTAAAAGATATGACTGATAAGCAGTATGAGACGATCGCTGTCATCTGTAAAGATATATCTGAAGCTAAAGATGTCTATGATCACCTGTCAGAACATACACAGGTTAAGTACTTTTCCGGAGAGGATACAGAGTTTTCATCAGGAGTGTATGTGCTTCCGATAGAATACTCCAAGGGACTTGAATTTGATGCGGTCATCATATATGACGCCTCTGATAAAGCGTATCCGAAAGAAGATGCTTATGCCAAGCTTTTGTATGTTGCAGCAACAAGGGCACTTCATGAACTCAAGGTGTTTTACCTTGGAGATCTGACAAAACTGGTCGCAGATCCCATAAGTGAAGACAGGATGAATATGACCTATAAAGAGGATGATTATCATCTTAAACCATATGTTTTTGAAGAGGAATTTAAGACTAAAGAAGAGGTTGCAAGGGCACAGGCTCTTGAAGGAGACGGAGACAGGGAACTCAGAGACAGATACGGTCCAAAGAAGATAGTTGTAAAACCAAAGGATGATAAAAAGAGTGCAGATGATAAGGTGACTTTATCAGCCCCGCTAAAAAAAGCGATAAAGGCTTCCGTAAATGAAAAGGCGGATCATAAAGATAAGAAGGTCAAAGAGTCAGAGTTTGCCACCATGCCGGCTACATCATCTTTGAAGCCTATAGGACATGCAAAGATAGATAATGCCATAAGATGGATAAACAAAGATAAGACCAAAGTTGAGATCGTAGGAAGATATGGTACTCTCACGGTTATCCCCGTGTCAGATGAAACTGTAAGGGTGCTATTTTCTAAAAACGATTTGGAGAAGATCGGTGAACTGCCACCGGAAGTGGAAAGAAAGTCATCGACAAAATGGCTATGTGCGGATGTCAGGGATGCGGTTGAGATAAGACTTGAAAAACTCAATGTCAGAGTGGATAAGAGAACGGGGGCGATCTCGTTTTTATCAAAGAACAATGTGCCTCTTATGTCTGAGAATCCTGCCATGACAAGACAATATCACGGGAACGCTGATATATGGTGGGAATATTTTGACTGGCCCAAAAAAGAAAACTTAAGCGCAAGGGGAGAGGCCGATTCGGTATGGACGGATCTGACAAATACCGCAAAATATATATCTCATACTGAGACTACAAAAAGGATAGCGCTGATAATGTCAGCAAAAGGTTATCAGATACTGATCCCCGGAAATATAAAGGCAATGGTCTGCACAGTCCCGACATACGGACCCTACGTTTGCTTTGAAGGTACACCATACATCGATTATATTTTCAGGACAGCGAAATGATCTTAAAAGGTATCGTCACAAAACGATAAGACAAATGAATCTTGATTTAATCCGACTCTGAGTATATGCTAATTTTAAGTATTTCGGGAAAGGGGGTTAGTCATGATCCAGAAGATACGAAACAGTCTGCTGCTTCAGCTCATATGTATTGTATTTGCAATTCTTATCGTTTTGACGGTTACCCTCTATACATCCTATCTGTATGTAAAAGAGACTACGCTAAATTATGCCGAGACTCTCGCGGACAGTCTTTTAAGACAGTCTGACAATGCTTTAAGCCTATATGAGGAGAATCTAAGATATAATGCGGAGTCACTTTGCCAGTTCATGATAATGGATGATCCCGATATAGACAAAAACGATGTCAGCAAGGCGAGGATATCATCCTACTATTCCCAGATCGCATTAAAGAACAGGGAGATAGTTTCAGCTGTTATATATGACAGCGACCTTCATACACTTATATCATTAGGTAAGCCTGTTGAGCTTTCAGACAGGCAGCTGTATTTGCAGACAGGGAGAGCTTGTCAGTAATTAAATAATTTATATGATCTTTATGGGATCGGATAAGAGTTCAGAGATGAACTTGATGCCGATCCCCTTTTTACATATCTATGCAGTCAAATCCGTCAGTATTTAAAAATGTTACACTTGACACAGAACTGTCACTGAAGCTTGAAAACAGAGTAGTCCTAACGCTCTTTATGATAAGTTTCTTTTGGCCGTTTGTCTGTTCAGTATCTGTTTTATAGCTTTTGATCGGTTTATTGGCAGACAGGGTAACGAATCTGACATTATCAAGTGTAATACCTTCATTGCTTTCATCCCCCAGAAGTTCGGTATCGACTGCTATGGTGATATCTGGCATATTTCTGATGTATGCATATCTGAAAACACACTTGGTCAGGTCTGTGTTTCCTTCATACAGAATGATGTTTTTTTCTGACAGTTCATAATATGACAATTCTTTTGCATTTACAAAGAGAGTGGGATTTTCAACCTTTACATCGACGCTGTCAGCTTTTATGGGAACTATAGGTACCGTAAACCCAAGGATGATGAAAAGGGCACAGGCCACAGCTATGACTGAACAGATATTGGACCTGGTTGTTTTTTTGCGTACATCCATAGAGACTTTTTTTATCAGCTGCTTATCATGTTCATCAGAGGTGCCGGGATCTATTTTTACCGGAGAAAAATCAGCATTGTCACTTCCCGGCACTTCTGACTTCATAGTGTTGTATGTGTTTTTGCAGCTTTCACACCCGTCAAGGTGTTCTTTTATTATGGCAGCAGTTTCATCTGAACACAGTCCATCAATATATAATGGTAATAAATCTTTTATAACGCAGCATTTTTCGTTATTCATCGATCATCATTCCTTTCAGTTTCTCTTTACATCTGTAAAATGTCACTCTTGCCCAGTTCTCACTTTTGTTAAGTACACGTCCGATTTCATTAAAAGTCAGATCTGAGTATATCCTGAGTTTTACGACTTCTCTTTCTGTTTCGGAAAGCTCTGAAATGCATTCCATCAGTTTCTGATGCTGATTTTTCTGGATCACATCGTTTTCCACATTCGAAGCAGACGGTATCTGTATAAAGTCTTCATCATCAAGAGAAGCATTCTTATTGTCTTTCTTTTTTAGCTGGTTAAAATAGAGGTTTTTGGCTATGGTGCATAGCCATCCAAAAAGATTGTTTCCATCAAATGTATCTATCTTTAATATCGCCCTGTAGAATGTCTCCGAAACAATGTCATCGGCTGTGCTTGTGTTACGGCATAAAGAAAGAACATACTTCCTTAATGGTGAACAATATTTCTGGTATATTTCCTCCATTTCTTTTAAAGACTCTTCACTCATACGGGAATGATCCTCAACTGATCAAAATGGGCTTCTATAGATATAAACAATCCAAGGAAGCAAAACGTTACAAATTTAATTACTTTAATTCATGGATTAATAAGAAAAAACAAAAAGATTAGTGATACACAGTTAGAAGAATATATAAAAGATCTGCCGGATATCAGGAAACAACACGGTTTTTCCCGCTGTTTTTTCCTATGTATAGTTTCTCATCAGCGGCAACGATCCACTTGTTAAACTTGATATCCTTGTTCTTAAGTTCAACACCAGCGGTAAGGGTTACCTTGATGATCTGATCTTCAAATTCGATGACCATGTCCTCTACTGCACGGCGTAACTTCTCTATGAGTTCAGCACCTTCTGTGGTCAGTATAAGGAACTCCTCACCACCCCATCTTGATACTATGCAGTCTTTGCATACATCTTCCATGATCAATGCGACCTTTCTTAAGACTTCGTCGCCGGCTAAATGACCATACTTGTCATTTATGGATTTGAAATTATCGATATCGAGCATTGCAATATAATAAACCTTGTCATCAGCATAGGCTTCTTTGAGCTGCTCCATCATATAATGTCTGTTGTAAAGATGTGTAAGACGGTCTCTGTTGGCTCTTTCAGATAATTGTTTTTCTGAAGCTATTATCATTTTTATCAGCAGTCTTGAATAAAAGGTAACAAAACCCAATACAACAAGCGCATTGAACAACCAGAAGGCACCGGCAATCCTGCTGTCAACATCATAGATAGGACTCATATATGCGGAATATCCTGTGGATACAAGATAGGCTATAATAACGAATACACTGTATAAGGTTGTGTTTATGGAGTTTGTCTTTAACTGAAAAGCCATATACTCCGTATAGAAAATGATCGGGATCATGGACATGCAGTAAAGATGAAAACCGAACCTGTAGCCAAGACAGATGGTTGTGATACTCATATAAAGAGTCAGCCATCCGTAGACCATTCTTACATATGAATAAAGATCATCCTTTGAGATGAGATAGTAGCCGATAAGATAGACACCAGCGGTCGGTATGCTGAACCACACGAGAAATGTAGCTTTACAAAGGGCAAAAAAAGCCATTAAACAAAACACCAGAATAAGTATCACAGTGTTTATCTTATATGTGATTTTTTTGATCTCTGCAAGTACCATGTGGTTCTCCATACCCTAAAAACTAATAATTTTTTCTCGTACTCATTAATGCTTAATATACAATCCATATTTCTTCTGCATTTTTCATTCTTATAAACGTATCATTTGATACGTTTTATGCAGATATTCATTGGGTTCAAATTATTATGTACCCAAAATGTACCCACTCATAATTTCTCTACAGTTGTTGAGAAAAGCGCACATATTCTCTATATAATATATAACATATCATATGCCAGGATTAAAAAAAACATATATAGCGAATATGGATATAATAATGGAGACTAAACATTTAGCCCAAATACGTACTTTTGTGGTGTAATTATTGATGATCCAACCACAATAGCAATATATATTAATATGATCAAAAGAATAATATAATCTCCTAATTCATAACCTTCAAGAAAATCGACACCGGAATCAGTGACGACCGGCTCGGTTTCTTCCGTTACGGCTGTTGTAACTTCAGCTGAAGTTTCCGCTTAAGTTTCCGCATGTGAAAATGAAGTCTCATATGGCTTGTCAGTGGCTTGGCAGCCTGCGATACCCACCAGCATAGATGCACAAAGAACAAGTGCAGTCATCTTTATCTTCTTTATACGCATTTCCTCTCTGCTATCACGTTAATCTTTCATGATCAGTCTTAACAATTCTTCTATTACCCTGTTTAGGCGTTTATCCTTATGAACAAATACCTGCGAATAAATCGGAAAATCATCACCTGCCCAGTCAATCTTCTTAAGTTTCTTTTCCTTTACTTCTGCCTCTGCTGTCATTGATGGCATAAACGCGATCCCAAGTCCGTTCGCAGCAAAGACCTTAAGGATTTCTTTGCTGCTGGTTTCCAGTTCGATCTTCGGTGTTACTCCATGTCTTGAAAAATCCTCAAGAAGCATACGCCTGAAATTACAGGTATGTGATGTCAGTAACAGTGGAACACTTTCCAGATCAGTTTCCTTTACTTTCTTCATTTTAGCGATCGGATGATCCGGTCTTGCAAAAAAACAAAGTGACTCCTTCCTCTTATAGATCATTTTAAGCTCAGGATTTTCTATAAGCGGATTCAGAGTGTATACCAGATCCAAAGCTCCGTTCTTTAAAAGCCCCGGGAATGTATCATGATCTATAAACTGAATTCGAATATCCATTCCGGGGTATTTTTTCTTATACTCCATCAGTCTTTCCGGAAAATGCTTATAGCACAGCGACTCCGACACACCGATCTTGATTATACCAGAAGGTATCTCTGCAGCAGAAACATCTAAGAGCATCTGCCTTTGAAGCTGCAGCATCTGCTCTGCATAGGATATGAGTTTTTCTCCTTCGCTGGTAAGAACAAGTGACTTTCCCAGCCTCTCGAAAAGAAGACATCCAAACTCTTCTTCCAATAGTTTGATCTGCGTTGTGACAGTTGACTGGGCGTATCCCAGCATGTTGGCTGTGGCTGTAAAACTCCCGGTTTCAACAATTTTCAAAAAGGTCTCAAGCTGTGTATTATTCATACCGGCCTCCTGTTTACATCAAATATTTTGATGATTACAATCTGTTATTTCAATTTTACTGATACATCTTTTGATGCTATTATACATTTAAAGACAGACGAAATCAAGTCATTTACAGAAGGGAAAAGAGCTATGAGCATTGAGGTTAATAATCTGACCAAGATATATAAACAGAAAAAGCACCAGAAAAAAATCGCGGTTGATAACATCTCTTTTACCATTCCGGGCGGAGAGATTGTCGGATTCATCGGACCTAACGGAGCGGGAAAGTCTACAACTATAAAAATGATGACCGGGATCCTCACTCCCGATAACGGTTCTATTTCCATAAACGGTATGAATTTCAAGAAGAACCGTAAAGAGATAATGCTGAAAACCGGCGTGGTTTTTGGACAGAAGAGTGTTCTGTGCTGGGATATTCCGGTTATTGATTCCCTGAAGCTGTTTAGGGATATGTACCGGGTCCCTCGTGAGGTTTTCATAGAAAACATGGATGCTTTTATTGCGATCCTCGGACTCGATGAGTTCATAGATCAGCCTCCGAGACTGTTAAGCCTCGGCCAGCGAATGAAGGCAGATCTTGCGGCATCTCTTATCTATAATCCGGATGTCCTTTTTCTGGATGAACCCACCATCGGAATAGATGTGTTATCCAAGGAACGTATCCGTCACTTTATCAAAAAGATAAATGAAGAGAGGCACACCACCATCATCCTGACTACACATGATGTTTCGGATATCGAGTCGCTGTGCGAGAAGATGATCATTATCGATAAGGGGGCTTTAATATATGACGGCACCCTTCCACAGTTAAAGAGTGATTACAGAACGACAGATCTTGAAGAGATCATAAAAAAGATTTACCTGGCAGGAGAGAAGAGATATGAGAAAATATGCTGATCTTGCAATGATCGGAATAAAAGAGCATACGGCGTATTTAAGCTCAGTATGGGCAAATTTTCTGGCAAAGGTCGTATACCTTTATATGCAGTTTGCTTTGTGGAATGCATTGTTTGCATCAAACAAAGGCAGCAATATCCCGCTTAGTCACAATGAAACCATCAGGTATATCATTGTAGCCACCATTATTTCCACATTTATGGAATGTGACGTTATCGGGTGGATCAACGGTCAGATCCAGTCAGGTGATGTGGCTAATCAGCTGATACGTCCCATCGACTATAAATTCATGATATTTGCCAGACATATTGGAACGAGCCTTGCAAGATTTGTGATATATACCATTCCGTTGATGATACTGATCTGTATCTTTTACAATGGAGAGCTTTTCTGCAAAAAGCAGCTGGCCTGCGGGATCCTATCCATAATCCTTGCGTATATGATCCAGTTTTTGTATTCCCTGATCATAGGACTGATGGCTTTCTGGCTGATCGTGACCTGGCCGCTTAACATGCTTCTTGCAGCGATCTATAAACTGCTGTCAGGTTCATGGATACCGGCTGCAATGTTTCCGGAACTTCTTACAAAGATAAACATGTTTCTTCCGTTCAGGGCAATATATGCAATTCCGGTTACTATCATCACAACGCCGATGTCTGCGGAAAGTATCAGAGAAAGTCTAAGCATTCAGCTTTTTTGGGTGGTAGCTCTGTTTTTAATATCTGAAGCCGCCTGGGTGGTTGGAAAGAATAAACTTGTAGTTCAGGGAGGATGACTTATGTATCTGTTAAAGATGTACAGACATTTCGTGATCATATATATTAAGGGGAAACTGGCTTATCATTTTTCTCTTGTTTTTGAACTGATCGCCAACACGATCCAGATAGGAGTATACTTTGCCGGATTCATGGTTATATTCCATAATTTTTACAACATAGCAGGCTGGACACAAAACGAAGTGCTTTTCATGTTCACGACCAGCTGGCTTACCTATAGCCTTAGCTGCTTCTTTTTCTGGAGTCCCATGAAGGATATGGGGCAGCTCATCCGAACCGGGAAATTCGATCTGTATCTTACCAGGCCAATCGGTCCCATGCTGTATATGGTCCTGCAGCAGTTCCAGTATACTTTTATTCCGCGCCTTGCTCTGTCCGTGTTTTTCTGGATATACAGCATGTCAAAGCTTTCCATTAAATGGACGACGGGTACTCTTGTATTTTATGCGGTAAACATGATCTCTTCATTTGTAATATTCTCAGCGATCACTGTGTTTACGGGTTCCATAAGCTTTTGGACAATAAAAAGTGAGGAGATAGTATCACTCCTCACAAATAACAATCATGGGTTAAAAAACTATACGGATTATCCGATCACGATTTACGGCAAGGGAATTGGATTTTTGCTTACATTTGTCGTTCCATATGCATTCACGGGCTATTACCCTGTGGGGAATCTTCTTGGAAAAGATCTGGTTCACCCCGAATATGCTTATCTGTCGCCTTTTATCGCACTAGTTACGGGAGTTGCAGCTTATTTCCTCTGGAGTATTGGCCTAAAGCATTATAATAGCGCAGGAGCATAACTTCAACTGGAAGATTGTCTTGGGATTTTTCGTTTACTTCTCAAGAGCCTTTCTCAGATCTTTTATGTTTTTAGACCCTTTAACCCTCTTATCAGATGCTATTTTTTTCCCTTCTTCTATTGCGGTAGCAGTAGTTGCATTTGGAACATCCAATTTAAGTTCAAAAGGTATACATATTCGTTGATAGAGCTAAATTGAATTATTGTTGTTAGTTATTGAAAAAGTTTCGTACTCTAGGAAAACAGAATCCCCCACCAGCCTCAAGGCATAAAACCTTGACCCTGATGAGGGATTCTGTTCGTTAAGAATAATAAATTGTACTCAAAACGTACCCAACATCAAATTAAAAATCCCTACAATCCGCATATTTTCTAGGATTGTAGGGATTTAACATTTTATTCGTATTCAACCGTTGCCGGAGGCTTGGGTGTGAAATCATAAAGAACTCTGTTGATACCAGGAACTTCATTAATGATCCTCTGAACCAAATGATCCATAAGTTCGTTCGAAAGATGTTCAACGGTAACTTCCATTACGTCAGTAGTATTGATGGCACGGATAATACAAGGCCAGTCAAAGGTTCTCTTACCGTTCTTTACACCGGTTGACTTGAAATCAGGAACAACCGTAAAGTACTGCCATACTTTGCCTTCAAGACCGTTCTTTGCAAATTCCTCTCTGAGGATCGCATCTGACTCACGAACTGCTTCAAGACGATCTCTGGTGATGGCACCGGGACAGCGAACACCGAGTCCGGGACCGGGGAAGGGCTGACGGTATACCATGTTTGCAGGTAAGCCGAGTCTCTCACCTACAACACGAACCTCATCCTTGAACAGGATCCTTACGGGTTCTACAAGTTCAAAAGCCATGTCCTCGGGAAGACCGCCTGCATTGTGATGAGCTTTAATTCCGGCTTCACTCTCTAAAATATCAGGCCATATGGTTCCCTGTGCAAGGAATTCTATTCCATCAAGTTTTCTTGCCTCTTCTGCAAATACTTCTATAAATTCTCCGCCTATGATCATTCTCTTCTTCTCAGGATCTGTAACACCTGCAAGTTTATCAAGGAAGCGATCTGTTGCATCGATATAAACCAGGTTAGCTTTCATCTGATTCTTAAATACTTCGATGACCTGCTCAGGCTCACCTTTTCTTAAGAGACCGTGATTCACATGTACACATGTGAGCTGCTGCCCGATAGCTTTGATGAGCATTGCTGCAACTACTGATGAGTCTACTCCACCGGAGAGTGCGAGTAAGACTTTCTTGTCACCGATCTGTTCGCGAAGTGCTTTTATCTGCTCTTCGATATAAGCGTCTGCAAGTTGCGGTGTCGTGATTCGGACCATATCGTCCGGGCGTCTTTCGTTGATCATGTTTTCCTCCTGAAAATATATATTTTAAATGTTTACTTATTATCTTCTTTCTTCAGGCAACTCAAGTCCTTCTTTTTTAAGTATAAATCTTAAAAGCATGGGCTGAAAGATAAATATCAGAACAAATCCTACGATAAAGCATATCCAGAAAGAACCGAGAAAAGCAGGCAAGATCGGAATCTGTGCTTTGCCTCCGCTGCTTTTTGCTGCCATGGTGACAGAAAATGATACCATTATAAGTGTGAGTAGCGGTGTATATATCAGATCCGATACAAAACTCTCAACTATTCTTGTTACTATATGACCGGGTTTTAAGTTAAACTTTCTTGAAAGGCTGTTATTGATCTGTCCTATTGGAACAACAAATCCTATCATAATACTTATCACAAGACTGATGATAAAACTGATGACAAAGCCTTTGATACTGAAGTGACCAGAAGTGAGATTTCCGACAAGTGAAAGAGCGAAACTCATTAGAGTCCCCATATATATATTCATCTGCTTGCCGATTCTTTTCATATCGTCCATATCCATTTTTCATTCCTCCATCATATAAAATCCTATCATATTACAGGAGGGGGATTCAAGATGTTTGCATTCACTTTTGGCTTATTTGGTGTATAATAATAGAAAATACGATTTGGGAATGAGCAACGGAATACAGCGCAAAACGATTAGCCGTTTCAGAATAACAGATGATTTTGACAGCAAAAAGTTCAAGGGCGTGCTTTTGGGCAGGCTCTTGAGTTTTGTATGAGGATATATATGAAAGCATTGATAGCCATGAGTGGCGGTGTTGACAGTTCTGTTACCGCTCAGATCATGTCAAAAGAAGGATATGAATGTGTTGGTTGTACCATGTGTCTTTTTGATGATGACATGATAGGAAAGAATATATCCGATAGCTGTGGCTCACCTGAAAACACAAAGGATGCAAAAAGTGTCACTGACAGCATAGGTATAGATCATCACATATTTCACTATGAACAGAAATTTAAGGATGAGGTGATCGAACCTTTTGTAAAGACATATGAACAGGGATATACTCCAAATCCATGTATTGAATGTAACCGTTGGATGAAGTTTGGTTATCTTTTTGAAGAGATGAAAAAGCTGGGATGTGACTGCCTTGCAACGGGTCATTACGCGAGGACGGATTATGACAGTTCAACCGGCAGATATCTTTTGAAGAAAGCATTGGATGATACCAAGGATCAGAGTTATGTACTGTACACGCTGACGCAGTATCAGCTTGAACACATAAGATTTCCACTGGGGAACATGACCAAGGATCATACAAGGCAGGTGGCTTACGAAAACGGTTTTAAAAATGCTGACAGGAAAGACAGTCAGGATATATGCTTTGTTCCCGACGGTGATTATGTGGCATTTATGGAAAGGTACAGGAATAAACATTACCCGGAAGGTGATTTTGTTGACAGGAATGGTAATGTGCTTGGCCGACATAAGGGATATGTGCACTATACCATCGGACAGAGAAAAGGACTTGGAGTGGCGGCAGGCCATCCAATATTCGTAGTGGATATAGATCCTGTCAACAACAGGGTCATTGTTGGTGAGAACGAAGAGCTTTTCAAAAGTGAGCTGATAGCGAATGACATCAATATCATATCGGTTTCGAAGATCGAAGGCGACATGAGGGTTAAGGCGAAGATAAGATACCGGCATAAAGAACAGCCTGCAACGGTTACTCAGATAGGTGAAGATACAATAAGAGTTGTATTTGATGAACCACAGAGAGCCATAACTAAAGGTCAGGCGGTAGTGATGTATGATGGTGATGTTGTTGTCGGGGGCGGAACCATCTGTTGAGTAATGGAAATAAAGGGGAATATAAGTGAAATACGATGCATTTATAAGCTACAGACATACTCCGCTTGATATGGAGATGGCTAAGAAACTTCACAAGGGACTGGAGACTTTCAGGCTTCCTGCCGCTGTTAAAAAGAAGGCAGGCAAGAAAGATATAAAGAGAGTGTTCAGAGATCAGGAAGAGCTTCCTATAGGAAGCGATCTTGATGAGAATATTTCGACTGCACTTAAGGAGTCGGAATATCTTATTGTCATCTGTTCTCCAAACACACCCGCATCAGAGTGGGTCTGCAAAGAGATAGATACATTTATCAGTCTCCATGACAGGGCGCATGTTCTTGCTATGCTGGTAGAGGGTGAGCCAAATGAAAGTTTCCCGCCTCAGCTGCTTACTGATGAGAACGGTGTTCCGGTAGAGCCTTTGGCTGCGGATGTTAGAGGAGAGACGGCAAAAGAGCGAAACAAGAAATTTAAGACAGAGCTATTACGTTTGGTAGCAGCTGTCGTTGGATGTAATTTCGATGATCTCAGGCAGAGACACCGTGAAAGAAAGATAAGAAAGATCGTTACGATATCTACGTCTGTAGCGGCAGTGGTCGCTGCAGCAGGTATCGCGTTTGGTATATACAACTCAAATGTGGCAAAGCAGATGATGATCATGGCAAATGAAAAAGCCACGCTTGCCGATGAAAAGACAAATCTGGCCGAAAGCATTCTCGCTGCATATAAGGACAAACAGAAGAATCAGTCAAGATTCTATGCAAGGAGTTCTTTATCTTTACTTGAACAGGGAGACAGAAGAGCTGCGGTCCTCATGGCAGTTGAAGGTCTGCCGACTGAGGGTAACGATCGTCCGTATGTTCCCGAAGCTGAATATGCTTTAAGTGAGGCTTTGCATGCTTACGATGTTGGCGAGGACAGAGAGTATGACAGAGTCCTTAAGCATGATTTTGTCGTTTCAGGTATGAAGGTCAGCTCAGACAGGGAGAGACTTACAACCATTGATTCGGGAGAGAATGTTACAGTTTGGGATACTTCAAACTGGACTGAACTTGTAAAGATAGATTCCACGATAGATGATCACAACTATATTGTGAGAGTGGTGGATGCGGACTCGGACAAGACCGGAGTATATGTTGCTGATGAGCAGCGTCTTATAAAGTATGACTATGAAGGTAAAGAGTTATATCGTGTAGACGGTGAAGGCGACGGTATCACTGAACGCATCGTTATCAACCATGAGAGTGACAATGGTTATTTTGTCTATAGAAATGGTATGGTCGTTTTTGATAAAAAGACCGGTAAGATCATAAGAAGCATAGAAACTGACGAAGAAGATGCCATGACTGAAAGAGTTGTGTATGACAGCTCTGAAGATATTCTGGCGTGTGCACATTATGAGACTGATGCAAAAAGAGCTGTTCTATCAATACACAAGGGTGATTCGGAGACAAGAGTAGCCGCATCACAGGGATATATCCTGGATATGTGTAAGACCGATAACAAAAACATAGTAGTGCTTTCATGCAACAGCGATTTCTACATGGAAGGATACAAGGATGTAAGACTCGATCTTATCAGCTATGACGGAAATACTGTCTGGAGCAAAAAGTTAGATCCCAAGATATTCATGTGGACAACTGCTGTAAGTAAGGTAAGAGCACATTCTTATGAAGAAGATGGCAAATCGTTCAACTCCATAGTTGTATGTATCGAACATTATGCGGTATCTTTCGATGAGTTGACAGGAAAGATGCTTTCAGAGATCACACTTTCCGGTGAGATGGTAACATTGAATCTTGCTCTTACTACCTCGATCGGTTATGCAGGATATGCGACGGGAAATATAGCTCCGATCGACTTTGATAAAGGACAGGCTTATTCAGATTATGATATCAAGGCGGACCTCGCGATCAGGGATGTACAGTTTATTGGTACAACCATAGCGGTATCTGCTTTCAGATCATCAAATGTTTATATCCTGTCTACCCATAAGGCATCAGATTTGAAAGAAACAACAGAGATTGACAGGGAAACAATATTTGAAGCATCTGCTCCTGATTCGGATTATTTTGTTTTCACTAAGTATACGGATGAGCAGGAGTGTTATTTCTATGATAAACAGGGTAAGCTTCTTTATACATTTAAAGACAGTGAAGCCTATGTCTATGATGTGGCATTTAATAAAGATACCTGCATTATTTATACCAGCAAAGCGCTTTTCTTTGTTGATCCGCATGAGAAAAAATGTGAATCGAAAACATTTGAGTCATTTGGACATGAGGATCATTACAGCTCGGGTTATATGACAGAAAACGGACATTACGGAGTTTTCTGGAGAGGCACGGGTTATATAGTGATCGATATGGAATCAAAAACTCTGATAAATGAAGGAGAGACCGAAGATTATACAGGAAATGCGGTTATATCAGAGGATGGAAAGACGCTGTTTATATCAGGAAAGAATTCTGCTCTTTGTTCGATAGATCTTGCAACAGAAAAGAGTAAGGAGTTTTCGGATGAGTTTATCGGACTGGCTAATTACGCTTCGGATAAGTATATCACCGTAAGCAAGGATGGCAGATATGCCGCTATGTGCTGTATGGACGGAAATATACGTATCATAAACACAGCTGATTCAACAGTAAAAGCCACGATAGAACTTCAGACCAAGAATAATACATTCTTAAGCTTTACGGATGATGGAAGTCATCTGTTTATTCAGGGAGATGATTACAGGTTAAGGATATGGGATGTTGAAAATAATCAGTTGATCAATTCAGTTGACTGCTTTACCGGAATGAAATTCACTGTAAGCGATGATGAAGATGGTATGGTGGCTGTGGGAGACGGATACAGAATGTTCGTGTTTGAGACATCTTCATACGGCCAGGTTGCTTATCTGCCATACGGTGTCGCATACTTCAAGGACAGTAATGAGTTTGTCTTAAAGAACAGGACTCAGCTTTATCTTACATCATACAAGAACAGTACCACTTTGATGGCTGAAGCTCAAAAACAGTTCCCTAACGAAGCATTTACTGATGAGGAAAAAGTTCTTTACAACATAAACTGATGAAAATGATATGAGACCCACAAAAATGCCAGGGCTTTAACGTATCTTATAAAAGAAAGGAGTTATTTCTTATGAAAAGAAGATATGTAGCACTTATTTTGGCATTGGACATTACTCTGGCCGGATGCGGTCAGAAACAGGTATCGGCTGAACCTGCAGATGAGATGGTTCAGGTTATTGAAGAAGAAATAAAAGAAAATGAACCTACAGACAGTATGGAAGATATTATGTCTAAGACCATCAAGATAAAGGCTCCCGAAAAAACATCGGAAGAAGATGTGATCAGCATAAACGACGTTACTATTGATAATAAGCTGATAGGATCTCTTTCAAGATCATCTGTATCGATGTTCGCAGAAACGGCAACAAAAACGGATGAAAAAGAGAACGTATTGATCGCTCCGACATCGCTTATCATGGCACTAGGTATGACAGAAAACGGAGCAGCGGGAGAGACTTTACAGCAGATGGAAGATGTTGTAAACGGGGGATTGAGCGTAGAAGAGGCTGATCAGTTATTAAGGGCACTTCACCTTAAGATGAACGCATCGGAAAGCGCAGAATGGAACAATGCAAACTCTATCTGGTTTAAAGATGACGGCATGCTTAGCCTTAAAGAGGATTTTGTATCAAAGGCGACTTACTTCTTTGGAGCAGAGCTGTTTAGTGCATCTTTTGATGAAGGAACTCTTAAGGACATAAATAAATGGGTATCTGATCAGACTAAAGAACGTATACCGGAGATCCTTGACAGTATCTCGCCTGATGCATGCACTTATCTGATAAACGCGATATCATTTGATGCTAAGTGGGCTGAGGAATATAAGGAGTCTTCTGTTCATGAGAATGAAGTGTTTACCAATGCTGACGGCAGCAGGAGCGAGGTTACCATGCTTAGCAGCAAGGAAGAGCGATACTTTGAATTCGGAGATGCACTCGGATTTGTAAAACCTTATATTGGACAAGAGTATTCTTTTGTGGGAATACTTCCAAATGAAGGAACAGACGTATCTGAGTACATAAGCTGGCTTGGGGAGAACGCAGAAGGATTTGCCGGGGCTGTAAGAGAAAGCGATTATGCAGATGTATATGTGACCATGCCGGAATTTACGACCGAATACGGCACAGAGATGAGTGCTGTTTTAAAGAGCATGGGCGTGACAGATGCGTTCGATCCCGGAAAAGCGGATTTTAGCAACATGGTAGAGTCTGATAATCCGATAGCGATAGACCGAGTGATACACAAGACATATATAAAAGTAGATAGAAACGGTACAGAAGCGGCTGCAGCAACGGCGGTTGAGATGCGTGTATATGCTGTAGCACCTATGGAGAAACAGGTAACGATAGATTTAGACCGTCCGTTTATATATGCGATAGTCGAAAACGAGACAGGATTACCGATGTTCATAGGTTGTATCAATACACTTAACGATTAAAGAATGGCAAACAAGGGGCTGTCGCTTTAGATGATTAAATCATTTGGGCGAGGCCCCTTTTTCATGCCATTAAGTTATGCTTTTGGGCTGTTCTTTTATTGCCGTTGAAAAAATTTGAGTACTTTAACAAGCCGATTTTCTAATCGGTGCGTT
>JAFZRZ010000008.1 GCA_017619635.1 Lachnospiraceae bacterium | reverse complement strand
TTTCCGCGTAAGCACCTACGTAAGCACCTAACGTATAAATGAAAGGAGGAAGCATCTGAATTCTCATATTTTGGAGGTTCTTACTTTTCATATACGTTAATTGCAAAAAATGAGTACACTACAAAGGTGTACTTATTTTTTGTCCAAAGGTCAGGATATTATATTTATTATCCTACAAACATTTCTATTAAGATCTTTTACTATCTTGACATATCTGCCAATAATATCAGAATCAAGGAATCAAAACGCATACATAAACGGAGACATCGCGTAATAAAAACGATACTAAAACGGAACTAAAGCGATATTGTCATCCGATTTTTCTATGGTAAAATAGTATCATAAGAAAATATATCCTGAAGAGTAATCGGAAGAATGGTTGTGGGATTAGTGTGGAATAAGTGAGACGCTTTTTTTAGATCTACCGTGATATAATGTTATTGGACATTTTTATTTTCCGCTAAACCTACATTTTTATTTTACCTTTTACAAGCAATAGACAAAAAATATACAAATAATCTATGTTTTATCAATAAAGTTGTATTTTTTTGACGGATCTTTCATGTTAAAATGGTATTGTAGAAAAAAGGCACAGATTTAAAGAAGTAATATCCAGTTAATATAGTGTTAATGTTAATGCCTTTTATTTGCTTTTATTGCCTGTTAAAATGGTAGTGTGAAAATGTGTCACAAATACAACAGCCGGTGAAAAATATACAGTGCTAACACAGTTTTGGTACAGTAATAACACAAAAAGCTGTATTGATATTACAAAATCAATGCTGTAAAATGGTATCATAGAAAAAGAATAGCCTAGACATATGGGATCGTTCTCTTTTGAGGATGATCTTTTTTATGCTATGAGGTTTTCTAATAGAATTGCAATGGAAAGCCATCAATAAAGATGATAAAATACAAAATATAGAGGAAATCGCTCAAAAGGAATATATGCCTGTATACAATGAATTTGTCCATATTACAATTGACGATGCCCGTATCGATGAGACCTGTAATGCATATTTTAAGTGGAAAGATCTTAATACATATATAGTCATGTACCGTATATGTAAGAATATTCTTGATACAAAGCTTGATGTATGAATTAAATCAACTTTCCGCAAATGAAGGGAGATGAGAAAAATGTATCAGAGATTGTTCATATTGCTAACTTTTTTGATACTAATTTTGTCAGGATGCGGACATAGTGTAGCAAATACAGAAGAAACTATTAGTGTTGCCCTTTCTGCAGAGAATAACGATCCGGATGAAAAATTTTTAAATTACCTTCAGGAGAGTATTGATGAAGTGATAGTTCAAAGTACCGGTTGTACATCCGCTTATTCTGATATTGAAATGGCGGTTGATGGAACTATAGCAAAGGTGGAGATCAATTCCGGAGAATATGCTTTTTCAGACACGGAAAGAGATTCTATTGTTCAGTATAAAGAGAAACTTGTCGGGAACCAAAGTGTTGAGGTGGTATTCGATAACGAAGCACAGGAGCTTTCATCAAATGATGATTGACACATACATTGTAATTACATTTAAATGGTATCTTGATCTTATCTTGCCGGATAATATAGCAACAGTATAATCATTAAATGCTCATTGGTGTTGGATACGTGAAGAATATATTTTTGTTGTACGATCGCATAATTAAATGTATTTTCTTGAGATCTAAGGATTCAAAATGGATTGTATTGATGATAGCCGCTGTTGTGGCTATGATATCGGTTATTGCCGCTGTCGGTGGGAGTATTGAGGAGTCTTATAATGCTGCTATAGGTAATTTGAGCCAGCCCTGGGAATATAGGGCTCTATTTGATGATCTAAAAAGTGCTGAATGTTTTGCGGAAGTCTTAAACTCTCAAATGCCTGAAACTTCCTCTGCAATTAATCTTAATGCACAGATGGAAGGCAGGATTAATGGTCTGGACTATTATATAAGGATAGGTGGTGTGAGAGGGGATTTATCCGCCTCTTTTAACAATTCATTGATAGAAGGCGGATATCCTGAAGAAGCCACGGATATACTAGTTGATAATGCATACCGGACATATATCGATCCGGAGTGCAGCGTCGGTGATGGAATTGCATTTAAGATTCTTTCTCCGGTATCGGGAGAATATTTTGATGTAACATATAGGATATGCGGATTTTTCGTGACGCAGCACAGTGATGTTACCAATATGACTGCTTATATGGATATAGATTCTGTCCTGGATCTTTTGTCCGGTAGTCAGGAAGGGTATACATATTCGGTATCGGTAAAGAATGCAGGAGATTATGAGAAAATCTCTGATGCAATGAACGTCCTTCTGAATTATTTTAAGGATGAATACGGCACTGAATACAAAACCGAATGGGATGAGAGAGTAATCACGAATTCTAAACTCCTTGATCTGACCGGTGATAGGAAGAATTCAGGATCGGTTTCTTTGGTATTTGTAGTTCTTGGTATATTTATAGGGTTCAGCTCCCTCTTTATGTTCATAAATCTTTTCCAGATGACCTATCCCGATAAGGTCAGAAAATACGGTGTTATACGAAGCCTCGGGTTAGACAGAAAGCAGATGATAGTGAGTCTGCTTTTGGAGCTGGATCTGTATATTGTATGTGGTGCTGCACTGGGGCTGGCGTTTTATAAGATCATTGAGACCATATATGGTGAGATCATAATAAAAAGCTTTCTGCACGGTTTTGACCTCGGGGTAGATATAAACTGGCATTTCAGTCTGTCTGCTTTCGGATGGAGCGTTCTGCTGATAATATTGATTGTACTCGGCGTGGATGCATGGGTGATGATCCGTAATATGCGGATATCGCCTATCGAAGCAATGCATTATTTAGGTGAGACCGGAAGAATCGGCAGTCTGGGGAAAATGAAGAAAAACCCGGTCATGGCGGTTGGTTCAAGGAATATCAGACGTTCAAAATGGCGCAGTGTATATACGGCTGTCAATATATTTATAGTCACCTTGCTCTTATGTACTTTCGGTGAAGTGCTGGGTTGTATGGATCCTGATGATAATATCATCTACACCAAGAGCAATATGTTTGATTATGAATTCTTCAAAGACGACGGACTGACATATCTTACGGCTGCAAACATAGAGTATCTGCGCTCTTTGGATTGTATAACCAATCTGTGCGTCGGAAGGACATCAACGCATGATTTCTATCCAGCTCCCGGACAGGCTATTGCTGAAAACTCGCACGTTCAGATAAGAATATACGAAGATGAGATATTCGAGAGGATTTGTAACGATAACGGATGGGATTTAGATGGCAATGATATGCCGGTATACCTTCAACTACTCAATGCAGAGAATATCCCGCTGAGTGAAGTTGTGCTTCGTGATGGGTCCGGAAATGAGATTAGTATAAACGGCATCATTTCTATACAGGCTGATCCGTTCAACCTGACAACTCTGGCAGGTGTGGATTCTCTGGTGCTCGTAATGAACGAGGCGGCAGGAAAGCAGCTGTTTGAAGATTATGATATAAATTATGTGTTTGTTGCTTCGGATAATGAACACGAAGCTTATGATATGATCACAGGATACTTTGATTCCATAGGTATTGATATGTATTATTCAGATCTTAAGGATATGACGAAGGTGATGAGAGATAGCCTTAGATCTATGCTGAGCATTGGAATATATGTGATGACTTGTTTGGCACTGATGACATTGGTAAATATCATCTGCAATATCACACTGAATGTTCGAATGCGTAGTCGCGAATACGGGATCATTCGCGCACTTGGAATGGAAAGGAAGGATATAGTTAAACTCATAGTGTATGAAGTTGTATCTGTCAGTACTTTTGCAGTTATTATCGCTATGGTGATGAGTATTCCCGTTTCTTCTTTTCTTTTATATGACTCTTATGGAACGAATATTCTTAAGCAGATTGTAATTGGTATATCCTGCGGGGCCGGTATATATTTGGCTATGTATTATCTTTGTACACTCATCGGAAAAGAACAATTCTCTAAGAATATAGTTGGACTTACGAGACAGGAGTAAGGTGTCATGAGTTATATCGAGATAAGATCACTGTATAAAACTTATTTTCAGGGAAATGAGAAAATATATGCCTTGAATGATCTATCGTTAAGCATAGAAAAGGGTGAGTTCCTGGCTATACTAGGACCCAGTGGATCAGGAAAAAGTACTTTGCTTCATATACTCGGAGGTTTGGACAGTCCTGCTATGGGTTCGGTGCTTATTAATGGAACTGATATTTCCAAATATTCGGATATGGAGCTTGCAAGATACAGACGTAAAACCGTGGGCTTTGTATTTCAGTCATTTAATTTGCTTCCTGCACTTACTGTACAGGAGAATATCGAGATGCCGGTTCTCATTGATGAAGGTACGATAGATAAGGAATATCTTGAAGAGATCGAAAAGGGACTTGAGATAGATGATCTTATGAAAAGATTCCCTTCACAGATCTCAGGAGGTCAGATGCAGAGAGTAGCGATTGCAAGAGCTCTGGCAAATAAACCGACTCTTATACTTGCCGATGAACCTACGGGTAATTTGGACTCAGAAATAAGCGAAAAGGTATTATCCCTTTTCCTTGAGACTTGCCGAAGATACGGCCAGACACTGGTGATGATTACACATAACGAAGAAATCGCAGCTAAGGCAGACAGGATTGTGCGGATCAGAGATGGGAAGATTGATTGTGTGAGAAAAAAATAACATAGATTTCAGTAAGGAATGGTCATAGTTCTTGGAGTAAATCTGGCTGCCTGCCTGATTGCTTTAGGTAAAGGAGGATGGAATGCGCCGCTTCTTATGGTGATTCAAAGTACGGCTTGGAATCTAACGGTCGGACAGGCTATTACAATTCTTATTGGTATGGCACCTATGCTGGCAGTGATTTTTGCCACCGCAACCATGTTGTTATCACAAGTCATTGGAAACAGTGCAGGAGTTATGGCTGTGCAGGTTGGGATCTTTTTCATTGGATTATTTGGTATTCCGAAAAGTTTTGGGATTATTTCTCAGCTTTGGTCGATACGGCCAACGTATTGTCTGAATTATGGGGCATTTTCAGAATATCGATTGTTCAACTTTTGCGGACGTTTTATAAATGTATTTCAGGCTGCGGGAATTCTATACCCAATAATGATCGCTGGTATGATTCCCATCACATATATTTCATATCAGCGGATGCAGGTGAAAAGCCGATGAAGGATTACCCTTGTGTTCTTTGAAGAAATACAAATTTGAAAATATATTTGAAGGAGTGACTCATACAAGTTAAGAATGGTTTTATCCATTGATGTAAAGTTAATATACTTGCGGAATAAACATAGAAAGGTCTATGAATAAAAGATTTACGTAGTTATTGCTATTATGAAGTTTTCGTGTTATCATACATTCAAGAGGTAGTGCGTGCACTACAGGGGCTGGTCTAAAGACCCGGGTCCAACGATACGGTGTGGGTGTCCCACACCTTTTTTGATGGAGTTTTATATGAAAGAGTTAAGTATTTTCATTGATGAGTCAGGAGATTTCGGTGAATATAACAAAATATCTCCATATTATATTGTTACAATGGTATTTCACGATCAAGATAATGACATAGCAGGTTGTCTCGATTCACTTGAACAGGAGTTGATTTATCTTGGTTATCCCAACCATTGTCTTCACGCTGGTCCTATCATCCGTATGGAAGCTGAGTTCAAAAATGAAGATATCGTAGTCAGGCGTAAACTTCTGATGAAGCTGATGGGTTTTATACGAAAGATAAAGATAAAACATAAATCCTTTTACATCGAAAAGCGTCACACAAAAGATATAACAGATGCAACCGGCAAGCTTTCTAGGCTGATTGGTACATGGGTCAAGAATAATTATGAGGTTCTCCTGAAATATGATATTGTCAAGATATACTACGATAATGGTCAAGTGGAGTTATCAAGGATACTTGCATCCGTATTTAATGTCCTATTGCCTTCAGTAGAGACAAAGAAGGTTATCCCATCTGATTATAGGCTCTTTCAGGTGGCCGATTTCATATGTACAATGAAACTTACCGAATTAAAAATTGATAGCCATACAATGTCCGTTCAAGAGCAACGTTTCTTCGGTGGTGAAGAAGGTGTCATAAAGAATTACCTAAAAGACTTAAAGAAATATGAAATTGAGTAATGAAGGATTAAGAAATATGGACCACATGGCTTGAATATAAATGATATAGTTTAACTAGTTATCCATTGTGTAATGCACAATAATCAATTAATAGTAATAAACCCGATGAAAGCAAAAAGGAACATTCCCATTTTAAGAATGTTCCTTTTTCTTTTGTCGGGCAGGAGTTCAGAGGGCGGAGCCCTCTGACGGATTGTAAAGGCAGAGCCTTGACGCGAGGTGCAGGAGCAAGACTCCTGCTGGGTTGCAAGGGCAAAGCCATTGCTCCGATCCAAGGTGAAACTTTGGCCCAGTACAAATGTCGTTGCGACATGCGGTACTGGGTATTGCTTATCGCGATGCACAAGGATGAAGCATGGAAGCGCTGCAAACGAAACTGAATATGGATGAGTGATGAAGAGGAATTGATCGCTGGATCGATTCTTTTTTTATTGCCTGACAAAGAAAAGAAGGAGGGATGACGATGAGAGCAACAAGACATAATGGAAGGTCAGGTTCACACGGAACATATAATGTAAAACACAACGACAGAAACTTTGATGTTAAAAATTCAGACCACATAGATGAGGTAAGAACACAAAAAAATGTGTACTGGGATTGTTATCAGGGGACAGTCGAAGAGAGAGCATTAACGTTCTCTGAAGTCGAAAAAAAGTTTTATGAAGAGCGCTATGGGTGTTATGTCCTTGCACAGAATTTACGAAATGAAGAGGCCAGACATGCAGAAAGAAATCGTTCCATCGATGATGTATTACAGAATAAAAAGACATGTCCTGAAGAGACATTGCTGCAATTAGGAAACATAGATAAGACCGTCGATGTTGAAACATTAATAAAAATATCACAGGAGTATTTTGAAGAATTTGATAAAAGGTTCGGCTCCAATATTCACATCTTAGACTGGGCATTGCACCTTGATGAGTCAACACCACATATACATGAGAGACATGTATTCGATGCTACAAATCAATACGGTGAGATCTGTCCGATGCAGGATAAAGCACTCGAGGAACTCGGGATAGGACTACCCGATCCTGACAAACCAAAGGGCAGATACAACAACAGAAAGATGACTTTTGATGCAACATGCAGGGAATTATTTTTGAAGATCTGTAAAAAACACGGACTCGAAATGGAGATGGAACCGATCTATGGTGGAGCGAGTTATCTTGAAAAAGCAGACTACATAGTTCAGAAATTACGAACGGAAAATGAAAGGCTCACACAGGAGAATGAACAGTTACAGATCAAAAATGATGAGCTTGTTATGAAGATATCTGATGTGGAAGAACTCATAGATGACATCACTAATTCAACATACGATAAGGCATGTGAAGTTGTAACTGCAGTCGTAAAAGATGAAACACAGAAGGCTGATCTTAAACTTTTAAAAGAGGTTGAAAAGAAAATGGAAGATGAATTTCTGTTGCCACCAACTAAAAAGATCGTGTCTGATGTGTTCGAGAGGATAAGACAGAAGTTTAATAAAGCACGACAGACAATGCTGACCGCCATCAAAAAAACTCTTGCAAATGAAGAGACCAGACATAAAAATGTGGAAACGATAAAAGACAATGCAAGGGAAGGTATCAAGAAAAAACTTGCTCACTATAACGAGGTGGCAAGAGGAAATAACACATCACAAAGGAAGCGTAATGACAGAGAGGAGGTGAGATAGACATGAGTCCTTTTGAAGCAGTAAAACAAAATACGAGTGCCCGACAAGTGGCAGAATTTTATGGAGCAAAGGTTAATAAGAACGGTATGTGTCAATGTCCGTTTCACAAAGATAAGACACCCAGCATGAAGATCGATAACAGATTTTACTGCTTCGGATGTCAGGAAACAGGAGATGCCGTTGACTATGTTTCCAAATTATTCGGTATCGGATTAAGGGATGCGGCCATAAAAATATGTGAAGACTTATCCATTGAATATGATAAGACAACACAAAAAACAAAACCGGTAAGCAGACCGATCCGACCACAAAAGTCAGAGGCACAGATATTTGCGGAAGCACAAAAATACATCTTTAAAGTATTAAGTGACTTCCATGGCATGTTAAAGAAATGGAAAAAAGAATATGAACCAAGATCACCGGATGAAGAATTCCATCCACACTTTGTAGAAGCTCTGCAGAAGATCGATCACGTTGAGTATCATCTTGATACCTTACTTGACGGCGATAATTCTGACAGAGCTGTTTTAGTTTCGGAACAGGAAAAGAAAGTAGTCGGGATAGCAGAACGACTCAAAAAATGTAAAGAAGAAGCAGAGAATAATAAGTATGAGAATAGGTTCATATCACAAAAAAGAGATTACGAGCGATGAGTTTGAAGAGTTCCCGTCTCATCGGTTAAAGATAGATATTTCAGTGGGAGGAAATATAGACATGTGGATTTTAATGTTTGATTCGTAACAGACGTCACAGGCGTTTCAGTCTGTGAAGATCCAGGTGAAGCAATATTGTTTTGATAATTCAACCATGTTTTATGGAGAAAGGATTATATATGAATGATCATGATGTATTGCGTTCAGCTGAAGCGCTAGGTATAATTGATTTAGATGAAATTCAGATGCAACTTGAAATGCACGAAAGAAAAAAGTATCTCGAGATGCACAAGAATACCATTTGGAAAGGTAAAAATGGCTACTGGTACACCATACTCCCGGCAACGGAAGTACATAAAAGAAGGATGGTGCGCAAAACAGATAAAGCCGATCTAGAGGAGGAAATAGTAGATCATTACAGAACCGAGGAAACACGTCCTACGGTTCGTAAGACATTTGAAGAATGGATCGCAGACAAAAAGCAGTGGGAAGAGATAAGCCAGACAACCGTTAACAGATATACAGGTGACTTTGAGAGATACTTCGGTGATACCAATTTTCCGAAGATGAGGATCGATATAGTTACCGAGGATTATCTGGAAGCATTGATAAAGAACAATATAGTCACGAAAGAACTGACAGTCAAATCGTACGGCAACATGAAGACTTTATTGATCGGTATCATGAAATACGGTAAGAAAAAGAAGTATACAAACTTCAGTGTGTCATCATTCTTCGGGGATCTGCAGATATCAAAAAAGGCATTCAGAAGGCCCGAAAAGAAAAAGCAGGTGTTCACGGAAGAAGAGGCAGAGAGAGTTATCGAATGGCTGAAAGAACATCCCAGCGTTGCCAACTACGGGATACTGTTGGTGTTCCAGACAGGTCTGAGAGAAGGAGAACTCGCAGCATTAAAGTATGAGGATGTAGATGGCTGTATCCTCAACGTGAGAAGACAAGAGATCCGTTATAAAGATGAAAACGGAGTGATGGTCAACGAGGTTGTTTCCTATGCAAAGACCGAAGCAGGAGAACGAGGCGTGATCTTAACGGACAAGGCTCTTGAAACGATAAAGAAGATCCGGAGACTGAATCCCTTTGGTGAGTACATGATGATGCAGAATGGCAAAAAGATCCATAAGATCTCGTTTAATGATTATCTGTACAAGGCATGCGATGCACTTGGTATTGAAAGGATGAGCATGCATAAGATAAGAAAGACTTATGGGACAATGCTCATTGATTCCGGTGCGGACGACAGTACGGTAATGGAGCAGATGGGACATTCGGATATCATGACTACAAGAAAGTTCTACTATTTCTCAAACAAAAGCCAAGAAGAAAAAATTGAACAAGTTCAGCGTGCGATTACACTATGAACGAAAAGTAAGTAATCCTCCGCATTACGTAAGCTGGCCAAAAAGCTGTAAACCCGCATAAATACGGGCTTTGAGAGATTTCTGCCGGGGTTCGATTCCGGTCTGAGGCATAGGCAAAAAGCCCGTAAAATCAATGGTTTGCGGGCTTTTAATTTTTTTCACGTAAGCACTCACGTAAGCATGTGAAATTTGAATGGAGGAAGCGATTGAATACTATCTGTTGTAAAACAGTTTTTGCTTAATGATTCACATGATTGCTCGAAAAAATAGGTACACCCCAAAATGAGGTGTACTTTTTTTTGCCCAAGAGTCTGGATATTATCATTAGTATCCTCTGAACACTTCTATTAAGATCTTGGCATATCTGCCAATCATATCAAAATAATACAGTGATCAAAACGTAATCATAACGCAGACATTGCGTATTTTCTTACTTCATCAAAGATGATATATTGGTATCATACAATTAGATCATACCGACTTTTAAAACCCCAAAATCCCGACGGGTTATTTACGGGTTCGAATCATGTTCTCCTGTCGGGATAGTCATGTTACAATGGTAGTATGAAAAAATATGATCGGTAAAACTGTACATAAATAAAACCTAAACAGGACCTAAAGGATGATTGTAATTTCTTTCAGTAGAGGTAAAATAGTATCATAAGAAAATGTATCTCGACTGACTATCGGTAGAATAGATGTGGGATAAGAGAGGAATAAGTCAGACGGTTCTTACAGATTCAGCGTGATATAATATTATTGGACATTAATATCTCTCTCTAAATCCGCATTTATATTTTCCTTTTATGTGCAATATACAAAAAACATACAAAAAATGTATGATCCATGTACGTTCCGTTTAAAATGCTGTGTGTTTTTGACGGATCTTCCATGTTAAAATGATAGTGTGGAAAAAAGTTACAGATCTGCAAAGAACTAATATCCGGTTAATATAGAGTTAATTTGAATGCCTTTCATTTGTTTTTTCTACCTGATAAAATAGTATTGTAGAAAAATAGGGTATAGATACAACAGATTTGAACAATTTATAATAATGATACAGTTTTGGTACAGTATTTACACAGAAAGTTATATTGATATTGCAAAAATCAAGCTGTAAAATGGTATCATCAAAGAAGTGTAGCCAAGACACATGAGATCGTTCTCTTTGGAGGATGGTCTTTTATGTTTGGCAAAAGATCAGGGAAGAAAGTATGATACATGTTACACAAAAAATCTGGTTGAATTTTATAAAAATTTCACTCCGAAAAAATGAGAAAAACTGCAACTAATATATAGAGACACTAAAGCAGGATTTATGTTATTATTTTTTATGAGGAATATCTCTAACAGTAAAAACAGGGAGGAAACCATGAGAAGATTTGTTTCATCAAAGGTCACAAAGATATTATTAAATATCGCACTTACGATTACATTGGGAGTGATGCTTAGCCTGATGCTTTCATTTGGCTCAAGGGCTGAGCAAACACTTTATACACATGAAATACCTGGTGGTCAGAATTTAGCAATTGATCAAGATACGACTATCGTGATCGATAGTGACAAAACTATAGGTGTTATCAATATTTATGGAGATCCCACACTTACCATTACGGGAAATGATACTAATAAATTAGAATGCAATAGAATACAAGATGATGGTTTTAAATCTAGCCTTATAATAGAAGGTGGCAGGGTGAATATTGTAAATGCAATAGGTGATGCAATTCAACTTTCAAACGGAACAGTTACAATAAAAGGCGGTTATTTATCAGCAGATTCTCAGGCACAATTGGGATTATATGCTACAAATATAAATATTTCAGGAGGAGAAGTTAAAGTAAAAGGTAAATCATCGGGTATAGTTTCGATTAATGATATAAATATATCCGGCGGAAAAGTATATGGGGAAGTGTTCGGAGATAGAGATGTTGCAGGCAGAGCAGGAATATTATCAGGAAAAGATCTTATAATTAGTGGTGGCGAAGTGACTGCAAAGGCTTCTTATGATGGGACGAGTGATTTTTATAGAGAAAAAACAGCTTCGATTATATGCCGAGGTGAACCGGTACTCACAGGCGGGATGAAGATCATACAACCTGCAGGAAAGGAATTTGTTATTACGCATATTGATAGTTATGATTGTTATTCGGTGAAGGATGATACAGGAAACAAGATGATCACAGTGGTAATAAAGAAAGGGGAAACAACCAATTCATCTCAGAAAAATGCTTCATCAAAAAGTAACAGTACAGTAAACAATCACACGCATTCATTTACATGGCAGGTAACAAAGTCTCCCACATCAACATCAGACGGTGAGGAAGTACACATCTGCTCATGCGGCGAGATAGATGAGTGGAGCATATTGCCGGCCATATCAGTATTTGAAGAAGAAACTATAAAGCTTATAAAGAATGCACCTGCAAACTCAGTGGTAACTGTAGAGACAAAACTCTTCAATTCATTCGGTATAGGAGTAAGGGATGCACTGGCAGCAAGACCTGATGTGACACTTAAGGTATCATTCCTTTCGGAAGGATATAAAGGACAGCTCTTAAAAGTAACCATCCCTGCAGGAAAAGAAAGCCTCAGTCTCTGGGATGAAAAAGGATGGCTTGGCCTTTGCAGAGCAGGATCAACACTTGGATACGATCAGTGAGAAAGCGATAATAAGTAAATAGGTAAGTCGGTAAATACTATTCGTAACGAAGGATGTATAATAACCGATGGAACATAAAAAGGATCATTCCCAGTTTAAAGAATGATCCTTTTTTGTTTTATCGGGCCGGAGTTCAGAGGGTGCAACCCTTTGACGGTTTGTTAAGGCAGAGCCTTAACGCGTGGTGCAGGAGCAAGACTCCTGCTGGTTCCAAGGCAAAGCCTGGCCCAGTTCGTATGTCGTTGCGACATGCGGTACTGGGTATTCCTTATCGCAGTGGATAAGGATAAAGCCAGGATGCGCTAAAAACACAACAGAATAAGGATGAGTGATGAAGAGGGATTGATCGCTTGATCAGTTCCTTTTTTAATGCCTGAAAAAGAGAAAAAGGAGGACTTGATATGAGAGCAACAAGACATAATGGAAGGTCAGGATTACACGGAACGTATAACGTAAAACACAACGACAGGAACTTTGATGTTAAAAATTCAGACCACATCGATGAGGTAAGAACACAAGAAAATGTGTACTGGGATTGCTATCAGGGAACGGTCGAAGAGAGAACATTAACGTTCTCGGAAGTCGAAAAAAAGTTTTATGAAGAGCACTATGGTGGTCATGTCGATGCACAGAATCTAAGAAATGAAGAGGCCAGACATGCAGAAAGAAATCGTTCCATCGATGATGTATTACAGAATAAAAATACATGTCCTGAAGAGACATTGTTGCAATTAGGTAACATAGATAAGACGGTCGATGCATCAACATTAATTAAAATATCACAGGAGTATTTTGATGAATTTGAAAAAAAGTTCGGGTCCAACATTCACATTTTAGACTGGGCATTACACCTTGACGAAGCAACACCACACATACATGAGCGACATGTATTTGATGCAAAAAATCAATATGGTGAGATATGTCCGATGCAGGATAAAGCACTCGAAGAGCTCGGGATAGGACTACCCGATCCCAACAAACCAAGGGGCAGATACAACAACAGAAAGATGACATTCGATGCAACATGCAGGGAATTATTTTTGAAGATATGTAAAAAACACGGACTCGAAATGGAGATGGAACCGATCTATGGAGGAGCGAGTTATCTTGAAAAAGCAGACTACATAGTACAGAAGTTACGAACAGAAAATGAAAGACTGACTCTTGAAAATGAACAGTTACAGATCAAAAATGATGAGCTCGTTATGAAGATATCTGATGTGGAAGAACTCATAGATGACATCACTAATTCAACATATGATAAGGCATGTGAAGTGGTCACTGCAGTCGTAAAAGATGAAACACAGAAGGCTGATCTTAATCTTTTAAAAGATGTTGAGAAGAAAATGTCAGATAAATTTTTGTTACCTACATCAAAGACTGTTGTCACGGAAGTGTTCAAAAAGATAAGACAGAAGTTCAAAAGTGCAAGAGATGAAATGCTGGCTTCGATAAAGAAAACACTTTCCAATAAAGAGATCAAAAAGGAAAATGTGGAGATGATAAAAGACAATGCGAAGGAAGGTATCAAGAAAAAACTCGCTCATTATAATGAGGTTGTAAAAGAAAATAACATATCACAAAGGAGTCATCATGACAGAGAGGAGGTGAGATAGACATGAATCCTTTTGAAGCTGTAAAACAAAATACGAGTGCCCGACAAGTGGCAGAATTTTATGGAGCAAAGGTTAACAAGAACGGTATGTGTCAGTGCCCGTTCCACAATGATAAGACACCGAGCATGAAGATCGATGACAGGTTTTATTGTTTCGGATGTAATGAAACAGGAGATGCCGTTGACTATGTTTCAAAGTTATTTGGCATCGGATTAAGAGAAGCGGCCATAAAAATATGTGAAGACATGTCACTTGAATATGATAAGACAACACAAAAAACAAAATCGGTGAGCAGACCGATCCGACCACAAAAGTCTGAGGCACAGATATTTGCGGAAGCACAAAAATACATTTATAAAGTATTGAGCGACTTCCATGGCATGTTAAAGAAATGGAAAAAAGAATATGAACCAAGGTCACCGGATGAAGAATTTCATCCACGTTTTGTAGAAGCTCTGCAGGAGATCGACCGAGTAGAATATCATCTTGATACTTTACTCGAAGGAGACAGTACTGACAGAGCTTCTTTGGTTTCAGAACAGGAAAAGAAAGTAGTCGGTATAGCAGAACGACTCAAGAGATGTAAAGAAATCCAAGCTGAGAGCTTTGACGATGATATTAAGACCAGATCATATAGAATCACCAGAGATCTCGAACGATAATAAATGTGAATATGTACGTATCTTGAATGCTTGAATTCTACTTTGTATGTGTTAAAATGAAGGTGAAAGTAGTAAAGGAAGGAGAGATATGCGTATGATTTGCACGGTAGCGATTTCAAAAGAAGATGATACTTATATTGCTAAGGATATTCGTACAAGTGTTGTTGATCAAGGCGATACTGTTGAAGAAGCACTTGAAAACTTAAAGGCTGCTTTGGAACTGTATTATGAAGATAGCGACACATCGGTACCTGAGGGAGTGATGTATACGACATCTCTTGAGGTGTGTGTATAATGCCTCCTAAATATCCGATATGTACACCCACTGAAGTACACAAGGCATTAATGCAGGCTGGATTTTGGGATGTTAAGCAAACGGGAAGTCATATAAAAATGACAAACGGTAATCGTATAGTTATTGTTCCGATGCATAACAAAGATCTCAAGATAGGAACCCTAAAAGGGATACTGGAGCAGGCAGGTATGTCAGTGGACGAATTAAAAGAATATCTTTAAATACGATCAATACTTAATAGGACTCAGATGAGTCCTATTTTTTGTGCCTTTATGAATAAAGGAACAGATTACGAGCGATGAGTTAAAAGCGTTCCCATCTCATCGATTAAGGATAGATATTTCATAGGGAGGAAATATAGACATGTGGATTTTATTGTTTGATTCGTAACAGACATCATGGGCGTTTCAGCCTGTGAAGATCCAGGTGAAGCAATATTGTTTTGATAATTTGACCATATTTCATGGAGAAAGGATGAGATATGAATGATTATGATGTATTGCGTTCAGCTGAAGCGCTAGGTATAATTGACTTACAGAGTATTCAATTGCAGATCGATATGTATGAAAAAAAGAAATACCTCGAGATGCACACGAATAGCGTATGGCAAGGCAAAAATGGTTACTGGTACACCACACTTC
Source organism: Lachnospiraceae bacterium (assembly GCA_017619635.1). Lineage (GTDB taxonomy): Bacteria > Bacillota > Clostridia > Lachnospirales > Lachnospiraceae > Colinaster. Next base: position 1,269 of record JAFZRZ010000008.1, on the reverse strand, counting down.
CTGCAACGGAAGAGCATGGAAGAAAAATGGTGCGCAGACTTAACAAAGAAGATCTGGAGGAGGTAATAGTAGATCATTACAGAGGTAAGATAAAGAATCCTACGATCCGCACGATATTCGAAGAATGGATCACAGAAAAGAAACAATGGGAAGAGATCAACCAAACAACCGTAGACAGATACAAAGGTGACTTTGAAAGATTCTTCGGTGATACCAGTTTCCCGAATCTGAAGATCGATATAGTCACCGAGGACTATCTTGAATCACTGATCAAGAACAATATAGTCCAAAAACAACTCACTTCCAAAGGATACAGCAACATGAAGACTATATTGATCGGTATCATGAAGTATGCAAAGAGAAAGAAGTACACATACTTCAGTGTGTCAGCTTTTTTCGGTGATCTGCAGATATCAAAGAAGGCATTCAGAAGGCCTGAAAAGAAAAAGCAGGTGTTTACGGAAGAAGAGGCAGAGATGGTGATCGAATGGTTGAAAGAACATCCCAGCGTTGCAAACTACGGGATACTGTTAGTGTTCCAGACAGGTCTGAGAGAAGGAGAACTCGCTGCTCTTAAGTATGAGGATGTTGATGGATGTATCCTCAATGTGAGAAGACAGGAAGTCCGTTACAAAGATGAAAACGGAGTGATGGTCAATGAGATTGTTCCCTACGCAAAGACCGAAGCAGGAGAAAGAGGAGTTATCTTAACCGATAATGCACTCGAGACGATAAAGAAGATCCGCAGGCTTAATCCGTTCGGTGAATACATGATGATGCAGGATGGAAAAAAGATCCATAAGATCTCGTTTAATGATTATCTGTACAAGGCATGTGATGCCCTTGGAATCGAAAGAAGGAGCATGCATAAGATAAGAAAGACATACGGGACTATGCTGATCGACTCCGGTGCTGATGACAGTACGGTCATGGAACAGATGGGTCATTCGGATATAGCGACAACAAGAAAGTTCTACTATTTCTCTAATAAGAGCCAAGCCGAAAAAATTGAACAAGTTAAAAGAGCAATCGTTCTTTAAATTTTACGTAAGCAAAATCGCGTTTTACGTAAGCATTTTAAAAAATAAAAACCGCGTAAATACGGGCTTTTTCGGGCCTCCTGTGAAATTCGATTCCGGTCTGAGGCATCAAAAAAGCCCGTAAAATCAATGGTTTGCGGGCTTTCAATTTTTCCGCGTAAGCACCTACGTAAGCACCTAACGTATAAATGAAAGGAGGAAGCATCTGAATTCTCATATTTTGGAGGTT
>JAFZRZ010000007.1 GCA_017619635.1 Lachnospiraceae bacterium | reverse complement strand
TGGATACCGTGAGATCATATATCGAAGGACAACGTACCGACGAACACAAACGAAAATATGTCAGATCAGGAAAGTACAAAAAAGCGATTCATCCCGCAGCCGACATGCGTCGGAAGGGGTTTTCTCACTGAGGTATTATAACAGAAAGCCCCAAAAAAGCCCCAAAAAGCCTGAAAACATGGGGTTCAGGCCTGCTTAAACATTAAATATCTTATCATAAAAATAAATAATTTAACGATAAACATTAAAAAGTTGTTGACAAATGTTAAATGGCGTTGTATTATGGTCTCATGAACCACAGATACAGCGCCTTGTTCATTATAAGGAACCACCGGGAGGGAAGAGTTCAGGTGAACAGGAAAGGATCTGAAAGTTCAATTCACGTGAAAAAAATAACTTATAAACAAAGATCAAAAAAATGATATAGGGAGAATAAAAAAATGAGAGAACAGGAACAGAAGTTGGCAAATGTAAAAAAGAGTTGTGATGTTGTAAGAAAAGTAAGCAAGGTCTTCAGTATAGTGATAATCGTAGCAGCAGTGTTAGCAATCATATCAATGATCGGTCTGCTGGCAGCAAAGGATCAGATCAATTCAAACCTTGTGTTTGATCAGGCTACAAGACAGATATATGCGGCTGGTGATCCTTCAGGTTTCGTAACAATGGAAGATGTAGCAGTTGATGTTGAAACAGGAATATTCAGTTTTGACTATGATGGCATGAAGCTCATAAACCAGGGCAAGTTCGCAGAACTGTTTGCACTTTACAGCGGAATGGCAGCTTTGGTCTGCATATTCATGGCAGGCATCTTCATAACAGTACAAAAGACCTTTGAGTTTATCAAAAACAGCGAGACACCTTTTGATGAGAAAGTACTTCACAGACTTAAAGTCGTATTTGTGGCAATGACTATCGTACTTGGTCTGCTCTCAGGAATAGGAACCGCAATAGTATCAGGCGTCATCTTCTGGAGCGTTTACTGCATACTCGATTACGGATATGTGCTTCAGACAGAAATTGATGAGACATTATAAGAAAGTAGGTATTAAAAAATGGTCTGCATCACAGGGGAATCGGCAGACGGTTTTGTAACAGGAGGAGAAATACAATGATGACAGTTAGTGAGGTAACAGATATGGGTAAGATAGTTTTAAGACTGGACAGAGTCATGGCAGACAGAAAGATGTCTCTTAACGAGCTTTCGGAAAAGGTTGGAGTTTCAAACGTGAACCTTTCAAAGATAAAGACAGGTAAGATCAGTGCGATCAGGTTTTCAACACTTGAGGCGATATGCGATACACTCGCATGCCAGCCGGGTGATATCTTAGAATATGATCCCGATGCTGAGTCTGATGAGGTTACAGAGTAAACATATTCCCCTGCCAACTAAAAATATAAAAATGATTTTAGCGGCGGGGGATATTTTATGGCCTGAACACAAAAATAAAGAATTTATAAACTTATGTTTTTGGGTTGACAAGCAATAGTATACGCTGTATAGTATGTGATGGATACAATATTATACGAGATATAGCATGCGCGAAAGGAAATATGGAGAGGAGAAACAATGGGAAAACTGGTAGAGATACGGGACCTCTGTAAGATCTACAATCCCGGAGAGAACGAGGTTAGAGCTCTCGACCATGTAAGTCTTGATATAGATGAGCATGAGTTCGTGGCTATCATAGGTCAGTCAGGATCGGGTAAATCAACACTGATGAACATGCTCGGATGTTTGGACGTACCGACAAGCGGAACATATACGCTTCACGGCACTGACGTATCGGGAATGACTGATGACGAACTCTCGGATGTAAGGAATAAGGAGATCGGGTTTATATTTCAGGGATTCAATCTTATACCTTCACTCACAGCGATCGAGAACGTGGAACTTCCGCTGATGTACAGGGATGTTCCCAAAAAAGAGAGGGAGAGATTAAGTAACGAGGCACTGGACAGAGTAGGGCTGGGAAAGCGAAAGACTCACAAGCCATCTGAGATGTCGGGGGGACAGCAGCAGAGGGTGGCGATCGCAAGAGCGATAGCACAGGCACCGCCCATCATACTGGCCGACGAACCTACAGGTAACCTGGACAGCGGTTCAACAAAGGAGATAATGGGAATACTTAAGGAACTCTACGATGCGGGAAGAACGATAATACTTATCACACATGATAATGAGATAGCCGCAAACGCACAGAGGACTATAAGGATAAAGGACGGGAGAGTAGTGGAGGATAAGATAAATGAAGATTTTAAGTAAGATGAAGGAAATGTCTAAGAAAAAGAAATTCATAGCCGCAGGGATTGCAGTTGTTGTTCTTGTGGTAGGCGTTAGCTCTTTAAGCGGAAACGCAGCTCAGAAGGTGGATACGGCAACAGTCAGCAGATCGACACTTGAACAGAAGGTAGAACTTAACGGTAACGTTGAAACAGACAATGTTCTGACATATTATTCACAGATCGACGGAAAGATCGGTTCCATAAATGTGAAAAAGGGTGACTTCGTAAAGAAGGGCGATGTACTTATCACATATGACGAGGAGAACTTAAACTACAACATAGCAATGGCTGATCTTAATGCACAGTCACAGCTTGGAAGCTATAACAATCAGATCCAGACAGGCGGAAGGACAGCAGGTCTCTACTCTGAGGCAAAAAGAAATCTCACAGTCCTTGATCAGCAGATAGCTGACACACAGGCTGCAATGACTCAGCTTCAAAAGGACATGACAGCAAAGAAGGCAGCTCTTGCAGACGAGGGAGCAAAGCTTCAGGTATCTCTTATCGACTGGGCAGACAGGCCTGACAGCGATGAGTATGAGAACCTTCAAAAGATGGTTCAGACAAACGCTTACGAGCAGCAGTACAACGGTGATCTTGTTGCAATGCAGCAGGAGTATGACAGATTAAGCTTACAGCTTAACGCATGCAAGGAATACAAAGCAGAAATGTCAAGCCAGAAGGCTTCAACCATAAACGGTCTTATGACAAGCGGTGCCAAGGAACAGCTGGAAGCCGACAAGGCAGCAAACGAGATGGCAAGCACTGACAAGCAGAACAGATATGAGAATGCAAAGAACGGTGTCACTGCAGAATTTGACGGCGTCGTTACAGAGATAAGCGCAATAAAGGGAAGCAATGTGGCATCCGGAACAGCTCTTATCACTCTTGAGTCAACAAAGGATATCGTTATCAGATTCAATGTCAGCAAATATGATATTGAAAATATAGAAGAAGGCCAGAGTGCCACAGTAAAGATAAAGAACAAGGAATACACAGGCAAGGTCGACAGGATCGACAGAATGACAAGCAGAGATGCAGGCCAGACATCAAATGTAGGAATGGAGATCAAACTCGATGCTTCGGATGAAGATATCATCCTTGGTCTGGAAGCAAAGGCTGTTATCGATACTGTTTCGATGGAAAATGTGCTCCAGATCCCCAAGGGAGCTGTTTACTCTGACACACAGGGTGAGTATGTATATGTCCTTAGAGATAAGAAAGCGACAAGAGTTGATATTGAAGTAGGTGTTTACAATACGGAGATGATCGAGGTTATCTCAGGACTTAACGAAGGTGATGTGGTCATCGTTGCAGGTGATACAGAGATAACTGAAGGAATGCAGCTTGAAGCCAACAAGAATGAGGAGAAATAATGGAAAGACTGTTAGAGTATCTTAAGGTTGCACATGCCAATCTTAAGAGCAATAAAAAACGTACATTTCTTACCATGCTCGGAATCATCATAGGTATATCTTCCGTTATCATGATCCTTGCTGCCGGCGGCGGTGCCAAGAACATGATCAACCAGGAACTGAACGATGTATACAGCGGAATGATCTATTTCTATATTCAGGATCCCGATAAGGCAAACATGAAGAACTTTACCGAGGATGATATAAGATTCATCTGCGACAATGCGGGAGATCATCTCTACGGAGCCACACAGGATTCGTCCACACTTGCCGCAAAGGCAAATACTATCAGAGGTACATATGATATATATGTAGGTTCAGGTACTCCCGTTAAGGAATATCAGTCCACTGATAAGATAATAAAGGGAAGATATTTTAACTTTTCCGAGTATAATGCAGCAAGCTCTGTTGGCATCATAACAGAAGCTCTGGCAAAGAAACTCTTCGGTACTACAGACGTAATAGGAAAGAGCTTTGAAGTAAATGTCAATAATCAGAGTAATGAGATTACGATAATCGGAATCAGAGAGACCAAAAAGAGCAGCGGTATCGGTGATGCACTTACCGGAAAGCAAAACGAGGTCATAGAGATACCTTATTCATGTCTTGAAAGAAAATTCGGATATGATGAATATAAATCGTACGATATACTCCTTATCGCTGATAATGAGTACAGCATGGAGTGTTCTAAGAGAGTACAGAAACTCTTTGAATCAAAATACGGTGTAAGAGAAGAAGGAGCCTTCGGTATAGAAAGCTGGACAGATGCCTCTTCACAGTTTGATTCCATCCTAAACATAATCACACTGTTCATCGCAGTCGTAGCAAGCATAGCTTTGCTCGTAGGCGGTATCGGTGTTATGAATATCATGCTCGTTTCCGTAACGGAAAGAACAAGAGAGATCGGTATAAGAAAGTCACTGGGTGCAAAGACCAAGGCGATAAAGAGACAGTTCATGGCAGAAGCCGGAATGATCACACTTATCGGAGGCCTTATAGGTATCGTCACAGGACTTATACTCGGTACCATCATATGCATGGCTATTGGGGCAAAGCCTGCATTCTCGATTTTAAGTATTCTGCTTGCATCATTATTCTCATGCGGAATAGGTCTCTTCTTCGGTATTTACCCTGCAAAGAAAGCAGCTATGTTAAATCCGATAGAGGCATTAAGACACGAGTAACAAAAAGAATTAACTTTTTGTGAATTTTTCTCCCATATTATTGCGTCTTTTGGCGCATGTGCTATACTTTCAAATAGTGTGCAACATCTGATGCACCCGGTCACCCACGGCCGGGTGCATTAAGGTGTTTAAATATCACTGGGGGCTCATGCTTGCATGAGAGTGATATGCCGCTGTCACATTTCATATATAAAAGAGGGAGAATCACATGAAAAAATTCTTTGAATTCCTGAAAAAGCACAAAAAGCTGATCATTATCATTGCTGTTGTCGCAGTAGTGGCAATAATAGTGGTCAAAATAGTTTCAGCCGTGAACAATGCAAAGAATCTTCTTGCAGGTATGCAGAGTTCTGCAAGCACGGAAAAGATCGAACAGCGTGACATCGTTAACAGTGTTACGGCTACCGGTACAATTGTTGCTGTTGAGAACAGGACCTTCAGCACATCTGTGACCGGTATCAAGATCAAGAATGTTAATGTTGAAGTCGGTGATGAGATTAAGGCCGGAGACATCCTCTGTGTTCTTGATGAGGAAGATCTCGAAAAACAGCTCGCCGATGCACAGACAACTCTCAATGCTGATGCAGGCAGATCGGGTATAGATGTCGCAGCATCTAACAGAGGTCTTAACGAAGCCATCGTTAACAGAGACATAGCAGCAAAGAGAGCAGAGGAAGACAAATCAAGCGCATACAACAACTTCTCTTCAGCAGCAGATGAATGTCAGGAGGCCAAGGATGCCTATGATGAGGCATCAAAGAAAGTTGATGATGCAAAGAGTGCAATGAACAGCGCTAAGGAAGCGTTGGATAGAGCTAATAGCATGGGCGTGGCGGCAATGGAACAGGCTGATCAGGATAAAGCACTGACAGGTTATAATGATGAACTGACACGATTCAAGGATTATATATCCACAAGAAGAGCTGAACTGGCTGCATCCTCAGAAGCGGAAAAGAAGGCTGAGGCAACAAAACTTATATCAGACAGTGATCTTAGTACTCTTTTGGATACTGCTTGGGATACAGATAAGAAAGTCTACTCGTCAAAGATTTCTTCAGTATCAGCATCACAGATATATAACGGAGATGATGCAGATATAACAAGCAGAGTAAATACCTCTATAAGCGCGTTGAGTTCTGGTTGGACAAGTTACCAGAGTGCATTAAGCGCAAGCGCAAATCAAAGAGATATGACGATTGCGGGAGCAGAAGCAGCCTACCAGACAGCAAAAGCTAATTACGAAGCTGCCAAAGCTACAGAAGAGAGTAAGAAATCTCTTTATGATTCAAAGGTTAAGAACGTTGAATCACTTTACGATCAGTTCAATCAGACAGTAAGAAATGCAGATGATTCTGCAAGAAATAATGAGAGCACAGTTGCCTCAAGAGTTGACAGTGTCAAGAACAGTAAGCTCTCAGCAAGTACAGCCACACTCGCAGATAAAAGAAATATAGATAAGATAGAAGAGCAGTTAGATGGATGTATCGTTTCATCAAGCATTGGCGGTATTGTAACAGCAGTCAATGTAAAGGAAGGCGATACCTACGCAGGCGGAGCAATGGTGACCATCGAGGATACCTCTTCATATGAAGTGGCAGCCCAGATCGATGAATATGACATTGCAAAGATAAAGGTTGGTCAGGAAGTTGTTATAAAGACCAACGGTACAGGCACACTCGAACTTGAAGGCAAGGTTAAATCGATCGCTCCTCATGCAACACAGAATGCGGCAGGAACAAGCGGTGTTAAATATGAGGTAAGGATCTCAGTACTTACCAAGAATGAAGATCTCAAACTCGATATGACAGCAAAGATCGAGATCATATGTGAGAAGAGTGAGAATGTCCTTTCTGTTCCCAAGGAAGCTATACAGGAAGACGATGACGGTAACTTCTTTGTTGAGATCTTAGACAGCGGTGAACCCGTTGACACATCTTCAATGCTTACAGATCCCGAATCTGTTTCAAAAGAAGATCTCGAAAAGGTACAGAACGGAGAAAAGACATATCAGAGCCACAACGTATTTGTCACCAAGGGACTCGAGGGTGATTACTACTGTGAGATCTCAGGTGAAGGCTTGGAAGCAGATATGAGAGTCGTTGTTCCAAACAACGGAGCATTCTCTGATATAAGTGAATACATGGATGAAGCAGGTGCTATGGGAGGTTTCTGATGGAAGGTGAATCAAGAAAACCCATCATACGCCTGACAGATATCAGAAAGAACTTTTTTATCGGTACACCGAACGAGCTTAAGGTATTAAAGGGCATTGATCTTACGGTGTATGAGGGAGAATTTTTAGCGGTTGTCGGAGCATCCGGTTCCGGCAAATCAACGCTGATGAATATAATAGGGGCACTGGACAGACCCACATCCGGCGGATATATCCTTGATGATGTAGATGTCATCAGTGCAAAAGACAGTGAGCTTTCAGGTATAAGAAACAGAAAGATCGGTTTCGTATTCCAGACATACAACCTGATAGCAAAGACAAACGCGCTTAGAAACGTTGAGATGCCCATGCTCTATGCAGGTGTCTCAAGAAAAGAGCGTACAAAGAGAGCCGAAGAATTAATGGAACTTGTCGGCATGGGAGACCGTATGAAACATCTTCCCGAGGAGTTATCGGGCGGACAGAAGCAGAGGGTTGCGATCGCCAGAGCGATGGCAAACGATCCTGCGATCATACTTGCCGATGAGCCTACAGGTGCGCTTGATTCCGAGACCGGTCGAATGGTCATGGATATCTTTCATAAATTACATAAGGAACAGGGCAAGACGATCGTCCTTATAACCCACTCCCCCGAACTTGCGGATGAGACAGAACGTCTCATAACCTTAAAGGACGGAGAGATAGTCGGAGAAAGGGAGGGCAGAAGATATGATGATGCTGTATGAGAACTTCAGACTCGCACTCTTCAGTCTGAAAGCCAATAAGATGAGATCCCTTTTGACGATGCTCGGTATCATAATCGGTGTTTCCTCGGTTATAGCCATCATGTCAGCCGGTGATTCGATATCTGCAAAGCTTTCCGATACGATGGAAGGCCTTGGTGCGAATAACATCGAGCTGTATCTTGATTTCAGGGATGATTATGACGGTGATTATTATTACGATTACAGTGATCTGATGGATCATGATATGGTACAGGATTTCGCAGATCACTTCTCTGACAGGTTAAAAGCCATATCAGTGACATCAGATGTTGGTGCGGCTGATGTAAAGGATGGTACAAAGGAAGCAAAGGTCTCAGTCACGGGCGGTACACTCGGTTCCTTCCTCATAGATGATGTAAAGCTTATGGACGGAAGATTCTTTACCATAGGCGAGACAGATACAGCGGCAAAGGTCGCACTGGTATCATCAAAGTATGTTGATATCATGTATGACGGAAAGAACAAGGATGCTCTCGGACAGGGTGTCAATGTTGAGATAAACGGTAAGAGTTATAAGTTCACCATAGTCGGTGTATATGAGTACAAGGATGCATTCGCAGGTATGGGAATGTCATCCGGTGAGAATGTGAGAACAAAGCTTTACATCCCTTACCAGACGGCGCAAAGCATTACACATGATGACTACATGGTATACTTCACCGTAATGGCAAAGCAGGGAGTTGATACGGATCAGCTCACAAAAGACATGGAGGATTTCTTTGAGAATAGATATTACTCAAACAATGACAGACTCCATGTGGTAGCCTACAACATGGCATCGATAGTAGATGAGGCAACATCTCTGATAAACACTGTTACGATCGGTATATCCGTTATAGCAGGTATCGCACTCTTGGTCGGCGGTATCGGTGTTATGAACATCATGCTCGTATCGATAACGGAAAGAACAAGAGAGATCGGAACCAGAAAAGCACTTGGAGCCCAGAACAGTTCGATAAGGATACAGTTTATCATAGAAGCTGTTGTTATCTGCCTTATCGGAGGACTTATTGGAATCTTCTTTGGAAGTGTGCTCGGAGCGATAGCGGCGGCACTAATGAAGACATCTCCGATGCCTTCGATGAGAGCCATAATTGTATCACTTAGCTTCTCTACCGCGATCGGCATTTTCTTTGGATTCTATCCTGCAAACAAAGCAGCAAAGATGGACCCCATAGAAGCATTAAGATATGAATAAAGTTAAGGTTTATCCACCGGTGGTATATCGCCCCGGTGGATTTTTCTATATCTTGAGTGTAAGCGCGATTTTGTGGTATAATATATAATCGTGTAAATTATGAGTTGTTGTAAGATTACAGCTTAAGAACAGGTGTAAAAGATGAGATGTGAATTTGACGTAAAGATGACTACATCGGCTCTGTACGATTACAATATGCACCATGCATATACGAGTGCTTCAGGCCTTTTGGGAACACTCGTGGGTATACTTCTTATAGTGGGCTTTGTAAACAATACAGGTATGCCGGCACTGCTCGTTGCAGGACTTATCATCATCTTATATATGCCGGTCACTCTTTACACGAGAGCAAAGAAACAGGTGCTTCTAAATCCGGCTTTCAAAAAGCCCATCCACTATGTGATGGATGATAACGGAGTGACCATTTCGGACGGGGAAAACGAGATGTGCGTGGAATGGAAGGATATGTTTAAAGCCTATTCCACAAACCAGAGCATCATACTTGCAACCAGCAGGGTGAATGCATGGATATTCCCGAAAAAAGATGTCGGCGAGGACAAGTTTGCTCTTATCGAGATGATAAGCACACATATGCCGCCTGACAAAGTGAGGATCAAGCAGTGAGCTTTATTGATAAAACAGTTGATTCCTTAAGTGAAAAAGATACTTATGATCTTGGCTATCAGATGGGTAAAGAAGCTTCTCCCGGAGAGGTCATCACTCTGATCGGTGACCTGGGAGTGGGAAAGACAGTCTTTACACAGGGCTTTGCAAAAGGCCTGGGGATAGATGAGCCTGTATGCTCACCCACATTTACGATAGTCCAGGTATACGATGAGGGCAGACTTCCCTTTTATCATTTTGATGTTTACAGGATCGGTGATGAGAGCGAGATGGATGAGATCGGATATGAGGAATATGTCTACGGTGAGGGTGTGAGCCTGATCGAATGGGCAAATCTCATTGAGGACATCCTGCCTGAGAGATATATAAAGGTAGAGATCTCAAAAGACCCTAAAAAGGGCTTTGATTACAGAAAGATAGTAATAACCGGAGAAAAACAGTGAAGATACTCGGAGTGGACTCGTCAGGTATGGTCGCAAGTATAGCACTTATCGAAGACGGGATAACCAAAGCTGAATATACGGTAAATAATAAGAAGACTCATTCACAGACTCTTTTGCCAATGCTTGATGAGATATCAAAGATGCTCGGTGAGGATATGAGTGATGTGGATGCGATCGCTGTGGCAGCAGGTCCGGGTTCTTTTACCGGATTAAGGATAGGAAGCGCAACTGTAAAGGGTCTTGCAAACGCACTTAACAAACCCATAGTCCCCGTTTCCACAGTTGAGGGTCTTGCCTACAACATGTGGGGAAGCGACCGTGTTGTATGTCCTTTGATGGATGCTAGAAGATCGCAGGTCTATACGGGACTGTTTGAGTTCTTTGAAGAAGATGACAGATGTGTCATGAATACGATGCGGGAAGCCTGTGCCGTTCCCATAGAAGAGATCATCGATAAGATAAATGAGATTGACAGAAGTGTCGTATTTCTGGGTGACGGAGTCCCTGTATTTAAGGAGATGATACAGAGTAAGTGTAAGGTGCCTTATGTGTTCGCACCGGCATTTGCAAACAGACAGAGAGCATCCGCTGTGGCTTCTCTTGGAGAGATATACTTCGAACAGGGAAAGACTGAGAATGCGACAGAGCATGCACCCGTATATCTGAGGCTTTCACAGGCTGAAAGAGAGCGTAAGGAAAAGGAACAGGATGAGTAACCCTGATATTGAGATAAGAAGGATGCGGCATGAAGATCTTGACCGCGTCAGTCAAATAGAGAACGACTGCTTTACCATTCCATGGTCGAGACAGGCTTTCGCAGACATGCTAGAAAGCGACAACGCTTTATATATGGTGGCAGTCTGTAACGGCAGGGTGGTGGCAAACTGCGGAGTGATAGCTGCGGCAGGAGAAGGCGATATCTGTAACGTTGCAACAGACTGTGCATACAGAAAAAAAGGCATCGCTAAACTTCTCGTTAAAAAAGTGATGGATGAGGCAAAGGAAAACCTTGGCGTAAATGAGTTCACACTTGAAGTGAGAGCCGGCAACACCCCGGCCATAAAACTATATGAAAAACTGGGATTTATATCTGAAGGCATCAGACCGGGATTTTACTCAAACCCCAAAGAGGATGCCGTCATATACTGGAAAAGGTAATACTTAAGATATGTTGGAAATATGTTTGCTTGGAACCGGAGGCATGATGCCTCTTCCATACAGATGGCTCACATCGATGCTTGCAAGATATAACGGATCTAGCATCCTTGTGGACTGCGGTGAGGGTACCCAGATAGCCTTAAAGGAAAAAGGATGGAGCCCAAACCCGATTGACATCATCTGCTTTACGCATTTTCACGCGGATCACATAAGCGGTCTTCCGGGAATGTTACTCGCGATGGGAAATTCCGAGAGGACAACCCCTCTTACGATCATCGGACCAAAGGGTGTGACGGGTGTTGTCGAATCACTGCGCGTGATCGCAAGGGAGCTACCCTTTGAGATCAGATATATTGAACTGAATTCAAAAGAACAGGTCATCGAGTTTGACGGCTACAGGATAGTCGCATTTAAGGTGAACCACAACATTACCTGTTACGGCTATTCGATAGAGATAGACAGGGCAGGAAAGTTCGATCCCGAGAAAGCCAAAGACAACAACATAGAAATGAAATACTGGAGCCGCCTGCAAAAAGGCGAGACCATTGAGGCTGATGACGGAAGGATACTCACCCAGGACATGATACTGGGACCTTCAAGGAAGGGATTAAAAGTAACCTACTGCACAGACACAAGACCGTGTGAGAACATCGTCACCCACGCAAAGGACAGCGATCTGTTCATCTGTGAGGGCATGTACGGTGAAGAGGACAAGATAGAAAAAGCCAAAGAGCACAAGCACATGACATTTTATGAGGCAGCTCAGATGGCAAAGGATGCACAGGTAAAAGAGATGTGGCTTACGCACTACAGCCCGTCACTTTTAAAACCTGCCATATATATGGATGAAGTAAAGAAGATCTTCCCCGAGGCGATAGCAGCCAAGGACGGAAGGACAGTCGATCTCTTATTTGAGGACTGATCAGGATAAAAATCTTTCAGGAAAGGAGGGAAAGCATGAAAAACCGATTCAAAGGCACAAAAGGCACGATCATTTTAATAGTGCTTGTTTTTCTTGTTATTTCCTATTATTATTACCTTTCCAACAAGACGAATCCCGATAAGAACGAGGAAGCCATAAAGGTATCCTCTGCCCAGGAGATCATCTTAAAGAACTATACGATAAATTATCCGCCGACTCCAAAGGAGGTCGTAAAGGAATTCCTTCAGATATCAAAGGTGCTTCATAACGAGAATCTTTCCGATGAGGAGATCAACGGTATCGCAATGAAGGTAAGAGAGCTTTACGACGATGAGTTCATTGCAAATAAATCCGATGATGAATATCTGAAGGATCTGAAGAGCGAGATAGCCACCTTCAGGGACAATGACTATGCGATAACGAATTATTACACCTCATCGAGCACCGATGTTGTATACGATACTGTCGACGGTTACAAATTTGCAAAGCTTTACGGCACATTCAGCATAAGGACCGGAAAGGAATCACAGCTCTTGCAGGAGGTATTCCTGCTAAGAAAAGATGCTGCCGGTCACTGGAAGATATACGGATGGCAGCCGGTGGAGGCAAGTGATGAGTGATGTATTGATACTGGCTATTGAGTCGTCATGTGACGAGACAGCCGCATCCGTTATAAAGAACGGGCGCGAGGTTCTCTCAAATGTCATATCGTCTCAGATAGATCTGCATACCCTTTACGGAGGAGTAGTACCGGAGATAGCCTCAAGAAAACATATAGAAAAGATAGACCAGGTCGTTAACCATGCGGTGAGCGAGGCAGGTGTCACATTTGATGATATAACAGCCATAGCAGTAACATACGGACCGGGTCTTGTCGGAGCACTTTTGGTAGGTGTCAGCTATGCAAAGTCTCTTGCATGGGCATTAAAGAAACCTCTTGTCGGTGTTCATCATATAGAAGGTCATATCTGTGCCAATTATATCGAGAACAGGGAGCTTGAACCGCCGTTCATGTGCCTTGTTGTTTCGGGCGGACATTCCCATCTTGTTAAAGTCGTTGACTATGGTGAATATGAAATCCTGGGAAGAACAAGGGATGATGCTGCGGGAGAGGCCTTTGACAAGGTTGCAAGAGCAATAGGCTTGGGATATCCCGGCGGACCAAAGATAGACAAGGTCTCATATGAGGGAGATCCCTGCGCGATAGAGTTCCCGAGAGCCAAGGTTGCAGATAATGAGTATGACTTCAGTTTCAGCGGTCTTAAGTCGGCTGTCCTTAACTATCTAAACTCAATGGAGATGAAGGGACAAGAAGTGGTGCAGGCAGATGTTGCCGCATCATTCCAGCAGGCTGTCGTGGATGTCCTGGTGGGACATTCGATGATCGCACTTAAAGAGTACGGCTTTGACAGATTTGCCATTGCGGGCGGTGTGGCCTCCAATACCCATTTGAGAAAAGCATTCGAGGACGAATGCGCAAAAAAGGGTATAACATTTTACAGACCGTCTCCGATATACTGTACAGATAATGCGGCGATGATAGGTGTCGCCGGTTATTATGAATATATAAAAGGTGTTCGTTCGGGCTGGGATCTTAATGCAGTCCCGAATCTGAAGTTAGGTGAGAGGTAGATGAAAACTGTAGCTATCGTTCTTGCTGCCGGAAGCGGAAGCAGGATGCAGTCCAATGTAAAAAAACAATTCATAGAGCTTGCGGGCATGCCCATGATCTATTATGCGCTCAATGTGTTCCAGAACAGCTTTATCGATGAGATCATTCTCGTAACAGCAAAGGAAGATATCGAGTACTGCAAAAACGAGGTCGTAAAGAAGTATGGCTTTAATAAGGTAAGATGTATAGTCGAGGGCGGAAGAGAACGCTATCATTCCGTTATGCACGGCCTTAAGATGATACAGGACTGCGATTATGTCTATATACATGATGCTGCAAGACCTCTGATAGACATTCCCATGCTTGAGAGACTTCAGGCAGGTGTCGAGGAGTTCGGCACGGCTGTCGCTGCTGTTGCAACAAAGGATACCATTAAGATAGTAGATAATGAGAACTATGTCATAAGCACGCCCAGCAGGAACACTGTATGGATCATTCAGACTCCCCAGGTGTTCAGACTCACGACATTAACTGAAGCCTATGAGAGACTGCGTATGAGACTGCAGAACATAGCGGCTGAGGATATACATATCACCGATGATGCGATGGTCGTTGAAAACTTCACGAATTCGAAGGTCAAACTGATCGAGGGTTCATACAGAAACATAAAGATCACCACACCTGAGGACATCCTGGTGGCTGAAAAATTCCTTACGGAATAATTTTTGAAAAATATTGAAAAAACTTTCAAAAATCATGTTGACAGATAAAAGTCTCTTTGTTAGAATTACATTTGCGTCTGATTAAGATGCGGATGCAGAGGTATCGAAGTGGTCATAACGAGGCGGTCTTGAAAACCGTTTGTCCGAGAGGGCACGTGGGTTCGAATCCCACCCTCTGCGCTAACGTAGCTTCGGCTACGCTTTTTATTGTAATGAACTTTGACAAATAAACAGCAATGCAACCCTGAAAATTCTAATAAAAATGGTCTGGTTTGACCATGAGTTAGATATTCAGAACAAAACCAAAGTAAATTTTTGGAAAGCTAACGTTTTCTGAAACAAGATTAAACATG
>JAFZRZ010000006.1 GCA_017619635.1 Lachnospiraceae bacterium | reverse complement strand
ATAGTTATCAAATGTAGCATAGTAAGAAACTGCATCTGAGTTCATGATAAGACGGTCATAAGCGATTACAGGGATGTTAGCCTTCTTAGCCATGTCAAGAGCTTCACCGAGTGAAGAACCTTCGATAGCTGCGATAACGAGAACGTCACATCCGTTAGAGATCATGTTCTCGATCTGAGAAACCTGCTGCTGAACATCGTTGTTAGCGAACTGAAGGTCAACTTCGTAACCAGCTGCCTTGAGCTCTTTCTCCATGTTAGCACCATCCTGATTCCATCTCTGGAGATCCTTTGTAGGCATTGAAACGCCGACCTTCTTTGCTCCTGATGAGCTTCCGCCTGCGCCGCCACAGCCTGTCAACAATGTAGCGATAACTGCTACGCTGAGTAATACACTGAGTAGTTTTTTCATTGTGTACTTTCCTCCCATTATTAAATTTTACCTGAGGACTGTCTGTCAGCCCTCCCTACAGTTAGCATCATATCACGTGTTTTCTAGTAGTTGTTTGTCAATTTCTGTAATTATTTGTTTTGTGCTCGGTATACAAATTCGGGCCACTAGCACTTTTTTGTTTTGTGCTGACAATTTTGTACTAAAAAACGCAGTGGGGCTTCCACTGCGTTTTCTACTATATATAATACCATTCAGGCTGAATTATTCGCCTTTTCTCTTTCTTCCGTTCAAAGCTGCAAGGCCGCCGACTGCTGCCGCACATGCAAGTAATACGATTCCAACAGACTTGCTGTTATTGTCCTCTTCTGCAGCAACTTCCTGTGAAGGCTGTGCCTCAACCACCTGTTCTGCGCTCTTTTCGGCTGCTGCAACATACATTGCCGTACCGAAACATGCAGGTGATGACCAGCACTGATTTGTAAGATCGTTCCATGTGAGTGTTCCGATCCTTGTGCCTGTGCTGTCAGCATCATTGATCTGAAGCTCTATTCCGAGATACTCTCCTTCTTTAGGTGAGATCTCTGTCCAGCGAAATGCTCCCTCGACCACATAGCCGTCTTCTGTCTTTTTGGTAACGGTCTTGAGATTCTCTTCGGTGCACTTGTCTCCGTTGAAACTGTGCTCGTTCTCAAAGTTGATCCTGTACTGTTTTGTAGCATCGTTATATGCATCAGCCTTGGAATTTATCTCGTCAATGAATACTTCGAGTGAATCCTGCTCGTGAGGCTGTTCTGATGTCTTGTTAAGATCTGGATCCTTAACCTGTGCATATACATAGAGGAAATCCGTATCCCACATGATCCTTGCTGTAGCGGATGCCTTGGGCGCATCATTCACATTACCTATAACAACCTCAACGGCACCGTTCCATGTATCATCCATCTCTCCGTCAATGATGGCACTTCCCATGGGAATATACATGAACGGCTTTAACATACCTTCTGCAAAATACTTGCTCGAGTTGTCCTGAGTCATTGTCTTGTCATTAAACGCATACTTGTCGGTACCGTCTGTTATCACAACATCAAATCCGGCAATGACATTGTTTGCTGCCTCATCCATGGGAACAGTAACATATGCCACATATCCGTTCTCTGTTGCCTCGGCATCGGCTCTTGAAACTTCTACGCTTCTTGTCTTTATACCTTCTGACTTACTGTTATAACGATCAAGATAAACAGTTACCTTGTCAGATGCATCATTTGTATGATCAACAACATTTACCATGAACTGAAGCTGACCCTCGTTCCATATAGCTTTAAATGTTGAAGCCAGATCATCAAAACTGATCTCGCCTGCATTATCAAAGTTGTCTGCAGGTGCCTGAACGATGTTGATACTGTGCAACATCGGAGCAAGCTTGGTGGGATCCACAAATGCCCAGTAAGCCGGCTTAGCATGATAATCATCATCAAATAACAGCGGACACTGGGGACTTCCGTCTGTCACACCACCGCCTACACCTGTGTAAGCCTGAAGCCATGAATTACCGTCTATCACTCCCCAAACGGTCATACCGGTCACCTTAACTTTTGAACCGCTGTTGAGTTCCTTCATGGAATCATAAAGTTCCTTATACTTATATGCCTGCTTTGTATATTCGTCCTGAAGTGTTGCCTCTGTTCCGTCGTAGGTGTTGCTTGACTTAAGATCGAGCTCTGTGAGCATGACCTTTCCTACCACTTCACCATACTTTTCAGCTGAATCCTTGAATGCCTCGGCTGTAGGATAGTTTATATCATAGTGACCCTGCATACCCATCGCATCTATCCTTGCACCTTCTGTGGCCTTTACAGCTTTCAAAAGGTTAACGATGCCTTCTACCTTACCGGGTGTGCAGTCATTGTAATCGTTATAGTAAAGCTCAAGAGTTTCCGGTGCATATTTATTGGCATATACAAATGCGTTCTTAATGAATTCCTCACTCTTGTATACTGCCCACCAGCTTGAGTTTTCTGTATCGTTTCTGTATGTTCCTGTTGAATCGCTTACTGCCTCGTTAACAACATCCCATCCGTAGAAGAGATCTTTGTAAGGGCTGTCGCTTCCCACAAAATGCTCAAGTACGCTCTTTATATACCACTCCTGTCTTAAGTTCATAACATCTGTGGTGACATAGGGCTTTGAAGCATCATAATCCTCATGGAAGAACCACTCGGGTGTCTGTGAATGCCATACAAGAACATGTCCTCTCACCTTCATCTGTGAATCGGGATGCTCTGCATTCCAGTCAAGGATATAGTCAAGATAGATCTCTGCTCTTGAGAAATCAAGCTTGGGTACCACGAGTCTCTCACCGTTAAGATGTGTGATCTCTGTCATGGGTACCTTTTCATTGCTGTAACCGAACATTGAATCAGGCTTAAGCTCGTTACCGAGTGTTATAGCATTGAAATGCTTCTCAACGAGTTCCATTAAAACTCTGTCATTTATCTCTGAACCAGAAAGAGATGTACCAACTATAAAATCATTTCCAAGGTCTGAACAAATAGCATCTTTTAAATTTGGGATGCTCTCCTGGATTGAACCGCTTGCAAGGTTCATATCTATAAGAGATACACCCGTAACATAATACTCACCCTTTACACAGTCGCCTTCACCGTAGTTTGTTCCCTGCTCAAGGAGTCTTATTACGACTTTATCAAGGTTACCTGCTGCCGCAACTTTGAATGTACCTGAGAACTTTGTCCATTTTCCGGGTGTCAGCTGCTGGGAAACATCACCTGAAAGCTCAGCGGAATATGAACCCAGATATGAGGTGTTACCGCCTGATGTGATATAGGGTGCAAAGTCCACCTGTCTCTGATCGGCAGGTGCATCCGCATATTCATCTGAAAGCATTGCGTAGAAAGAGAACGCATATGTGCTTCCGTTTGTTACCTTATCTGTTATATCCATGGCTATGCAGTCATAGGATCTTGTTCTCTTATTGATCACGCCGTATGTCTTTACATCGTCAAAGATAGGCTCATCTGCCTCTGCAACAGAGATCACTGCATCACCGCTCTCAGCTGTCCACATAGAAACATCGGCGATGTCAAAGTTACCGTTGGGGATTATATTCTCTCCTTCAACCACTGTCTCCTCACTTGAAGAAGCAGCAACCTCATCTGAAACAGAGAATGTAACGCTTTCTATGCTCGCCTCTGTCTTGCCGGTATTTAAAGACATGATAGAGAAGTACTTTACATCTTTACCTGCGCTGGGAGTGATCTCAGCTTTACCGTATGATACAGGTGTTCCTTCCTTATTATCAGAATCATAATCAGCCTGATCATGAAGTTTGAAAGCAAGAGCTGATTCAGCACCCTTTGTCAGCTTAAATGTTACCTTCGTGATAGCTGCCGGCTCTATATCGTCCGGAATCTTGAAGAACTTTGATTTGTACTGATCCTCAAATGTGATATTCAGTGTTCCGTCGGATGTGATCTCTGACTTGAGACCATACTCCATGGGAGAATCAAGTTCTGAAAAAGTATAAGTCTGATCAGTCACCGCAGCCTGACTCTTAACCGGAGCCGCTACCATGACCGTGCTCAATAAGAGCATTACTGCCATGAGAAAAGAAAAACATCTCTTAGACATATGATTGGTACCTCTCTTTTGTCATAAATCTTCATATTTATAATTACCACATGATAATATATCAGAATAAAAACTCAGTTTGCAATGTGCATTCTGCTGTTTCTAGTACTTGTCGGGTATTATTCTATGATTAATCTGTATATATAAGAAGAGACTGTCGTCTTTTTTGTGACAACAGTCTCTTAACAGTTCATTTTATTAAAGCACTGATACTAATCGGCTATGAATCCCTCAAGCTGGGCTTTGCTCATAGCACCGATGTTCTTCTTTGCAAGTTCTCCATCTTTAAAAAGAATGATCGTAGGTATGCTTGATACCCTGTAGGCTCCCGCAAGTGACATCTCATCGTCCACATTTACCTTAACGACTGCGATATCGTCATGCTCTTCTGCGATCTGTGCAACAAGAGGACCTACCATCTTACAGGGGCCGCACCAGTCTGCATAAAAATCAACAAGAACTTTTTTATTGTTTTTGATTATATCATCAAAGTTGTTATTAAGTTCCACTATCATAATGACACCTCCTAGATAGATCTTATCTCCTCTTCAGTCATGAGCACCAGACCTTTGTCTGACAGTGCCTTTTCCGCCGCTTCAACATCATTTACTCTAAATACGACATAAGCTCCGAGTTCTCTAGCTGTAAAGGCATAAGTGTACTCAACGTTGATATCGGCCTTTTCAAGAACTCTTAAAACAGTGTAAAGTGCACCTTCCTTATCATTCATCTTTACTGCGATTACATCTGTGACCTTTACGATGTTGTCCTCGCTTAAAAGACTGTATGCCTTTGCCGTATCAGATACTATGAGTCTTAAAATACCAAAGTCATCAGAATCTCCTATGCTCATTGCTCTCATATTGATGCCTGCTTCAGAGATGGTCTTTACCGCATCTGATAATTTGCCCTTTTTGTTCTCAATAAAGATAGAAAGCTGTCTTATCGCCATATTGTAACCCTCCTGTGATCTAATCTGTCCTTTACCCCATTATATGACATCAGTCGTGTAACTTTCTCTTATCTATTACTCTAACAGCCTTGCCTTCGCTTCTTGCGATAGACTTGGGCGGTACAAGATGGATCTTGGGACCGATACCGATCATTGTACGCATGGCTGCCTCAAGTGCTTTTTCCTTGGCCTGGATGTCAGAAACCTTATCAGAGAACTGTCCTGGTGAAAGCTCAACATTGATATCAAGCGTATCTGTGTTCTTTACGCGGTCAACCTCGATCAGGTAGTTAGGTGCGTAACCCTCCTTGATGAGAACTGTCTCAATCTGGCTCGGGAATACATTGACACCTCTGATGATCATCATGTCATCACTTCTTCCCATAGGCTTAGACATCTTTACATGTGTTCTTCCGCATGAACATTTTTCCCTGCTCAAAACACATATGTCTCTGGTCCTGTATCTCAAAAGAGGGAATGCCTCTTTATCAAGAGCAGTGAATACAAGCTCACCCTTCTCACCGTCAGGAAGAACCTCTCCTGTATCGGGATCTATTATCTCTGCGTAGAAATGATCTTCATTGATATGCATTCCTGTCTGTTCTTCACATTCATAAGCAACACCGGGACCGCTTGTCTCAGTAAGACCATATATATCATAAGCTTTGATACCAAGGCTCTTTTCTATCTCTCTACGCATCTCCTCGGTCCAGGGTTCTGCACCGAAGATACCGGCTCTAAGCTTATTATCGGAAGGCTTGTAACCCTTTTCTGCAAGACTCTCTCCTATGAAAGCTGCATATGAGGGAGTACAGCAGAGTATTGTTGATCCGAGATCCATCATGAACTGGATCTGTCTCTCTGTATTTCCGGATGACATCGGAAGTGTAAGACATCCAACCTTTTGTGATCCACCGTGAAGTCCAAAACCTCCTGTGAACAATCCGTAGCCGTAAGCTACCTGTACCACATCCTCACTTGATCCGCCTGTAGCAACTATGGCTCTGGCACAGCACTCTTCCCACAGATCAACATCATGCTGCGTGTAGAACGCAACAACTCTTCTTCCTGTGGTACCACTTGTAGAATGGATCCTAACACAGTTCTTAAGATCAGTTCCAAGCAGACCGTAAGGATACGCATCTCTAAGATCTGCCTTTGAAAGGAAAGGAAGCTTTTTGATATCATCTATACTTTTGATATCTTCCGGCTTAACACCCTTCTCGTCCATGAGTTCTCTGTAATAAGCCACGTTCTCATATACGTGCTTTACCTGTTTTACTATCTTTTCGTTTTGGATATTTATGATCTGATCTCTCGATGCAGTCTCAATCTCCGGTTGAAAATACTTACCCATCTGGTACCTCTTTCGTAATCGCTGATTATTCTTAACGTGAATAAATTCACATCTCCGATTATATCATCTTATTTTAGCTCTTGAACAGTGAATTATTTAAAATTTCACACAATGTTCATCAGTCTTTACTTCGTTTTCTTCGCTCGTTCTTTCCCTGGTAGAAGAGCTGCTTCTCATGATACATATGCTTATCTGCCCTGATCTTGACCTCTGAATACGGAATAGATCCTTTTTCACAGAAAACATAACCTATTGAAGCGCTTCTATCGCCTGTCTCTATCTGGTTCTTGGCTTCTTCTATCTGCTTTTTGATCTCCTCATCACTTTTGGCAAACGAAAATGCAACAAACTCATCTCCGCCCATCCTATATACGTGATCTTTGCCAAATACATCTACAAGACTTTCGCACACTCCTTTTATAAGAGCATCTCCCGCTTCATGACCCAGATTGTCATTGACCTTCTTTAGTCCGTTTATATCACACATGATATAACTGTATGTACCGTTCTTATCAAGATCATATTCCTCAAATCTTTCGAAAGCCCTTCTGTTTCCTACACCGGTCATAAGATCGCTGTAGCCATACCCGATAAGCTTCCTGTTATTGTCTCTTTGTAAGATGAGCTGACCAAAGAAATACGAAAGCAGATGGATGATCTCGGATATATCTTTATAGTTCTTTTCGGTTCCTATATTCTCGACACCACATATTCCTATGTATCTGCCGTTGGCTTCCAAAGCACCTGCTATGGTGTTTCGTATACCCTTTTCTTTTAATATCCTGTAAAGATCTGTCTTTCCTTCTGCTTTAAGATCCTCGACATCCTTTATTATTGCCTGACCTGACCTTTCTAAATCATCGAAGACTTTTCCGATATGTCCCTCAAGCGGGATATGATAAAATTCTTTTGCTTTTGACGCTATATTTTCGCTACACCACTCATAAGTGTTGGCAAAAGTTCCGTCATTCATCTCCTCAAAGATAAAAGCTCTTTCAACTTTTAACTTTTTTCCAAGGTAGCCAAGCATCTCGTTTATATTTTCTTCAGGGTCGTCAGATGAAACAGCATACTGCAATATCTGATTAATAAAGTCATTCCTCTGCATGAGTTCACGCTCACCTGACCACCAGTACAAAAACTGAAGCATCATGGCAAATATGAATCCGCAGAGCCCCAGTCTTATAAAGCCTCCGTTATTGGGTAAGATACCTCTGGGCAGAAGATATACTATCATGTCCGAAAAAGCACCTATGATAACACAGACAGCTCCTGCATTAAAATACTTATGATTCCTCTCGATATTGTTGATACGGCAGTATCTCCTGTCTTTTAACAGCATATATGCCATAAATGCAAATGATAAGCCGTATGAGCAATAAAGCATCAGAATGAAGTTATGCATATCGATCCCCAGACCGAATCTTAAAAAAGCGATCAGAAATATGACAAAAAGCCATACCGTAAATGCCAGTTTCTGATAGTTTTTATTCTTTTTCACAAGAAATGATGAAGCAAAACATATGACCGGATAAGCCGCAAACTGAATGACAAGATAATTCAGTATCCTTAAGCCTATGACCTGCCCGGTGATAAGCTGAATAAGACCGGTATTGATAAGACACCATGTTCCCATGAGTACAGCCGAGATACCCAATGACATGATATTGTACGGAAGGGTATCCTTGTTTGGAATAAAGAAATACACTCCTATCATGAAGATCCCAAAGAATACGATCATGATGGAAAGTGCTGTGGACAGCAGACGTCCACTGATCATGAAGTGCTCATGATCAGCTCCCAAACCTATATAGATATCTTCTATATAACCGCTGCCCTTTTTCTTGAATACGGATTCTATCCTGATACAGACTTCCTTACCGGCATCAGATTCCGAAAGATTGATAGTATGCCTTAGATCACCGTAGCCATAACCGGTTAAGTTTTCAGGATTTATGAATTCATATACTCTCACACCGTCTATCAGCACTGTCAGATTCGCATTATGACTCATGAAACATAGGGAATCATTTATATTGATAACGGAAGGAAGCGTCTTTTTTATTATGACAGTCTCACCCACCTCGGCACTTACCTTATCGGTATTCACGGTTTCTGACGACTCGGTAACCCAGCCGTCAGACCAAGATCTGAGTGAGCCATAATCTCTTTTATATATATCCGTATAAAAGAATGCATGGATAAAGATCGTAATAACGATCAATGCATATATTATATTGGGAATAAGAAAACCACCGGCTTTTTTTGTGTTCATGATGTCATTATACAACAATAAAAAGCACGGTGGATATATTATTATACTAATTTACTTTTGACGCCCGGCCTCCTCTTCTTTCGGGACCCTGGAATCCGTCGTTGGATGCTCCTCCCATGTTAAACTGTCCCATTGCATCCGTATCAATGGAAGATGCATCTACAAGTGTTGTCTTATCATTTCTCTGTCCCTCATCTGTGGAAGGTATGTTTCCGGCAAGCTGTCCCTCAATACTCTCAGCACGGAGTTTTACCGTCTGATAGAGCATATCAGCAGCTGTAAGATACTCTTCATATGTATAAAAAGCTGTCGGGTCTGTCTCAACAAGTGAATCGATCTGAGACCTTATCCTGTTATATACCACATCAAATCTGCCGTTGTTCACATACTCCTCGACCAGCATGTTAAGGTACTCATGATATTTTGCCAGATACTCCTCATTCTCTAAAAGCGCATCAAAGAACTCTGTTCCGGAAAACGGTGTGTCTATGGCATCATTTACCATCTCTGTGGCATCACCCGAACTGCCCATCGACATGCCTCCCCATGAAAGGTTGTAGTCCCATGGGAATATGTTCAACTGTCCGTTATATTCATACAGATAATAATTATGTGACATGTTTCCCGAAAGGCTGTCCTGATTCACAGCAAATGTATGAACCGCCATATATTTAAGGATATTGTCAACATCAAGGTATTTTTCAAGATCATTTCCTTCACTTATGTTCTTTAGAGCTGTGACCACTCTGCGGTGGTCCGCTTTACTCGTACCTGTGATCTCACCTTCCCATATCGTGGAATAGCTGTCCAGATCATCATCCGTATAATTCAGGTTTGCTCCGCCGCCACCCATTGAAAAACCGCCTTTGCCCGATGGATCAAATCCACTCATATCAGGCATACTGTCCATATCAAAGCTTCCCATGTCAGGCATGTTCTCAGGATCAAAGTCTCCCATATCAGGCATGTTCTCAGGATCAAAGTCTCCCATATCGGGCATGTTTTCGGGATCAAAATCAAAGCTTCCTCCCGGGAAACCTCCTCCAAATGAAGGTCTGGCGTCAGAATCTTTTTCTTTTCCAAACGACGATTTGTCATCAGATTCAAAGTCACCACCCCTTGAGGGTCTTTCTCTGCTTTCTGATGAAGAGTCATTTTCTCCAGTAGGTGGTGTCATACCCTCAAACTCTTTAGGATCCACATCATCCATATCAGGCATGTTCTCAGGATCAAAATCACCCATATCGGGCATTGAGAAGCCGCTTGCTTTCTTATCATCTCCTCCGCCCATTTCCATACTGTCGGGTTTATAGAGTTCACCGTCCTGGGTTCCGAAATTACGCAGCATGAAACTGTCCTCAACACCTTCAAGTGCCAGATATACACCCCAGTATTCACCGTTTATCGATACCTCGGCGTAGTTATATAATGAAGCGTCTACTCCAAGGAACTGATACATGTCATATATGACTGCCTCTTTCATATTGGTAGCATCCGCATAATTGTTATTTAATATAAGCTTATCAAGTCCATAGCAGGTCTGGCCGTCAACAAAATGATCAAACTCAAGCTTTAGACTGTATCTGTCAGTATCGGGATCCATTGCTATTGAGGAAAGACTGGTGTTTCCCTTTGGCCTTATCGCATCGTTTCCAACCTTGAGCCCGTTTATCACAACATCACACACATAGTATTCCTCGGACATCGCATTTTCCAGCATATCATTCCAGTCATCCTCATCCATCTGAATATCTATGCTCATCACCTCATCGGTGTTAAAAAGTTTTGTTTCATATTCCATCGTCACACCTGTACCGCCAAGCATTTCAGTAAGCTGCTCTGAGAATATGATTGCCAGAAAGCAAAGTGTGACTGCCACGACCATTATCGCTATAACTATCTTCGATATATGTTTATTCGTGATCATTCAAATGCCTCCTTATCAGGACATGTACTCTCCGTTATATGTCACGAGCGTTGCTTCGGATACACCTGATATCTCATTTATTCGATTAACAAAACTTGTTGTTTCATCCTTAACACGAATCTCTGCTGTCAGCTCAATACCTGCAGCACTCACTGTCTTTGATTTCACTATAAATTTTTCAACCGATTTGCTTATCATGTTCAACGCACTCTCTTCTGCCTTTTCACCATCACAGCTGATAACAAGAATGTAAGGTGTATTGCTGAATTTCTTTCCTGCAAAGATCACAAGGATTATGCCTATGATCGCTGAACCGATAACTGCAAGAGGTATCATACCTGCACCGATAACGATACCTACCGCCAGAGACCAGAAAAGGAAAACTATCTCCATCGGCTCTTTGATGGCCGCTCTAAACCTCACGATAGAAAGAGCACCGACCATACCAAGGGAGAGAACTACGTTTGATGTAACAGCCATGATAACTAACGTTGTCACAAGAGACAGGCCTATAAGTGACATTGCAAAACCTGTCGAGTACATGATGCCGCTGAATGTTTTCTTATATATAACAAATATGAACATACCTATCGCAAGAGCGAACAGCATGCCTATAAGGGTGTCCAATACCGAAAACTCTGTCACACTTTCCAAAAAACTTGATTTAAAAATATCACTGAATGTCATTTTTATTTATCCTCCGTTATTCATCCAAATCTTCTGCAGGCACCATATTTTGAAAATGCCTGCTGCCTTATATTCTTAACCTGTATCAGGTCCTGTATGATCTTTGGTAAAAAAGCATCATACTTCACTTCCAGGATCATCTCCTGCGGTGTGTCCGTCGCACTTATGTCGGAAACCTGTTCTTTAAGGAACTCTCTGAGGAAATGCGTTGTTCTTATCTGTGAGTCAAAGGTTATACGGACATTTCCTGCCTTGTATATATACGGTTCCCTTAAATATGAGACCAGAACTTTTGGTTTAAGGCGCTGGTATCTCATCTTTGTATATAATTCCCGTACCAGTTCCTCATCATGGTCTTTCATCCAATCGATATCGCCGTTTAATATCCGTCTGCATTCATCTTCTGTGATGGCTGCATCGTATTTCAGACACAGGTTGTCGATCTTCATCTTCTTTTCAAGTGTTATGAATGAAAGATCATCATTGTAGTACCTTATACGGAATTTCTCACGCTTCTTTATACCATCCACTTTTTCTCTGAGTGCTTTGTCATCGCTGTTATCAAAGTAAATGCTTCTGATCCTATATGTTCCGTCATCCAGAGTGTGAGGATCGGATCTCATGACGAGTTTTAATCGTCTTTTCATGGCATCATAATCGGCGTAGGGGATCACATATTTCAGCTCATGCCGATAGTGTTTCTCCTTATCCATCTTATGCCCTCCTTCCTGTATGATAACCATATCTTAAAATGCCAACCTGAAATGAACCTGAAGTGAAAATAAAATTTTCAAAAAAAGAAGACCGTCTCTGACGATCTTCCAAAAATCTATATGACAACTTTAAAAGTTATTGTGTTTCCGCTCGGGCATATCGCGGATATCGTACCTCCGTGAGCTTCGGCAACTGCCTTTGCGATAGCAAGTCCGACTCCTGTTCCTCCGGTTTTATTGTCTCTTGAATCATCCGGTCTGTAGAAACGGTCAAACAAACGGTCAACATCCGGTGGTTTGTCAAATTGACAGGTGTTGAAAACCTCCATGTAAACCTTGTTTCTTTTTCCAAACAGGCTAAAACGTATCTCTCCTTTTTCATCCGAATAGCGTATTGCATTATCAAGAAGTACCGATAACATCTGCTGGATGGCATTCTTATCACCCATCATGGATATGTCATCTTTGATATCCACGCTAAATTTCTTCTCTTTAGCCTTTGCCTGTGGCTGATATACTTCAACTATCTCCCATGCGGCATTGCTCACAGAGAAATTCTCTTTATTCGGAAGCGGTATCTCCTCATCCAGTCTTGATAATGTCACAAGCTCGCTTACGAGTTTTGTCATCCTACCTGTCTGATTTCTTATATTCTCAGTCCACTCATCCTCACCCCTATCCATCGATATGACATCCAGACTGGTTGATATGGATGTGAGGGGAGTTTTAAGCTCATGGCTTGCATCCGTTATAAACTGTTTTTGTCTTTCTATGTTATGAATGATAGGTCTTAGAGCTCTTCTTGAAAAGATAACAACAAGTATGAAAACAAGTATAAGGCTGACTCCTGCCACGGCAATTGTGAGGTTTCTTAATGAGCGGATCGACTGCAGCTCCCTTGATACATTGAGAAATACAACAACGGTCGTATCCCCTACCTGCCTTTTTACGAATCTGTAGTCACCTATATATCCTCTTTCACCATTCTTTTCCAGTGCTTTTTTTGCAAAGCTTACGGCTTCATCCTCATCTATCGATACGATATAGTCCGTATATGTGGATGCACTCTTGTCAGCAGAATCAAACCTTACAACAAAGAATCTTGTCATATAATTTGATTCGAGATCCGGCAGCGCCATAAAGGGTCCGGGTGGCGGTCCTTCCTTATCAGGTTTCCTCGGAACACTCTCTTCAAATTTAAGAACATAGGACAGTGTCTGATCCACTCTCTCAGTCACATCGTAGTAATTCACGACATTGACCAAAAGCGCGATGAGTATGATAACTGCCGAAAACGCAAGCATAGCAGAAGCTATGACCCGTATCCGCATCTTCTTTAACATGTCGATACCTCCAGAGAATAACCCGATCCTCTTATAGTCTTTATCTCAACATCGGCTTTGATACTGCGCAGCTTCTTACGCACAAAACCTATGTGGGTCCATACAACGTCAATATCGGAGTTTGTGTCAAATCCCCATATCTTCTCCATCAGATGCTCAGTCGAAAACACATAGCCCGGATGAAGGATAAAGAGTTCCATGAGCTGATATTCCTTATTTGTCAGACTGACAGACATATCTTTTACCCGCATCTCGTAACGGTTACCATCAAGTTCGAGATTGCCTGCCTTCTTTATGGAATCGGAATAATTCTCACTTCGTCTTCCGAGAGCCTTGATCCTTGCTATCAGTTCATTTGTGGCAAAAGGCTTTGGCAGATAATCATCGGCTCCTGCTTCCAGTCCAGCCACCCTGTCTTCTATCTCTGCTTTTGCAGTCAGCATCAAAACAGGTGTGCTCATACCATTCTTCCTGATATTTGAAAGCACCTCCAGGCCACTCATACCCGGCATCATTATATCCAGAACTATCACCTCATACGACCCGGCCGATATGTAATCCCAGGCATCGATACCGTTATGTACTATGTCCACTGTATATTTTGCTTTTTCGAGCAACAGCTTTATCGCTTTGGCTGTTGCGACCTCATCTTCAGCTATCAAAATACGCATCGGCATTCTCCTTCTGTATATATCCTAATCGTCTGACCTGAAATCAACCTGAAACAAAACACTTATCATTCATCTGTCTGTTGAGACGAGAATAACCAGATCAGATATTCCATGTCGGAAAGTGACTTGTAATCATACCTTTCGGCTGACTGGAGTACAAGCACATTGGCTGAAAGTATATCGTCTGTCACATCTCTCACATTATCCCTGTATACAAATGTGCAGTGATTGAAATCCTTCTTTATGTAAGGCACCATAAAGTTTCTGAATGAGTCACCTATCATTACAAATCTGGTATCGTTACCCACATCGGCCTCTGTTCTGTATACATCTGCAGAAAGCACGGATTCCTCTGTCTCATAAGTTGTTACCACGTTGTCCTTGTAATGCACCACATATTCATAATAAGGAGAAAAATCGTTTGCATTGAGTCCTCCAAGTTCGATCAGATCGCCCGATGCTTCCCTGCTCTCTTTTGTTACCTGTAAATATCTTATATCTGTCTGAGGCATATCCAGAAGTCTGTACATTGACTGGACTCCTATATATGCTCCGACGAAATTCCAGTGACTGTCATACCTGTAATAAGTATCCCAGTATCTCTTTGCGCCGGTCAGCTCATCTTTTATAAACGCAAACCGCGCAGATGAATGGGCATTTATATAATCAGCCAGTCTTGGAACCCTCTTATAATTGTCCCTCACTTCAAAATCGGGCATATATTCCGGATATACAGTATCTTTCGACGGGATCCATATGACAGCAAGACGCACTCCTCTTGCATCACACAATGCCTGAAGGGTGTTTAGCCTGTCGGCATATACAGCCATTTCCTCTTCACTTAAGATATTTGTCGCCTGATAGTAAGGAATGTTTCCCCATCCGTGAAGGAATAGCCAGTCAAATCTTCCGATTATCGTATCACCGTGAACATTAGGTGCCAGATAGCTTGTATCTATCAGCTTTTCTGTCCAGTCATCAGTTTTTGTCTCACCGCAGTTTTTGCATATGTATTCGGTATAGCCGTAACTGATATATGTGGGTTCGACCACCTCATTTATCTGCCAGTCATGACCGGTCGCCTCGAACTCCTCCCTAAACTCTTCACCTGTTTTTATATTGATCGAAACACGATAGCCCGGATTCAGACAGTCAGCAGGCTGTTCCTCTGTTATCTCATATAATGATTCCTCTTCAATATCCTCATATGTCTCTTTTGATTCCTCTGTCTCATCCAGCACTTCTTTTATCTTGTCACTCTTATATATCTTCCTCTCACCCACCTGGGATATAACCTGTGCCGTCATGACATCTCTCGAATCCTCAACGTCATACAAAGCCTTCATGACCGCAGGTTTTATATCCTCTTCATAGGGACTTTCTATCGCGGAATCGACAGTTCTCTTTAAAGTGATCACAGAACTTCTAAACGGTGCCCTGTCAGCAAAATAGTCCGTTATGACTTCCGATGAGAGTGCAAGCTGTGATACATCCTCTATCTCAGTCTTGTTCCTCTTTTCACCAAGGTCATAATCCAGACTAGTAAAAAGGTCACTGTCAGTAAGCCTTATACCCTGCCAGATAAGAGGCGGAAGAAACAGCATTATTAAAAATACTATGATATAAAATCTTTTCATGCTTTCCTTTCCTAAAACTGAAAATACAAGAACGGATTATATGAACCCGCTATTATCTCCACCATTGATAATGCAAGCAGGATTAGTGCAAGCAGTGCTGAGGCATTCTCCCATACAGTTTTATATTTGCCAGACTCAAACCTTTTTTGTGCTGTCGTATAAACCGGGAATGCAACTGTCATCCCTGCCAAAAGAGCGATCATAACCCTCATGCTGAAATATGAAAAAATAGTATATGCTCCGCTTCCCTTTGAAAACATCTCCTTAAGATATAAAAGAGCCTGTGACATGCTTTCAGATCGGAATACCGCAAATCCTATCGTCACCATACACAATGTATATAATCTGTTAAGTATCTTTACGGGATTCTTTTTAAGAAGATCTCCTGTTAAGATTCTCTCCGTTATGATAAGAAGTCCGTTAAACAGTCCCCATGTCACAAAGGTGAGTTTTGCTCCGTGCCAGATCCCGGTAAGAGCAAAGACGATCAAAAGATTTATAACTATCCTGCTTCTTTTGCACCTGCTCCCGCCAAGAGGTATATAAACATATTCTTTAAACCAGTTTGAAAGGGATATGTGCCATCTTCTCCAAAACTCCTGAATGGATGAAGAAGCATAAGGATGATCAAAATTCTCTTTGAGTTCAAATCCGAATATCTTTGCCAGACCTATGGCCATATCAGAATATCCGGAAAAATCATAATAAAGCTGTAGGATATAGCATATTGCGCCAAACCAGGTGACCGCTGCTCCCAAACCTTTGATCTGACCGTTAAAAATCGCATCAACAGGTTTTGCAAGAGTATTGGCTATAAGTACTTTTTTTGCCATACCCATACAGAATCTGATCATACCGTCAAAGAACTTGTCCGTTGAAGTAACACGTCCGGACAGCTGTTTTTCTATATCTGTATATTTAACTATCGGACCCGCCACAAGCTGGGGAAAAAACGAAACGTATAAAGAAAACTTTATGAAATCAGTTTGAATCTCAGTCTTTTTTTGATAGACATCGACCACATAGGATACCGACTGAAATATATAAAAAGAAATGCCAAGCGGCAATATGATCTCGGTGAAAGTGTCTGCAAATTTAAACACAGACAGTAAGCCTATATCAGCCATGACCGTGATGATCATAGCAGTTCTTATTCCTTTACCGGCAACGCGAGCACCAAAGTAATTGATCAAAAGCACTGCCAAAAGCAAAAAAAGATACCTGTAACCACCCAGGCCGTAAAAGACCAGCGAGGCTATAAGCAGCAAAACATTATTTGCTTTGATTTTGTTTTCGGGATCGTTCCTGAATATCAGACTGCTTACATAATATAAAGCTATCACGGTTGGCAGAAAGATCCACACAAAAAACACCGAGCTAAAGATCATATTGAATCATCCTGTATCATTCAGTTACCCTGAATATTTCCCTGCCGTCAGAACTGTAATATGCAAAGGTGACTGTATCGGGTCTTATAAGAGAGGTCTGCTCGATCTCATCTTTTACGCTGTTCACAGTATCAGACCAGGAAGTATCAGCCTCTAGGACTTTTTTAACGCTCTCCAACATCTCATCCGTATAATCAGGTATGTAGTAATATTCATAAACTATATCATTTTGTGAGACCTTAACCTCATAATCACCGTAAACATCCCCGTGCTCTGTTAAGAGTTTGGATCTAACATCCTTGATCTCTTTTTGAGCACTGTCTGTAGACATCACAGATTCGAGTGTCTTATGTGATCCGCAGGCCGTTATGAATATACAGGCAAGTAAAACTGCCATGGTTTTTAAAAAAATACTTTTCATATCTTTGTCAGGATGGATCTGTTGAAATCAACTGATATGATTATACCACACCGGACTTAACAGACCATTTCCTCTTTGAATCCTATATAATATCAAACATACTCATCTGCTCATATCTTTCAGGTAAGTCATACATATATGTGAAGCACTCATCAGGCTTATACATAATGCCGTTTTTTTTGCAGACATCTCTTAAGAGTTTCATCAGTTTATCGGAATCGGGACTTGGGATCTCATATGCATTTCCATATCTTTCGATATATTTTTTCTTTACACCCGGAAAGAACTTGTCCAGAGCTTCGTAATAATATTCTCTGTCACCTTCTCTTAATGTGAGACCCATGCCAAAATCTATTATCCCCTTAACATCGACTCTTACACACTCATCCAATATGGCTCCCACATTCTCTTTATTGTCATTTATAAAAGGTAATATCGGTGTGAGCCAGACAACTGTCGGTATCCCTCTTTCTTTCATCTTTTCAAGGACTTCGATCCTGCGTTTTGTATTGCAGACATTGGGTTCCAGTATTTTGCACAGATCATCGTCGTATGTTGTGAGCGTCATCTGGACGACACATTTTGCTTTTTTATTGATCTCATCCAACAGATCTATGTCCCTCAGTATCAGATCAGACTTTGTCTGGATAGCCAGACCAAACTCATACTTTGAAATGATCTCAAGGCATTTTCGGGTCAGCATCAGATCTTTTTCACAATGCATGTACGGATCCGACATGGCACCTGTTCCTATCATACATCTCTTTCTTTTGGAACGCAGGGCCTTTTCCAGTAACTCAGGTGCATTCTGCTTTACCTCTATATCCTCAAATGCATGTGTAAACTGGTAACACTTACTCCTGCTGTCGCAGTATATGCATCCGTGAGAACATCCACGGTAAATATTCATTCCTGTATGACCGCCGCTTGCGGTAAGTATCCCTTTGGCATCTACAAAGTGCATGATAAAAGTATTCCTTTACTATTTACAATAGTCCAGTATCTCAGACTGATGATCGGCATGATCAAACTCATCCAGAATTGGACATGGGATATGTGGCTCATATGCCCTGTCATGAAACCATGTGCATTGAATGGGATGCATACCTGCATCTCTTGCCGCATAAAGCTCTCTTGATCCCCCGTCTCCAACATAAAGACATTCCTCAGGTTTTACATTAAGCTTATCAGTCATTCTTTTATACAGTTCAAGGTCAGGCTTGCATATTCCCTGTTCATAAGATATGAGAGCAACATCAAAATACTTAAATAAAGGACTCTCTCTTATGATGTCACGCTCATCGGAAAAGGTGTTGGTGATAAGACCTATCTTTATACCTTTTTCCTTAAGCGTATCCAGCATCATAAATGTTTCATCCGGTATAGCCGAAAAAGTATCTCCCAGCGCCTGACGTCTCTTACCTGCAGCCATTTTCACCAGTTCCTCTGAATACAGTCCCATTCGCTTTAATACTATTTCAAGGCCCTCTTCTATTGAATACTTTCCTATACTTCTGTCATCCTCTATTGAATGCCATTCTTTTCTGAAGGCAGCAGGATCGGCTCCGACATCAGCTGCTATATCCTCACCGAAATATGTTCTTCCTTCAAACAGTGTGACCAGGGTCTCAAACATATCAAACACAACTGCTCTTATCATTGATGCATCTCCACTTTTCCAATAATCTTTCCATGTTCCAGGCCGCATTTGCGGGACTTGTTGATGGCAGGCATACGGCCGGCCTTTCTATAATGGGCTGCGTATATTTCTGATAATACTTATACGCCGTCTTTCCGTTCACATATATCGTTCTGATATCAGCCACATCCAGGATGATCCTCAGATCATTTGCCGTTACGTTTTTAATGCTGGTATCAGAGGAACCGGTAATATCGCACGAATGTATCACATCCCACAGTGCTATATGATTTCTTAAAAGAAATGCTTTCTTTTCTTCTATGGTCACCGGAACATCTTCATCAAATACAGAAGCAATCACTTTCCAGAAACGGTTTTGAGGATGGCCGTAAAAGAAATTGACTTCCCTTGATCTCACAGACGGAAAGCTTCCAAGGATAAGAACCTTTGAATCTTTATCAAATACCGGAGATATAGAATGAACTATCATCTTTTGGATCCTTCCTTAAACTCATCATCTTTATAAACAACCGATACATGCGTTATCTCATTTGCCTCATCGGGATATTCCTTCAAAAACCGCATGCCTATCGATTCCGCTGTTTTATATGATGCAACATTTGTATATTTGCAATATGAATACAGAGCAGGATATCCGGTATTGCTGAAAGCCCAATTCTTTACAGCCATGGCCGCTTCCTTGGCATATCCTTTGTGCTGGCAGTCCTTTCGAATGTGATATCCGATCTCCGGCAGCATATCTCCCTCTATATTCTGCAGTGTAAGTCCACAGTCACCGATCATCTCTCCCGTATCCTTAAGACACACTGCCCACAAACCGAAACCGTTCTGTCTGTACCTGTTCATGTTGCGCTCGATCCACTCTCTTACTCTCTTCTCATCAAAGACATACGGATAGTGTCCCATTATTTCAGAGTCTGTAAGCACCACATACAGAGCTTTAAAATCATCCATATTCATCTCACGTAAGAATAATCTGTCGGTTTCTATTATCATGTTTTTTCTTCCGTTTTGATTCTTGTAACTTTGTTTTATACTATTATTATAGTAGATTACAGATCTAAGGTGAACCATTATGATCACAGAGTACTTTTGGAGACAACAGGATGATATCCCGAAGGGTATGGGCTATCCGCTTTTTGGAACTGCTCATATCCTAAGTGTTTCCGTTACTCTTTTTCTGGTTCTTGTTTTTCTTTTTCTTATAAGAAGATCAAAAGGCTCTTTCCAGAGAAAAGTCTTAAGATCTATCCCCCTACTTATGATCTTTCTTGAGATATTTAAAGATATGTTTCTTATGACACAGCACAGATTTGGGATAGGTTATCTACCGCTTCATATATGCAGTATGGGGATATTCGTATTCTTTTTCAGAGAATATATAAAAAAAGAATCTGTTAAGGAATTCTTTGGTGAGGTCGCATATATCCTTATCATGCCGGGAGCCCTTGCGGCACTTATCTTTGCAGACTGGACCGTTTATTATCCTGTGCTCAACTTTATAAATCTTCACAGTTACCTGTGGCACGGTCTGCTTATACTTTATCCGCTTTTATTAAAGCTTAGGAAAGATATCTCTCCTGATATCAGACATATATACAGAGTCATTCTTTTTCTGTGTGTTATCGTGCCTCCAGTATATATATTTGACAAATGTTTTAACTGTAACTATTTCTTTATAAACTGGCCCATAAAAAACTCTCCGCTTTCCTGGCTTTCATCCTTTATGGGAGTTCCGGGATATCTTATAGGATACGCACTCTTAACACTCATAGCGATATCAACGGTATATCTTATCACGTGGCTGTGTGACAAAATGATCAGATGACCGCACTGTATGCATTAAGTGTCCTTTCATCAAAACATACCCATTCGATAAGCTCAAACGCTTCCGGATCATTAGCGGCAAAATCCTTAACAGCCAAAACTGCAACATTAGCGGCACTGTTTAAAGGATATCCGTATACACCTGTAGAGATCGAGGGAAAAGCTATTCTTCTTATCCCTTTTTCTTTAGCCGTCTTAAGTGAATTGATATAACAGTTTCTTAAAAGCTCCGGTTCAGAGCTGTTGCCGCCGTACCATATGGGACCGACAGTATGTATTACATATTCACAGGGCAGGTTATATGCTCCCGTTATCTTTGCTTCTCCGGTGGGACATCCATGAAGTTTTCTGCATTCCTCCAAAAGACCAGGACCTGCTGCCCTATGAATTGCACCGTCAACTCCTCCGCCGCCAAGTAATGATTCATTTGCCGCATTCACTATAGCATCAACATCTGTCTGTTTGGTAATATCACCGAGAATGGCTTTTATCTCCATATCTATTCCTCCCATCCTTTGCAAACATCACACCAGCCAGCTGCTTCAGATGCTTCTTCCAGCTCTTTGGGTGAAAGTCTTACCGATGTGAACTCGTTTCCGCCTGCCGGATGAACGATGTCAAAACGCTTCATAGAAACATCCAGCCATACAGGTATACTCTTATCTATCCCAAACGGACATACACCTCCAGGCAAGAATCCTATAAGCTCTTCAACCCTGTCTCTGGGGACCATGCTCGGCTTTGTGTGAAACTGTGCCTTGAACTTCGAACTGTTCACCCTGCCGTCTCCTGCCATAACGATAATGACAGGTTTATCATCCACGATAAACGAAAGTGTCTTGGCTATCTCAGCCTGTGAACATCCGACCTGTATGGCTGCATGCTCAACCGTATCTATAGTCTCTTTGTGCTGCTCGATACGATCCTCATATCCTTTATCTTTTAACCAGTTATAGACTTTTTCGTTTATCATCTTTTCGATACCTTTGTTATAATCCCCTTCTCTTTAGATCTGCCACCTGTTTTACAAAATACTCCCTGACATCAAACCCGGGTATATTCTCCCTGTTCAGATCTATCATATCTCCGTGAGAGATACCTCTTTGCTTTTTGTTTTCCAGAAACTCATAATCCTCTCCCCAGCGAAATGACGCTTCACCTACAAGTCCGTCATTTGGTCCGTCAAACATCTTCACAAGGTGATAACTCATGTTAAGAGGGAATGCTCCGCTTGCAGCATTTTTCATGCATGAGCCTATGCTCTTTGTATATATCCCTCTGCCCTTATAGTCAAAACCATCCGCCTGCTGAGCTATCCTTTTACAGCCGGAAGCGGTCAGATTCGTCACTGCCGCTATAAAATCGGGATTGGGATCACCGATCTTTTTAAGTGCACTGTTATATGCCGATGCCACCTTTTCCTTCATGCCTTCAGGAGCTTTGTTTAAAAGATATTCCGCAAACTCACATCCTCTGTGAGGTGTGTTTACCGTTATGATCGAAGCCACCTTGTCTGCCATACCAAACTTAGCCACAGCCGTCTTGATATCCAGACCGCCCTTTGAATGCGCTATGACATTCACTTTCTCACATCCCGTTTCTTTAACGATCTGTGATATCCTGTCAGCAAGTTCCTTTGCGCTGTTTTCCACAGAGGCTGCTGACTGATGATCTCCGTAGTATATGGTTGATCCGTTTTTCTCCAGCTCACCCGGGATCCTGCCCCAGTAATTGAAATACTTAAAATCCCTGAAGAACACTCCGTGGACCATGAGGATCGGATATCTGGTCTTGCAGATTTGATCTTTTGATCTATTTTTGTTTGTTTTCAGTTTATTCTTTTCAAAACCTGATTCACTGACTGTTGTCTTGATTATCATCAGCAGGGTAAAGATATGAACTATCGGTATAAATCCGCATATGATACCTATGATGCGCATTTTTATACCAAGCTGTACCGAGGTGGTATACACCATGATGATACCGGCCCAGAATATGATACTCTCAAGAATGATGATCATTATGAGTGCAGGCCAGCTTTCTTTTATCGTATCCGCAAATCCGTTCTGAGTTATCTTTACTAACAGACCTAACGAAATTATCGCAACCGACACCAGAAAGATAATGAGCATCACACTGCCTGTTGTAAGTATGTTAAGTCTCTTCTCCGTAAGTGTCTTATCCTTTATTTCTTTCATGATATATCCCCCTGTATCAACATGAAAATCCACAGACAGATATACTATCTGTTCTGTTCGAGGATCTTTAATCCTTCTTCGATATTGTAACCGACAACCTCCTGGATCTTTTCAAACTCGTGTTTCTTATGAAGGTTATCAAGGACTCTCATCAACTCTTTTTTTCCGTATTTATGTATGAACAGAGACATCGCTTTAATGGCATTTATCTCATCTTTGTTCTCATAAAAGCCTTTATGACAGCTGACTATATCTTCACATTCATAGCATCCGTCAATATTCTTTTCCTTACAACAGGTGGTGTTCGGACATACACCGTTTGGTGAACAGGTCGCATAAGAGCATGTATTGTATGCTGTCCTGCAGCCTCCGCACTCTTCCTTTAAAAAGCAGTGGTCACAAGACAGACCGCAGTATGCAATGGGATCCACACCTTTTCTTGCTTTCTGGCACAGTCTGTTCTTGATCCTGCACATTGCCTCTATATGCATGATCCAGTGTCTTGAAAACGGCATCTGGATAAGCCCTGCTATATCTTTATTACACCAGTAATCGATAAGCCAGAACGCCTCTTCATCACTGCTTACCGAACCACTCCTGATGATCTGTTCTTTATCTTCATCCGAGAACCTGCGCTTAAGATCTTTGTATTCCAGTTTTGTGAGCATAGCATTACTCGATTCCATGACAGTCCTGCAATATCCGCAGACAGCCTTTACATCCAGCTGCTTTGAGAAATCTGCTATTTCTTTATCCTTAAGCTCATTTCCTGTTGTGATTATCGGACTTTTTGTCTTTTCAAGCCATCCGTCTCTAAGGAGGATCTGACTGTCTTTAAGGATCATCGTATGAGCAACGATATCTTCTATCCTGAAGATATGCCACATAGAATAAACAAGTGTCTTGGAGTGGTATCCTTTGGCTCCGGCAAACGGCATTAGACTGAATGCTTCCAGGGGATATGTTTCCACTATGGATGTGATTTGAAAAAACAGATCGTTTCTCAGTTCAATAAGTACATCTATCCCTTCTTTGAATCCAGACTCTTTTTTGATCAGGGACTGCATCTTTTTATTTTTATCTGACCATTCCTTATTCATATGTTTCTCCCTTATCGCCAAACCATTTGGATCTTTTATGAATGAAAGGTATATGTTCCTTTTCCCTGTTTCTTTGACTCATACATTGCTTCATCAGTCATTTCAAACAGCTTTGTCGCATCGGTGACATCCTTACCATTCATTACACCGACACTTATTGATACTGCCGGCAATCCGTCATCCGTATCGTGGTATAAACCACGGTTCCCGAAAAATGATTATTATGATTATCAGCCATAGGTGTACTATGCGATGTGATATCCCATTCTTCAAAAATCAGTTCCTTATCCTTTCAGCCTTCAATATGATCATATCAATGAATACTTATCTTTGATACCATCCATAATTATACTATCATTTCTATCAATCCCTACACAACACTGGGATGACGATCTTTCCGATTAACTTCCCTTATCTGTTTACCGTTACACTTACCTTAATAATCTGCCAGTTTCTTTAACACAAGACAGATCTCTTCCTCTAAAGATGACAGGTATTTAATCCTGTTTATCGTATTTAAGGTCTCTGCTTCTCCCAGTTTTATCTCTTCTTCCTCTGTACTTACTGTTCCCAGTGCTCGATTGATGTTATATTCCAGCCACTCTATCCATGTGTATGCTATTCCAAACAATTCATCATAAGATCTGAATCCGTTGTCGTAAGCCTTAAGATATCCTTTGAAAAAAGCCTCCAGATTGTCTTTATTAAATTTCCCGTTTACGGTCCCTGCCCATTGCAGGGCCAGGCTAAGACATACTGATACGGGATTGCCATATCCCAAACATTCCAGATCTATCACGTAGGCATTTCCTTCATGCCACATGATATTCTTAGGGTCCAGATCATCATCGCTTATCGCCCTGATAGCCGGAAGCTTCTTTCTTGCTTCGTTTAATTGGTCCTGTGCATTTTCAAGAAGTGTGATATTGGCTTCAATGAGAGGTGCTATAACACTTTCCTTTTCTCTTGCAAGGGCCAGTAATCTTCCAAAGTCCACATCGCTGAATTCCGCCTCATTGGGCTCAACGCTTTTAGCATCGATAGCATGGATCCTTCCAAGGATCTCACCGGCTTTTAAACACTGCTCACATGAGATCGCATCAAAATCTGTGATCTTTCCTTCCTGCCACGGAAAAACATAGTAATATCTTCCATTTACCGTTATCATCTTTTTACCGTCAAAGGATAATGCCGCCACAACAGGAATACCTTTACTCTCCAAAACTCTCTCCAGCCTTTCCGCTTCAGCATAATTCCTCAAGGCATCGGGACGGCTCATTATCTCAGGATTCAGACATTTCACGGCATATGTCCCGGCAGTTGTCTGTACTTTAAACATCTTGTGCATAAATCCACCGCTTACCGGATATATCTTACCTTTTATAATTCCAAGACCGCATTGTTTTACCAATTCATAAATATCTTCCATAAACAAAAACCTGTTAACAAAGCGATAAAACCGCTGTGTCTGATCCTCCTATCCTGACAGACATACACCCAACTTATTGATCATAACATAGTAAGCATAACAAACCTGCATACTATCTGTAAGCTTTTTTTGCAACAATTTAGAGGCACTCCATAAGGAATGCCTCTTATAACTGATATCGTATTAACTTTTACCCGTTCAGACTACCTTGCCATATATGCGTACAACGTTACCCATTTATTCTCTTCACCGACATTTCCGGCCTTAAAGGCAGGCACACTTTTTGACGCAGTCAGAACGTATCTTCCGTTTTCAAGTCTGTGCTGATCTAACACTTTGTATCCGGCCTGCATTGCTTCTGATGTGGGCTCACATCCCAAAACTCTCAGGGCATAAATGATCATATGTGCGCCTATCTTGATCGGATCCGGAGGATAGAATGTTCCTGTCATCACATCTACCATCGGTGTCTTCATGTCATCCGTACGGTAAAAAATGTTTCGCTTTGTAAAATATCTGACTAAAGCATCCCTGCATTCCATTTCATAACCCTGACTATATAATTCAGCGACCAGCAAAAGATACTCAACCGTCAGCCTTGCACAGCTCTTATGCGGTTTCTTAGGATCATTGATCTTTTTATTGGTGCTGATACATCCAAAGCCACCGTCATCCTTGATCATACCAAGGACAATTTCGATCTCGTTTTTAACCACTTCTTCCTGATAGTATCCCAGTCTGACCAGATTTCTTAGCAAAAGCGGTTCTCCGCACAACATTTTGAATCCCGTGCTCTCTATCAGGGCAAATACCTCTTTATCTATATCCTTTCCGATATCGTCACGCGTAAGTCCCCATTCAGCAAATGCCATAATGGCATCATACTTATCCCACGGCTTGTCTTTCTTAAGTTTTTTAAGTCCCCTCTCGTACACTTTACTGTGCAGTAACTGACTTTTACATTCGATAACGCTTTCATCATCCTGAGGCAGTTTTTTATATTCTTTAAGTGTTCTTAATCTTACCTCGGGATTATTATCATCAAGCAGCCATTCCAAAACAGATTGTTCCATCTTTAACGCCCTCCTCTGTTATGATCATATGCTTTTATAAAGACTTAATCCTGTCGAGACTTGCTCTGATTTGTCAGATTTCTAATACACTGTCTTATGAAAGAAGTATTTAACCTAAGTTATTTTTTCAGTTTCTTTATCCGGTCAGCGGAATATTCCTCGATCTGTTTCCATAAAGAGATCAGTTGTTTTTTATGACCGCATAGCTTTTCTGTACAGTTCTTACATTGCAGATAATCGTTTGTTTTCTCCGAAAAGCGCTCGGGATGCAGATAGAACGTTATTTCCCAGCGTAACAATAACGCAACCGATAATATCAATAAACTCCATGTATAACTCTTTCTCACAAAGAACAGAGGCGTGAACATCATTGCATAATCCCAGTTATATATCCTGCATGTAGAGCAGCATTTGTTTTTCATAAACCATGTCTGGAAAGGACAGAAAAACAGTATGCAGATAACATC
Organism: Lachnospiraceae bacterium; assembly: GCA_017619635.1. Taxonomy (GTDB): domain Bacteria; phylum Bacillota; class Clostridia; order Lachnospirales; family Lachnospiraceae; genus Colinaster. Next base: position 3,738 of record JAFZRZ010000006.1, on the reverse strand, counting down.
ACATATGGAATATGCACTGCACAATAAGACCATGATCCCGTCATCCAGTATCCCCTCCATATGTAATGCACCAAAGGCAGCATTAAAAACCACCCAGATAAGCGCGATCAACACGGTGGAATTATTATCGGGGATGGATATATCCGTGCTACCGGATTTTATATAGTTACATGCAAACTGCTTTTGACATCCCGGGCTCTCATATTTGGACGGAAAAAACCTTAAGATCATCTCTATGACAAAGACCAGCCATGTGACATATATAATGGTCGGCATTTTTTCAGCGCTTTCGATTATAGACGCGTCGGAATACAGCCTGAAACGTATATAGGCGATCAGAAGCAGTATAAAGAGTACTGATCTGTAGACCAAACGGATATAATGCATTGTACTTACTATACTGATCCTTTTTTTATTTCTATTACTCATCAATTCATATACCTGTTTTCTATAATCTCTTCTTAAAACAGATGATCCTGTTTGTTTCCTCAAATCCGATAGCTGTGTGAAATCTTAAACTGTCAACATTATCAAGTTCACAATCACTTGCAAACTCAACACAGCCTTTCTCTTCGGCCCATTTCTCACATTCAGCGATTAATTCTGCTACGTAACCTTTCCTTCGGTATTCTTCCGATACAAATACCCCTTCCAAATATCCGACCGGTGAACTGTCCGTTCCTTCCACATGATCATGTCGAAGCTGGCACTGCGCAAAAGCTATCGGTTTATCTTCAATGTATTTTATAAACAGGATGCCTCTTAATTTTTTATCAGCTCACGAAACTCTTCTGTCAGTTCATCTGGATAATTATCTTCCCACATCTGTATTGCCAGTTCTGAGAGTATCTTTGCATCTTCTGTAACTGATGTTTTGATCATGTATTATTCTCCTGCATCATCTCAATCTAAGTTCATAATCTATGTATTTACCTGAAAAGGGTGTTTCCAGGTTTCTCTTTCTCCAACTTTAATGAATCCCACACTTTCATAATTCTTTTGTGCCGGTATCATCAGTTCATTTGTACAAACGATTATCTTCTTAAGATCATCATATTCTTTGATCCTTCTGAGCGCTTCTTCAAGCTGAGCATGCCCATACCCTTTTTTCTTATACTTTGTCAGAATGCAGTTATACCCGATTTCAACATGATCCGGCCTGTTCCTCGGATCCCATGAAATATGACCTATAGGTTCTCCGTCAAGAACGGTGATAAAAATATATTTATCTGCGATAGAGGGATTACTGTAAAAAAGTCATCATGCTCTTTCCACATGCTGTCCCAGTTTTTCCTGCATTCATCATTGAATGAATACGCATCCACCAGCTGATCATATAAGATACCTTTAGGAAATTAATTTATTCTTTTAAACTCTATCATTCTGATTTCCTCATGAGTACGGTTACTGCTCTTACAATCAGTGACATAGAATCCTGTTGAGCAAAACCACAGTCTCGTGCGTTGGAAACTTTTCCAAGGGCAAGTCGACATTGCTGAGAGTGCTATTTCCCAGAGATATTCCACCTATCCTCGCCAGTTCCTCATCCTCCCGAACTACGGGAATCGAGAAATTGAAAAGGATATTCTTTATCCAATTACCGTCTTTTCTGCGCTCCGGATAAAGTTCGATACGGTCCACAAAGGACTGCATGAACTTCTTCCTTTCTGCATCGGTACATTCCCTGTATATCTCATCAAAATGAAGCAAAAACTCATATATACTATCGGCAGAAATACTGCTCTTTTTAAGATCAAATATCTGGGTTTTGACCTCTTCTATAGCGTGTTCTGTTTCATCTATCGTATCATATTGAGAGTCCAGGCGCCGCTGTAAATCTGCGATTTTCTTCTCATAATGAGCTGTATTGACATCCAGACTATCCATCTGCTGCTCGATACGTGTCTTGATGGCCTCTGCCTGGTGAAGCCTGGCAGAAAGCACAGACAGTTCCTTCTCCATGTCCGAAGTATCAACCGTAGTCCCGATCTTGCTCTGTATAGCTTCCTTAAACTTCCCTTCACGGGTCATTGCCGATATCAGCCGCTCAAGCATCCCGTCAATCTGAGATTGCTCGATATTGGTGCGGAAAGTACATTTATGCCCGGTAGCGTTTACTGTGTTTTTACAATAATAGTAGTATCTGGTCTTATTATCCTTTGAATGAGCCTTGGCAACATTACCATACATTCCTTTACCGCAGCAGGGACATCTGAGGATCCCGGATAGAATATGCGCATGATCAGGATCATTCACCTTTTCCCGACGATAATTATTCTTTGACCTCTTTTCCTGCGCCAGGTTCCATTCTTCCTCTGAAATGATCGCTTCATGGATTCCTTCATAAATCGGATACTCCGATTGTTCTACGACATGTGTTTCATTACGGGTACCGTTTTTCTTTTCGGTTCTTCTGCGCCCGTATGCGATCTTTCCCATGTAGATCGGATTATCAATAATCTTCTTAACAAAGCTGGTGGAGAATCCGGGAATCGTACCATTTTGCCTGAGTTTCTTGGTATAACCGTGATTGTTCAGATAATTGGCAACTCCATTGATCCCGTCATCGGTATTGATATAACGGTCAAATATCATACGGATAATATCTGCCTCATCCTCCGCGATCACAAGTTCCCCACTCTCAAGGGCGTATCCGTAAGGGGCAAATCCGCCGTTCCATTTTCCTTCCCTGGCTTTCTGCATACGCCCGGCCATGGTCTGTACACGGATGTTCTCGCGTTCCATTTCTGCCACGGCAGCTATAATCGAGATCAAAAGTTTTCCGGCTTCCTTGGAACTATCGATATTATCCTCTACACAGATCAGATTCACACCGTAATCCTGCATCAGCTGCAGGGAGCTGAGCACATCCGCCGCATTCCTGCCAAATCGTAACAATTTAAAAACAAGGACGAAGCTGACCTCGTCCTTGCCATCTTCTATGTCATTTAACATCCGGACAAACTCCTGGCGTCCCCGGATATTCTTACCGGAGTGTCCTTCATCACTGTATTCCCGCACAATCTCCATATTCTGAAAATCCGCATATTTCCGCATCGTTTCCCGCTGTGCATCAAGGCTGTATCCGTCCACCTGAAGGGCTGTGGATACGCGGGTGTAGATGTAACATTTGATCTTATCCCCGTTCATGATTCTCCTTTCCTACGGCAATACAAGAACCACATTTTTAAGCAATTTCTTAATGATCGGATCATATTTCTGAACCCCGAAATCTTCCACTATAGTTGTTATCCTGGCACCAGCATCCTTTGACGAAGCCCCGCAGAGAAATACTCGTTCATCCTTCGTCCCATAATCCAGCACGATAAAGCGATCGTGAAAAACACCCCCGGTGTGCTGCATAGTTATTCTTAGTCCCGGATACTCTCGTAGAAAATCGTTATATTCCACATTGTGGAGTTTTCCACTGCCAACATTATCACTGAACAGCTTAATATCTACTCCTGACGGAACATTTTTAAGCATCACAAGTGTTCGCAACCCTATGTAGTTATCGATCACATATACGGATTTTTTCGCCTGACCGTATATAGATGAATAAGCTACATCGGCACTGCAGTATTTTGTATTATACAAAAGCCAGCCATTATCTTCACCATTAACAAAGCTGTTCATCATATCTGCCAGTTCCGATTTGGTAACCACATCCTCCAGCTGTTCCATAACATCGGACATCTGTCTTTCAACAGAGCCGATGTCCATACGAAGCCTACTTAT
>JAFZRZ010000078.1 GCA_017619635.1 Lachnospiraceae bacterium | reverse complement strand
CGAAACGCCAACTGAATATGGGCATTCCGCGAACTTCCCTGTTCTCAATTTTTGAAACTAACGGAGGAAAAGACAAATGACTACTTTGAAAGTACAAAAAAGAGACATGGAAACAAAGGCAAAAGCATTAAGAAGAGAAGGTTTTGTGACCGGTAACCTCTTTGGCAAGGAGATCAAGGGCTCTGTACCGCTTAAGATCGATAAGAAGGAGGCCGATCAGCTCTTAAAGACATGCTTAAAGGGAAGCCAGCTTTTTGTTGAACTGGATGGCAAGAAATATGATGTTCTGCTAAAAGAGATCGATTATGATCCGATCAAGAAACAGGTTCTTGAACTGGATTTCCAGGCACTGGTTAAAGGTGAGGTCGTTCATTCTGTAGCCGAGATAGTTCTTCATAACAGGGAAAAGGTTGTTGACGGCATACTTGAACAGCTTTTATTGGAAGTATCGTACAAGGCATTGCCTGAAGCTTTGGTTGACAGGATCGATGTCGACTGCAGCAGCTTAAGACTGGGTGATACACTTAAGGTAGCTGATCTCGATATAGCCAAACACAAGGATCTTACGATTCTAACAGATCTTGAGACCGCAGTTGTAAGTGTTGTAGCACCGCACAATAAAGCTGTTGAGCAGGATGGCGAACAGGAAGCTGCAGAGGAAGAAACTGAGAAATAACATACAAAGGATATTTAAGGCCTGTTGTCTTATGACAACGGGTCTTTTTTAGTGAGTGCATTTTAAAGTTTTTTCAGTTTGCCAAACACTTCTTCGTGAGTCATGCGTTTTGTTATTGCTTCAGCATATGCATCAGCTTCGTCTAATTTCATACTCATGATCTTTTCAAGAAAGATCATGTTGTTTTCTTCATTGCAACCGTTTTCTTCAATGAATCTTTTAAAGCCGTCGCCGGAATCCAGCCTTTTAAAGAACTCGACACAGGCATCGATATAGCCAATGATATCCATGAACTTATTCTGATCGATGTTGTACACATTAATATCGTTTTTGGGTCTTATCCATGTATACAGAAGACCTTTCTTTGCCATACCTTCTGGATCGTTAGCATATCCGTTGCATACGATCTCAAAGGCCACATAATCTCCGGCCGTGTTATGAGAGGACGAAAAGAAAGCAAGTTCACAGTTTAGAAACTGCCCCGTCCAGCGGATCTTTCTCTTCAAGGTCTTAAACGATTCCCTGTTTGAGTAGTAACGACTGATCTCAAAGCATACGGCATCAAAAATATCCTTGGGCGCAGTATAGGAAGAAGGATTGTTTAATACACTGTTTTCATACCAGTTCCATTCAAAGTTCTTATCCAGTTTTTCTATCGTTATGTGCTTCATGCGATCACCTGTAAAACAATTCAGTCTTTAACTTCATTCTTGTTTTTAAGCCTTTTTACCCAGATGGGATTTTCCCTGTCGAATATCTCTTTCTGCTCAGGCGTTAGTTTATTAGGATAGTCATTCATAAGATCAAATACGGTCTCTTTATCGAATGAAAACTTATGCTCAGAACCGGTTTCTTTAAGCCACCATACGGTATCGCTTTTTTTCTTTTTGTAGAAATAGCGGTCCCCGCCGGAAGTAAACATTCTTTCCTGGTCTTCACGCGCGATCCTTTCGCGTTCAAGAGCTTCTTCCTTCTTGCGCCTTTCCCTGTCGATGGCCATCTTTTCAAAAAATAAAGCTTCTTTTTCTTCAAGAGCATAATAAGTATCGATGTAGTCATATGCAGACCCTATATGGTATTCTTCAGCCTCAACAAGATAGTATTCACCAAGTGCGTTTTTGTAAACGGACCTTGTTTTCCTGTTATAGCCTTCATCAACGTCAATGCAGAACTGAAACTCTATCTTACCGTTTGTCGAATCAACTTTCTTCATATACATTTCCTCATATGCGACATCCGCTAAGATAATTTAATCAGAAATAATATCTATTTTCAATGCCGTTATCCAAGATCGATCGATATACCCTTATCATGATCGGTATTTGGATCCCTTGCTGATAAGAAAGTACTTACATCATTTGAAACATTTCTTATTTGTTTTAATTCAGACAGGTCACGGTGGTAGGATTCAAGATATGAATCCTTTACATTTATAAGCCTGTTAAGCTTATCAAGACTGTCAGCGTATCTTACTGAAGGATCCACCTTCATATCACTGATGAAGCAATCCAAAATGGTATAGCACTAGTTTCTGATATGGATTTTTTTATTTACAAGAGATAAAGCAGATATAGTTATTGCAGACGGTGACGATTGAAAGAATTCATTCGTTTCCGTCTTTTTTTCCCTAAATAGTAGGTTACAAAGGAGTCATCATGACAGGGAGGAGGTGAGATAAACATGAATCCTTTTGAAACAGTAAAACAAAATACGAGTGCCCGACAAGTGGCAGAATTTTATGGAGCAAAGTTTAACAAGAACGGTATGTGTCAGTGTCCGTTCCACAAAGATAAGACACCCCGCATGAAGATCGATAACAGATTTTACTGCTTCGGATGTAATGAAACTGGAGATGCGATTGACTATGTTTCAAAGTTATTTGGCATCGGATTAAGAGAAACGGCTATAAAAATATGTGAAGACTTGTCACTTGAATATGATAAGACAACACAAAAAACAAGACCTGTAGTCTTACATACAAATATGGTATTTGAAATACTTGTTCCATACTGATAGAATTTACTGGTGATATATTGGAGCTGACAATGAAGAATAATAGAATTCCTTTTTACATTTGTGTGTCTGTGAAAATAAATCGGGATTTGCGAGGATGAGGGCATAGCCTTTTATCTCAAAATTTTTTACTAGTTATAAAGGAGAGAAAAGTATATGGGATTATTTGGCATTTTTAAGAATGACAAAAAGAATGAAATTAATGAAGGAAATGGAAAATTCCTGGAAGATTTTTTGAATTCAAATTTTAAGATAGATACGGATAATGTTAAATATTCAAGTAATGATATCGCCAGAATAGAAAAGAATTGCGAGATTTTGGAAAAAATGGGAATACCCAGCTATAAAGAATTGAAACTCGTACCGGTTGATTCTAATGTGGAAATAGAGGAAAAACAGGAATTAGTATTACATTTAATATTTGATTTTTTTATAGGAAGAAAAGCATTAAACAGATTAAATAATATGGGAGATGTAGATGATATAGACGTTATGATGCTGGCACTTAAATTTGCTCCGGAATTTGGTCAGTTATCGAATTATTTATCAGAAATATCAAAGGGAAATGTTGATAATGATCAATTAGGCAATATGGCATTTTTAGGTGAACAGGCCAGAGTATTAGCTTGGGTGTTGGGTTTGGCTGAGAAACCTGTGGAAACGGAATTGACTTTAGGAAGTGATTTAGTAAGTATATTTGAAAAATATGATGGTATCAATGCTCTTATTGAAGCAAGTAACATCATATCGAAAGATGAAATCATGGAATATGCTGATTATATATCAAGATTAGATCTCTATTGTATGGAACTTAGGTTATCAAAAAAAGATACAAAAAAATTAAAGGATCTGAAACTGGATTGCATTCGTGAGCATAAATCTGCGATCGACATGGTAACATCTTTTAGTATCGATAAATATTTAATTTCAAAGTAGTTATATTTGTAAGCATATATTAGGGGGAACACTTTTGTAAAAAGTGAGATAATAAAAAGCTTTGTATGATTGTCAATAAAATACGAAAGGTGAACAGATATAAATGTATTTATTAGAGAGCAGGATCAAAAAACTTAAAATAAAAAATATAGCATTTGCTGTAATTGCGATATTTAATCTGGTGTTTAGTGTGTACTGGCAGTTTTATCTGGTTATACGTTACGCGGGAGATCTGTTTACATTACAGCATGCAGCTAATACACCGGCATTTTTCTTCTGGATAATTGTCGGACCGCTGATGCTTATCGAGGCATCAATATCGGCTAAGAATATCTGGGATGCCCGTTTCTATTCAAGTTATTTTGAAGGGGACCTTGATGGCTATATCACCGCAGAAGAGCTTTCAGAAGTCATGGGAAAGAAGGTATCCAAGATTAAAAAACAGTTAAAACTGTTTTTAAAGCTGTACATGAAAAACTATTCGATCACAGAAGACGGTGTTAAACTTGCATCCAAGACTGTAGAATGTGAGTGCATGAAATGCGGTGCACCTATTCAGAAAAGAATATACTTTACCGGAACATGTCAGTACTGCGGAAGTTCTGATCTTAGAGCAAGAGTTTTGACAGACAAGAAATTCTACAGTATTTCCAACGAGATCAAGGGAGAGTCAAAGAATTACGATTACTACACATATAAGAATCTGCAAACGCATATGATCAGATCATGTTTGATCGCATGCTTTTCTTTGCTTTTTATAGCTCTTTGCTTACTGGGAATCAAAACCGCAATATTCAGATTCGGTGATAAAGAATATTACAGATCGATAATACTTGATGTGGACAAACACATGCAGAGCTATGAACTTATCACGTATGATCTGATCGAAACAATAATCAGGGATTGCTTTTTTATACTCGGGCTTATCCCTGCAGCAGTAGTAGGGATAAAAGCGACAAGCTATGCAAAAATCTCTCATGTATGTTCCGAGTTTTTCTCAAAGTGCAGATCCCCGTTTATCAAACCGGCAGACCTTCCTGATTATAAAGGCATTAATGACACAAGGAAACTTGCACTTGTCAGAAAATCTATCCGTACAGGATATCTGAAGCACTGTACCATAGAGAAGCACAGCGGTGATCTGGAGATAACGCTGGGAAAAAAGATCGTAAAGGACACATGCCCTTCATGCGGGGCTTCGATAACCGGCGCAGTAAGTGAAAACTATAAATGCAGATACTGCAATCAAAAGATAATGGGAGTTGTTGTAAAAAAACATTTCTGAATAAGAGAGTTCCCTGAAGAGATCAGTTAAAAGTTTCTCTCATAAGTTCGATTATTTCCTCGCGATAGCTCATGGTCCAGCATTTGGTCGCTTCCTCATAGGCTTTCAGTGATTCGGGATCGGGATCGGGTTGAGGATCGGGTTCAGAATCTTCTTCCGGTACATACTCACCCCAGGTGGAAACACACTGCATATCAACGAGAATGATCATGTTCCCTGTCAGATATTCATATTGCTCTATATCTGCATCACAGACACCGGCAAGCCAGCCTTTACGGTAGTCATCGCCTTCCTCTTCGATTTCTCTGTACCAGCTTTCGGTACGCTTAAATGCTTTTTTTGCAGCATGGCTTGATTCAAAGATATAAAAATCCATGAACTCGAAATGCTTGTCGACTGTGGATTTTGAGGACATTAAATTAACTGAGTCGTAGCCTCCCATGTTAAAATCTCTGGTTCTTTCATTAAGACCGCATGTTTCAACAATATCCTCAGTAGTATATACCTTTCCCTGCTGCATACCGCAGCCCATCAGCATTACACTGCATAATATTAAGATCAGATTTGCTTTTATCTTCATTCTTTTTCCCTCATCTAGTGATTGTTTCGTTCTATATGAACTACCCACAACCGACTATGTCGGATGGGGTTTCTGTTATACCGCTTTGCGGTATGAACCTGCAGGATCTTTACATCCTGCAGAACAGGGCATGTCCACTATGCCCCTATCCCATCGGGTTACCTTTGGGAATACT
>JAFZRZ010000077.1 GCA_017619635.1 Lachnospiraceae bacterium | reverse complement strand
GATGAAGATGATGACGATGAGGAAGAGGAGTATGAATATGTGATGGTACGCAGACCCAAGCAGACAAAAACAAGCGCACCGCAAAAGAAAAAGAGCAGTGATGATTTTCTTATAGATATAGATCCTAAGTATTTTGACTAAACACTGTGAGGTAGGTTATGGGTAAAAGAAGAGTATTTCTTATTGTACTGGACAGTTACGGAATAGGTGCCGAGCCTGATGCTGATCTTTTTGGTGACATCGGGAGCAACACTCTTAAGACGATCGCAGGAAATGCGGCGTATGATACACCGGTAATGAAGAGCATGGGGTTATTCAACATCGACGGTGTTGTGGAATGGGCTGAAGGTGTGGATTCACCAAAGGGTGCATTCGCAAGACTTCAGGAGAGTTCGATGGGCAAGGATACGACCATAGGCCACTGGGAGATGGCAGGTCTTATATCCGAGAAGCCTTTTCCTACATATCCCAACGGATTTCCCGATGATGTTCTGACCGAGTTTGTGAGACAGACAGGAAGGGGAGTGCTTTGCAACAAGCCGTATTCCGGAACAGAGGTCATAAAGGATTACGGTGTTGAGCACATAGAGACAGGAGATCTTATCGTGTATACCTCGGCAGACAGTGTGTTCCAGATAGCAGCACACGAGGATATCGTTCCGGTAGACGAACTGTACAGATACTGCGAGATAGCAAGAAAGATACTTGCTGGAGAACACGGTGTCGGAAGGGTTATCGCAAGACCTTTTGTCGGAGAATTCCCTAACTTTGTGAGAACACCCAGAAGACATGATTTTTCTCTCGTTCCGCCCAAAAACACCATGATGGATGTTCTGACCGAGAACGGATATGATGTTTACGGTGTCGGAAAGATCTATGATATATTCGCAGGAAAGAATATACAGCATACCCAGCGTATAGAGAACAACGTTGACGGTATGAACAAAACCATAGAACTGCTTGATACGGATTTTGAGGGACTTTGCTTTGTAAATCTTGTCGACTTTGACATGACTTACGGTCACAGACGTGATATAGAAGGATATGCAAAAGCAGCTACCACTTTTGACAGGCAGTTTGCCGAGTTTATTGAAAAGATGTCCGGTGATGATATAGTGATGATCACTGCAGATCACGGATGCGATCCGGGATTTAAAGGAACCGATCATACCAGGGAGTATGTTCCGTTCATAGCATACGGACGTGATATCAAAGCAGGAGTAAACCTTGGAACAAGAAGCAGTTTCGCTGATATTGCAGCCACGATACAGGAGATATTCGGGGTTAACAAGGGAACACAGGGAACAGGCTTCTGGCAGGAGATCAAGAGGTAGAACATATGGAAAAGAGAGAACTTGTTGATCTTGCCGCTGAGGCCAGAAAGATGTCATATTCACCGTACTCAGGTTTTTGTGTGGGTGCCGCACTTGAGACTGTTTCAGGTGAGGTGTTCATGGGCTGCAACATAGAAAATGCGGCTTACGGACCTTCTAACTGCGCGGAGAGAACAGCTTTTTTTAAGGCTATCAGCGAAGGAGCGCGTGACTTTAAGAGCATAGCCATAGTGGGTGCTCCAAAAGACGAAGAGATAACATCTTTTTGTCCGCCGTGCGGAGTCTGCAGACAGGTCATGAGTGAGTTTTGTGACAAGGATAAATTTACTGTGATCCTGTATGACGGCAAAGAGATAAGAACATATACGCTTGGAGAGTTACTTCCGCTTGCATTTGAACTGGATTAGGGGAAACGATTATGAGAATGTATGATGTTATAGCAAAAAAACGTGACGGACATGAGCTTTCAACTGATGAGATATATGAATTCATTGATGAATATGTAAAAGGTGATATACCTGATTATCAGGCCTCTGCACTGCTCATGGCCATTTTCTTTAACGGCATGAGTGAGAGGGAAATCCTTGATCTTACGATGGCTATGGCAGCCAGCGGTGAGCAGGTGGATCTTTCACCGATTGAAGGTATAAAGGTTGATAAGCACAGCACTGGTGGTGTCGGCGACAAGACCACACTCATTGTATCACCTATAGTCGCTGCATGCGGAGTAAAGGTCGCAAAGATGAGCGGACGCGGACTCGGTCATACCGGAGGTACCGTTGATAAGCTCGAATCCATACCGGGATTTAAGACTGATCTTGATCAGGAAGAATTCTTTAATGTCGTAAGAAAGACTGGAATAAGCGTTATAGGGCAGTCCGGTAATCTGACTCCCGCTGATAAGAAACTTTATGCTTTAAGAGATGTCACCGCTACCGTTGAGAGCATACCTCTTATCGCTTCATCCATCATGAGTAAGAAACTCGCAGCCGGTTCTGACTGCATTTTACTTGATGTAAAGACCGGAAGCGGAGCGTTCATGAAGACGGTAGAGGATTCAGTCAAGCTTGCGGAGACCATGGTAAAACTCGGTGAAGGTGCGGGAAGAAGAACCTGTGCACTTATAACCGATATGGATGTACCGCTTGGAAACAATATAGGAAACAGCCTTGAAGTAATAGAGGCGGTTGAGACTCTTAAAGGAAACGGTCCCAAAGATCTTACTCATGAGGCTGTTCAGCTTGCGGCAAACATGTTAAGACTTGCCGATAAGGGTAATGAGGCAGACTGTATCGATATGGTAAACAAGGTCATTGCCGACGGATCCGCACTCGAATGCTTAAAGGCAATGGTCAAAGCCCAGCACGGAGATGTTTCCGTTATAGAGGATACAGATAACTTCACAAAGGCAAAATACTCGCATGATGTTCTTTCTGACAGGGAAGGTTATATAGCCCATATGAATACGGAAGGCTGCGGTATAGCTTCAGTTATGCTGGGTGCCGGCAGAGAGACTCTTAACAGTCTCATTGATATGGCAGCAGGCATAATAATAGCCAAAAAGACAGGTGACAAGGTTGAGAAGGGTGATGTTCTGGCTACTCTGTATGCAGATGATGAGAAACTCTTTGAAGCAGCACAAAAGAAATACCTTGAATCGGTAGAGTTCAGTGACAGCCCTGTAAGGAGAAATCCTCTTATATATGCAAAGGTTGACAGGGACGGAGTAAGATATACAGAAAATGTTTGAAAGGATTTAAAAAGATGACTAACAGTGAGATTGCAACATATATAGACCATACACTTCTTAAGCCTGTGGCAACATGGGAGCAGATATGTGAGCTGTGTGATGAGGCGGTTAAGTATAATACTGCGAGCGTTTGCATACCGCCCTGCTATATAAAGAGGGTAAAGGATAAGTACGGTGACGGTTTAAAGATAGCTACCGTCATAGGTTTCCCTCTCGGATACGAGACAACAGCTACCAAGGCTGAGGAGACGGCAGTTGCTCTTGATGACGGTGCTGATGAGATCGATATGGTTATAAACATCACAGACGTTAAGAACGGCCAGTATGATCTTGTTGAGGAAGAGATAGCCTCTTTAAAGACCATTTGCGGAGACAAGATTTTAAAGGTTATCGTTGAGACATGTTATCTTACAGAGGATGAGAAGATAGCGATGTGTAAGGCAGTTACCAATGCCAAAGCTGATTACATCAAGACATCCACAGGTTTTGGTACAGCCGGAGCAACTCTGGAGGATGTAAAACTCTTTAAGCAGCATATAGGCCCGAATGTGAAGATCAAGGCAGCAGGCGGTATCAGGACAAAAGAGGATATGCAGGCCTATATAGAGGCCGGTGTAAGCCGTATCGGATGCAGTTCCACAAAGGTTCTTTTTGAGTAGGCCAGAGAAATTTTATACTTTGTTAATTGATTATATGCATGCATGTATGGTAATTTAATTATTGCCGTTACATGCATCATTTTTGGGAGTATTTTATGTACAATGATCTTTTTTCAATAGGACCGTTTACAGTTCACGGATACGGTCTGATGATCGCCATAGGAGTGGTCGTGGGACTCTTTATAGCCGATAAACGATCACCCAAAAGAGGGATGAATGGTGACAATGTTTACTCAGTTACCATGTGGACTCTTTTAATGGGATTCTTAAGTGCAAAGATCCTGTTCATCATAACGTATTTTAAAGCATTTCTTGCATCACCAATGAGCTATATCAGAGGTGACGGATTTGTTGTATTTGGTGGTATCATAGGCGGTATTGCGACTATTGGGGCATGCTGTAAGTTAAAGAAGATCAAATTCACGGATATGTTTGATCTGATGATCCCTTCAGTCGCACTTGCACAGGGATTCGGCAGACTAGGATGTTTTCTTGCCGGATGCTGCTACGGCAGACCTACAAACAGTGCTATCGGTATCGCGTTTTCACATTCGGATTATGCACCAAACGGTGTTAAGCTGATACCTACACAGATCATAATGTCACTTGGAGACTTTGCCATATCGGCATTTCTTTTCTGGTTTGCATTAAGATGCGAAAAGAAGATCATGGAAAAGAGCGGTTCGGATACATATCCGAGTGGAACAGAGGGAAGAGTCGGACTCGTATACCTCATACTTTACAGTGTGGGAAGATTCTTTGTTGAGTTTTTGAGAAATGATTACAGAGGTTCGGTATGGATCTTCTCAACATCACAGTTCATCGGTATTTTGGTGTTTATAGTGAGTGCGGTATTATATTATTTAAGATTCTGCAAAAAGGAAAAGAAGTTACAGGAGAGCTGATCTCATGTCAATATGTGATACTTGTGCAAATTATGCATATGATGAAGATTATGAATACTATGTATGTGATATAGATCTCGATGAGGATGAGATGCAACGATTCCTTAGCAACAACAATGAGAACTGTCCTTATTACCAGAACGGGGATGAGTATCAGGTCGTAAAGCATCAGGCTTTCTAAAGGTTGAATATATGAGCAAACAGGAGTTTATCGATTCATTGAGACGTGAGCTTTCGGGAATGGAAGATTACGAGTATGTCAATGATACAGTGAACTATTACGAGAACTACATAGAGAGTGAGATAAGAAAAGGCAATACTGAAGCTTCAGTTTTAGAAGGACTTGGAGATGCAAGACTTATAGCAAAGTCTATAAAAGCCAGCAAAAGATCTGCAGGACAGACGGTTTACGAGGATCCTGTCATGGATGAGCGTACCACCGAGAATAATCAGTCCACAGGTCTTACGATCCTTTCAAAATTCCTAAATCTGCCCACATGGACACGCCGTCTGGTGGGAGGAGCAGTAATAATCGGTGGACTGATAGTTGCAGGAACAGTTTTAAGCTGGATGTTTCCTGTATTGTTAGTCGGTGGAATAGCCTATGTTTTCTACAGATTTATCAGAGATAATTTCTTACAGTGATCAGTAGGGATGGCTATACATTTACAAAATCCGCTTGACTTTTACCGAGAATGTGTTAACATATAAGCGTTGTCAAAATGTGTGCTTAGCTCAGCTGGATAGAGCGTTTGGCTACGGACCAAAAGGTCGGGGGTTCGAATCCTCTAGCACACGCTGCTTGAATTGCCGGGAATCGCCGTATTTATGCGGAGAATCCCGGTTTTGTTATTTGTTCATTTGTGTTCACTTTTCGCCTCTTTGTGTTCACTTTTCACCTGAAATCATCGATTTATGAGTTTCGAACGGGATTACATTGGTATTCGCCTGTGGATCAGACAGAGTTTCCAGATATTCCATAACACTAAGTTCATCATCTGAAATACGGATATAATCCATCGTTTGTTTAAGGGATGAGTGTCCTGCGAACTGCTGAATCTTTTTTAGTGGCATATGAGCCATGTAAAGATTTGTTAATACAGTTCTTCGGATATCGTGAGGAGATTTTACTACATCCATGCCTGATGCTTTACAATATTTACGTAATCGGGTGTAAATACTACGTGGCGGACATTCTACGATTTTCCCTTTACGGATCCTTAAAAAGATGAAGTCATTTTTACCGGTTGGTAATCCATTTTTTTTGTTGATTATTTTGATCCGCTTGAATAAAGATAAAGCTTTGGTATTCAACGGAAGTCTTCGATCACCGGCAGGAGTTTTACAATGCTCAAGAATCCTATTGCCACTGTGTTTTCCATCGGGCAGTACATTAGCTACCATTTCTCGTTGTATATGAATGTAGCTACCTTTGAGATTGCTTTCGATATCTCCCCATTTGAGAGCACATAACTCACCATCTCTTAGTCCGAGATTAAATAAGAGAACAATGCCAAGAGGTATAGAATTATTTGTAGATTCTGAATCCTGTTCAGCTAATTCACAGACATTTATTTGTTCCTTGCTTGAAAAAAGAGTATCTCCATCTCTGTGTTTAGTAGGAGGTTCGAAAAGATCTTTTTTAGGACGCATTTTCTCGAACGGATTTCGTTCAATCAACATATGATCAATGGCAAACTGCATCATCATGTTAAGTGTTATGCGGATATTATTCCAATACTTACGTTTCATATCTGGCTTTATTTCTAAACAATGTTGTAAAAAATCATAACCATCACTAAGCCTGATCTTATAAATTTTTTTCTTTGCAAGAGGAGAGTCTTTGATATATTTCTCGTACATTGTCATATCCTTGCGCCAAGTAGTATCAGCTACTTCTAATTTCCTTCGTTCAAGGAAAGCGGGATAAATAGATGTAAGAGTCATAGCTTCGTCAGAATAGATCTCTATTAAATAATCCTCTAGGTCTTTTAGGTTTTTTCTTTGGATTTTCTTTCCACCAACTCGGGTATACCACTGTCCAGATGGAAGTTGCGATATAAGAGAGTGATGTCTACTTAATACTTCCTTTCTTTTCATTTCGGCCTGAATCCTTTCTTCAAGGATTTTAAGCTCACCTGATGTAAGATTATCATAATCTATTAAAGAATCCAAGTCCGCGTTTTTCTCTGGCGCTATTGCATTATTTAATTGTTCAGATAATAAATAAGCGACTTCGGGTGGAGAAGTCGCTTTTGAAAACTTTATGCTATTGTTCATGTTACCTCCCCCTTCGAAAACTCCGTTCCACTCATAGGGTGATTCTTATCTGGTTAAATCTATTTTGGGGCCTTTAGTTACGTTCTTTTCCTTTCTTGAGATGAGTGTCTCAATATTCTTTGATGCTGTCATCAGCTGTTTATAGTCAGAGTTCAGTTTGTGGTATTCATCATAAAGAGCATCTTTCTTTTGAATGAGCTCATCAAGTCTTGCCTTGACATCAGCTGACTTTGTGTCGGCTGTCACATCGTTTGATGAGAGGAATCTACATGCTGATCTGAATAACATCATACCGGCCGAGTGTTCTTCTTCATATTGTTTACTCTTACCTGACTTTAAGTACCCGGCATAAACAGCATTGTATTTTTCTCTTCGCTCAAGTGCCTCATGGATCTCTTTGAGCTGCTGGATCTGTGCTTCATAATCTCTGATGGAGGTACGCAGATTTTTTATCTCTTGATTCCATGCTTCCTGTTTTTCTTGTATCGCGGAAAGAGAAGTGATGTCATGTGTATTTAAAAATCTATATGTGGCAGCTATACACTTGACTTCAGATAAAGCGACCTTGTTATGGTAGGCAGGACTCTTTATCATATCAAGTCTGTCTGACAGATCCTTTAAAAGACCGATCTCTTGCTTGGGTGGAGCAATGTATGGAACAGCGCCGATACCTTTGTATCTTATCCTTGTTATGATCGCATCCTTAGTATATATATCACCGAGATTTTTTAGACGCATATAACGCTGAGAGCCTTCCTTTTTGATCGAATAATTATCGTTGGTTATCTTGATCTCATAACCTGTTTTCTTTAACATCTCGATCAGTTCATCGAAAGAATCGACAAGAGGTATGTATGAGTCGATAGTGTTTTTTAACACCTGTCTGTTCGAGTTGTTTGTTCTTACATCCTTATATTTGTAATAAGGCTCAGCACTTCTTTCTTTATCTTTTATCACGGACAGACCATACGATGCACACAGTTCATCATTGATGTCTCTCATCTTATTGAACGAAGTATAATTCTGTCTGTACTTCCTGTAATCGGTAAATGAAACATTGTTAAATATGATGTGGTTATGAATATGATCCTTATCAACATGAGTCGCCAAGACAAATTCATGCTCACCGTTAGTGTATCGCATCGCGAGTTTCATACCTATCTCATGAGCGAGTTTAGGAGAGATCTCACCCGGTGCAAACGACTGGATGATGTGCTGTGCTTTCACATTTCCGATCTTTGTTCCATAAGAAGCTGTCTGTTCAAACTCGATATCGGCAGTGTGGGGAGAACATCCAAAAGATGAAACAAGCAGTTCATCATCTGTCTTTTCAGGGTTGGTTATGTAATTGATCGCATCTAACACTGAGTGCCTGATAGGATGTATCTTTGATATTGCCATATACTCACCATCATTCCTTTTATCTCATCAATAGTTTCCTTGGTCACGCTGTCACCTGAATTCAATGCATGAGCTATCTGATTTATGTTGTTACCGATCTTGTTTAGCTCATAGGTAAATTCCTTTATCTGCTCAGAATCATCGATCACAAAAAAGTATGTATCGATCATACTGCGGCGTGCATACTGTGAAAAAGAAGTTACATGTGCAAGCTCCATTCTCTCTTTAATAGCTTTTTCTTCAGCATCTGACAGATATAAAAGATGTGCGTTTTTTCTTTTTCTGTTTGGCTTTTCTTTCTTCATTTTTTACTTCCTCCTTTCTTCATGTTCATAAATAAAAGTGTTAAGG
>JAFZRZ010000076.1 GCA_017619635.1 Lachnospiraceae bacterium | reverse complement strand
TCGCTACCTTTTAATACTATCAGTAGCGAAAGCGGCCGCACATTTTGGCATTCGTGTCAAGTGTTTTTTATAAAAAAAGACCCCTATATCATTTCTGATATAGAGATCTTTGTTTTGTCATCTTAACTTAATGACATTGGCTGTCTGGCGGTCCCTTTTTTGCTAAAAACTGTCTGGCAAAAAGAAAATGTGATAAAATTATAAATATTCGTAAAATACACCATAAATTTTGGGCTGATGATCGTATCTGTAACAAAGATATGATATGCCCCGAAAGGAGCAAACATTGACAGATCAGGCATTCAGTGCCTGCATCCAGAGGATACTTAACGGCGATAAAGACGGATTAAAGGATATCTATGATGAGTATCTATCCTATATCTACAGGGTTGTCTACGGTGTTGTGGGACAGGCCGAGGATGCGGAGGATATCACCAGTGAGTTCTTTATAAAACTGTGGCAGAACGCTGACAAGTATAAGGAAGGAAGCGGACACAAAGGTTATCTGGCTACCATTGCCAGAAATATGGCGATAGACCATATGCGAAAGCGAAAGAGGGAGGTTTTGGACAGCTTCGCAAAAGAAGATGATGACACTCCCGTTATCGAACCGGTCTCAGATGATGATACAGAGACTGAGGTGATCGAGTCTGTGGGGATAAAGGAAGCGATAAGCATGCTGGATCCCAAGCAGCAGCAGATCATAAATATGAAGATATTATCAGATATGACATTTGCCGAAATATCTGAGATGCTGGGAATCCCGATGGGAACGGTGACCTGGCGTTACAGAGAGGCTATTAAAAAACTAAGGAGGTACGGCTATTATGAAGAGTTTGGAAACTGAATACAGAGATGCCATAAGCTTGGAACTGCCGGATCTCTGGAGTAGGATAGAAGCAGGTGTAGACGAATACGAAGCAAATAAGAAAAACGAAAAGATAACCTATATCAATAAAAAAGAAGAAACAGAAACAGAAAAAGAGGCAGATCCTGTTATCAAAAAGATACACAGGAAAAACACCATATCGAACATAAGCAGGTTTGTGGCAGCGGCAGCGTGTCTCATCCTTGCGATAGGAGCCTTCAGGATGATAGGCGGGTCAAAAAGTTCAAATTCGGCAACAGCGATGTCGGATGCGGCAGTGGCATATGAGGCTTCGGATGCGGCGGCTTCATGTGATGCGGCATCGGAAGAGGCTTCATATGAAAAAGCTGAAGAGGCAGTTGCACAATATTCTTCAGACGAGTCAGCTGTGTTTGATGAGGCACCGGCAGCGGCAGTTGAAGCTGAGGCTGAAGAGGGCACAAACGCAGATGCAAATAAGAATACACTCAGTGCTGAGACTGATGAGAAGCGTTATACAAAAGCTGGAGACACAATACGTGTTGATGATCAGATGACAAAAGACATCTCAGAGGCTTTGGAGTGTGAGATGTCTGATGCGACAAAGATAGCACTGCAGCTAAGCGTCATCGGAATAAAGGATCCTGTCGGATTTGAGGCTGTTGAAGAAATGACAGAACTTACACAGAATAACGAAGTCAAAACAAATGAGAATGAGCTCACTTACGGATTCACGGATGAGGCTACAGGCGATAAATACCTGATGATCATCAATAAGGCTGAGGATGGCACTTTTAAACTGGTTTCTGTCATAAAAAACGATGACACAAAAGAAGTGATCTACGAAGAAAATAAGGCAGAATAAAAAAATTTAAAAAAAATTTCAAAAACTCCCATAAATAATTAAGAGTTGTATCGTATAATAAATAACAGGGAATGAAAAAGCCTTGAGGATACAATGAAAAAAGTTATTTATGGGAGGAATTTTTTTATGAAGAAGAGAATAGTCGTTTTATTACTCGCAACTATAATGGCAGTTACAACAGTCGCAGGATGCGGAAGCTCATCAACATCTGACACAGCACCTGCAACAGCATATGAAGCAACCGATGAGGCAGCTTCGGATGCGTCAACAAACTCGAGTGATCATTCAAAATCAGAGAGTTCGGCAGCAACGGCATCAAACGATGCATCATATGCGGTTGAATATGAGCCGGCAGCAGAAGCAGAAGGTGAAGCATGGTACGATTATGACAGCTCATCGGCAAAAAAGCAGTCGTTTGTACCTGAAAGAAGATACTCACTTAATAATGATGCTTCAGGTGAGACATACACCTTCAATCCCGAAAGCGGATTCAACAGTGTGATGAGTGATCCACTTTCAACATTTGCGGCAGATGTGGATACAGCAAGTTATGCTAACATGAGAAGATTCGTAAATGAAGGTTACGGATTATACAACTTCCCCGAGGGTTCGATACGTGCAGAAGAGCTTATAAACTACTTTAAGTATGATTATTCAGCTCCCAAGAACGGTGAGAGATTCGGTGTTGATGCAGTCGTTTCCGACTGTCCCTGGAACAAGAACAACATGCTGATGATCCTTGGAGTAAACACAAAGGATCTTAAGGAGAAGAATAAACCCGATTCAAACATTGTCTTCCTTCTTGATATATCAGGTTCAATGAACAGCTCAAACAAGCTTCCTCTTTTAAAGGATGCAATGGAGCTTTTAGTTGAGAACCTCACAGAGAATGACAGAGTCTCGATCGTAACATATGCAAGCGGAACAAATGTTGTACTTGAAGGTGTTCCCGGTGATCAGACTTCAAAGATCAACAGAGCTTTTGAAAAGCTTAAGGCAGGCGGCGCAACAAACGGTGAAGGCGGTATCGAGCTTGCTTATGAGATAGCAGAAGAGAACTTCATAAAGGGCGGAAACAACAGAGTCATCCTTGCAACTGACGGTGATTTCAATATAGGTAAGTGCTCAGGCGACGATCTTAAGGATCTTATAAGCGAAAAGAAGGATTCAGGTGTATTCCTTTCAGTTCTCGGTTTCGGTATGGGCAACTACAATGACACAACAGCTGAAACACTTGCAGATGCAGGAAACGGAAATTATTCATACATTGATTCAATAAATGAAGCAGAGAAGGTTTTGGTGGAAGAGATGAATTCCACACTCTATACAATAGCAAAGGATACAAAGCTTCAGGTTGAGTTCAATCCCGCTATGGTATCTCAGTACAGACTGGTCGGTTATGAGAACAGAGCACTTGCGGCAGAGGATTTCACAGATGATACAAAGGACGGCGGAGAACTCGGCGCAGGTCATCAGGTAACAGCTGTATACGAGATAACACTTGCATCAAACAGCTCAAAGGGCGGAGATCTTAAGTATCAGGACAGCGTTATATCTGAAAAAGGAAACTCTAAGGATGAGTGGTGCACTCTTTCAATAGCATACAAGGATCCCGACAAGAATGAGTCAAAGTACCTTGAGTTCCCCATAAGTGCAGATAACTACACCAACAGACCTTCGGATGACTTCATCTTCGCAACAAGCGTTGCAGAGTATGCAATGGCACTCACAGGAAGCGAATACCTTGTGGATATGTCAAGAGAAGAAGCGATCGAACAGGCTATAAAGAATGTTAAGAAGATCGATCCCGATGATGAATACAAGCAGGAATTCCTCTCTCTGATGGAAACTGTTTTAAACGGTTCAGACACAGGAGCATGGTACGAATAAGATTAACAGCAAAGTCCCCTTCACACAAAGGGGACTTTTTTTGATGCCTGATAAGTGATAAAATGTGAGTTGGTTATTATTGAATGGAGGTTGTTGTTATGGATAAGAACAGACCTACGGGCCGTGAGAAACATGTCACAGAAGGCTCGAGCAGTGTAAATAAAAAAGGAAGCGGACTCGGAACAGGACCGGTCGGAAATGTGAGCTCACATTCAAACAGCTCTCATACACAGTTATCCGGAGGAGGAAGCGCAAGAAGATCGGGAACAAGAGGCGTTGGTATGGGCGGTGCTGCCATACTCATTATCTTTTTCCTTATCAAGTCATTCCTGGGAGGAGGCGGAGATATATCCACAGATCAGACCGGTCTTTATGATCTTACCGGCCAGACCCAGACTCAGGACAGTTATGTTTCAACTTCGACAAATACCACACAGGCAGACATGACTGTTGCCGAAGGTGCGAGAGATAAGAGATTTACCGTTAAGGGTAACGGACAGGATACCGTCACTATAATGGTCTACATGTGCGGTACCGACCTTGAATCAAAGAGCGGTATGGCAACAAATGACCTTAACGAGATGTTAAAAGCAAATATTTCTGACAAGGTGAATCTTATCGTTTATACTGGCGGATGTAAGGCATGGAAGAACAATGTCATAAGTTCTTCAAAGAACCAGATATATCAGATCAAAGACGGAAAGTTTGTATGTCTTGAATCGGATATGGGTAATGGTGCAATGGTGGATCCCGCCACACTTACATCATTTATAAACTATGGTGCAAAGAATTTCCCGGCAGACAGGATGGATCTTATCCTTTGGGATCACGGCGGCGGTTCGATCACAGGTTACGGATATGATGAAAAGAATTCATCAGCAGGATCAATGAACCTCGCAGGACTGGATACGGCTCTCAGTAATGCGGGCATATACTATGATTTCATAGGTTTTGACACCTGCCTTATGGCTACCGTTGAAAACGGTCTCATGCTAGAAAAGTATGCCGATTACATGATCGCATCCGAAGAGACGGAGCCCGGTGTCGGCTGGTATTACACAGACTGGCTCACAAAGCTTTCTGCAAATACCTCCATGCCAACGGTTGAGATAGGAAAGAACATCATAGATGATTTCGTGGATGTATGTAACCAGAAGTGCAGAGGTCAGAAGACCACACTGTCTGTAGTTGATCTGGCAGAACTTAAGGCAACGGTTCCCGATCAGCTGACCGAATTTGCAAAGTCTACAAATGATCTTATAAAGAATGACGGATACAAGAAGGTTTCAAACGCAAGAAGGAACACAAGAGAGTTTGCACAGTCATCAAAGATAGACCAGATAGACCTTGTGCATTTCTGCGAGAATATAGGTAATCAGGAAGGTAAGGAGCTGGCTGATGCTCTTAAGGGAGCAATAAAGTATAACAGAACGTCTTCAAGCATGACCGATGCTCACGGACTTGCGATCTACTTCCCTTATCAGAAAACCGGTAAGGTTAGCAATGCGCTCAATCTGTTTAAGAAGATCGGAATGGACAGCGAGTACTCAAAGTGTATACAGCAGTTTGCATCGACTGAAACAGCAGGTCAGATGGCAGCCGGCGGTACATCAAATCCATATTCTTCTCTTACAGGTTCATTACTCGGCGGAGGAAGCGTTAATGCTCCTTCAGGCGGAAGTTCTGATGAGATAATGTCAATGCTTTCGGGAATGCTCGGAGGATCAGGCTCATCAAGCGGTTCCGCTTCATCATACGGATTTGATGCATCTGTTCTTGATCTGTTCATGGGCCGTGATATAAGCGATCAGGAGACAGCAGATTATATATCAGACAACTACCTTGATGTTAACAACATAAAGTGGACATCAGCAGGCGGAACAAACAAGCTCATAATGTCGGAAGATCAGTGGGATCTGGTCCAGGATGTTGAACTCAACGTGTTTGTCGATGACGGTGAAGGCTATATCGATCTTGGTATGGACAACGTGTTTGAGTTTGATGATGACGGAAATCTCATCGGTGAGTATGACGGAACATGGCTTGCCATAGACGGTCAGGTCGTTCCTTACTATCACATGGATACCGTCGATTATTCGGATTCATATACGATCACAGGATATGTGCCATGTTTCTTAAACGGTGAGAGAGCAGAGCTTCTGCTCACCTTTGACAGTGCTAATCCTGACGGTTACATCTCGGGAGCACGTTACGTGTACACTGAGGGTGAGACAGATGCAGTCGCAAAGAACATAGAAGAGGTAAAAGCAGGTGATGTCATTGAACCCATCTGTGATTACTACACATATGACGGTGAGTACAGTGACAGTTATCTTCTTGATGCAAAGATCACGCTTACATCAAACACACAGATATCAAATGTGAAGATAGCGGGCTCACCCACACAGGCAACATACAGGTTTACGGATATCTACAATCAGAAATACTGGACACCCGTTATACCTTAAGAGGAGTATTTTGTTATGGCATTTGATGGCATTACGATTTCAGCCATTGTGCATGATCTGAAAGATACCTGCTTGGACGGCAGGATAAGCAAGATCGCACAGCCGGAAAAAGATGAGATATTACTGACTATAAAGACAAGCCGCCGTGAAAACGGCGGCGATTTTGAGTCAGACGAAAGTGTTACAAAGAGGGCACAGGTAAGGGTGGTCTTAAGTGCGAACGCGTCTCTTCCTTTGGTTTACATAACTGACGATAACAAAGTCAGTCCCGAAGTCGCACCGACTTTTTGCATGTTCTTAAGGAAACATATACAGAACGGCCGCATAGTGGATATTTACCAGCCGGATTTTGAGAGGATCATCGTTTTTGAGATAGAACATCTTGACGAGATGGGAGATCTTAAGCGTAAAAAGCTCATAGTGGAGCTGATGGGTAAATACAGCAACATCATATTTACCGATGATGAGAATAAAGTCTTGGAGAGCATAAAACATATATCGGGACTTGTGAGCTCGGTCAGAGAGGTGCTGCCGGGATCGGAGTATTTTGTTCCAAAGACAGAAGACAAGCTCAATCCACTTAAAACAAATGAAAAAGAGTTCATTGATATTGCGTTATGTAAACCGATGGAGACGTTCAAAGCAATTTACAGTACCTATACGGGCCTGTCTCCGATGATGGCAAACGAGATATGCTCACAGGTTGAAGATGCACACGGGGCAACAGACAGACTTACTGACGAAGATAAACACAAACTTTATGAAGTGTTTGACTCTCTCATGAAAAAGGTGAAGGAAAACGATTATGATCCTGTGATACTTTATGAGAACGGCATGCCGAAGGATTACTGCATGCTACCTGTGAAAAGCTATGCTGATTCTGATCAGAAACACATGGACAGTGCCTCAAAACTAATAATCGCTTTCTATGCCGAAAAGGAGAAGATCACACGTATCAGACAAAAGAGTGTCGACTTAAGAAAGATAGTCAGCCTGCATCTTGAAAGGGATGTTAAAAAATACGATCTTCAGCTTAAGCAGTTAAAAGATACCGAAAAGATGGATAAATACAAGGTATACGGCGAGCTCTTGCATACCTACGGCTATAACATACCTGAGGGTTCAAAGAGTTATGAGGCTGATAACTACTATACGGGAGATAAGATAACAATACCTCTTGATCCCGATCTTACCCCCATGGAGAATGCAGCAAAGTACTTTGACAGATACGGTAAATTAAAAAGGACAAAAGAGGCTTTAGAGGGACTTACCATACAGGTTAAAAACGAGATAGACCATCTGGAATCCATAATGACTTCTCTGGATATAGCAGAAAAGGAAGAGGATCTTAACGATATTAAGAGAGAGTTGACCGACAGCGGCTTTATTAAGAAAAAAGGAATCGCTAAGAAACAGAGATTTGTCAGCAAACCTTTTCATTACATAAGCTCTGATGGATTTCATATGTATGTCGGCAAGAACAACTATCAGAACGAGGAGCTCACCTTTAAAGTGGCAACGGGTAATGACTGGTGGTTTCATGCAAAGAAAAGACCGGGAAGCCATGTGATAGTAAAGAGCGAGAACAAAGAACTGCCTGATACCACGTTTGAGGAGGCGGCAAGACTTGCTGCCCACTACAGCAAGGCAGACGGTGAGGGTCAGATAGAGATAGACTACATTCAGAAGAAGCATGTTAAGAAATCTCCGGGACAGCCTGTTGGATTTGTTATCTATCACACCAATTATTCAATGCTCATAGATACCGATATCTCAAATATACAGCGCATAGAATAAATGCATATGTATTGACGTATCAAGAGGTTTTGGACTATAATCTACTTTGTATGCGAATGCGCATATAGAAAAAATATGGGGAATAACATGATCAAGAGTATGACAGGCTTCGGCAGATGTGAGATAGCCGAAGAGAATCGTAAAGTAACAGTAGAGATCAAATCTGTAAATCACAGATATCTGGATGTATCAATAAAGATGCCAAAGAAACTCAATTTCTTTGATGCATCGATAAGAAACCTCTTAAAGGAATACATGCAGAGAGGTAAGATAGATCTTTTCATAACATATGAGGACAATTCGGAGAACAATGTTACAATAAAGTATCATCCCGAAGTCGCAGCTGAGTATCTTAAGTATCTCAATCAGATGTCCGAAGAGTTTGGCATCGAGAATGACGTAAGAGTATCACTTGTTTCGAGATATCCCGAAGTGTTCACGCTTGATGATGTTGAGATAGACGAGGAAGGCATCTGGAGAATGCTCGAAAAGGCTATAAGAGGTGCCTGTGAAGCATTTGTTGAGACAAGGATCAAAGAAGGCGAGAATCTTAGGACTGATATCATCGCAAAGCTTGATCACATGCTCGAGGTTGTCGATTTTATTGAGGAAAAATGTCCCACTATCATCGAGGATTACAGGGCAAAGCTTACCGACAGGGTAAGAGAGATGTTAGATGATGCGAACATTGATGACAGCCGTATCGTGCAGGAAGTAACCATATTTGCCGATAAGATCTGCGTTGATGAGGAGATGGTTAGATTAAGAAGCCATATCAATACCATGAAGTCGGTTCTCATCGCAGGCGGAAGTATCGGAAGAAAGCTTGATTTCATCGCTCAGGAGATGAACAGGGAAGCTAACACCACTCTAAGCAAAGTGAGTGATCTGGAGATAGCAAACAGGGGTATCGAGCTTAAGACCGAGATAGAGAAGGTCAGAGAGCAGATACAGAATATAGAATAAATAGTCTGTAACAGGTGATGTCTATGGAGAAAAAAGGTCTGCTGACTGTTGTATCGGGTTTTTCCGGTGCTGGAAAAGGTACACTGATGAAAGGATTGTTGTCAAAGTATGACAACTATGCCCTGTCTGTATCAATGACCACAAGAGCTCCCAGACCCGGTGAGGTTGACGGGAGAGAATATTTTTTCATAACAAGAGAGCAGTTTGAAAAGAACATCGAAGACGGAAAACTGATCGAGCATGCACAGTATGTCGGGAACTATTACGGAACCCCAAAGGATTACGTGTTTGAACAGCTTGATGCCGGCAAGGATGTCCTTTTGGAGATAGAGATACAGGGAGCTCTACAGATAAAGGAGCGTTTCCCGGATGCACTTCTTTTGTTTGTTACAACGAAGGATGCACAGACACTTATCGACAGATTAAAAGGCCGCGGAACCGAGACTGAGGAAGTCATATACAAGAGGTTAAAAAGAGCAGCCGAGGAATCTGAAGGTATCGAGGAGTATGAGTATCTCATAGTAAACGATGACCTTGAAACATGCATAGAGGATATGCATGATATCATACAGAAAGCCAAGTTAAAGGCATCAAGGAACAGTGAATTTATCAAGAAAATAAGAGAAGATCTGAAGAATATCTGAAGATAGTTGAAAGGAGATAACATGTTACATCCATCTTATTCTGATCTAATGAAGGTAGTTAACAGCGAGGTTGAACCCGGAGAGGCAAAGGTTGTTAATTCACGATATTCCATCGTGATGGCTACATCCAAGAGAGCAAGACAGATAATTGCCGGTGATGATGCACTGGTAGATGCTGAGGGAAGAAAAGCCCTTTCGGTTGCGGTTGACGAACTCAACGAGTCAAAGATACACATTATCAGCGATGATGAGGAATAGAAGATAAAACCCGGCAACGGGTTTTATTTTTTAAGGCGGGATTATGAAGATACTTTTTATATCACTGGGGTGTGATAAGAACACGGTTGACAGTGAGATGATGTTGGGCATACTTGCAAACAGAGGTTATGAGATAACCGACAGCGAAGAGGATGCTGATGCCGCAGTTATCAACACATGCTGTTTTATCGGAGATGCAAAAGAGGAATCGATAAACAACATACTCCAGATGGTCGATCTCAAGGAAAAAGGCAGACTCAAAGCTGTTGTTGTGACAGGATGCCTCGGACAGAGATATACAGACGATATCCATAAAGAGATACCGCAGGTTGATGCCATTTTGGGGATCAGCGGCTGGGATGAGATAGCAGACTGCCTTGATACGCTACTAAAAAGAAACGAAAAGGCGAGTGATGTTATCAAAGACATTCAGTTACCGGCACTTAGCGGTTATGACAGACTCTTAACAACAGGCGGACATTTTGCATATCTTAAGATAGCGGAAGGCTGTAATAAGAGATGCACTTATTGTGTCATCCCTTATGTAAGGGGAAATTACCGCTCCGTACCCATGGAGACTCTGATGGATGAAGCCAAGAGGCTTGCTGACAGAGGAGTAAAGGAACTGATCTTAGTTGCACAGGAGACAACACTTTACGGTGTTGACATATATGGTAAGAAGACTCTGCCTGACCTGCTTACCAATCTTTCAAATATAGAAGGCATCAAATGGATCAGGCTTTTGTACTGCTATCCCGAAGAGATAACAGATGAGCTCATAGAGACCATAAAGAACAACCCGAAAGTCTGTCATTATCTTGATATCCCCATTCAGCATGCATCTGACAGGGTGTTGAGAAACATGGCAAGAAAGACCACCAGGGCTGAGATCACGGAAAGGATAGCAAAGCTCAGAAAAGAGATACCTGACATTGCCTTAAGAACGACAATGATAACCGGTTTCCCGGGAGAGAGTGCCTCCGATCACAAGCAGATGCTCGAATTTGTTGAAGAGATCGGTTTTGACAGACTCGGTGTGTTCACGTATTCACGTGAGGAAGGGACAAAGGCTGCCGATATGAAGGGCCAGCTCCCCGAGATAATGAAAAGAAGAAGAAGAGACCGTGTCATGAAACTCCAGCAAAAGATCACCTTTGAGAAGAACGAAAACATGGCGGGAAGCATAGTTGATGTCATGATAGAGGGACGCCTTGTCGAGGATAATGTGTATGTCGGAAGAACCTACAGGGATGCGCCCGGAGTAGACGGTGAAGTCTTTGTTGAATGCGACAGGGATCTTATGAGCGGTGACTTTATTAAAGTAAAAGTTATATCTTCAAAACAATATGACCTTGTGGGAGAGGTTATCAAGTAGTATTATATTTATATATGACATCTATTGGAGTGACGTATGAATCTACCTAATAAACTTACGATCCTCAGAACAGTGCTTATCATCCCGTTCGTTATCATAATGCTTACGGGATGCTGCGGTATCTTAAGTGACTGGATCGCACTTTTTATATTCATATTGGCATCCGTTACGGATCTGTTGGATGGAAAGATCGCAAGAAAATACAATCTTGTCACCAATTTCGGGAAATTCATGGATCCGCTCGCAGATAAGCTTTTGGTATGCTCGGCTCTTATATGCTTACTAAATATGGGACGCATACCTGCATGGGCAGTGCTCATCATCATGGGCAGAGAGTTTATCATATCGGGATTCAGGCTCGTTGCCTCTGACAACGGGGTTGTGATCGCAGCCAGTATGTGGGGTAAATCAAAGACTGTCAGCCAGATGATCATGATCGGAATACTCATAGCGGATATCGATTTCATCTTATTTAAGGTGCTTGGTATAATCGCTTTGTATGTTTCGGTTGCACTGACTATCATTTCACTGATAGACTATATAATGAAGAACAAAGAAGTTATGAGGGAGGAAAAATAAATATCGAATCTACAGGGATTTAGCAAAGTGAGGTTACGTATGGGATTACAAAAAAAAGGCAAGGTAAAAGTCTCAAAGGATGTGAAGGTAAGGAACGGTTCGAAGAAGTACGGCAGGATAGGAGTTCAGCTGCTCGCAGCATATTGCGTTCCGGTAATATTGATCATCTTGTTGGGATTTTTTTCGTATAATACAGCTTCAAAGGTAATTGTTGAGAAGTATTCTGCGAGTGTCGAGAGTGCAATGGCTGCTACGGAGAACTATATGTCCATGATCTGTGCTAGCATGGAGAACAAGGCTCACACACTCAACGGAAACGAGAATCTCACAAAGTACTACAAAGTGCTTTACAAGAAGATCAGCAAGGAAAAGGATGAGACATACAATTCTTTATATAATGATCTGAGCAATTACATAAAAACCACGGATTATGTTTCTGACGCCTATGTTATCGGTGAGAACGGAAGAGCGGTCATGAACAATAACAGATCCGAGACTCAGATAAGGGAATCGGAGCATGGAAGATTCAAAGAATACTGGGATCATGAGGATTCCGATATCTTAAAGGATCATGATTCAACAGGAGTCAGAAACGGCTGGCTCGGAAAGCATCCCTTTGTGGATGAGGTGTGGTTCGGCGATCCGGATTCGTATGTGTTCTCTTATGTTCAGCTTTTCATGTATAACGACGGTGTTGTTATCGTTGATATGGACAAGCAGAATCTCATGCAGACGTTAGAGACACTTAACCTTGGAGATGGAAGCTACGTCGGCGTCGTTATGGACAAGAATGAGCTGAGCATGGTCCAGAAGGTAGTGGACGGCCAGGATGTTTTCGAATTCATGGAGGAAGGCAGCAGATTTTTCAGAGACAAGGATTTCTATGTACAGGCTGTCCAGGCAGGAGAAAAGATATCCGGAAATATAGTTGCCTTTGAAGGCAGGAACTATTATTTCTATTTCAGTCCGATAGACAGCACAGGACTTTCGATCTGTGCGATGATACCTGTGGATAATGTAACGGCTGAAATGTCAGGTATCAGAAATGTCACCATCATAATGGTGATCATAGGCATAATAGTCGCTCTTGGAATAGGTATGCTGCTCGCAAGAGGCATAAGCACGACTTTGAGCAGTGTATGCCATAACCTTGATAAGGTCGCAAAGGGTGACTTTACAAGAAAGTTTAACACCAAGAGAAAAGATGAGATGAGATTCCTTACCGACACGCTAAACGAGACCATCGAGGGCATAAACGGTCTTATGAAGAATGTCAGGGGATTCGGAAGTGATGTTACGGATTCTGCAAACAAGGTTTATGAATCAAGTGACAACATGAGAGATATCATGAAGAATATCTGCAATGAGCTGGGTCAGCTTGCAGAAGGCAGTGAGTCTCAGGCAAAAGATGCGGATGTATGTGCAAATGAGATGTCTGAATTCTCCGATAAGGTTGAGAGCGTTGTTAACAGTACCGATCAGATGGAACAGGCAGTAAGAAATACTCTGGATTCAACACATCACGGTAAGTCAACGATATCATCGTTAAATGAGAAGACGGCACTGACCACAGAACTGGTACAGCAGCTTGTTGAGGAGATACAGGAAGTTATAAGACAGACTGATGTTATCAGCAATTTCGTTGAGGTCATCAATGAGATAGCAGATCAGACTAACCTCCTTTCACTCAATGCTTCTATCGAAGCCGCAAGAGCGGGAGAAGCAGGTAAGGGATTTGCAGTCGTTGCCGAAGAGATAAGAAAACTTGCAGATGAATCAATGAAGGCATCTGCTCAGATAGACAGCATATTGGGAGACATCAGGATCGCCAGTGAGAAAGCGACAAGTTCTGCCAACAGAACGACGTCTTATATCAGCGAACAGGGTGAGGCACTCGAGAATACGACCGAAGTATTCGCAGACATAACATCCTGCGTAGAGGATATGGTAGACGGACTTAACCTTATATCTGATAACATGACAGCAATGCTTAAGGAAAAAGAGCTGATCGTGAATTCCATCACGAACATCGCAGCAGTTTCCGAAGAGACAGCGGCAGTAACAAGAAGCGTGACGGATTCAATATCATCACAGCTTGATACCGCAGTTTCACTTGCAGCAGAGGCTGATACATTGAACAATAAGGTTACATCGCTCAGTGACAGTATGAGTCATGTGGTGGTCTGAGACGTATGGAGTGAGAAATGACAGTAGAATTGATATCCGTCGGAACGGAGATACTCTTAGGAAACATCGTTAATACCAATGCAGCGTTTTTATCCTGCGAATGCGCAAAGTTAGGCCTGTCATGTTATTACCAGACAGTAGTCGGTGACAATGCGGAAAGACTTGCGCTCGTACTCAAAACAGCGCTTGAAAGATCGGATATAGTCATCCTGGGCGGAGGCCTTGGTCCCACACAGGACGATCTTACAAAAGAGATCGCAGCCAAGGTGTGCGGGAAAGAGATGCACCTTGATGAGGACGCAAAAAAGCATATAGAGGATTATTTTGCAAGAAAGGGTAAGGTCATACCCGACAATAACTGGAAACAGGCAATGATACCTGCTGATTCAGTCGTGCTTCATAATCCGAACGGAACAGCACCCGGTGTCATCATCGAATACGGAGAAAAGCGTGTGATACTCTTACCGGGACCTCCCAACGAATTAAAGCCGATGTTTCTTGATCAGGTCGTTCCATATATAAGAGACATGCTTCCGGGTATCATTCTTTCAAAGACAGTTAAGATATGCGGAATAGGTGAGAGCAGGGTTGAAGAGATGATCGAGGATATGATCAATGCTCAGACCAATCCCACCATTGCAACCTATGCAAAGACAGCAGAAGTGCATCTTCGTGTCACAGCCAAAGCCGATGATGAAGCGCAGGCAAAGAAGCTGCTAAAGCCTGTCGTGAAAGAATTAAAGAACAGATTCGGAACCACCATATATACCACAGACGAGGCGGTAACTTTGGAGATGGCGATAGCAGAACTGCTTCTTGCTAACAATCTTACCATCTCAACGGTTGAATCGTGTACCGGCGGCCTTCTGGCAGGAAGGATCATTAATGTTCCCGGTATATCGGATGTCTTCAAGACGGGATTTATAACTTATTCGAACAAGGCAAAGCGAAAACTTGTCGGTGTTAAAAAATCCTCACTTGAAAAGTACGGTGCAGTCAGCAGACAGGTTGCTGAAGAGATGGCTGTCGGACTTAAGGATTTTACGAAAGCGGACGTTGTCATCTCAACGACCGGTATAGCAGGTCCTGACGGAGGAACAAAGGAGAAGCCTGTCGGACTCGTATATATGTGTTGTATGGCAGGAAATGTAAAGGTTACAAGAGAGCTTAATCTGAACGGAAACAGAGCCAAGGTAAGAGAGAGTGCGGTAGCAAATGCTCTCATACTGTTAAGAGAGTGTCTCCTTGAGTATGTAAGCGAGAACACATTCGGAAAAGAATAAAAAAGATCAGAATATTCGCATGGGCATGTAGTGTGTTCATGCGAATATCTGGATATAAGAGTTTTATGGATGAACATATAAAGAAAAAAGTAAGAGCCATTCTTTTGATGATCGCAGCCGTGTTTGTGATCTACAACATCATATGGTTTATCTATGTTTATAAAGTATATTCACCGTTTGTTGATGCTCTGGGTAAGGACAGATATGCACAAGTCGACGGATATGAGTATTATGTGGCGATACCCAATTACCTTTCCTTTACGGGAAATCTTACCGCAGGCGAATCCAACAAAAACAGGGATATATACAATGAAACCTCCGTCAGTCTCATCATATGGCCCCGGTTTGACGGAACCTACAAAGTACATGCGAGAGTTGAGACACCAAAAGTAAAGGAAGACGAATTTAGCAGCAGTTCAGCAATATACGGGTTTGATCTTAACGGTGATCTTAAACCCGATCTTTCTGATAAAGACTACAATGAACACAAAGAGTTTTTTGATGAGAACTATGAAAAGATAGAAGATGTACTGGCCAAAGCCCAGTCAACATTCAATATAGATCTCAAATGATCTTCAAAAGGGAGATAAACCGGACAATTTAAAAAATATATTTATATTTGTAAACTACGTGTTGACAAATGCGAACATATGTTTTAATATACTTTTCAGAACATACGTTCAAAATGTCGTGCTTTTTATAGACTGATATAAAGGAGACTCATCATGGAAAGAGAAGAAAAATTAAAAGCATTGGATGCAGCCATAGCACATATTGAGAAACAGTACGGCAAGGGTGCCATTATGAAACTGGGTGATCCCTCATCACAGATGAACGTGGAGACGATACCTACAGGTTCTTTGAGCCTTGATATCGCACTCGGACTCGGCGGTATACCAAAAGGACGTATCATAGAGATATACGGACCTGAATCTTCAGGTAAGACAACAGTTACACTGCATATGATAGCTGAAGTGCAGAAGCGTGGCGGTATAGCCGGTTTCATAGATGCAGAGCATGCTCTTGATCCCACATATGCAGAGAACATAGGTGTTGATATCGATAACCTCTATATATCACAGCCTGACAACGGTGAGCAGGCTTTGGAGATCACAGAGACAATGGTACGCTCAGGTGCGGTCGATATAGTTGTAGTCGATTCTGTTGCAGCACTTGTTCCCAAGGCTGAGATAGACGGTGATATGGGTGATTCCCATGTGGGACTTCAGGCAAGACTCATGTCACAGGCATTAAGAAAGTTAACTGCAGTGATCAGCAAGTCAAACTGTACAGTTATATTTATAAACCAGCTTCGTGAGAAGGTTGGTGTCATGTTCGGTAATCCTGAGACCACAACAGGCGGTAGAGCACTTAAGTTCTATTCATCTGTAAGACTTGATGTAAGAAGGATCGAATCCCTTAAATCAGGCGGTGAGGTCATCGGTAACAGGACAAGAGTAAAGGTTGTTAAGAACAAGATCGCTCCTCCGTTTAAAGAGGCTGAGTTTGATATAATGTTCGGCAAGGGAATATCCAAAGTCGGTGATATAGTGGATCTTGCTTCAAACATAGATATCATCAACAAGAGCGGCGCATGGTATGCATACGAGGGCAACAAGATCGGACAGGGAAGAGAGAATACCAAGATCTACCTTGAAGAGCATCCCGATATCTGCCAGGAGATCGAGGATAAGGTGCGCGCTTACTACGATTTTGAAAAGAACGGTGAAGAGAATGAGGATAACTGATATTTCGGAATTCTCTAAAGCCAAATATAAGATTTTTATTGATGAAGAGTTCGCTTTTGTTTTATACAAAGGCGAACTTCGTCAATTAAAGATAAAACAGGGCGAAGAGATAAACAAAGAAACATATGACAGGATAGTTGGTGAGATCATACCTGCAAGAGCAAGATCAAGAGCAATCCATCTTCTTGAGAAGAGACCATATACCGAGAGGGATCTTAGGGAAAAACTTTCAGAAGGTCTTTATCCGCAGGATGTCATAGATGAGACCATAGAATATCTTAAGGGCTTTAAGTATATAGATGATCATGCATATGCTGTCTTGTACATAGAGACCTACACGGGTAAAAAAAGCATGAAACGTATCATGAACGATCTTATGTTAAAGGGCGTTGATAAAGACATAATCCGTGAGGAGACAGAGAGGTTAAAAGAAAGCGGAGAGCTCGAGGATGAGGAGACTCTGGCAAGAAAACTGCTTCAAAAAAGAGGCTATGATCCTGAAAAAGCAGACCGTAAAGAGACAGCCTCGGCACTGAGATTTTTATACTCAAAAGGTTTTTCTGCAGATACTGTTTCACGGGTCATCAGGGAGATTTTTTAACTTGACATAAGTTGGCGTTTCATATAGAATTGATTTGTTGTAGATTGCTAAAAGTAGGTTTAATCAACCTTTTGGTGATGATA
This sequence comes from Lachnospiraceae bacterium, assembly GCA_017619635.1. Classification (GTDB taxonomy): domain Bacteria; phylum Bacillota; class Clostridia; order Lachnospirales; family Lachnospiraceae; genus Colinaster. The sequence goes on along the minus strand of JAFZRZ010000076.1, from coordinate 16,051 downwards.
CATAAAATTAAATATGAATAGGAGGTGCTCCTGACATGCTGAATATTATTTTAGCTGTCTTGGCCACTCTTGTGATCGTTGCTCCCGTTACTTATCTGATAACAACTAATTATCAGAAAAAGAACGCCAATTCAAAGATCAGCAATGCTGAGGAAAAGGCAAGAGCAATCATCGATGAAGCTTTAGTAGCTGCAGAGACGAAGAAGCGTGAAGGATTACTGGAGATCAAGGAAGAATCTATCAAAGCTAAGAATGAGCTTGATAAAGAGATCAAAGATCGCCGTAACGAGATACAGCGTAATGAACGTCGTATACAGCAGAAGGAAGAAAACATCGATCGCAAGACCGAAGCCATTGAGAAAAAGGAAGCTTCTTTAAATGCTAAGGAAGAAAGCCTTAACAAACAGAAAGAAGTTATTTCCAAGCTTAATGAAGAACGCGTGCAGGAACTGGAAAGAATCTCAGGTTTGACCTCCGACCAGGCAAAAGATTATCTACTGAAAATTGTTGAAGAAGATGTCAAGCACGAGACAGCCGTCATGATAAAAGAGATGGAAAGTCGTGCTAAAGAAGAAGCTGATAAGAAAGCAAAAGAGTATGTTGTCAATGCTATCCAGCGTTGTGCAGCTGATCATGTTTCAGAGACCACCATTTCGGTTGTTCAGCTTCCAAATGATGAGATGAAGGGAAGGATCATCGGTAGAGAAGGTAGAAATATCAGAACTATCGAGACACTTACAGGTGTTGATCTTATAATCGACGATACACCTGAAGCAGTTATCTTATCAGGTTTTGATCCGATAAGGAGAGAAGTTGCTCGTATAGCACTTGAAAAACTTATTGTCGATGGTCGTATCCATCCGGCCAGGATCGAAGAGATGGTTGAAAAGGCCCAGCGTGAAGTTGAGGTCATGATCAAAGAGGAAGGTGAGGCTGCTGTACTCGAAGTTGGCGTACATGGCATACATCCCGAACTGATCAAACTTCTCGGTAAGATGAAGTTCAGAACAAGTTATGGTCAGAATGCACTTAAGCATTCCATCGAAGTGGCTCAGTTATCAGGACTGCTTGCAAGTGAGATGGGACTGGATGTGCGTATGGCCAAGAGAGCCGGATTATTGCATGATATTGGTAAGGCTGTCGATCATGAGATGGAAGGATCACATGTCCAGCTTGGTACCGATCTGTGTAAGAAATATAAGGAATCATCTCTTGTTATCAATGCCGTAGAGGCTCATCACGGTGATGTTGAACCTCAGAGTCTGATAGCTTGTATCGTACAGGCTGCCGATGCTATAAGTGCGGCCAGACCGGGTGCGAGAAGAGAGACTCTCGAGACTTATACAACAAGACTTCGTCAATTAGAAGATATAGCTAACAATTTCAAAGGTGTAGACAAATCATTTGCTATCCAGGCCGGTCGTGAGATTCGTGTTATGGTAGTTCCGGAACAGATTACCGATTCTGACATGGTATTGCTTGCAAGAGATATATCAAAGCAGATCGAAGCAGAGCTTCAGTATCCCGGTCAGATCAAGGTTAATGTTATACGAGAGAGTCGTGTAACGGATTATGCAAAGTAAGAAAGAGAGAGTCGAAAGACTCTCTTTTTTGCATTTGCTTGACAAAAGTAGTATATTATAACATTAGGTATATTAAAATGGTGAGGGTATGTCCATGGGTAAGCAACTGTATTGCAGAAACTGCGGTAAGAAAATAGAAACTGAAAATGCACTGTTTTGTGTTGGTTGCGGAAAGAGGCTCGATCCACCTGAAGAAAACAAGGCTGATGAAGAGGTAAAGGCACCTGAAGAGCCTAAAGCGGTTGAAGAACCCAAGGCAGTTGAAGAACCCAAGCCGGTTGAAGAAGAGAAAACTGTTGAAGAGCCCAAGACTGCAGAAAGCGAAAGTAAGCCTGTTTCTATCTTAAAGGTCGCAGGTATCGTATTTGCCGTACTTTTACTTGTATCCGGTATCGTATTTGCCGCTTTCTCATTATTTAAGAAAGACGGCAATGAACCTGTTGTGGTAAGTCAAAATGATACAGACGATGATAATGACGGTGATGAGACGGATATAACACCCGAGGTCACGCAAGCCGTGACAGTCGTTGAGACTCCCACACCTGAAGTTGTTGTTACTGAGGAAGTAAAGCCTGAGATAACACCTACACCAATAGTTGTTTATTCGGATACTCCGGGAAGTGATGTCAAAGATCCTGAGGGTATTCATACATATAAGATAGTGATAGATGATGTGACATGGCAGGAAGCCCTTTTTGAGGCATCAATGTTTGAGGGCGGATATCTGTTGCATATCAATACTAAAGAAGAATTCGATTACGTGACCGATTTCATAGAAAAGAGCGGTTACGGAAAGTCCATCTTCTGGATAGGTGCAAGAAGAGAGGAAGATCCTGCTGTTTATAAATGGGCGGATCAGAACGGAAACCTGGTCGGTGGAAGCATCAATGATCTGGAATACTGGCTGGATAAGGAACCTACATTTTATGATAAAGAGACTGGAACATTCGAGCAGTATGTTGACATGTTCTATTCCTCATCTGCAAAGAAGTGGGTTTTAAACGATGTTCAAAACGATGTGCTTGAGCTCATCCCAGGATATACAGGAAAGATGGGCTATATAGTAGAGATAGAAGAGTGATAAGACTGTGAAAAGAAAATGTATCAGAGTATTGATGGCGCTTGTTGCGTTCATCATCGTACAACTGAATACAGGTGTTTATATATGTGCGCAGAATCTGTCGTCGGACTGGAAAGATAATGTAAAGGCCGGCTTTGAGAGCATGTACACCAAGGAAGATCTTAAAGAGTTCATGGAGGAGGTCGACAAGCTTGCTGATCTCAGGGATAAACAGAAAACTCTTGTTGCCTCACAGAATGCTGAGACTTTAGAAACATGTGATGAGAATGAGGAGTACAGTGATTTTGCCATAGCGGATGTAGATAACTATGTAAATGTCAGAACAGCTCCAAATACAGATTCGGAGATAGTCGGAAGGATGTATGACGGTGCCGTTGCCCAGATACAGGAAGAAGTTGAGGGTGAGGACGGAACATGGCTTATGGTCATCTCCGGTAATCTGACAGGATATATAAAGGCTGAATACTTTATATACGGTCAGAATGCTGTTGAAGTTATAGATGACTATGTAGACAGATATGCGATAGTAAGAGCTGACCGCTTAAATATCAGAAAGGAAGCCGATATCGAGTCAAAGAGGATAGGTTACGCCCTAAACGGTGAGAAACTTAAACTCAGCGATAAGAATGAATATGAGGGTGACTGGATCCATGTCGATTATGCCGATGATAAGAGCGGATATGTTTCTGCGGATTATATATCGGTAGTTGAGGAATTCATATACGCCAAGACCATAGAAGAGATACGCGAGGAAGAGGAAAAGAAGGTTAAACAGCTTGAACGTCAGAAAGAAGACGAGAAGCAGACTCCCGAGAATGTTGAGATACCCGCTACAAGCAGTGAACCTGTTTATACCGCAAGCGGTAATCTTCGTTCTGATATAGTGAATTTTGCTCTCCAGTATGTAGGCTGTCCTTATGTGCATGGCGGAAACAGCCTTACAAACGGTACAGACTGTTCAGGATTCACAAGCCTTGTGTATGCACAGTTTGGATACAGTTTAAGCAGGACTCCTTCAGGCCAGCTTTCAAGCAACGGCAGGAGCATAAGTCTTGATGAAGCCCAGCCCGGAGATATCATATGCTACGGTAAGAGTAAATGTACTCATGTAGGCATATATATAGGAGACGGACAGATAGTACATGCGGCAAATCCCAGAAAGGGCATTGTTGTATATAATGTTGGCTATGACAATATCATTGGCGTAAAGAACGTTATCGATTAATTATACGCGTCTGTTTGTCATTTTTATGCATTTGGTTCTCATTGGCCGAAAGTATTGGTATTATTTTGTATAACGATTAACTAACAAAAGGAAGGCATATCAATGATAAGATTAACAGTTCATGAGAATGAGAAGAAAGCAACTATCTCTCCGGAGATCTACGGACACTTTTCCGAGCATCTTGGAAGATGTATATATGAGGGTTTATACGTAGGCGAGGATTCCGACATACCCAATGAGAAAGGTATGAGAAAGGATGTTGTCGAGGCACTTAAGGATATGCAGATACCTGTTCTGCGCTGGCCCGGCGGATGCTTCGCGGATGAATACCACTGGAAAGACGGTATCGGCCCCAAGGAAAACAGAAAAAAGATGATAAACACAAACTGGGGCGGAGTTGTTGAGGATAACAGCTTCGGTACACATGAGTACTTTGAACTGTGTGACCAGCTTGGATGTAAGACATATATAAACGGAAACGTTGGTTCAGGAACCGTTCAGGAGATGTCTGAATGGGTTGAATACATGACATTTGACGGAGAGTCTCCTCTTGCTAATGAGAGAAGAAAAAACGGCAGAGACAAAGCCTGGAGAGTAGATTATTTCGGTGTCGGAAACGAGAACTGGGGATGCGGCGGAAATATGCATCCTGAGTACTATGCCGATGTATACAGAAGATATCAGTCATTTGTAAAGATGTATGACAAAGAGAAGCCGATAAACCGTATAGCCTGCGGACCTTCTGACTTTGATTATGACTGGACTGAAAAACTCTTAAACAGGTTATTTACAAGATGCTTTGATCATCTTCACGGAAATCTCGAAGCCATATCATTGCATTATTATACATTGCCCCACGATTGGGATTATAAGGGAAGTGCGACAGATTTCACCAAAGAGGAGTGGTATACGACTCTTTACAAGACTCTGAAGATGGATGAGATCGTTACAAAGCACAGTAACATCATGGACAAATACGATCCCAAGAAGATACTTGCTCTCGTTGTAGATGAGTGGGGATGCTGGTATGACGTTGAAGAGGGTACCAATCCCGGTTTCCTTTATCAGCAGAACACCATGAGAGATGCCCTTGTTGCGGGTATCAACTTAAATATCTTCAATAAGCACTGTGACAGGGTAAGGATGGCAAATATAGCTCAGACTGTCAATGTTTTACAGTCAGTGATCCTCACAGAAGGAAAGAAGATGATACTCACGCCCACATATCATGTATTCCGCATGTTTAAGTATCATCAGGGTGCACAGCTTGTAAACAGCTTCTTAACGGGAGTTGAACAAGAGGGAACAGGTGATGATAACAAGGTGCCTCAGGTTACCGAATCAGTATCTGTGAGTGAGGACGGAACAGTTAATATCACTCTTAACAACCTTTCACTTGAAAGTGATAAGGAAGTTGAGATAGACTTTGATGATCTTAAGGTCTCGTCTGTCGAAGCTTATGTTGTAACGGGTGCAATGGATGCACATAACACATTTGATGATGCTGAAGTTGTTACAACCAAAAAGCTTGAGAACGTGACCATAACGGATAAGGGTGTCAAAGTTGTTTTACCGGCTTGTTCTGTAACAGGTTTAAGGATCAAAAGATAAAGACAGCGGAAAGCATCATGGAAGAAGGATTGCAAAAGAAACCCTGCACAAAGTGCCTGTTAAAGGATATAGATCCCGCGCAGTACGAGGCAAGGATAAAAAAGCTTATCGATCTTATGGACAAGAGCGAAAAAGCAGATGATAAAGTATATGATAAACGGCTGCAGATATGCAGCCGCTGTTCTTATCTGAAGGACGCTTTTTGTGGCGCCTGTGGTTGTTATGTGGAATTAAGATGCGTAAAGAAAAACGCTGCCTGTCCCTACGATCACTGGTAAAGGTCAGGAAAGGTTCATATTTTTGATATAACAGTCATTGAAATCAGGGAGATTTGCCAAAAAGATCTCTCTGATATTTTTATTGATATAAGATCCGTTTATAAGTGTGCCCTTAAGCGATGTGTTTCCGACAGCGATGGCTTTGTCTTTAAACCATGAAGGGAACATACCCAGCTTGATACAGTTATCTATATCAAGGTTGTAACCGAAAGTACCTGCGATAAACACTTTAAGCGTATCTGTTATACGTTCATCGGCTGATAATTCTTTTACGGCTGAAGAGATAAGAAGATCTATGCCTGTTCTTATAGCTGATTTGGCCATCTGCATATCCCTTATCTTTTTTTGTGAGAAATGCATGCCCATACAGTCATAACCGGAATCAAAGTATTCGTCAGATAAAAGACCGGTATCATCCATTATGTTGTTTTCAAGCATATATATAAGAGAGTCTATCGCATCAGAGGCATGACCTTTTGAACATGTCTCAAATGCAGGTCCCGCAGCAGCGGAGGTTATATATGTACTGCTTCCGAGATTAAGCACCATCTCGGCATTGGTACCAAGGTCGATAAAAAGATGATCATCACACTCAGGCAGGGTCTTAAGACCGCTTAGAATATCACCGCCGACAAAAGCAGAGAAGCCAGGAGTGATGTTCACGGGTATTGACAGATCATCAGTCAGTCCGATGGTATCTGAAAAAGTATTTATCTCTTCAATATGAACAGGTGAAAAAGGATAGCTGCCGAGATTTTTACAGTCATAATTCATCAGAATATGGACCATGGTGGTATTGGCAGCGATACTGATACTTAAAATATCAGCAGGAGAATATCCGTCTGTCAGTTTAAGGATATCTTTTTTTAGAGTATCTCTTAAAATGGATGACATCTCACCTAGCTTTCCATCGTTTGCTTTGGCGATCCTTGTCATGACATCAAGACCGAAAGCAGAGAGCGGATTGGGATCTAAAAGATCAGACAGAGGTTTTTTATTTTCATCTGTCAGGATATATTCAATATTTGTTGTACCTATATCTATTCCTATAATATTTCTCATGCTTTAATAATAAAACAAATCACGCATATGTGCTATAATGATTTGGATGATTTAAAAGGTTTAAAAGAATGAAAAAATACGATTCACAATATGACATGATGACAAAGCAGCCTGTGGAGAGTCTGATACTTAAACTCGGTCTTCCGACAACCATAAGCATGCTTGTCACCAGTATATATAACATGGCGGATTCATATTTCGTTGGACAGATAAACACATCCGCCAGCGGTGCAACAGGAATAGTGCTTGGACTCATGGCGATCCTTCAGGCCATAGGATTCATGTTCGGACATGGCGCCGGAAGCATCATAAGCAGAAAGCTTGGAGCAAAGGATATAGAAAGTGCAAGAAAGTTCTCTGCAACGAGTTTTTATTCCGCACTGATAGCGGGTACATTTATTCTGATACTCGCAATGACATTTTTAACACCTTTGATGAAACTTCTTGGCAGCACGGATACGATCTTACCGTATGCCAAAACATATGCAAGCTGCATACTGTTTGCAGCACCTGCCCTTGTATCGAGCTGTGTTATGAACAACATCCTAAGATATGAGGGAAGAGCATTCTTTGCTATGATCGGACTCACATCGGGAGGTATCATAAACATCTTCCTTGATGCTCTCTTTATGCAGTATATGGGTATGGGCATACTTGGCGCAGGTCTGGCAACAGCGATATCACAGTACATATCCTGGTCCATACTTCTTAGCATGTTTTTAAGAAAGAAGACGCAGAGCTCATTTGCTCTTTCTTATGTCAGATTTGATCTTGAGACCGTGGGAGATATAGTGACCACAGGACTTCCAAGCCTTGCCCGTCAGGGACTTGCTTCGATCTCCACTATGTTACTGAACAATACAGCGGGTAACTACGGAGATGCGGCTATAGCGGCTATGAGCATAGTTAACAGGATAAGCATGTTCATATTCAGTGTGGCACTCGGAATAGGACAGGGATTCCAGCCTGTTGCGGGATTCAATTTCGGAGCGGGAAAGTATTCGAGAGTAAAGAAGGGCTTTTTCTTCACATTAACTTTTGGTTCCATCCTGCTTGGTATAGCGGCTGTCACGGTATATATGAATGCGGGTGCTTTTATCCAGGTGTTCAGGGATGATCCCAAAGTCATAGAGATAGGTATAATAGCAATGCATGCGCAGTGTATATCACTGTTCTTTGTGCCGTTCCAGGTATGTAACAACATGATGTTCCAAAGCATAGGCTATAAATTCAATGCCACGCTTTTATCAACGTTAAGAAACGGTGTGTGCTTTATACCCGCACTGTTGATATTAAGCTACATTTTCGGGCTGTTCGGGATACAGATAGCCCAGGCCGTTGCCGATATCACGACCTTCTTTATCTGTATACCTTTTACGATATCATTCTTTTTAAAACTTCCGGAGGATAAGACGGAAACATGAGTCAGATGACGAGATTAAACAAATATATAGCCGAGTGCGGCATCTGTTCAAGACGTGAGGCGGACAGGCTCATTGAGGCAGGTAAGGTAAAGGTGAACGGAAAAGTAGCGGATCCCGGTACGAAAGTGTCTGATACGGATGAAGTCATCTGTAACGGAAGAAAGCTTGGTAAGAAGGATGACAAGGTCGTACTGGCATATTATAAACCGATCGGGATAACCTGTACCGAGAAGGATAAGTTTGCCGATAAGACACTGAAAGATGCTTTTGATTATCCGATAAGGGTCACCTATGCGGGAAGACTTGATAAGGAGAGTGAAGGACTTCTATTGATGACCAATGACGGTGATCTGATAAATAAGCTCATGAAGGGAAGCGCCGATCATGAGAAGGAATACTATGTGAGAGTGACAAAGAACCTTGCACCCGATTTTAAAGAGAAGATGGAAGCCGGTGTTTTCTTAAGTGAATTAAACAGAAAGACAAAGCCGTGTAAGGTGGATATTATCGGACCTTACACATTCAGGATAATCCTCACACAGGGGCTGAATAGGCAGATCAGAAGGATGTGCAAGGAGCTGGGCTATAACGTCTCTGCACTGCAGCGAACCAGGGTTGCAAATATAGAACTGGGAAAGTTAAGACCGGGAACATACCGCAGATTATCTGTAGAGGAGCTTAAAGGACTCTACGGCGAACTTGGAATGTAAAATATACTATCAATGGGAATGGATATGAGTAAAGAAGAATATATCAAACTTTGTGAAACAATAGATTACCACATGGATCGTTATTACAATCAGGACGATCCGGAAATAAGCGATTATGAATATGATCAGCTGATGATTAAACTTAAAAAAGTCGAGAAAGAGAATCCTGACTGGGTTACACCCGATTCACCCACTCAAAAAATCGGTGGAACTGCTAAAAGAGAAGCAGGAGTAAAAGTCACTCATGATGTTCCTATGTTATCAATTGAAGACGTTTTTTCTAAAGAGGATGTCGTTGCTTGGGTGGATAAAGTAAAATCTGTACACCCAGATTGTATTTTTTCTGTTGAAACGAAAATTGATGGTCTTTCTATGACTCTTAGATACGAGAGAAATAAATATGGATTTCTGAATCTTACTTTGGCCGAAACTAGAGGCGATGGTCTTGTGGGCGAGGATGTAACCAAAAACGCCCTAGAGATTTCTGATGTCAAAAAGATTTTAAAATTGCCGTATGAGTCACTACAACTACGTGGCGAGGTTTATATGGCTCATAGTGAATTTGAAAAATTTAATGCCGAACAGGAACAGGCTGGCAAGAAAATTGCAGCGAATCCACGTAATTTAGCTGCAGGAACATTGAGACAGCTAGATTCAAGTGTTACTAAAGAACGTGGCTTGAAAATGTTTGTCTTTAATATTCAAAATGGCCCTGAGGAGTTAATGGGAAGTCATAGTTATGGAATGGATTTTTTATCAAATAATGGAGTAAAAACTGTATACCATAAGAAGTGTTCGACATCTGATGAAATTATTAAGACAATCGATGAAATCGCTGAGATGAGAAATGAACTTGAATATGACATTGATGGGGCAGTTATAAAGATTGATCAAATTAATTATCGAAATGATTTCCCTGCAGGTAGTAAGTATTCAAGTGGACATATTGCGTATAAATATCCACCAGAAGAGAGGGTTGTTGTTATTGATGAGATATTAGTTGACGTTGGAAGAACTGGAAAGACGACTTATACAGGTGTATTTCATGATAAAGAAACAGGTAAGCCTGCAAGATTATGTGGTACAAAAGTTACGAGAGCCACTCTTCATAATCAGGATTACATCAATGAAATGAAAATTGGTATTGGAGGAGAGTATAAATTATTCAAAAGTGGTGAAATAATTCCCAAATTAAATGGTTGTGTAACCGCTCCCAAAATAATTTTTAATACACCCGATAGATGCCCTGTATGTGGAAGTTTGTTTGTTAATGAAGAGGATACAGCAGACATTCGATGTGAGAATTCTCTTTGCAAGGCCCAATTATCTAGAACTCTGTCTTATTTTTGTTCGATTGACGCCATGAATATAATTGGCTTGGGTGATTCCATCATTGATACATTGATAAAAAATGGATATATAAATAATTTTGCTGATATCTATAAATTAGATGCTTATAAGGAAGAACTGATTGCTAATAATGTATTTGGAAAAGAAAAGGGAACAGTTAAAGTTTTAGAAACAATTGAAAAATCAAAAAGTAACGATCCTAGTAAATTATTAACTGGGTTAGGAATAAGAAATGTAGGAAAGAATACAGCAAAATTGATCATGAAGCATTTTTCTTCGATTCAAGAATTAATGAATGCGACATATGAAGAATTGACGGCAATTAATGATATAGGAGAGATTACAGCAGAGTATATAAGAAAATTTTTTGATGAACCCAAGAATCGTAAGATTATAGACGAATTGGAGGCTGCAGGTGTATCAATGAATATATCAGAAAGTGCAGTAACCAGCGAAAAGCTCAAGGGACTAACGTTTGTCGTAACAGGAACACTTCCTAATTTGGATCGAAAAGAAGTAACTGATTTAATTGAGAATAATGGTGGAAAATGTACCGGCTCAGTAAGTAAAAAGACTGATTATTTAGTCGTTGGTGAAGCACCTGGGAGCAAGCTTACAAAGGCTCAATCATTAGGTGTTAATATAATCTCAGAAGAGGAATTATTAAATATGATTTCTTGAATTATTTTGAGAGAATTTTATGCATAGGATGAATATAAAAAAGAATAACTCTATGAATATATTATTGGAGGCTATATGGCAACAGAGTTTACACCATTAAATGCAAATGATACTAGAGAGTTAAGAAAAGAAATTGGGTTACCAGTAACAAAGGATTTGGTTTATTGGTATAAAACAGAGTCTTATACATGGAGGCAGGCTAATGTAATTAACTATGAAGTCATAGAAACATTAGTTCCAAGCGGAAGCAAATGCCTTAGGATTACACTTGATGATGGAAAAAAAGTATGCATTTTAGGTGATTATCTTTCTGATATGCAAAAGATATCATTTCTGAAAGAGATTGAAGGAAATACTGAAATACAAGGGGACATTTCTGGTAAATGCGGAGAAAGAGTAGAACGTATATTAGATAGTTATATAGTAATAGATTTAGAAACGACTGGTTCAAATCATCTAATAGATGAGATTACAGAGATTGGAGCCATTAAGTATGAGGCTGGAAAAGAAGTTGGTCGATTTAATGTTTTGGTTAAGACTGACGTAGAAATTTCTAAGATAGTTGAAAAAAAGACCGGAATTTCTAACGATATGCTATATATGTTTGGAGTAGAGCCAAGAGAAGCATTAGAAGAATTAAAAGCTTTTCTGGCAGATAGCGTTGTTGTAGGACATAATTTTACTACATTTGATAGTAAGTTTTTGGAAGATGCGTATACTAAAGTATTGAAGTGTCATTTTCCAAATGATTATGTAGATACATTGTATTTGGCTAGAGAAAACTTACCTAATTTAAAGCATCATAACTTGGAATGTCTCTCGAAGGAGTTTAACATTGATTATTCAAAAGCTCATAGAGCCATAGAAGACTGTGTTATAAATCATTTGGTATATGAGTATCTAACATATGGATCATTATTGAATGATGAAGGTGATGACTTTTTTGTTTTAAATGATTCTAGAGAAATAATATCATCAAAAAACTATGAAAGTTTTGAAAAAAATGATGAAGAATTAGTAGAGGTTGATGTTATTGAAGAATGGCAAGTAAAATTAACATCACTATTTGATAATATAGAAAAAAAGAATGGTTTAATGAAGCATTCGTTCTCAATTATGGCCAATAAGGGTAAAAGTGGTGAAGTATCATCATATGCTGTCTGTGTTTATGAACCAGATCTTGTTGAGGATAGAAGAGATAGTAGCAGAAATACGGTTTTGGCACGAGTGAAAGAGAACATACTGAAAAGTAATCCCAACATAGTTGAGGTTTATTCAAAAAGCTTTAAAGAAACAGACGAAAAAAAAAGATTTGAAAAAGATTCAACAGAATTTATAGAATGTTTAGTTGATTGTATTAAAAAGGGAATTCTTGATTACACGCCTAAGGCTGCTGGATTTGCATGTTGTTCACGATATCAGGAGTGTTCAAAAGCAAAAAAATGCATTCATCCCAATTTATTATATGCTAAAGCATGTCAGTATCTTAAGAATTTGGAGGATGGAAATGTATTCTATTGATTAACAAATAGAATGTGTAAATAAGTGGAAGTATACAAAACACAATCATATGGCACTTAAGTGCATTTTATAGTACAATATATTGGAAAATGCGGTTGATAATTATTTCAGCCAAAGAGCAGGAGGCTTACACATGCCTGTAAAGATTCAGAGCGATCTTCCCGCCAAAGAGATACTGGAGGCGGAAAATATATTTGTTATGGATGAGGACAGGGCTACTCATCAGGACATCCGTCCGCTGCAGATAGCCATACTTAATCTTATGCCTGTAAAAGAGGATACAGAATGGCATCTTTTAAGATCGATGTCCAATACTCCTTTGCAGGTGGATGTTACATTTGTGAAGTTATCATCACATGAATCCACTCATACATCTGCAAATCATCTAAACAAGTTCTATGTGACATTTGAGGATATAAAGTCAAGAAAGTTTGACGGTATGATAATCACAGGAGCTCCCGTGGAACTCATGGAGTTTGAAGAGGTTGATTACTGGGATGAACTGTGCAAGATCATGGAATGGACAAAGAGCAATGTCACAAGCACGTTCCATATCTGCTGGGGCGCACAGGCTGCACTTCACTATCATTATGGTTTAAACAAACAGAAACTTCCTGAAAAACTCTCTGGTCTTTACAGACACAGGGTGTTAAACAGAAGAACACCTCTTGTGAGAGGATTTGATGATGAGTTCTGGGTTCCTCACAGCAGATACACAGAGGTTTCCAGAGAGGCAATACATGGTTGTGATGCACTCACTGTACTTGCTGAATCAGATGAGGCAGGAGCATGTTTGTGCATAGCTCAAAACGGAAGACAGATCTTTGTTCAGGGACATTTTGAATATGACAGAAGAACCCTTGAAAATGAATACAAAAGAGATGTGGCCAAAGGACTTGATATAAAGGTTCCGAAGAATTATTATCCGAACGATGATCCGAATGAAAAACCTAAACTGTTGTGGAGAGCTCATGCCAACACTCTTTACACTAACTGGCTGAATTATTACGTATATCAGCTCACGCCTTACGATATGGATACTATCGGTGAAGAGAGCGTATATATGCATGCCGCAGGATGTTCTCTCGTTGTAGAGACCAATGCATGATATTAAAAACAAAGTCAGGGGATTGCATCGAGCGATCCTCTGTTTTTATGTAAAAAGACTTAGGAGTGACCATGAAGATCTCAAGTTTTATCGAGCTTGCGAAATTTGGAATTAAAACAGTACTGCTTAGAAAAAAAGATCCGATACTCGGAACAGTGATACTGACAGACAAGTGCAATCTTAAATGCAAGCACTGTTCTGTTAACAATATCACGGCAGTAGTATATCCTTACGATCAGATAAAGAAAGAGATGAGACAGCTGTATGATATGGGAGTAAGGATCCTTTTCTTTTGCGGCGGTGAGACATTTCTTTGGAGAGATGGACAGAAGACGTTAAAGGATCTTGTCACAGAGGCAAAAGAGATGGGATTTCTTATCGTGAATGTCGTTACCAACGGAACATATCCGATCGACCTTCCTGAGGCGGATCTTATCCTTTTGAGCTTAGACGGTGACAGAGAACATCATAACGCCGTAAGAGGAGACACATACGACACCATAATGGAGAATATAAAGAATGCCACCTCTGACAATATATGCTTCTATATGGCTGTCAATCAGATAAATAAGAGTGCGATACGTGATGTATGTCTGACAGCTCGTGACACAAAGAATGTGAGAGCGGTTTCCTTTAATTTCCATACACCTTACCCGGATACAAGGCAGCTTGCTCTGTCAAAAGAAGAAAAGAAGGAATGCTGTGATGTTATAATACAGATGATGAAGGAGAATGTTCCGGTATTTAACCTTAAGAGTGCATTCCCTTATCTTATAAACAACAGTTTTCCTACACCCTGCCATCAGTGTCTGGTTATTGAGAACGGAAAGATATCAGTCTGCGGCAGATGCATAGATGTGGAAGGACTGTGTGATGAGTGCGGATATTTCTTTGTGGCGGAGTATACGCTTTTGTTCAGAGGAAACATAAAGATCATCAATGAAATGCTTAGGACTTATTTGAAATATATCTAGGAGGAATGATGGGCATACGAACCGATCTGACAAGGATGTGGCTTACCCGTTCGACCAGACCTTTTATTTTCAGAAATGAATATGATGAGAGATTGCCTTTTGGTGAGTGTGAAAATCTTGGACTGTATGTTCACATACCTTTTTGCAGGAGTATCTGCAATTTCTGTCCGTACTGTAAGGTGAGATATGAAAGTAAAGAGTGTGACAGATACATAGATGCTTTGATAAAAGAGATCCACCTTATCGGAAGGCAGCACGAGGGCAAAAAGGAGGTCACAAGTCTGTATTTTGGCGGAGGGACGCCTGCACTGGCCGTAGACAGACTTGGTGAGATAATATCAGCCATAAACGAGCATTTCGTGATAACGGACGGGATAGGCATAGAACTTCATCCCGATGATGTGGATACGGAGACTCTCTTAAAGATTAAAGATGCCGGTGTGACAAGGATAAGCATCGGTATACAGTCTTTTAATGATAAATACCAGAGTATCCTGGGAAGAAAGAGCGTTGCAGCAGATAAACTTCAAAGTGTCCTAAAGGAAGTATCTTTTGAAACAGTATCAATGGATCTGATATTTGCACTTCCTAATCAGACATTTGAGGAATTAAAATCAGACATTGATATGGCATTTAGCATAGGTGCAAACCATGTGGCCATCTATCCGTTTATCGATTTCACATTTACTGCAAGTAAAGTCAGTACCATGCAAAAGCACGATAAGAGAAAACTTCTTGACAGCATAACTGAGTATTGTGAAAAGAAGGGATATACAAGAAACAGTATCTGGACATTCTCTTCAAAAAAGGATGCGCGATATTCGTCAATGACCAGGGACAATTTCCTTGGCTTTGGATGTTCAGCGACAACACTTTTAAAGGACAGTTTCAAGATAAACACATTTAATGTTGAGGAGTACTGTAAGAGGATAGATATAAACAGTCTTCCGACATCTCTGACCATACGTTTCTCAAAAAGACAGAGAATGGTCTATTATCTGTTCTGGACACTGTACAGTACAAGACTCGATCCGAAAAGCTTTGATAAATTCTTTGGAGAATCTCTTAATGATTATTTTGGCTTGGAGTTTAGGCTTGCAAAGATCCTTGGATTTGTCCGTGAAGATAACGGAATATATTCACTTACTTATAAAGGAGCATTTTATTATCACTACTATGAGAATTTCTATACTCTTGCATATATAGACAAGATGTGGGGGATCATGAGAAAAGAAGCGTTCCCCAAAGAGATCAGATTGTAGGAAAGACGGTTATAAGAGCAGAATAGAGCAGTCTATTTTGCTCTTTGTTTGCGCGCCATGGGCGCGCTCTAATGGGTGAAAGTCCCAAACACGCCTAGGCAACGAGGAAGTGTATAGCTGAACAGCAAGGGTGTCCATTGCGAGGTGGAATCTGAAGGAAGCTGTAAGCAAACTCTTGGTC